>DAONBX010000001.1:0-127806 GCA_035401705.1 Aeromicrobium sp.
CCACGGTTCCCACCACGGTTCCCACCACGGTTCCCACCACGGTTCCCACCACGGTTCCCACCACGGTCCCGACCACTCAGCCGACCACTCAGCCGACTGTTGAGCCGACCGACGACACCGTCATCGACATCCTGCTCAAGCTCAAGGGCCAGACCACCATCAAGGCTGGTCACGGCACCGCCCCGCTTAACGGCACGATCGACGCCAAGTTCGACTTGATTTCGGGTAACTTCACCGCTGACCTCAAGTTGGACAAGACCAAGGCTGATCTCAAGGCGTTCGGCTTCCTGCCGGTCACCTCTGAGCTCGTGTTCACGCCGGTGGGCAAGACCAACGGCAAGTTGGTTGGCAAGAACCTGACGGCAACCTCGAAGGTCGGCATCTCGATCCCCTCGATCAAGGCCTTCGGCCTCAAGCTCGGCGGCGGTTCGAAGTGCGAGACGTCGAAGCCGTCTGACATCACGTTGACCTCCACGAACTTCCACCCACTCAAGGGCGGCGCTGTTAGCGGCACCTACGACGTGGCGAAGCTTCAGGGTTGTGGCCTGCTGAACGACCTGCTCTCCAAGCAGGCGACCGGCCCCGGCAACGAAATGACCGCCACCCTCGCTCCGTGAGCAGTGTGACGATCATCGGATGAAATCCGAGCAGGGTCCCGCCGCATTTCGCGGCGGGACCCTGCTTCATTCAGTACTCTCAGGTGAAATCAAAGGAATTCAAATGACACGAAAAGTAAGTGCGGCTCTGGCAACCGTGGCATTGACTGCCGGTTTGACGCTAAGCGGCTGCGGCGGCGGCGACTCCAAGCCTGATGCGAGCGCCCAGGAAAAGTGGGTCGCCAGCCTCTGTAAGAACCTCGCGGCAACCACGGCAGAAGTTGAGCCACCAGCCACTGCCGGTTCTTCGGCTGCTGAAGTAAGCGCATCCATTTCTGGTTTCCTAGACGAGCTCGGCAGCCGACTTGATGAGCAACAAAAGATCCTCGCCGATGCCGGAACGCCCCCGGGCGCAAGCGCTGAAGCCAAGCAAGGCTACGCGAAAGCCCAGGAATCTCTCGAAACTGCCGCCAACACTCTTGACGGGATTGCTACCCGCTTCAAGAAGGCTAAAGCGTCGAGCCAAGACCAACTGCAAAAAGCCATTTTGGAACTTGGTGAGGATCTGGCCGACCCGGCCACCTATCAGGGACCGCTCATCGAACTGAGCGCCTCAGACGCCGGCCTGAAGAAGGCCATCGAATCGAGCAAGGAATGTGCACCGATTCTTGAATCCTGAAACTCCTAGCGAAACGTGCCCCATTTCCCTCAGCGGAAGCGGGGCACGTTTCGTTCTTTTACTTTCGGCCAAGAATTAAACTTGCAACCCTTCAAGCCCTTTGACTGCTGCATCATTACCGGCGCTAGTTTTCCTTTGCCGCCGCATGACTTGTGGTGCCAACCGAGCCAATGCCCAGTTTCGTGGTTGACAACCATATGGCGGTAGCCACGCAAATCTGACCCCTTTGCCGCGTTCCACGCAGGCGAGGCGTGCTTCCAGCGTTCTTGGTTGATAATCACGTTTCTTCCAACGCGGCAACTCCAGGTAGGTGAGCAGGCACTTGAGAACGTCGGGACCTTTGATGCTTGGGCCAACACAACGGTCATCGAACCACCTGACTTCACCTGAGTGAACTTGATCCCCGCGGCCCGCCAGCCACGCGGGTCGTTCAGAGTCTCGTCAACCTGGCGTCGAAAAGTCTGCACATCCGTGGTGATGGATCCGCGGGTGACCACCGTGTATTTGACTGTTCGGCGAACGTCTCTCACATGCTTCGCTGTTAACCTTTTGGACTCGCTGGTCGCTGGAAGGTAGCCGGTCTTTCGTGCCGAGACTCTGACCGAGATTTGGTGGCCGACGTCCCCCACCTGGATTTTGTACTTGGCCGACCTAGCCCCCGGAATCGCCTTTCCATCGCGCAACCAGACCGTATTCAAGGTGAGTCCAGCGACAGAGTATTTGCCAACCGTGCGCGTGACCGTGCGGCCGAACCGTACCGTACCGGTCACCCTCGGACGCTCTACGACCACGATCGGCGTCAACGGCGGCGCAGTGGTCGGAGACGTCGTCGGCTCGGTCGTCGGTTCAGTAGTCGGCTCGTCCGCAGGTGTGGAACCGTCTGCTACGGCAGGCGAGAACAATGTCACTGCAAGGACTAGAACAACTGCGACTATTCGAGCAACCATGACCACAGGGTAGCCCGAATAGAGTTACAGAACTTATTCGTAGAAAACTCGCTCGACCACTTGGCGCGCGCGTCGCGTCACCCGCAAGTACTGGTTGACCATTTCTTCAGTCTGGTCCTGGCCAATGCCAAGCAGGTAGGCCAGGCTGGCCCGATCGCCGGCCGTTTCAACCATGGACTCGGCAGATTTGGCGCGCCACAAGACCACACCGTTGCGGATTCTGGTTACCATTCGCCACGCTTCGATCAGCGAATCGCCATCAGCTTGAGTCAATAGGTCGGCTTCAACTGCGGCCTGAATTGCCGCTAGGGTCCGGGTCGTTCGCAGCCCGGGTACCCGATATGCGTGTTCCAGTTGGAGCAACTGGATCGTCCACTCCACGTCCGCTAAGCCCCCGCGCCCGAGTTTGAGGTGGGTGTTCGGATTCGCGCCGCGCGGGAGTCGCTCGTTGTCTACCCTGGCTTTGATCCGGCGGATCTCGCGGATTTGGTTTGCGCTCAATCCCTCAGCCGGGTAGCGAATCGGGTCGATAAGTTCGGCGAACCGCTGGCAAAGGTCTTCGTCGCCGACGACCGGGTTGGCTCGCAACAGTGCCTGCGCTTCCCACGTGTCGGCCCATTTTTCGTAATAGGAACGGTAGGCCGCAAACGACCGCACCAGCGGACCGCTCTTGCCTTCCGGCCGTAAATCAGCGTCGACCTCCAGGGCCGGATCACTGCCCGGGGCGGCCAGCATCTTGCGCAGCAACTGGGCGATCCAGAGCGAACAGGATTTCGCCTCGGCCGGGTCAGCGCCGTCAGCCGGTTCGTACACGAACATAACGTCCGCATCCGAGCCATAACCTGCTTCAAACCCACCAAGCCGCCCCATCAACACAATCGCATTACGGGTCGGCAGCGCACGCCCGTTCCCTTCAACCCACGCCGCTTCGGCCGTACGCAGGGTCGCCTTTAGGGTGGCGGTGTTGATCGCAGTTAGAGCTTCACCAACTTCGACCACATCTAGTCGGCCCAGTACATCGGCCATGGCGATTCGCGAAAGTTCGCGGCGCCTGATTCGTCGGATCGCTCTGATCGCGCCGTCAGGAATCCGATGACGAGCGGCCGCCAGTTCCATCTCGGTATCAAGACGGTTCAACTCGCGAGGATTTAGCGCGTCTTCGTCTCCCAGCAAAGCCACCGAGTCGGGTGCGCGGCGAATTAACTCCGTCACGTACTGACTGGCCGAAAGCATCCGGGCGAGTTGCTGGGCGCCGGTGCCCTCATCACGAAGCTTGCGCAGGTACCAAGGCGAATCGCCAAGATCCTCTGACAGTTGGCGAAAGGAAAGTAGCGCGGAGTCCGGATTCGGCGACTCGGCAAACCATCCCAGCATCGCCGGCAAAAGCGACTTCTGGATTGCCGCTCGCCGCGAAACTCCAGCGGTCAACGCGCTGATATGTGCCATCGCCGCGCGTGGGTCGTTGAAACCAAGCGCGGCCAACCGCTCTTCGGCCGCGGCCGTACTGAGGGTGAGTCGGTCTTCGGGCAGAGCCGCGACTGCTTCCAACAGTGGTCGGTAGAAGATTTTCTCGTGCAACCGGCTGACCACCCGCCGGTGAGCCTGCCAGTCGCGAACAAGGTTCTCGGCCGGGCTAGTGCGAAAGCCCATGCTGCGACCAATCCGACGCAGGTCTTCGGCCGAATCGGGAACCAAGTGAGTTCGTTTTAGCCGGAAGAGTTGAATTCGGTGTTCCAATACCCGCATGAACTCGTAAGCGTCCTCCAAGGCCGACCCGTCGCGGCGCCCGACATAGCCTCGCTCTGTCAGCGAACGCAGCGCCACCAACGTAGTAGGGCTCCTGATCTCCTCATCGGACCGCCCGTGGACGAGTTGCAGCAACTGGACGGCGAACTCAACATCACGAAGCCCACCACTGCCTAACTTGAGTTGGCGTTCACGCTGGCCCGCGGGGATATTTTCAATCACGCGATGGCGCATCGCCCGAACGTCGACCACAAAACCTTCGCGTTCGCACGCCTTCCAAACCAATGGTTGCAGTTCTGCTAGGTAGCGACCGGCTAACTCTTCGTCGCCCGCGCCGTAGCGAGCCTTGAGTAACGCCTGGAATTCCCAAGTAGCCGCCCACCGGTCGTAGTAGGCAATGTGGCTGTTCAGCGTCCGAGTCAGCGGGCCTTGTTTACCCTCGGGCCGCAAGTTCGGGTCGACCTCCCAGATCGTCCCCTCAGCCGTGTGGTCGCCGCAAACTTTGATTATTGCCGCAGCCATCCGAGTGGCAGCCTTGTTGGCTTTGTCATCGTCAGCACCCGCAACGGCTTCGTGGACAAAAATCACGTCAACGTCGCTGATGTAGTTCAGTTCGTGGCCGCCAGTCTTGCCCATCGCGATCACACTGAGGCTGACTAGGTCGGCATCTGGCTCAGCACCGGCCGCCAGCCGATGCGCAGACCCGAGGGTGGCGACCGCCAGATCTGAGAGTTCGGCAGAAGACTGCTGAAAAGTCGCGTAGGCGTTCAAATCACGAGCGGCGATCTCAGTCAATGCGCGGTAATAAAGCACCCGAAGTTCGTCCGGGTCTCGGGCTTGACCCAACCAAGCGCGGTATTCGTCTTCAGTCTTGGTTCTAAGTTGAAGGTTGTCTTCGGCGAGGTCACCGACAAATTCGGGATGCCTGGCCCAAAACTCGCCCAGCGCTCGACTTGTGCCAAGCACCACCAAGAGCCGATCACGAAAACCGCGGTCGGCGAGCAACTGCCGCGCCAGTGCGACCCGGTCGGCCGACTCCATGATCGCGACCAGTGAATGGAGCGCAGTATCTGGGTCTGCCACCGTCTCGATCTGGTCGAGCACCTCGGCAGGCAGTTCGGTCAGTCGGGCCAGATTTGCTTCGGCCGCGACCGGATCGGCGTAATTGTTGCGAGCCACGATCTCCTCAGAGAACCGGCAGAAGCCGGTCGATCTCGAACTGGGTCACCTGCGAGCGATAGTCCTGCCATTCGGCGCGCTTGTTTCGCAAGAAGAAATCAAAAACGTGCTCGCCGAGCGTTTCGGCAACCAGTTCACTGTTTTCCATTGTCCGGATCGCTTCGTCGAGGTTGCGCGGCAATGGTGAAATGCCCATCGCTCGCCGCTCGTTCTCGCTAAGCAACCAGACGTCGTCTTCTGCCTCAGGAGGGAGTTCGTAGTTCTCTTGGATGCCTTTTAGCCCGGCCGCCAGGATCAGCGAATAGGCCAAATAGGGGTTGCACGCCGAATCCAGCGCCCGCAACTCCACACGTGCCGAACCGGGCTTGTTCGGCTTGTACATCGGCACCCGCACTAGCGCTGAGCGGTTGTTGTGGCCCCAGCTGACGTAGTTGGGGGCCTCGCCACCCCAAGCGAGTCGCTTATAGGAGTTGACCCACTGGTTCGTCACCGCAGTGATTTCGGGGGTGTGCTCGAGAACACCGGCGATGAATGATCGGCCGATCTCGGAGAGTTGGTACTTCGCGCCCGCTTCGTGGAACACATTTTCGTCGCCCTCAAACAGGGAAACGTGGGTGTGCATACCCGAACCGGGGAATTCGGTAAACGGCTTAGGCATAAACGACGCCCACTTGCCCTGACTCAAGGCAACTTCACGAACGACCGTTCTGAACGTCATGATGTTGTCGGCCATCGTCAGCGCGTCGGCGTAACGCAGGTCGATTTCCTGCTGGCCTGGCCCGCCCTCGTGATGGCTGAACTCGACCGAAATTCCCATCGCTTCGAGCATGGTGATTACTTCACGGCGGAAGTCTTGGCTGTCACCTTGGGCGGTGTGATCGAAATAGCCGCTGTCATCAACCGGCACTGGGCGCTTGCCCGGCTCGGGCTTGTCCTTGAAGACGAAGAACTCGACCTCAGGGTGGGTATAAAAGGTGAAGCCAGCGTCGGCAGCCTTGGCCAGCGTTCGCTTGAGCACGTATCGCGGGTCCGCGTAGGAGGGACTGCCGTCGGGCATCGCGATGTCGCAGAACATCCTTGCAGTGGCTGGGGTTTCACCACGCCACGGCAAGATCTGGAAGGTGGAGGCATCGGGCATGGCCAACATGTCGGCCTCGTGAACGCGCGCGAACCCTTCGATGGCCGAACCGTCGAAACCGATTCCTTCTTCGAAGGCGCCTTCGAGTTCGGCCGGGGCGATCGCTACCGACTTCAGGGACCCCAGCACGTCGGTGAACCACAACCGAACGAATCGGACATCGCGTTCTTCTAACGCCCGGAGCACAAAATCCTCTTGCTTACCCATGCGGTCAGTCTAGGGGCGTTGCTGCTCGTCTCGTCGCTGGCACGCGACTACGCTGGACAAGTGCCTCAACTTCGCCTCGCCTTGGCCCAACTGAACCCCGTGGTCGGCGACATCGACGCAAACCTCGAACTGTTGCTGGCCAGTGCGCGCCAAGCACACGCCGCCGGCGCGCACGTACTAATTACCCCTGAAATGGCAGTAACTGGCTACCCGATCGAAGACCTTGCCTACCGCTTGGCATTCATTCGGCGCTCACAGTGGGCCGTTCAGGAGTTCGCGAACCGCCTCGTGGCCGAAGGTATGAGCGAACTTGTTGTCATCGTTGGTCATCTCGATCAAGCAACCGACGTGCCCGATCGACTCGGTTTGCCGAAGAACGCACCAGTGAACTCCGCTTCAGTATTGCATCGCGGCGCAATCGTCACTCGATACGACAAGCACCATCTGCCGAACTATGGCGTGTTCGACGAGTTCCGTCATTTCGTACCTGGCAACCGGACTCAAATCGTTCAAGTTCACGGCGTGGACGTGGCCATCGCCATCTGCGAAGACATTTGGCAGGAGGGGCCGTCACAGGCGGCCAAGTCCGCCGATGCCGGACTGCTGGTGGTCCTGAACGGCTCGCCATATGAGGCGGCCAAAGACGACACCCGGCTCGACCTTTGCGCGCGGCGAGCGGCCGATGCAAACTGCACCTTGGCCTACGTCAACTTGGTTGGCGGCCAAGACGAGCTGGTCTTCGACGGCGACTCGATGGTGGTCGATGCGACCGGCAACCTCGTTGCGCGAGCCGACCAGTTTGAGAGCGAACTGCTGGTCGTCGACCTCGACCTGCCCGCTGCTACCGCGCCCATGCCCGGCCCAGACACTCGCTTCGAAGGGCTGCAGGTCGAACGGTCAATCATCACCTCAGTGGCGTTAGCGCCCTATGCGCCCCGCGCCTCCAAGATCGCCGAACGCCTAGATGATTTGGCCGAGCGCTGGCAGGCGCTCGTCGTCGGGCTTCGCGACTACGTCCGAAAGAACGGCTTCAGTTCCGTGCTGTTCGGCATGTCCGGCGGAATCGACTCGACTCTCGTGGCGGCGATCGCCTGCGACGCCCTCGGCGCCGATCGCGTATTCGGGGTCTCCAATCCGAGCCAGTGGTCCAGCGAGCATTCCAAGGACGACGCGGCCGATCAAGCCGCCCGCACCGGGCTGACGTTGCGAACTGTGCCGATTGCGCCGATTTTTGATCAGTTCCAGTCAAACCTGAGCCTGACAGGGTTGGCTGAGGAGAACCTCCAAGCCAGAATCCGGGCGGTGATCTGGATGGGCCTGTCCAACCAAGAAAACCACCTAGTTTTGGCGTGTGGCAACAAGTCAGAGCTGGCCACCGGCTATTCAACAATCTACGGCGACGCCGTCGGCGGTTATGCACCGATCAAGGACGTCCCCAAGACGCTCGTTTGGCAGCTGGCCACTTGGCGAAATGAGTTCGCAGTTCAGCGGGGTGAAACTCCCCCGATTCCGCCCGGCACGATCACCAAACCGCCCTCGGCAGAGTTGCGGCCCGGCCAGCTCGACAGCGACAGCCTGCCCCCGTACGAGGTCCTCGACGCGATCTTGGACGCCTATGTCGAACGGGACTTGGGCACCGCCGAAGTCATCGCCGAAGGTTTCGACCCGGCGCTGGTCGATCGGGTTGCCCTGCTTGTAGATCGGGCCGAATACAAGCGCCGCCAATACCCGCCGGGCCCGAAGATCAGCCGGCGAAACTTCGGCAGGGACCGTCGCGTGCCAATCACCAACCGGTGGCGCGAAAAGCACTAACCGTCTGAATTATTTGGTGTTCTCCACTTGGGACTCCCCCAAAAAGAACTGGACCCGCATTTGACCGTCGTCATCAAGTTTGTCGACGATAACTTCTTCGACGGGCTTCTGGTCGGATTCAAATGACCATTCGCCGCCAGGAGATCGTTCACTAACCACGACATCGACGCGCATCCCCTGCAGGTTCGCCGTCCGCCGGAAATGATCGTCCTCGCGGTGCGCCCAAGCGTTGTCGAAATAGACTTCGCGACCGTCAGCAACAAGTGCCGCCTCAATCGCCGGCGCGACTCCTAGCCAGGAGACCAGTCCGAAACCGCGGACCGCGACCGGATACTCCGCTAGGGCAGGTTTGGCCATAACTTCCATCGCGGCATCGACGGCGAGTTGGGCTTGTTTGTTGTCTTGGTCGTAGCGTTGCTGAGTCATGATGCGCGCATACGCTTCGGGCATCTGCACCAAGCCAACGACGGCCGCCAATCCAGCAACTGCCGCGACCGCCTTGGTCGAAATCTGGATTTTGCGCTTGGCCGCGTAAGCCAACGCCGCCAGCGCGACCCAGACAAGAACCAGAACCGTGTGCAGGATCGTCGCGGCGATCGCGAAGTCGAGATAGATGACTCGCAGACCACCTGGCGTTTTGCTGCCGGCCCACCAAATGACCAGAACCGCAACGGTCGTCGGGATCATCGCCGGAGTTATTAGATCGCGGCCGTCACCGAACTGGCTGCGGGCGCGCTTCTTGCGCCAAGCGACAAACAGAATCATCGCGGTGAGGATCAACATCAGCACGCCGAGCCGGCCAACACGCAGCTCCGCCCGGAATCGTTGATCCCACGGGAAAAGCATGTAAACCAAGTGGACGAAGCCTTCTCGCCTACCCTTGGCCGTTCCGTCCTCGCCCGAAGACAACCGCAAAATCTCACCGACATTGTTGGGCGAGTAGGAAATCAAGTCGATCAGCGGACCGAACCAGCAAAGTACGCCAACGCCGATCGCCCAACGCAACTCGCGGCGGCGAACGACGCGCTGGCGCGACCGACGCCACCGAACAACCGTTCGCCCGAGCAACACGGCCGAGACGATTACCGCGACTGGCAGCAAACTCAGGTGGGATTGACCCACGAAACTCGCACAGAAAACGTATACCGGCCAGAGCCCGCGGTGATCCAACATGATGCGCCAGCCAAGGGCGAGCATCGCCAACACTCCAAGTACCGGGGGCCACGGGTTCCACGGCAGAACGAGCGAATCGCCAAACATCGCGATAATCCCGAGCACGGTGAAAGTCATGATGGCCACACCGAGTCGATCGGCGGCCCGATAGCCGGACCAGATCGCGGTCCCAGCAAAGCCGAGGGCCAGCAGCAGGCAGCCGATGACGAGCCCGGCCGGATTGAAACCGGTGAGCAGGTAGGGCAGGCCGATTAGCCAAAACTCCATTGGACCGGGGTGGTGCGCCCAAACGCCGGGACTGGTCACGTCACTGGTCGATCGCATCCCCAGCAGCGGCAGGTGCCCGGTCCAGGCGTCGTGCGCCTTGATCGCGATTACGGCCTCATCACCGTGTGGAATCCAGCCGCCGGAAATGATCACAAAGGCGTAGTAGAACAGCGGGACCGAAACGATCGCGAACGGGATCCAAAACAAGAGGTGGTCGCGCATATGCAGATTCACTACGAACCGCTTTACCGCGTTCACCAGGTTCCTCTCGTTATGTTGCTGACCGCCGAGAGTCTACGGCAGCGGCAATCGGCAGCCGAACGACTTAGCGATATTCAAGGAGCAAGAGTTCGAAATCCTCGGTCTGCGAATTGCGGACCGCACCTAAGTCTCGTAGAACCGAACCGTCAGGGCGAACAACGACAGCATCCACTACCCGCGCGCCCTCGGGTGCGACCCACGGCTGCACCATCGGTCCGCTCTCGCGCACCAACAACTCTCGTCGGGCACCACCAAGCCATTCACGGCGCCAGGCTTGGTCCTGATCTATCACGACGTTTCGAAGCACGGCCGGCTCCCCGTGGGCTACGGCGGCCGCTTGCACCGCAGATGCCAGGCTCGCCCACGCGATCGGACCGACCCCATCAACAACGAGCGGCAGATCCGCGACCTCGCGATTCTCGGCAAGCAAGGTGATGGCCGCTTCGGTTACTTCAGCTGCGAGGTCGCTTGAAGCCGACTCGGCTCTGGGCAGTACTGGAATTAATAGAGCCAGGACACCGAACGCCACCGCGGCGACTATTGGTGCTCGACCTTTGACCGGGAGAAGGTTTCTGACTAGCGCAACTGCAATCAGCGCAAGTGGCCCGGAAAGGAACGTCAGATACCCGAACCTCGCCGGCAGTAGCACCGCGACCGCGGCGACTGAACCGGCAGCAACCGCTCCCAACGTAAACAGCGAACCCCAAACCTCTTGGTCTCGACGGTGCCAACTGGCGTAGACAAGGACCAGCAGGGCGACCCCGATTAGGTAGGCGACTGCTCGAGTGCCGCCAGCGACCGGTTGCCCGCCCCCGTCAAGCACCCAACGGACCAAGGACTGAAGATTCCCCGGATCGCGAGTCAAAGCATCAGTGACTGGCGCCCACCAGCAAACGACCACAATGCCCATCACCAAAGCCCATTTGGCTGCCCCCATCGCTAGTTGCCGTCGAGCACCGATCACGACCGCGACGAAAAGCGCAATCGCCACCGGAACTCCCGCAACATGCGACTGGGCCGCAAGCGCAGTGGCAAACACAAACCAAGCGATAAACCCGCGACGTCCTTCAAGCACCGCCCAACCAAAAACGAGAGCCGCAAGCAGCGAAATCCAGGTCACGTTCGGGTTCCAGCCGGTCAACATCCGGCCGGCAAGAAAAACCTCAACGGCCGCAAAAGAGATCGCCACGACGGCGATTCCGCGACGACCGGCAACCAGCTCTGCCGCCCGCAACGACGCTATGATCAGCGCCCCCATCACCACCAGTGCGCCGACGAGCAATCCGACCGAATTGTGAGCGGTCAACGAATACGGGACCGAAATCAGCTGGAGGAACAACGACCCGGGGTGATTGGCGAAGAGGCCTTCGACCTCGTGATAACTCGTCGCCGGCATGCCGAGGAGTTGCAAATGTCCGCTGAATACGTCGTGAACCTTCACCGTCTGGATCCCCAAGTCCCCCTGAGGCGTCCACGACGCGAACGACAGTCGGGCCAGCCACCAAACCAACGGCACCGTCAATAGGCCGCAGGCCGTGACGAGGAACTTGCGGTTGCCGGACATGAGTCGTGAGTCTAGCCTTCGGCGAAGGCCTCCGACTTCTGCTTTGTCTCCACTAGGCTGACCTTATGGAAGAAATTGCTCCTTACGGCGCCGGACCGAAATCGGCTGGCAGCCTCACCAAGGACCTAACCAAAGTTCGCACCCACCACCTACAGAAGTGGAAGGAGCAGGGCCAAAAGTGGGTCATGCTCACCACTTATGACCAATACTCGGCACAAATTTTTGAAGAAGCCGGCGTCCCAGTTTTGTTCATCGGCGATTCGGCCGCCAACAACGTCTACGGCTATGAATCGTCGTTACCGATCACTGTCGACGAGATGCTTTCACTCGTCAAAGCCGTGACCCGCACGGCGAAGCGCGCTCTCGTGGTGGCCGACTTGCCGTTCGGTTCCTACCAACGCTCCCCCGAACAGGGCTATGACACCGCGGTGCGGTTCATGAAGGAAGGCCTAGCCCACGCAGTCAAACTTGAAGGCGGCGCCGAAATGGCACCACAAATCAAGTTGATGACCGACGGCGCAATCCCGGTGATGGCGCACATCGGATTCACCCCGCAGGCTGAACACAACCTCGGCGGCTATCGCGTTCAAGGTCGCGGCGACGCGGCCGCAAAACTGCTCGAAGACGCCTTAGCGGTTCAAGATGCTGGCGCGTTCTCGGTCGTGATGGAGATGGTGCCCGCACCAATCGCCCAAGAGATCACCGAAACGCTGCACATCCCAACTATTGGCATCGGCGCTGGCGCCGGCTGTGACGCGCAAGTACTCGTTTGGCAGGACATGATGGGCCTGCGCACCGGCAAGGCTCCGCGGTTTGTGAAGCGCTACGCCGATTTGCATTCGATCATGCTGAACGCCACCGAACAGTTCATCGCCGAAGTGGCAGACGGCTCCTTCCCCGGGGCCGAGCACTCGTTCGAACAGTGACGGTTCAGTTCACCCGAAAGACTTGAATCTCAAGTTCGCCGCCACCGGAATGCCCGTGCGAAACAGTCGCCCTGTTTAACAACTCGAAACCTTCGGGCACAGTTGGCGTGGTGGCGTCCTCGGCGAGGTTGCGAATCGTCACAAAAATGTATGGCCCGTCTCTAACCTCGTCACGAAACGCTTGATCGGGGTCGGCGGTGAACTCGTTTCGCGCGGCAAACCAACCGTCGGCGACAAGCGCGGCTTGGACGGACGGACCGACCCCGCCGGCGGCCATCACGCCGGTGCCTTCGACGAACACTGACTCTTGGCGATCAACGTCGGCCAGTGCCGAGTTCACCTGCCCAATTACCTTCGCCGATGCCGCATAAAGTGTTTTATCGCCGCCACTAGTGGTCGGGGCGAAAAGCACCATTGCGGCGAGCGCCGCAAGCGCAACATTTCGCCAAGTTCGCGCATAGAACCGCTTCAAGAAGGAATGGCTCAACATCGAAACGCTCAATATCGGAACCCCCAGCGCCATAACTAGGTAGAGCTGCCGGGAAGGGAAAACCACGAGGATCAACACCAAGACCGCGAGCGACCAGATCACCAGGTCAACAAGCGGCCCGAACTGGCGCAATTTGCGTGACCGGATCAGCACCATGATCAACGCGAGGTAGATCACGATGGACAACCAGCTTATTGTGGCTGCCTCTGCGGTCCGCTCCCCGCCAAGATAGTTTCGGATTTGGTCAAAATTATTGGGATGTCTAGTGATTACGTCCAAAGCCGGTGCCCACCAGCAGGCAATCAACAGTGCGAGGGAAAGAGCAACTTCGCCGAGTTTTGGACAGATGAGCAGTCGTCGTCGCAAACCGATCACGAGCACGCCAACCCCGATCGCCGCCGTCAGCAGCGCACCCAAAAGATGTGCCTGCGCGGCGACGCTGCCTACGGCGACAAACGCGGCCCACCACCAACGTTCACCAGTCAAAATGGCGGCGCCGATCAGCAGCAAGGTTGGTGTGGCGACCACTACCGGGAAAGGGTTCCAGTTCGTCACCAAGAACCCGCGAAGGACAATCTACATCACTAGGTAAACGGCCGTCAAAACCATCACGGCGTTCCTGCCGGCAACCGACTGGGCCGCGCGCAGGCCCACCACCATCAGCAACCAGACGAGCAGCCCCGAGCCAAGCAAGATCCCCCAAGGGGCGAACCCGGAAATTCGGTAAGGCAGCCAGCCGAGCTGGAACGCCAGCGGACCAAAGTGGTGGAGCGCCGCGCCGGCCACCTCGTTGCCGGAAGTCGAGGGCATGCCGAGCAATTGCAGGTGCCCGCTGAAGACGTCGTGAGTTTTGACTGCACCGACCGCCCAGTCCCCTTGAGGCACCCAGCCAGTCAGGCTCAGCCGCAGAACCCAGCCCACCAAGGGCAGCCCCAGCAGGATGCTCGCGAACTGCCAGGATCTTGTTGACTCAACTGGCGAGTTGGCGCTCAACTCTCGTCTTCGGACAGGTCGTCGTTGAAGTCCGGGTCGTTGTCCCAAGCCTCGTTGCGCTCGGCCACCCGCTCCAACGCTCGAGCCGCGTCTGCCTGCGTGTCATAGGGGCCGAGTCGATCGGCGGCCTTACAGCCGGCGTCACCCTCGACCTCATGATGCTTTAGGCAGAAGTAGAAACTCATGCTGCCAGCCTAAACGCTCGCGGCACCGATCACCGCTCGGTTTGGCGATCGAGGGCGAATGAGTCGGCCTATAAGCCGGAATCCGCCTGTTGATGTTGAGCAGTCACCACCCTCTGCGAAGGTTGTGGGGTTGACCTGCGCAAACGCTCTGAGCGTTGCGAGCGGTTTAGACCATTTTCGGTTCTCTTGCGGACCAGTTGCGGACCGTCGCCACATAGCGGTGAAGCTGATCCGCTACGCGGATGACTTCGTTGTCCTGGTCCACGGAGACCGTGCTGATGCTGAAGCGCTCTGGGCGGAGGCAGCGATGGTGCTCGAACCGATGGGCTTGCGCCTATCGGCACTGAACCTCGCGAAACCCGGGACACACCAGAGTCTCCGGACACGCCGGGGGATTCATTGTGTTGAAACCTGTAGTCTGAGCAGATGGCAATGCGGTCGGGCAGGAGCGCGTTGGAAGCGGCCTGGATCACTCGCCCTGGATTCGATCCAAACAGATTGATCCACTTCGGCCCGCCAGGCTTTCCTTCATACGCTCGTCTCAGGTACATCCGTGATCCGCTTGAGGGTGGTGAGCAAGAAGCCGACGTTATCGTTCCGCCGGATCACCCATCTGAGATCACCCTGGCCTGGCACGCAGTAGGTCACCTTCTTCGTTTTACCGGCACTCCTGATGACCTCTACTTCTGCGTCTGGGACGGATGGGGGGCAGCAGTCGACTTCCACGCCATCTGGTGGATGCGCCAGTTGTGGAGCTCCCAAGCCGCCGATACTTCCTACTGAGGGGGTCCTTGACCGATGTCTATCCGCCTGCAGAGCTCGTTGACGGCCTAACTAGCATGAGTCCGCCCGCCTTCGTGTGGCCGTCGGATCACCGTTGGTGCTTCGCTAGCGATGTAGATCCCCACTGGGCTGGTGTCGGAGCCGAGCATGACGCCATTGAGGTACTGCTGACCGACCCTCTACTTGATGTAGTGCCAGCAAGCTGGTCCACGGATCAGCCGACATACGCCTGAGCACTGGGCTGTGCTGTTTAGCAACGATCGGTCCCCTCGCTGATCCTTGGCAAATCCCTATGGTCCTTGCCAAGAGGAGAGATGGCGGACATTGTGATGTTACTCATAGTCTACCGAAGGGCCCACTATGTTCTCCTTGAGAAGGATCAGCAACGTGTTGTCGATTCTGGTTCTAGTCCTAGCAGGGTTCGCCCTCCTGGGTCCCGTGACAGCCAACGCTTCAAATCGAGTGTCGTATGAGAACGCCGTGCCCGGGACGGCACCGTCCGTACCCTCGAAAGCGGAAGTCTACCTAGATGAGGCCGGCCAGAAGATCGACATGGGTGAGGGCGTTCCTGCTATTGATGAGGCTCCGAGTTCCACTGATTTCGCAATTGCCGCCGCATGCACCCCAGTTAGCGGCCGCGACAATCCGCACTATTCCAGTGGAGACGTGTCAGGCCACGGATGGTAGAACTTCGGGACCTGCACGAAGAACACCGCAAAGGTCAAAAACTGCCTCTACGAGTATTACACCGACGCTTCCTGGCGGCTTAAGGCCTGCTCGCCGACCAAGACGGTGTACGCGGGAGGCGGAAGTGGGAACAGAACCGTTGCCCGTGCGAAATGTGACAATCGGACGAATACATCTTGGCGCAACCACGTGGACGTTGACGTCGTGGGTCAGAGCGACACGGGGGAGAAGCCCTACAATCAAGCTCTGGTTGCGTGCCGCGTCTATTAAGCCGGACTTGCATGGGCTTCGATCTTGCTCGGGAGGTACATCCACTTCACGTGCCACCTCGCCGAGCGCCATCTACAGGTTCTGATCATTGCTCGTTTCAGCTCGCTTCGATGCCCTCGGCAGTGGCGAGGGCGGGGCTCAGTTCCTAAATGCGATCCATGCGTCTCAGACCATCCATGAGCGTTGCCCGGCCGCGAATGTCTTCTGGACTTGGGTCAACCCAAGTAGCTGCGGCCCCGAACGAGCCATGCCGTCGGACTTCGGGGTCGACTCGAGAGTCGTACTCACCGGGCTGGGTAATGACTTCCATGGCCGCTCTCGGGGACAGCAGCTCTTGCCTGTTGGTACGGGACAAGTGAGGCGGACGATCTCGTAGTGGTCTCGCACGAAGCCGTTCGCGCCCTCTGCACAGTCTACCTCTGCAGGCTCGTCGAGCCTCGACTTCGCGCTGGTAAGAGGCTGCGCCAGTAGGTGACGCCTGCTGGCGCAAGCTTCTAGGTCAGCCAGCAGTTCCGTCAATGCAGGAGGTGTGTGACGAATCTCTGAATATGGGGGATTTCGGGGACGTGGGCCTTAACCAAGCAGCGACGCGGTATCGCAGTCGATTCGCGGCTACGTGTCAGTTGTCCTGAGTGAAGGTGGAAGGGTCGCAGCAAATTCTTATGTAGCTGGCTGACCTTCAGCGAGGCATTTTCGCCCTTGTGGGTTGAGGTGATTTTGCATGCAACCCAACGAGGAACCGAAGGGACAGAGGGAACGGCTGTGCCTGCAGTGCGCGCTGCCGATCCCGCGCCAGAAGACGGGGAGGCCTCGCAAGTATTGCTCGCAAAGTTGTCGACAACAGGCCTACGAGGATCGCCACGGTCTCGCGCCTTGGACTGAGCGGCACCACAAGGACGACGACGGCTTCGCCGTCTTGGAGGACAACGCGTCGCGTAAGGCAAGGAATGATGTCCGTCGCCAGTTGGCCCGTGCCACGCGGAAGGCAGAGCACGACCCGGAGGCTTGGTACGTCAGTAAGGAAAAGGTACGCAGCGTCTGCTTCGACAACCCGGAGCTGTGCATCGAAGTGGTCGTCAGCGATCCAGGCTATTGCGCCGTGGTTCTTGATCACCTGAGCGAAGTGATCTGGCCCGGAAAGTTTCCGGCCGACCATGTGCGGTGGGACTTCTGCGTGCAAAGCATGTTGCGGCTGCGCAGTTACGTCGACCTCGTCACCGGTGCGACGCCATCGGACCCCATTCCGTCCGGTCCGCCACCTGCCGCGAAGGCTCGGAAGGAGGGCGACCGTGAATGACAACCCCGCCAATCCGCCCGCCGACCGGCTCTGGACGATCAATGAGGTCTCGTACTTCCTCGGTATCCCGGTAGCGACCTTGCACTACTGGCACCACCTCGGCCAAGGACCAGCGTGCAGCCGCATCGGACGGCACCTGCGTTACCGCGCGCACGACGTGAATGTCTGGGTCGATGAACGGGCAGCAAGCTGATCGAGGCGGGCTGAAATGGCGCACGTCGAAACGATGCTGCGCCGCCACGCCTACCCCTACTTCGGAGATCGTCCGATGGCCTCGATCCTGCCCGGAGAGATCCAAGCGTGGGTCCGCAAGCTCGGAGACGGTGACGAGAGTATTGACCGTCGAGGGCTCGCGCCCTCGACCGTCGGTGTGCTCCACGGCGTCGTGTCTGGCGTGTTCAAGTCGGCGGTGCGAGACCGGATGATCATGGCCAACCCCTGCGAGGGCACCCGCCTACCCAGGGTGGAGCGCGTCCGTGTGCTTCCTCCGCGCACCGATCAGGTCGAAGCGCTACGAAATGCGATGCCCGAGGAGCTGCAAGCGCTGATCGTGCTCGCGGCCGGCACCGGCATGAGGCAAGGTGAAATGCTCGGTCTGACGGTGGACCGGATCGACTTCGACCGTCGTGAACTCCACGTCGATCGGCAACTCATCACCGACAGCTGGACGCGGACACGCTTCGGTCCACCCAAGACACGCGCCAGCAATCGGACCATCCCACTCCCCCAGGTCGTCGTCGACGCCCGCGCCGACCATGTGGTGACATTCCCGCCCGGCCCTGCCGGTCTCGTGTTCACCCTCGATCGTGAACCGATCACCCGGCAGTCGTTCGGACACGTCTGGCGACCGGCGGCCCGAGCCGCCGACATTCCCCACGGCCAGGGCGTGCACCTGCTGCGGCACTATTACGCATCGCTACTGATCCGTTATGGCGAGTCGATCAAGACGGTCCAAGCTCGTCTCGGCCACGCGACCGCTGCGGAGACTCTCGACACCTACAGCCACCTGTGGCCAGATTCGGCCGACCGCACCCGCGAAGCCATCGACGCGGCCTTCGGAAACCATGTCACGCCCACTGCCCCTCCGCCGGATCCCACGATCCCGTCATCGTCGGATCCGGCACCGCCCGAAATAGAAGCCCAGCCAGACGAGTCGCTTCGGCGTAGTCAGGAACGTCACCGGGCGCATCAGCAGCGACCGTGGGGTAACGGGAGGCCCAACTCGCCGGGTCCGGCACGCTGAACTCTGCGGGCAGGACGACTGACCGCAGCGCTGCGTTGGTGACGACCGCGATCCGAAGTGCTGCCGCATCAACCGTTTGAGTGGTGGCGATGATGCCGATGTCGACCAGATCCTTGACCCGGCTGCTGGGCTCCCTGCTCCCTGTTGGCGTGTAGGCGCCGAAGGTCGTGCAGAACTTGTCTGCCAGATGGTCCGCCACCGGGAACACCCGATATTGCGGCCTGACCAGTCCCTCGATCATGATCGGCACCAACGGTGGCGCACTGTCTGGCGCGGCGCTCATGGAGGTGCCGACCACCACGTCGATGTGGAAGGACGCGAATGCTGCCGGACCGAGCGACGCCGTCAGGTGAACACGATGCCCCTTCGCCTCCTCCTGCAGAGGCGAGACGCGGGTGATGCGGAAGTCGAAGAAGTCTCGCAGGTCGATGTTCAGCGCCTCGCGCAGCGCGTCCACCGCTTCGTCGGCGTCTGCCTCGATGACGTCGTAGAACATGTCGACGTCCTTGCTGTGGCGCGAGACGCGTACGCGAGCCAGCAGGGCGCCGGCCCCTTTGAGCACCCATTTGTCGGCATCCTGCGAGCTGAACAGTCGCGCCAGCGCACGGTCGTAAGCGAACTGGCGCAGAAGCTCATCGAGCGTGAAGCGCCCATCCGTGCGAGCGATCTGACGCAACCGGTCAGCCAGCGTGCGCCGGAAAGCCTGCGGCGACTCGTACGGGAACTCGCCAGCGGTCACGCCACGAGCCCGTCAGTCAGCAGACCCACAGGGAAGTCCGCGTCCTCCCGCAGAGAACGCTCAGTCACCAGGCCGAGCTCAAGGGCGTCGCTGATCATCTGACGAAGCGCCGAGATGTCCTCACCTGCGGTGAACAGGTCGCTGATGGTCGCCGCAATGCCTGTGACCGGCAGACCGTCGTGCATCTCCCAGCCGGGGTCGAGGCGGGCATGCACCCGGATCTTGATGTCCTCACGGCGCGGGCGTAGCCGGGTCGTGGCATAGAACTCGTGGCGGCGCGGGATCAGGTCACCCAGCCCCCACACGTGCGCGGCACTGCGATGCCTCACCACCACATCCGGGTTCTTGGATCGCTCATGCCAGAACGCCTCGCCACCGAGCTGTAGCCAGGCGGCCCGCAGCGGGTCGAGATCGTAGTTCTCGGCCACCCCGGTCAGCCGGTAGACCCGCGACGCCTCAAGCACCGGAGCGACCGAACCATCCGCGATCAGCCGGCCCAGATCGACCCGGGAAACCCCCAGACGACGCGCTTGCCCAGCCGTCACCATGCCCCACTGCTCGGCAGCAACAGTGCTGATCGCGGCGATCGCTTCACCTCTAGACATGGATCAATCGTATCATTATTGATGCGATTGATCCATCGGCAAGAGAGCGGGCACGGCCCTGGATGCCGTCTGCAAACCCGAAACACACCAGGCTCTCGGGATCGCTGTCGAACTTCTTGCGGACTGGATGCGGACTGGAATCACCCGGCAACCGCGTTCCCGCAGGTCAGAGCGCTAGTGCGAATGAGTCGGCCTATAAGCCGGATTCTGTCCTGCCGAAGCAGGGGCGACCATCCATCTGGGGCGCCCATTACTGGACGCCTCGGTGCAACCTACCTGCCGCTAAAGACGAGCAACCCTACGGCACGGTTCAGCGAACTGAACCAACTTGGTCTTGCTCCCGGTGGGGTTTACCTAGCCGCCACGGTCACCCGTAGCGCTGGTGAGCTCTTACCTCACCGTTTCACCCTTACCCGCACTCCCCGAGGGGAGCCGCTGGCGGTCTGTTCTCTGTGGCACTGTCCCGCACGTCGCCGTGGGTGGCCGTTAGCCACCACCGTGCTCTGTGGAGTCCGGACTTTCCTCGACCTCCCCGAAGGAAGCGCCGCGGCCGCCCGGCCGACTCATTCGCGAACCAAGTCTACTGCCAGTGCTAGGCTTAGGAAATCGAAAGGGAGTAGTCCCCAACGGTCGTATCGACACACTGACCCTCGGGTCCGGTACGGCAGGCCAAAGAAATTTGGCGGACGAGACTTTCGACCGGATTCGTGTACGACGAGCCCGGTCGAGGACTCGTTTTACTGAGGCTCTTCGTCCGGGAGGACGAGGAGCCTTTCTCAATGGAAGCGGTACTGATCGCCGCCGGCTTGGTGTTTGTCGCCGAGTTGGGCGACAAAAGTCAACTCATGGCGATGGCGTTTTCGACGCGCTACCGCGCTCGTACCGTGCTGATCGGCATGGGCACGGCCTGCGCCATCATCAACCTAGCCTCGGCACTCGTTGGCGATTTGCTGGGCAAATACATCCCCCAAGACATTCTGCAAGTTGTTGCCGGGCTGGTTTTCTTGCTCTTTTCAGCATTGACTTTCTGGGCAATGATTCGCGGTGATGACGATGAAGAACCGACCGTCCGGGCCCACAACACCCGCGCCGTGCTCACCGTCGGCTTGGCATTTGCCCTAGCCGAACTCGGCGACAAAACGATGTTTGCCACCATGACGTTGGCGACCCAATATCCGTGGTACTGGGTGTGGATTGGCAGCACCTTGGGCATGCTGGCATCGCTCGTCTTAGCGGTCGTTGCCGGCAAGCAGGTGTTGCGAGTGCTGCCGCTGAAGGCAGTCCACATTTTTGCCGCCGTCTTGTTCGCGGCCCTCGGCATTTGGATGCTGCTGGCCTGACGTAGGGTCGCTTGGTGCTGATTCTGTTGCCGCCGTCCGAAGGTAAAACTCGACCGGCCACCGGCGATCCGCTGGACTTGAACTCGCTTTCATCGCCGCGACTGAACCCGACGCGCGAACAGTTGCTGAATGCACTTATCCGACTTAGCGGCACGAAAAAGGCGGCCGAGATCCTTGGCCTAGGCCCGCAGCAGGCCGCCGACATCGAACACAACACCTCTTTGCGGACGGCCCCGACCGCGGCGGCGATCGACGTCTACACTGGCGTGTTGTTTGGCGAACTGGACTGGACGACGCTGAGCAGTCAGGCCCAAGCGCGCGGAAATGACCGGCTCGCGATCGCCTCTGCACTGTTTGGGCTGTTGCGCCCAAACGACCAGATCCCCGCCTACCGAATGAGCGGCACCGTGAAACTGCCGCGGCTCGGGCCTGTTGCGAGCCGCTACAAGCCGGTACTGACGGCCGCAATCGCCGACCTCGCCGGCGGCGGATTGACCGTCGACTTGCGCTCTGGAACCTATGTGGCGCTGGGCAAGGCACCGGGCGGAGCCATCACCATGCGGGTGCTGACCGAAAAAGACGGCAAGCGTTCAATCGTCAGTCACTTCAATAAGGCGACTAAGGGCCAGATCGTTCGCCAACTACTAGCAAACGATGTCGACGCCAAAGACGTAACCAGTTTCGCCGAAGCTCTGCGTGACCTCAACTGGCAGGTCGAAGAGTCGGGGCCGAACCGACTAGACGTCATCGTCTGACGACCTGAAACCCTCGTCAGGGCGAGACGGAGAAGTTGCCCAGACTCGGCGTTCCGTCCGGCCACCAAGTCACCGTCGAAATCGAGGCCGGCGCTAACTCCATCCGGTGCAAGATGCTCATTTGTGCATCGAGCGCGATCCTAACCATGAGTTTGATCGGCGTGACGTGACTGACCACCACCACCCGTTTTCCGGCGTAGTCGCGCAGGAGCCGATCTCGGGCGGCTTCGACTCGCGCCGACACGGCGTCGAATGATTCGCCGCCGGGGGGCGCGACGGCCGTCGAGGCCAGCCAAGATTCAAGTTCTGCCGGCCACTTCTTCATGATGTCGCCGAAACTGAAGCCGTCCCAGTCACCAAAGGCGGTCTCGGCGAAGCCCTCGTCGGTGGCGACCGGCAAGCCGAGCACCTTAGAGATTTGGGCTGCAGTTTGTTGGGTGCGAAGCAGTGGTGACGCGACGATCGCGTCTGCTCCCCCGTTTGCAGACAGCCAAACGCCCGCCCGATCGGCCTGCTCCAGTCCTTCGTCCACCAATGGCGGATCCTCGCCGCCCGAACCGCTGAAAAGTTTGCGTTGGGTGTATGCGGTCACGCCGTGGCGAACCATGATGACCGTGGTCGGATCACCACCCATCGCGCCGCGCCAACCCAGCGACCGATTCTTGATCACCGAAGTCGGGCCGGCCGCCGGTTCGGTAAACACCGCAGGTGGCTCAGGGGGCTCGTCGGCGAGTTGGACGGGCGCGAAACTTGTGACCAGCCCAGGTCGGCCAGCTTTTTGCTCATCTAGAGCGGCGTTGGCTAACGCGTCGGCGCGTTTGTTCTGCTCGCGTGGCACCCACGTCCAAGTGATCGGCCCGAGTTCACGAACGATGGTCTTGGCCTCAAGCGCAAGCGGCACCATGTCCGGGTGTTTGATCTTCCAGCGGCCCGCCATCTGTTCGATCACCAGTTTGGAGTCCATCCGAACTTCGACCGGCTCTGTCCCGGCGTGGGCTTGGGCGAGTTTCAACGCCCCGATCAAACCACGGTATTCGGCGACGTTGTTGGTCGCGGTGCCGATGGTTTCTCCTCGGTCGGCGATGAGCACGCCGTCACGCAGCAGTGCTGAACCGTAGGCGGCCGGCCCTGGGTTTCCCCTAGAGCCGCCATCGGCTTCAATTACCCAACCCATTAGCTAGCGGCGGACTCGGAACGCACCAGAATCCGGTTGCATTCTGGGCAGCGAACGACCGCGTCGGCCGGTTCTGCTTTCAACTCGCGCAGGTCAGCTCCATTGATATCGATGCGGCAACCGCCGCACCTCATGCCCTGCAAGGCGGCCGCACCGAGACCGGAGTGGTTTGCCCGGACTTTTTCATAAAGGGCCAGCAAGTCTTCGGGGATGTTCGGCAGAAACGTTTCGCGTGCTGCCCGAGCCTCGGCCGCTTCGGCGTCGATGGTCGTATTGGCGGCCTCAACCTTCGCTGTCAGCTCGGCCACGATGTCGTTCTCGGCAGTAAGTGAGGCAGTGACGGTCGCCAACTCTGCTTGAGCCGCTTCAAGTGCCTCCATTACTTCGAGCTCTTCGTCTTCAAGTGTGCCGATTCGGCGAGCAAGCGCCTCAAGTTCGCTCTGCAGACTCGTCAGATCTTTGGGGTTCGTGATCGCCCCGGAGTTCAGGCGTTCTTCGTCACGGTCGCGACGGGCGCGCACCAACTCGACCTCAGCATCGGCCTTTTTCTGCTGACGGGTCAGGTCAGACACCCGCGTATCTACCTCGATGCGTTCGGCGTTGAGCACTCGAACGCGCTCGTTGACGGTGGCGATCTCAGCAAGCTCGGGAAGGGTCTTTCGCCGGTGGGCCAACCGAGCCAACGCCGAATCCTGCTCCTGCAGGTCCAGAAGTGCCTGTTGCGCTGCCGGTTCAGCCTTCACGTGTTCCTCCTGTTGCGAGTGTTCGCGTCCACGGATCTGTGACGATCGTCGAGACCCGAGTCTTTACCGTATCGCCAAGTGCCGCACCTACCGCAGCGGCCGCTACTGGCAACCAAGTCCACTCTGCTGCCCAATGTGGCACGTCGATCACCGAGCAGGACCCGGTGACCTGCAAATGCTCGCTCACCACGTGATGGCGCAGGTCCGAGGTGACGTATACGTCGGCGCCGGCGGCCGTCGCGGTAGGCAGCAGGAAGTCACCCGAGCCGCCGCATAGCGCGACGGTCTCGACCACTCGATCAAGGTCGCCGGCAATGCGGGTGGCACCTTCGTGCTGCGGCAGCGAAGCTTTGACTTGTTCGCCGAACTCGGCCAAAGTCATTGGTCTTGCCAACCGGCCGATCCGGCCGGTTCCGCGATCGCTTGGCTTGGCGGCCAACTGCCACAGGTCGTAGGCCACTTCTTCGTAAGGGTGGGCGTCGAGCATTGCGGCCAAGACCGCATCTCGAAGTTTCGGGTCGGCAACGAGTTCGATCCTGGTTTCGTCAACCCACTCAACTTCGCCGACCGAACCGATTGCCGGCATCGCGCCGGACAGCGGCCGGAAGGAACCCTTGCCAAGGGTGCGAAACTGAGCCTGATCGTAGGCGCCCATCTGACCGGCACCAACCGCATGCATCGCGGCCGAAACCTGGTCGGCGTAGTCGTTGGGAACAAAAACCACCCATTTGTCCACCGCCGACGCAACATCTACTTCCAGCGGTCGCAGTTCGGTCAGGCTCAAAGCCAACGCCATCGATTCGCTCACTCCGAGCGGTGCGCAGTCTGCGTTGGTGTGGCAGTTGTGCAGGGCGATGCCGTTGGCAATTAGTTCATGAACAACTCGACCTTTAGGCGTCGAGGCTGCGACAGTGGTCGTGCCTTTTAGGTAAAGCGGGTGGTGGGTGACGATCAGTTGGGCACCGATTTCGATAGCCTCGGCGACCACTTCGGCGACCGGATCGACCGCGAACAAAATGCTGGTGATTTCGGCATCTGGATCGCCCACGATGGTGCCGACTGCGTCCCAGTCGTCGGCCCAAGCCGGGTCGTAAAGACCATCAAGGACTGCGACCACCTCGCGAAGCGTTGCCATGGCGCGAGCCTACTCGCCAGGGCTGCTAGCCGGTGACCGCCAACGCGAATGGCAGCACCGAGTCCGCGCCGGCGAGTCGAAGTTCGCGGGCAGCGACCGTCATCGTCCACCTACTGTCGATCAAGTCATCGACTAGCAGGATCGGTCCGTCGATTTCGGCCAGTGCCGCCCGCAGTTGTTCACCGACGCTGAACCGACCCCAAACCGAACCGAGGCGAAATGCGCTGTTGCCACCGTGTTCGGCCCGCGGAATGTGTGGGTCAAGGTCGAGCGTGTCAAGTAGCCGAAGTCGGCCTCGCTCAGCGATGGTCGCGGCCGTAGAAGATACGAGCAAAGGCCGAGAAACTGATGGCATCGCCACCACTGCGGCGGGCCGTTCGTCCCAGGGCCAGTCACGAAGAGTCGAGATCACTGCGCTTTCCAGCTCGGGGCTGAGCGGCTGATCGGCCGCACCCGGCGCGAACAGGGCGCGCAGGGTCCCGCCCCAGCCAAGGTCGGTCAGCCGGGCGACTACCCGGCCAGTTTCGGGGCGCTGTTCAACCCCGATCCGGCCTTTGACTTCGACTCCTCGCCGGCTTGCGCCGGTTGGCCACTGGCCGCGCGACTCGATCGGCACACCCACTTTTTCGAGGGCGGCCGTTGCTTGGCCGAGTGTCGCCGCTGGCACTTGGGACCGATACCAAGGACCAGCGCAGACGTCACAACGTCCGCAGGCGGCCGCAGTTGGGTCGTCTAGGTCCTGTTGAAGTAGTTGCATTCGGCAGGTCTGCGCGTCTTGGTAAATGAGCATCGACTGTTGTTCGGCTTCGCGGGCGGCCGCGATCCGGCCGTAGCGCTGCGCGTCGTAGGTCCACTGCTCCCCGGTCGCCACCCAGCCACCGCGTACTTTGCGGACCGCACCGTCAACATCTAGAACTTTGAGCAGCAACTCCAGTTGCGTGCGCCGTATGTCGACTCGCGCTTCGAGCGCCGGCGTCGAGATCGGTTCGGGCCCAAGTTCGGCGATTACGCGTTTGGCTCGGTCAGGGTCCGGCATGGACGCGGTCGCAAAATAGTTCCAGATTTCACGGTCCTCTGTCCCCGGCAGCAGCAGGACATCGGCCTGGTCGGTTGCTCGGCCTGCGCGGCCGACCTGCTGGTAGTACGCCACGGGCGAGGACGGTGCGCCGAGATGAATGACGAACCCTAGGTCTGGCTTGTCGAAACCCATTCCGAGCGCACTGGTTGCTACGAGTGCCTTCACGGAGTTGTCTTTGAGTGCCTGTTCGAGTTGCTCTCGCTCGGCCGGGTCGGTGCGGCCGGTGTAGGCGCGCACCTCGATCCCGGCATCGCGCAGCAGTCGGGCCGTATCTTCGGCGGCCGAAACCGTGAGCGCGTAAATGATCCCGCTACCGCGCAGTTCGCCTAGGTGGGCCACCAGCCAACCCAGCCGTTCCTTGGTCGACCCGAGAGTCAGACAGCCGAGCCGAAGCGAATCGCGGGCCAAGGACCCACGCAGCGTGAGCACGTCGCCGCCGAGTTGATCGGCCACATCAGCAACTACCCGAGCATTGGCGGTGGCGGTGGTCGCCAAGACCGGCACGTCAGGGTTCAGTGACTCGATCACCCTCGCTAGTCGGCGATAGTCGGGCCGAAAGTCGTGTCCCCAGTCTGAGATGCAGTGGGCTTCGTCAACGACCAGCAAACCCATCCGCGCCAGAAGTGAGGGCAACTGTTGTTCGCGAAAACTCGGATTGTTTAGCCGCTCGGGAGAAACCAGCAAGATGTCGATGTTGTCGTCCGCGAGTCGGTTTTCGATCTCGGTCCAGTCATCGACCGTGGCCGAGTTGATGGCGGCCGCCCGCACCCCGGCGCGTTCGGCCGCGGCAACCTGGTCGCGCATCAACGCCAACAGCGGCGAAACCAAAACCGTCGGACCTGCGCCCTTGGCTCGAAGCAATGCCGTGGCCACGAAATAGACCGCAGACTTTCCCCAACCGGTGCGCTGCACGACCAGCGCACGGCGACGATCATCGACCAGGGCCGAGATCGCCTCAAGCTGTCCCGTGTGGAACTGGGCGTCTTCGCGCCCCGTGAGCGCCCGAAGTCGTGCCAGGGCAGCGTCGGCAGTGGTTGGCGCGCCTGATTGGGTCATGCCCAGATCCTGCCACCTGCCACCGACTGGCGAGGGACTCCACAATTGAGCACCCCGCAATTTTCCTCCCCAAACTATCGTCGAAGACAACCACGTCCCGTTGCACGTCCATCTAGAGCGGGACCAATCGACAGGAGTAGTTATGAGTGAGAAGCCGGCCGCAGAGTTGTTCGCTGACAAGGTCGCGGTGATCACCGGCGCGTCTGCCGGAATCGGCTCAGGATTCGCCGAACAGGCGGCAAGTTTTGGGATGAAGTTGGTACTGGCCGACATTGCCGAGGAAAGGCTCGAGACCTTCGCCGAGGAGTTGCGCGGCCGCGGCGCCCAAGTCGAGGCGGTGCGCACTGATGTCGCTGACCCGGCCTCGGTCCAGGCCCTCGCGAACCGCGCCTATGAACGATTCGGCGCAGTCGACATGTTGATCAACAATGCGGGCATCATGGCGATGGGCTTCTCTTGGGAGATCCCCGCAGAGAAGTGGGATGCGATGCTGCGGATCAACATCGGCGGCTATGTGAACACGCTGCGCGAGTTCGTCCCCAAGATGCTCGAACAGGGCACGCAAGGCTGGATCCTGCAGGTCTCTTCTATCGGCGGCCTGTTCCCGAGCCCACTGATGGCTCCCTACAGCGTGACCAAGTTCGGCACGCTCGCCCTCACCGAGTCGCTGCACTACGAGATGGCGATGCTCAAGGCGCCGATCCAAGTTTCAGTGGTGCTGCCGGACTCGGTTAAGAGCGAAATCTTCTCGGCCGCAAAGGGTGAAGGCACGCTTCCGGCAGCTGATGCGTTCAACGACGCGTTGCAGCATCGCGCTGACACTGTCGGAATAACCCCGCAAGAACATGCTTCGCGCGTGTTTGCGCAGGTGGCACAGGGCCGGTATTGGGCCACGGCCCAACCAGAAGCCATCGATGCTGGCGTCGAGCCGCGGGCGCAGATGATCCGCAACCGGGTGAACCCGGTGCTGAATTTCGAGGTATGAGTTCGTAAGGCGGCACGGTGGGCGAAGAGGGACTCGAACCCCCGACCTTCCGGGTGTAAACCGGATGCTCTAACCAACTGAGCTATTCGCCCGACAGCATCAAAGCGTATCGCATCTGACACAAAGGAGCCGCGCCGCCAGGGTCTCGGGTCCCTAGCGGCGCGGTACCTCAATCAAACCAGATTGCGACAAGAAATGTGCGCGAATTCCACATGTTGAATCAGGTGTTACTGCTGAGGCGAAGAAATTTCTGCAAGAGCCGACTTGTACTCGGCTAAATCACGGGCCTGGCCGAGTTCGTTTTCTACCTTCCAACGAACGATGCCTTCGGCGTCAATCAGATAGGTTCCCCTACTTGCTGCCCCGATTGCCTCCTGAAAAACGCCGTATTTCTTGGCAGTTTCACCGTGCGGCCAAAAATCCGTCAGCAAATCGAAGGTGTAACCGTCCTGTTCGGCAAAGGCCCGAAGCGAGAACATCGGGTCAGCCGAAATGGCCAGCACCTTCGCGTCAGCTTCGTTGAACATTTTTAGGTTGTCGCGAATCTCACACAGTTCGCCAGTGCAGATTCCGCTGAAAGCAAATGGGTAGAAGACGACGACCACGTTCTGGCCGCGAAGACCCGAAAGCGAAACGTCCTGACCGTGTTGATTGCGCAAGGTGAAGTCTGGCGCCTCGGCGCCCACTTCTACAACGGGAACAGTCATCCTCAGCCCTTATGAGTAGAAAGTTTGGTGACGACCCAGTCTGGTCCGACTGCCGCCGTCGTGGTGATCGACAAACCCGCGATCGGTGCGGCCTCACCAATGTCGGCACCCGATACGTGACCGGCGTGCCCAACCTTCGGTGTAAGCAGCCAAACGAATCCGCCTTCGGCCAGATCCTGCAGTGCGTCCAACAGCCCGTCGGTCAAATCACCGTCGTCTGCGCGCCACCACAAAATTACGCCGTCAACGACATCTCCGACTTCACCGTCGACCATCTCGTGACCGGTGTGCGTCTCGATTGCTAGTCGCAATCCTTCTTCAGTGTCTTCGTCCCAGCCGAGCTCCTGAATGACGGAGTCAGAAACGAAGCCCAGCTTGCCCGCGTCCACCACACCTCCAGTTCTCCTACCGCAGCAGCCCTTTTGCTACTGGCTAGTAGGTCGATTTCTTAGTTGACCGCACTCACACTAGCGAACTTCGAGTGGTTTGATGGAAGGGTCCGCCCCGACACCCAAGGGAGTACATGATGACCACACCCGGTCAAGACCGCCCAATCATCCACGAAGGCATGCCCACCCAGTTGCCCGACTCGGATCCAGAAGAGACTCGCGACTGGCTAAGTTCGCTCGACCAGATGGTCGATGAGCGCGGTCGCGAACGCGCCAGATACGTGATGCTGCGGATGCTCGAACGGGCCCGCGAACGCGCCGTGGGAGTGCCGGCGCTGCGCAGCACCGACTTCATCAACACGATCCCGCCAGAGCGCGAACCAGACTTCCCGGGCGACGAAGAGATCGAACGACGCATCCGGGCATATATTCGCTGGAATGCCGCCGTTATGGTGTCGCGAGCAAACCGCCCGGGCCTAGGAGTAGGCGGCCATATTGCCACCTACCAGTCGGCGGCGAGCCTGTATGAAGTTGGCTTCAACCACTTCTTCCGCGGCAAGGATCACCCAGGTGGCGGCGACCAAATTTTCTATCAAGGACACGCCGCTCCTGGTATCTATGCCCGGTCGTTCCTCGAGGGTCGGTTCACCAAAGAGCAACTCGAAAACTTCCGCCAAGAACACTCTCAAGGCGCCGGCAACGGATTAAGTTCTTACCCCCATCCGCGCTCGATGAGCGACTACTGGGAATTTCCTACCGTCTCGATGGGCTTGGCCGCGCTCAATTCGATCTATCAGGCCAGATTCAACCGCTACCTGCAAAACCGTGGCATCAAAGACACCAGCGACCAACATGTTTGGACTTTCTTGGGCGACGGCGAGATGGGCGAGCCAGAATCGCTTGGTGCGATCGGCCTGGCCGCACGCGAACAGTTGGACAACCTAACGTTCGTCGTGAACTGCAACCTCCAGCAACTTGACGGGCCGGTTCGCGGCAACGGAAAGATCATCCAAGAACTTGAGTCCTACTTCCTCGGTGCGGGCTGGAACGTCATCAAGGTCGTGTGGGGTCGCCAGTGGGATGACCTGCTCGCGAAGGACACCGACGGCGCGCTGGTCAACCAGATGAATCGGGTGCCAGACGGCGAATTCCAAACCCTGTCGATCGCCTCCGGCGCATTCAACCGGGAGAACTTTTTTGGGCCCGACCCGCAGTTGCGCAAGATCGTCGAGAACCTCAGTGACGAAGACATCGAACGCCTACCACGCGGTGGTCATGACTATCGCAAGATTCATGCGGCCTTCGATTCGGCCGTCAAGCACAAAGGTCAGCCGACCGTAATCCTCGCCCACACCGTTAAAGGTTGGCTGCTCGATTCACTGATGGCCAGAAACGCCACCCACCAGATGAAAAAATTGACCACTGCCGACCTGAAGAACTTCCGCGACCGGCTGCGCATCCCGATTACCGACGAGCAGATCGACGCCCCCGGTGGCGCGAGCTACTACCACCCTGGTGCCGACCACGAGCACATCCAGTACATGCTCGAACGTCGCCAAGCGCTCGGGGGCTCGCTGCCTAAGCGGGTGGTGCGCGCCAAACCGCTAACGCTGCCGAGTGACGACATGTACGAGGAGTTGAAGCGCGGGTCCGGTAAACAAGAAATCGCAACCACGATGGCCTTCGTGCGCCTGCTCAAGGACCTGATGAAGGATCCGGAAATTGGCAAACGAATCGTGCCCATCGCCCCAGATGAGTACCGCACGTTCGGGATGGATTCGATGTTCCCGACGGCGAAGATCTACAGCCCACACGGTCAGTTGTACGAATCGGTCGACAGCAAACTCCTGCTCGCCTACAAGGAGAGTGTGCAGGGCCAGATGCTGCACGAGGGAATCAGCGAAGCCGGGGCCGTCGCCTCGGCAACTGCGGCCGGCAGCGCATACGCAACTCACGGCGAGCCGATGATCCCGGTCTACCTGTTCTATTCGATGTTCGGCTTCCAGCGCACCGGCGATTCGATTTGGGCGATGGCCGACGAAATGTCTCGCGGCTTCCTCATCGGCGCAACCGCCGGGCGCACCACGTTGACTGGCGAGGGCCTACAGCACGCCGACGGCCACTCCCCCTTGCTGGCGCGCACGAACCCAGCAGTTGTCCACTACGACCCGGCGTTCGCCTTCGAGATCGCGCACATCGTCCAGTCCGGCCTGGACCGGATGTACGGCACGACGCCGGACCCGCATGGGGGAACCGGCGAGGACGTCATCTTCTACCTGACGGTCTACAACGAGCCGCTGGTTCAGCCGGTCGAGCCGGCAGACGTCGATGGCGAAGGAATCCTGCGTGGCGCCTACCGCTATTCGCCGGCCCCGGACGGCGCAACCCGCCCCGCCCGGATTATGGCTTCTGGTGTTGCTGTTCCGTGGGCGCTGAAGGCCCAGCGTCTGCTCGCCGAGCAGTACGACGTTCAGGCCGAAGTCTGGTCGGTGACTTCTTGGAACGAGTTGGCTCGTGACGCTGAAGAATGCGAACGCCAAAGCCTCAACAATCCCGCCGAGCCGGCCCGCCAACCGTGGATTTCGACGAAGCTTGGCGACGGCGGCCCGACGATCGCGGTGAGTGACTACATGCGAGCGGTGCCCGATCAGATCGCTCGCTGGGTGCCGGGTCCATGGACTTCCCTTGGTGCCGATGGTTTTGGTTTCGCCGACACCCGCGCCGGCGCGCGTCGCTACTTCCAGATTGATGCCGAGTCGATTGTGGTGGCCGCCTTGGCTGCACTCGCCGAAGAGGGCCGAATCGACCGCAGCGTCGTCGTCGAGGCATTCGAGAAGTTACGAATCGACGACCCCCAAGCAGTCGCCGGGGTGCCCCAGGACGGGGCCGACGCATAGGCCATTAGCTATCAGCCAGTAGATGCTGAGAATCGCTCTCAGCCTGCCGGGACTAAACTGGTCGGCATGCTTGAACGCTGGACGCACACGCTGCGCACGTGGCCATACACGTTTGGCGTTCTCTTGGCCGCAGGGATCGGCCTGACCGCAATCGGCCTTTCCAACTATTTGGGAATTGCACTCAAAGACCCTGAGGGGTTTCTGGGCCCGGCCTACGTTCGGCTTCCGCTGATCGGATTGTTCTTCTTCGCCTTAGGCGTTATCCCGATGGCAATTCGGCGAGCTGGCTGGCGAAACATCTGGCGTGGCACCAAAGAAATCGTTCACGATGAATGGTCTTGGTCACGAGTCGGACACATCGCGACCGGCCTAACCACCTTCTATATCTGCTACGTCAGCTACCGAAACATCAAGGGTTTCTTGCCGATCCTTCGCGAAGGCGTCAACTTCGACACGATGCTTTCGGGTTGGGACTACTGGCTGATGTTCGGGAACCATCCGGCCACACTCCTGCACGACCTGCTTGGTACGGGCATCTCGGCGCAGGTCTTGGCTACGGTCTATGTCAGTTACCTGATGTTGATTCCGTTGACTTTGGGTGCTTTCTTGGTGCTCAATCGCGACTACTCGCTCGGCGCCTGGTATGCGACCACCTTGTCGCTCAACTGGGTGCTCGGCACGATTAGTTACTACATTTTCCCGTCGCTGGGACCGGCATATTCGAGTCCGTCGATGTTCGCCGACCTGCCCGATACCGGCGTAACGAATTTGCAGTATTCGCTGTTCGTAAACGCGGCGCAGAACCTGGAAAACCCAACCCAGGCGCCGATTTGGGGCATCGCCGCATTCGCGTCACTTCACGTTTCGGTCACCTTCACCGCGGTGTTGTTTTTCCAGCGCACTGACCAAGCAAAGTGGGCGCAGATTGTCGCTTGGGTCTATTTCGTCCTGACCGTCATCGCGACCGTCTACTTCGGTTGGCATTTCATCGCCGACGACGTCGCCGGCGCATTTATCGGTTGGATTTCAGTGGCCCTAGGCGGCTGGGCCACCGGAAACGGCTTCTGGCATCAGAAGCATCACAAAGTTCAGCTAACGGCCGAAGGCGATGACGCTGGCGATGGCTCAGCAAGCTCCACGGTCGCCAACCCTGCCTGATCACCGCGGGTAAGCAACCGGCGCCATTTACCACGGTGGTAGGCCGCTGGCGGCTGCGATTGGCAAAAGTCGACCAAGAGTCGCGAGAAGTCCTCGGGGTGGTCTTTGTGCGGAAAATGCCCTGCTCGATCGAAGACGAATACCTGAGAGTTTTCCAGGGAAGGCAGCTTTTGCGCGTGGTCGACCGGGATCACGACGTCGTCTCGTCCCCAAATGACCATGATCGGCATGAGTTTGGCCAAGTACGCCCGATCCGACATGGTTACGAACTGGCCCCGCCAGTCCAGCACTGTTCTGGTAAGTCGGCGAATCGCTAGGCTCTGCGCCGGATCAGCGAGACGCTCATAGACATCAGCCACCTCATCAAGATCTTTGACCAAGGGCAAGGGTGCTTTGGCAATTGTTCGCATCGCGGTCTTTACCGGGCCTCGCACTGGTCGAATAGTCGCCACGCGCAAAGCGAGTCCGACGCCGGGCAGCGTCAGTGCCCGAATCAGCGGCGTGACTTCGTGACCGAGTCCGCCAGTGGAGACCAGCACGACACGCTCCGTGCGCTCGGGGAACTGGTAGGCAAACTGCATTGCCACGCCGCCACCGAAACTATGACCGACCACGGTTACCTTGTCGATTCCCAAGATGGTCAACAGATCGCGCATGCCGTTGGCGAAGCCGCCGAGCGAGTAGTCGGCGTTAGGCTTGTCTGACTCACCGTGACCCAACAAATCAGGCGCAATTACCGTGAAATGCTCAGCAAGTTGGTCCATGACCGGCAGCCAGGTGGTGGAGTCACAGGCGAGACCGTGAATAAGCAGTAACGGCGGTCCAGCTCCACGAACGCGATAGGCACGGCGATAGCCGTGGACGACTACGTAATTGATATCGTCCAGCGAACTGTGCTCCGGGGTCAGCACCATTGGTACAGCCTAATAGACGGACTCGGTGTTTCGTTGGCACATGCGTAGACTCGTCGCGTGACTGACGATTCCCACGCCAAGAGCCGCGCAATCAGGGTTGGCCTTGGGCTTGCGCTGGTCGGCGCAGGCTTAGGTATCGGGTTTGGCTTGCTGGCCGCCGGGGGTTTGACCGCAACCGGCTTCACCTCCGCCGATTTGCCGCCGCTTGCTTCGGCCGAGGAGACCGTTGAGACGACCCCCACACCGACTCCCGAGCCGACAACCCAAGCTCCCCCGGACGCTGCACCGCAACCGGAACTAGACAAAATCTCCTCACCAGTCGCGCCCGGTGAGCGGTTCACGATTGCCGGACGCCTGCCAGAGTCTGCAGACGGCACGGTGCTGATCATCGAAGTGCAGGACGGCAAGAGCGGGCCGTGGGACGAATTCCCAGTTCAGTTGGTCGCGGCCGATGGCGGTCGCTTTGAAACGAAGATCTGGACCTCGCGCACCGGCGAACGCACTTTCCGGGTGATCGACCCCGAAACGAAGCAGAAGACCCCCGCCGTGACGGTGACGATCGGCTGAGGCCGCTCAGATCACCTGATGCAGCCAGCGCACTGGTGCGCCTTCGCCTGCGTGACGGAACGTCTCTAGTTCCTCGTCCCAGTCGACGCCAAGTAGTCCGTCGAGAGCCTGTTCCATCGTGATTTCGCCTTGGGCCGCCTTGACTCGAAACGCCCGAATGCGGTCTTCGGGGATCACGATGTCGCCGTGAAGCCCAGTCATCGCGTGGAAGATGCCTAGGGTCGGCGTAAATGAGTATCGTGCGCCTTCGCTGACTGCCGTCGGCTCTTCGGTGACTTCGAACCGAAGCAGATCCCAACCGCGCAACGTCGAGGCGATGGTTGCGGCAGTTCCCACCGGTGCCTGCCAAGAGAGTTCGGCACGGTGCGAACCAGGTTCGGCCGGCTGGGCAGTCCACGCCATATCGACTTTGCCGCCGAGCACGCCAGCAACCGCCCACTCCACATGCGCACAAAGCGCAGACGGTGCGGAGTGAACAAAGATGACACCACGCGTCAGCGGGGTGCCTGCTTGGACCGTATTCATTAGGTACCTCCCTAGGTGCGCCTTCCCCAGCGATCTCGGGTGATACCTGTTCCATTGTGAACCATGAACTCGCCGACGACAAGGAGGCGGGCCGATAAAGGTTGCGATGGTAGGGAGGGTGGGGCTCGAACCCACGACCCAGGGATTATGAGTCCCTTGCTCTAACCGGCTGAGCTACCTCCCCGTCGCGCTACGAGCGTACAAGCCCCGCGGTTGGTGAATGCAGAAGGCCCGCCTGCAGCGAATTTTTCCACTGAGACGGGCCTTTCCTGCTCCCCCGGCTGGACTCGAACCAGCAACCCTTCGATTAACAGTCGAATGCTCTGCCAATTGAGCTACAGGGGATCGGCCCCCACTACAGGAGCACGGCAACCAACTCTATCAACTCGTCTACGAAGACGGGAAAGGGCCTTGGCTTCAAGCTGACGAACCTGCCAATGCGAGAGCCTCAACTGCTGAGAAACCTCACGAATCGTCAGCCCGAGACCGTCTGCCGTGAGCAGACCGAACCGCAAACCAAGCACTTTGGCCTGCTCGGGCGGCAGTTCGGCTAGCAGCGAAGAGCCCGCCGTATTGGCATGACTGCGATCGGCGAAATCTGGAAATGTGGCCAAGTTGTGCGCAGGCATCATCGCTCGCGCGATCCACTGCCAAGCGTAGGTGGCCAGTCGCGTGCCACGAGTCGGATCAAACCGATCAACAGCACAGATGAGCCCCTCGGTACCAGCGGCAACTGCCTCCTCAAGCGCCTCTCCTCGATGACCTAGCCGAAGACCGTGCAGCACCACCAGCCGAAGCCCCGCACAGATCAACTCCTCGCGGGCCGCAGCATCGCCGGCTGCGGCCTGTTGAGCCAGTTCAAACTCGACGTCTGCAGGAAGGGGGGCTTGGGCGAGGGCGTTGGAAACGAATGGGGACATGCGTGAAGCGTCGCGGTCGACCGCTGGCAACCGAAAGTGGCATTTGACCGCTTGTGGAACCGATCCGCCCACCCACAGGTCAGTTGGTGCCCACGCCCAAGATTCGGGTGCGCAGGTCTCGCCGACGCTGCTCAAGGGCAAACAACTCGGTCGCCAACTCGCTCGCTTCGCCACTTGGGTCACTGGGATCTACGCGAACAAGTTTGGACTTAACCTCGGCGATCTGACGGACTATCGCCAGTTCTTGAAGCCTGCCAAGGACCGCCGGCACGACCTTGGCCGCGCCTTGGGCCGAAGCATGCATCGGTTCGATCGCGGCCACCGAAAGAATGCGCCGAAGGTCATCACTTGCGAGCGCATCAGACACCGCAGGCAGCCAAGCCGGATCGGCCTGGCTCGGGATTCCCACGGCAGTCATCTTGCGCCAGATTTCGCGCGAGATTGGATGCGCAAAATCTTCCTCAACTAGTTCACCGGCCACCTCGGCTGCGGCCTGCGGGAACTGGGCTAGCGCTTTGAGTGCCTCTCGTTCGTCAGCGAATTGGGGCGCACCAAAATTTGCGAATTCTGCTGGCGGTGGCGCCGGTACCGTGGCGGGAGCCTCGCGGGTTTGACGAGTCGAGACGGGCTTGACTGGAGCTTTCGCCGCCTTGGCGTGCTCTTGGCGCACCAGGTCAACGTCAACGCCCGCGCGGGTAGCGATTTCGCGCAAGAACGCGTCAACTTTGGAGGTGTCTCGAATCGACGACGCTAGTAGGACCGCTTCGCGAACCGCATCGACGCGCTGGTCGCCGCGGTCTAGGTCATAGCGCGACAGCGTGTTTTCAAGTACGAACCGGTACAGCGGGATCCGCGAAGAAACCAACTCCCGAACCGCCTCATCGCCGGCCTTCAACCGCAGGTCGCAAGGATCCAGCCCCGTTGATTCGATCGCCACATACGTCTGACCGGAGAACTCTTGGTCGTTCTCAAAAGACTTGACCGCTGCTGCCTGGCCAGCCGCGTCACCATCGAAGGTGAAGATCACCTCGCCGTGGAAAGCATCGTGATCGAGCATTAGCCGGCGAATCACCCGCGCGTGCCCTTCGCCGAAGGCAGTGCCGCAAGTGGCCACCGCGGTCAGCACCCCAGCCTGATGGCAGGCCATCACGTCGGTATAGCCCTCGACGACGACTGCTTGGCTTTGTTTGCGGATCGGGTCGCGGGCCAGATCGAGCCCATAGAGCGCCTGAGTCTTCTTGTAGATCGGCGTCTCTGAAGTGTTCACGTACTTGCCCGACATGAAGTCCTCGTCGAACATTTTGCGTGCCCCGAAACCGACGACCTCGCCGGAGATCTCCTTGATCGGCCACAAGAGTCGTCCTTGGAAGGCGTCGAACAATCCCCGGGCAGACTTTCTGGCCAGCCCGCCGATGATCAGTTCTTCTTCACTGAAACCTTTACCCAACAGGTGCTCGCCCAAGGCCCGGCCAGACTTTGGCGCCCAGCCCATTGAAAAGATCTCGGCGGCCGCCTGGTTGAAGCCTCGGTCGGTGACGAACTGGCGCCCAGGTGCGGCTTCGCCCGACGAGGCAAGTTGCTCGCTGTAGAAAGCTGCAGCGAGTTTGTGCGCCAGCAGCAGTCGCTGGCGTTGACCAGGATCGCGGCGCGGGCCAGTGGGCGCACCCGTGTCCTCGTAGCGCAGTTGGATTCCGTACTTGTCAGCCAACCGCTCAACGGCCTCGGCGAAACTCAGTCCCTCGATTTCCATCAGGAACTTGATCGAATCGCCGCCGGCGTTGCAGCCGAAGCAGTGATAGAAACCCTGTGCGGGCCGCACGTTGAACGACGGTGTCTTCTCGTCGTGGAATGGGCACAGGCCTTTTTGGGCGCCACCGCCAGCGTTTCGCAAGGTGACGTACTGCTCGACTACTTCGTCGATTCGGGCGCGTTCGCGGACAAGTTGAATGTCCTCGTCTTTGATCAGCGCCATGGCGTGATCCTACGACCCGACCGGTAGGTGAGTTGACCTCAACCCAATAGCCGCCTTGCCCAAGCAACCGCCGAAGCATCGGTGAGGCTCGCAACTTGGTCGACGATCACTCGAAGTCGGTCACTGTCGGACTCGGTTGCCGCGAAGTCGGCGGCGAACTCGGGCTCCAGTTGGTCCTCGCCCTTGAGCCGCAGATGCGCCACCAGTCCGGTGAGCAGTTCACGCTGATTCGCTAAGTCCTTGACTCGTAGGTCCGCGCGCATGATGTGGTGCGCGGCCAGAGACTTGAGCACATTGATTTCGTCGAGCGTGCCGGCTGGGACTTCCAGATTCGCGCCGTAACGGACCAGCGGGCCGCTCCCCCAGCGTTGCACCGTCGCTTCGTAGGCGGCGGCCGCGAACCGGCCAATTAGCGCGCTGGTGAGGCTCTTGAGTACGGCGAGCGACTCGCGCTCGCCCGTGAACGGTTCAGTCGGCCACTCTGGCAAGTTAGTCAGCCGTTCCAAGGCCGCACTTAGTTGATCGTCGGTGGCGGTGGCGTCATACCAGTCTCGAGTCACGCGCCAGGCGGCCACTTCGTCGAGTTCGCCATCAAGGCCAAGCCAACCGCCAACGACACCGTCCTCAATATCGTGCACCGAATAGGCGATGTCGTCAGAAAGGTCCATCACCTGGGCCTCGATGGTCAACTTGCCCCCAGTGGCCAGCCAGTCGAAAACTGGGCGATCATCTTTGTAAACGCCGAACTTGACCGTGTCGCGCTCGCCGCGACCCCACGGGTACTTTACGCACGACGACAACGTCGCCCTCGTCAGATTCAGACCCACGCTGTGCCCGTTGGCGTCGACCGTCTTGGCCTCCAGCCGCGACAGGATCCGCAGGGTTTGGGCGTTCCCCTCGAAACCACCAATCGAGCCAGCAACCTGATTTAGGGCGACCTCTCCGTTGTGCCCAAACGGCGGATGGCCGAGGTCGTGCGACAACGCGGCCGAGTCGACGATCTCGGGATCACAACCCAGACTCTTGCCAAGTTCTCGGGCGACTTGAGCGACCTCAAGCGAGTGGGTCAGTCGGTTCCGGACAAAATCGTCGGTGCCCGCACCCATCACTTGGGTTTTGCCCGCCAACCGGCGAAGGGCCGAAGAGTGCAAAATCCGCGCGCGGTCGCGCTCGAATGCGGTTCTACCTGGCCGCTTTTGCGGTTCGGTTACGAATCGCTCTTTGGCTTCTTTCGCGTAGGGCTCCACGCGGCCACGATAGCGACCGAGGGTGACGAGTTGCGCCGCTTGAGTCGTTTGGGTCAAATCGAAGTGGCTAGGCCGCCAACTTGGACTCCGCCGAGGCCGCTGGCATCGACCTCAAGCAGGCAAGGCTGACCCATGTCTTCGCCTTGACGCACGCTGAAGCGGCCGTCGGCCGGCAGCCGGTCGTGTGATCGCAAGTAACCGCCCAATGCCGCAGCTGCGGCCCCAGTTGCCGGGTCCTCGACGACCCCGCCAACGGCGAAGGCGTTGCGCGAATGAATGAGTGACCCCGACTCGCGAAACAACAGGCTGACCGTCCCCCAACCTTGGCTTCGCATCAGCTCTTTTAGCCCGGTGAAGTCGTAATCGAGTTCGGCGAGCCGCTCGCGTGTGCGCGCCCAAACGATCGGATGCCAAAGCCCAGCAAAAGCCAACCCAGCTGGCAGGTTCGGGTCAAGGTCGCTTTCGTCCCAGTCGAGCAGGCCGAGCAGTTCGGGCAACTTCCTTAGCTCCGCGGTCTTTGGGACCACCGAAGTCAGGGTCGCCGTTAGCCCGGCATCGCTGTCGTGCACCGAAACCTCGATCGGGCCCACCTTGGTGTGCAGCAGCAGGTCCCCGACGCCACTGACGGTCTCAGCAATCGCTATCGAAGCCGCGACCGTCGCGTGGCCACAAAAGTCGACTTCGGCTTCGGGGCTGAAATAGCGGATCTGGTATTCCCGCTCGCTGATTGGCGTCAGGAATGCGGTCTCGCTGTACCCGACGTCGGCGGCTACCGTCAGCATCTGGTCCGCAGACAACCCTGATGAGTCCAAGACGACACCGGCCGGGTTCCCTCCGCCATGAGAGGTTGCGAATGAGCGGTATCGAAGGATTTGCACGGCCTCAGCCTACGGAACGAGACCTCGTCTATTGGTTCCGCGGCGGCCACGACATCATCGCGGAACTCCTTGGAATACCGCTTGCGCATGGTCGACATCCTCCCAGTGACGAAATCCACACAGGTCAGCCAAAGTCTGGGCAGTCCCGTTTCTGCTGAGCTGTAGGCTGCGGATTCAATGCGTCACACCTGAACCACTTTCATGCTTCACGGGAGATACATCATGATGGAAAGCGTTGGTCGCAAAATCTGGTGGGCGAGCATCGTCTTGGCGCTGGCGTTCGTCGGGCTCGGTTTGTTTGTTTCGTCGTGGTTGTTCTGGCTTGAGGTTTTGTTCGTGCCGCTCGCGCTTATCGGCCTCTACGATGTCTCGCAGAGGCGGCACAGTATCCTGCGCAATTTCCCGGTGATTGCGCACCTGCGTTACCTGCTCGAGGGAGTGGGGCCCGAGCTGCATCAGTACTTTGTCGAGAACGATGAAGACGGGCGGCCCTTTGGCCGTGATACGCGCTCGCTGGTCTACCGCCGCTCAAAGTCAGTCCGCGACACCAAGCCGTTCGGCACGGAGCTGGATGTGTATGCCGATGGCTACACCTATCTGGCGCACTCAATCTCCACCAAGCCAGTTCCCCAGGATCCGGTCGCGGCACTGCGCATCAATATTGGCGGGCCGCAATGCAGCAAACCATATAACGCGTCAATCTTGAACATCTCTGCCATGAGTTTCGGTGCGCTCAGCGCAAACGCCATCAAGGCGATGAATACGGGCGCGAAGATGGGCAGGTTCGCACATGACACTGGCGAGGGTGGCCTATCGCCACATCATCGGGCAGGCGGAGGAGATCTCATTTGGCAGCTCGGCACTGGGTATTTTGGGGCGCGTAACCGAGATGGAAGTTTCTCACCCGAACTCTTTCAACAAACAGCAACACTCGACCAAGTCAAGATGATCGAGATCAAGCTTTCTCAGGGCGCAAAGCCGGGCCACGGTGGCATTTTGCCCGGCGCTAAAGTCAGCAAGGAAATAGCAGAGACGCGTCTTGTGGAGCAAGGCAAAGATTGTCTCTCCCCCACCTACCACCCAGCATTCGCCACCCCCGTCGAGATGTGTTCGTTCATTGCGCAGCTGCGTGAGCTTTCGGGCGGTAAACCGATCGGATTTAAGATCTGCATCGGCGACCCCCGTGAATTTATGGCGATCGTCAAAGCAATGATCCAGACGGACATCTACGTCGACTTTATTGTTGTCGATGGCGGTGAGGGCGGCACCGGTGCCGCCCCGCTCGAATTTTCTGACTCAATGGGTGCCCCGCTACTTGAAGGCCTGCGCACGGTTCACGACACGCTCGTTGGCGCCGGGGTTCGCGATCGCATCAAAGTTGGCGCCAGCGGCAAGATGGTCACAGCCGCAGCGATAGCGCGCGTACTGAGCCTGGGCGCTGACTGGGTGAACACCGCGCGTGGCTTCATGTTCGCTGTCGGATGTATCCAAGCGCAGCTGTGCGACACCAATAGGTGCCCGGTCGGTGTGGCCACGCAGGACCCCAAGCTGCAGCGCGCACTGGTCGTTGAGGATAAGTCGATAAGGGTGCAGGGGTTTCACAAGAACACCGTTCACGCACTGGCCGAGATGATTGCCTCTGCCGGCATGGAACACACCAATGAGCTCAGCCCCAGGCACTTCTTTACGCGTATCGACGGCGCCAAGACGGTGCGTCTTGACAAGCTACATCCGAAACTTGATACCGAAGCGCTGCTCTCGGGAGCCGGCCCCAATGTGCTCCAGGAGATGTGGGATGAGGCGACCTCCGCCCGCTTTCAGCCCGACATTTCACCCGTAACCTGAATCGAACCGCTTACGCCACTTCCAGATTGGGGTTGCGCCTACGCCCGACCCCGCTCATCCAACGGGCTCGCACGGTAGGCCTGCCACGCTGCCATCAGTTCGTCACGGTTGCCGTCGGGGTGAGATTCGTGCCACGCGCGCGTGAAGCGGTTGTACTCGAATTGGGGGTCGATGCCGCGCTGACCCTGGCCTCGGGTCGCGCGCCAGCGGTCGAGCGCATCCTGCATCGTCAGGGTACCGTCCGACTCCGCGAAGAAAGCTCGCATCTCGGCATCGAAGTGGAATCCATCCCCGACTTGCTCGCTCATCCAAGCGCGCACGATCTGGCTGCACCGCTGGTTCGCCGGGACCACTGTGTCAGGAGAGAGCGGGCCTGAGAGTTGAGGCCCTCCGGTACGTTTCGACACAGCGGGCTCCGAGAACTCGCGCCCGTCGAGCCTTGCGGCGATTCGGGCTGCCAGTAGTTCCTTGCCGCCGGTGGAGCGGATGCCGAGCGACCTAGCGAAATTCGCCAGTTCCTCCTTCAGCCAGTACCAGCGCTGGAACTCCGCGGCAGAGATGCCGGAGTCAAGGGGTGGGCGAGAACCGTGAGCCGCAGGCATCCAGCCATCCTAACGAGCGCGCATCGTCAACACCCAAGCGAGAATCGAAGCAGGCCGCCCACCGCCACTGACAGCGTGGGCAGAAGTGCGAGGTTCCCCCGCCGATCATGATGCGGCGGATCGAGATGCTGCACTTCTGGCACTGCTCACCGGTGCGACCAACCAAAAGGTCGGAGCGACGCAAAACGTGGAGCACTTCTACCCCCAACAGCTCAGGCGCAGCGATTTGCCAATCGACCCGCTCTACACACGCCTGCACTTGCTTCGCTTTGGGCAATGCGAGCAGAAACTCAATCACGGCTGAAGTGTCGAGAATAATCACCGCGTCTCGCGTTCAGTCCGTACCGATTCAGCGGCTGTCTCACCGTTGTATTCATTGGCCGGTCGGGCCGCAAGTCGCGCTCGAAGCTCATTCAAACCCGGGCGCGCTGCCGCTCGACGTAGCTCACCGAGCGCAAACTCCGAAAGGGTAATCCCCTCGGCCGCAGCACGGATCTTGAGCTGTCGATGCAACTCCTCTGGCACATTGCGAACTTGAATCATGGCCATGCTTCGAAGATGGCTTCATCAAGATCACATGCACAAGCATGTATTCGACATCGCCGCGGGGAACTCGCGGTTCACCGCTTCCGCTGGCAGCGGGGGCAGAAGTGCGAGGATCGACCAGCGAACGGCTCGCGCACGATCGGCGTGCCGCAACGATCGCAGGGTTCACCCTCGCGGCCATAGGCGGCCAGCGAACGCTCGAAGTAGCCGGACTCACCATTGACGTTCACATACAGCGCGTCAAATGACGTTCCGCCCTGAGCCAACGCCTCGGTCATCACCTCGCGAAGATGCCCGATCAACTCGAGTCCCTTGGCCTTTGACAGGGTGTTCGATTCGCGGGCGTAATGCAGTCGCGAACGCCATAGCGCCTCGTCGGCGTAAATGTTGCCCACCCCAGAGACCAGTTTCTGATCAAGAATGGCTCGCTTGACCCCGGTCCTTTTCGCGCGCAGGCGCTGCACAAAATCCGTGTCATCAAAGGCGACATCCAGCGGATCTGGCGCGATGTGGGAGATCTCGGCCGGGGGGTCACCCTCGCCGACGAACATCCCCCCAAAAATTCGCTGATCGACGAAGCGCAATTCGTTTCCGTCATCAAGCGTGAAACGGATGCGCAAATGACGAGGATCTGGCACCTGCGGTTTTGCGATCAGGGCCTGGCCACTCATGCCCAAATGGGTCAGAATCGACGAACCGTCATCGAGTACCAACCATAGGTACTTTCCCCTGCGGCGCACAGCCTGGACCGTACGTCCAGTTGTCTGGTCGATGAAGTTGGCCGCACCTAGTTCGTGACGGCGCACCGACCGAACGTCCATGACGGTGACGTCAGCGATCCGGCGACCGACCACAAAATCGTTAAGGCCGCGACGAACAACTTCTACTTCGGGCAACTCAGGCATGGGCGGCCTCAGACACCGGCAGGCTCGCCAGAAATCTGCCGCCAGGCGATCTCAGCGACCATCTGTTCGGCGTCCTTCTTCGACCGGCCGATCCCGCCCGAATAGACCAAGTCGCCTAAGGTCACCGTAGCGGTGAAGGTCTTTTCGTGGTCTGGTCCGGTTGACTCGACCGAGTAGGACGGAACCCCGGTACCGTTTTGGGCCGAAATTTCCTGCAGCGAGGTTTTCCAGTCCAGGCCGGCACCAAGTTCTGCGGCAACAGCAATTACCGGGTCAAAGATCGCGTGGATTACTTCGCTCGCGCGCTCAATACCGAACTGTACGAAAACTGCACCCAAAACTGCTTCGAGGCAGTCGGACAGGATCGAGGGCTTTTCGCGACCGCCAGAGGCGTCTTCTCCGCGGCCGAGCAAAATGTGGTCGCCCAGACCAAGAGTTCGGGCAACTTCGGCGAGTGCTTTAGCGCTAACGACGGCTGCGCGAAGCTTCGCGAGTTGGCCTTCGGGCAGGTCAGGATGCCCAGTGAACAAGGCGTCAGTGACAACCAAGCCCAGAACTGAGTCGCCCAAGAACTCGAGGCGCTCGTTGTTAGGGATCTGACCGTTCTCATACGAAAAAGAGCGATGGGTCAGGGAATGACGAAGTAGCTCGGGGTCCAAGTCTGGAACCCCGAGTACCTCGCTTAGTGCCGCTAGATCGGGCACGTCGAACAGGTCAGAGAACCTGTCGACGCTCGCCGCGAGCGCCGTACTGGCCGCATTCGGCACAAGCGCGGTGCGAGACCACCTTGGCGCTGCACGCCGGGTTGGCACATTCGACTGTGGCAACAACCGTCGTCTTCCACGCCGAACGGCGGTGACGGGTGTTGCTTCGCGACATCTTCCGCTTCGGGACTGCCACGTCTACTCCTCAGGTCGTTCGGTCAATTCGGTAAGCGCCGACCACCGGGGGTCGATCGCCTCACCGTGTGTGTGATCTGGATCGTCCGCGAGCCGGACCCCACATTCAGGGCACAGTCCCGGACAGTTCAGACCACACAACGGATTTTGCGGAAGTGCGAACACTACCGCGTCCCGCAGCACGGGCTCAAGGTCGAGCAAGTCTTCCTCAAGGGTCAGTTCGTCTTCGCCCGGGTCATCGTAGAAGTACAGTTCGGTGAAGTCAGCTTCGAGGTCTTCCTCGATCCGGACCAAACAACGAACACACTCTCCAACAACATGGGCCGACACGCTCCCGGTAACCAGAACGCCGTCCATCACGGCTTCGAGCCGCAACTGCAATTCGACGGGCGAACCTTCTGGAACTCCGAGCACGTCCAAGCCGAGATCAGCTGGCGCATCGACTGTTAACTCATAGGACTTTTCGCTGCCAGGCTGACGACCCAATTCATGAGTGTCGAGCACCAGCGGTCCGGAAGTCACTGCAAGCCCTTCATCGTGTGCACCAAAAAACCACGGCCTGAAAACAGGCCAAGGAACATCTTAGCCCGGCGTCCCCACGCAAAGCCAATCGCGGTCAGTGTCCGAAGGCTTCGTCGAGTGCCGTCAGCACATTGCGCGGCACTAGACCGTTTACGTCGCCGCCGTGTTTGGCCACTTCCTTGACCAGACTCGAGGCGATAAACGTGTATTCAGGCGACGTCGGAATAAACACCGTGTCGATCCCGGTCAAGTTTCCGTTCATTTGTGCCATCTGAAGTTCGTAATCAAAATCCGAAACCGCACGAAGACCCTTGGCAATCGCCTGCACATCATTTTGAGCGCAGTAATCGACCAGCAGGCCGGCGTAAGAGTCGAGGGTGACGTTCTCCATCTCTGCGGTCGCCCCAGCGATCAACTCGAGTCGCTGCTCAGTGGGGAACAGGCCTTTTTTGGAATCGTTTACTAGGACGACGACTACCACCTCGTCGAACAAGAACGAAGCACGCTCGATGATGTCGAGGTGGCCGTTGGTCAGTGGATCGAAGGAGCCGGGGCACACGACGCGGGTCATGTCAGCGACCGTACCAAAGTTGCGTCTCGCCGTATGCCTTGTCGCGAACTGCTTCAAAGTTTTCCGGCCAAATGAACGGGTCTCGACGCGACCGTTCGACCACCACCAGCGCGCCCTCAGAAAGCGACGGTCGCAATTGGGCCACCAGGGCAGACACTTCAGCAGTTGCCATCGCATATGGCGGATCGATGAAAACCAGATCCCAAGGACCAGTCGCGTGTTCAACAAATTTTTCGGCGCTAGTGCGGTGAACTCGCACCGATGCCTCAAGAATTTCGGCGTTTCGCTTGATTACCGCCACAACTTTGGCGTCGGCCTCGATCAAGTCCGCGTGCGCCGCGCCACGCGACAAGGCCTCAAACGCCAGCGCGCCGGAGCCGGCAAACAGGTCCAGTACTCGCAGTCCATCAAATCCGCCCAAAAGCGACCCAAGCGAGCTAAACGCTGCCTCCCGAACACGATCCGAGGTTGGCCTGGTTTTGTCCCCCGCTGGCGTTTGGAGTCGGCGGCCGCCCCATTTTCCCGAAATAACTCTGGTCATGTTCGCTCCAAATAGTCGGCGCGTTCGGACTCTTCAAGCCGGGCCATCGAAGCGGCCAGATCAGCTGGAATCTCACCCGACTCGATGACTGCCAAGGCGGACTCGCGGGCATCGGCGATGATGTCGACGTCGCGAACCACCGACAACAGTCGAAGGCTGGACCGGACTCCGGACTGGCGCGCGCCTAACACATCACCCTCACGGCGAAGTTCGACATCAAGTTTGGAAAGCTCAAACCCATCGGTGCTCGCTGCTACCGCGTCAAGGCGGATGCGGGCGGCACTGCCGGCCTCAGCGCCGGTGACCAGCAGGCACAAGCCCGGATGGGAGCCGCGACCGACTCTGCCGCGCAACTGGTGCAACTGCGAGACGCCGAACCGGTCAGCGTCATAGACGATCATCACGGTGGCATTTGGCACGTCCACGCCCACCTCGACGACTGTGGTCGCCACCAAGACATCAATGTTGCCGGCCGCAAACGCCGCCATCGTTTCGTCTTTCTCCTCGGTCGACATCCGGCCGTGCAGACGCCCCAACCGCAGACCCGCTAACGGGCCAGTGGACAGCGCGTCGGCAAGTTCAACCAAGCCAGTGGTGGGCGAGCGGTTCTCGGTGTCGTCCTGGTCGGCGAACTCGGCTACCTCGTCGCTGGCGGTCTCGCCATCGCCAATTCGCGACACGACCACATACCCTTGCCGGCCGCTCGCCACCTCCTCGCGCACGCGAGTCCAGGCCCGATCCAGCCAACTTGGCTGTTCGGCCAGTGGCACGACCGTCGACTGGATTGGCAGTCGCCCGGCCGGCAGTTCGCGCAACGTCGACACGTCTAAGTCGCCAAAAACCGTCATCGCGATCGTTCGCGGGATTGGCGTCGCAGTCATCACCAATACGTGTGGGCTGTCGCCGCCGGCCGCTGTAGTGCGGTCCGTCAACGCGGCGCGTTGCTCGACACCGAATCGGTGCTGTTCGTCGATCACCACCAGACCAAGTTCAGCGAACTGCACTGTCGGCTCCAACAAAGCATGCGTGCCGATTACGATTCCGGCCTGACCCGAAGCGATATCGAGCAGCGCCGCCTTCTTGCTCTTGGCCGGTGTTGAGCCGGTGAGTAGCCGAACGACGGTCGCGTGTTCGGACCCGCCGAGCATCCCGGCTGAGGCCAAATCGCCGAGAAGCCGCTCGATGCCACGGTGATGCTGCGTGGCGAGCACTTCGGTGGGCGCCAGCAAGACCGCCTGGCCACCGGCGTCGACGACCTGAAGCATCGCCAACAACGCCACGATCGTCTTTCCCGAGCCGACCTCACCTTGCAGAAGTCGGTTCATCGGGTGGGCGGAGGCAAGGTCGCTGCTGAGTTCGTCAAGCACCTCGCGTTGGCCCGCAGTGAGCGTGAACGGCAGTCGCTGTTCGAACTCGGTTCGAATTCCGCCGGTTCTTAGCGCTCTCGGTACGGCCCGGCGCGCCTTTGACGCCAACCGTCGCTTGGCGAACACCGCTTGGACTTCGAAAGCCTCTTCAAACCGCAGGCGCTTTTGCGCCATCACCCAGTCTTTGGTGCTCAACGGGCGATGGATCAGTTCGTATGCCTTAGCGCCGGAGATGAACTTGTGTGATTCGCGGACCGCCGGTGGGATCGGGTCGGCGATCCGGTCCACCACGTCGAGTGCAAGTTGGATGGATCGTTCGATCTCCCACGAAGTCAGCCCGGCGGCCGCCGGATAGATCGGCAGCACCGAACCGCCGCGGCCCAAGTCGGCGAGAGTCTGACCTGCGGTAAGTTCTCGCATTTGCGGTGAGGCCAACTGCAACGAACCCTGATAGACCGACACCTCGCCAGAGAGAAGTTGCTGACTGCCAACTGGAGTTTTGGTGACGGCGTACTGGTTGAAAAAGACCGCCTCCATCGTGTCGCGCCCATCCGACAGGGTCACCACGACGCGGAACTTTCGCGGATTGTTCCGAAAGGATAGTTTGCGAACTGCTTGGACGGTCGCCACAAACACGACCACTTGGCCAGGTTCAAGCGAGTCGAAACTGTCCGGATGGTTTAGATCGATATAGCGCCTGGGGAAATGCCGCAACAAGTCACCGACCGTGCGATAGCCGAAGGCTTTTTCCAGTTTCTTGGCCGAATCGCCGATCACCGATGACAGTCGGGTGTCGAAATCAACCACCATCTATTCGACCGCCAAGAACAGCCGATAGGTGTCTTGACCGCCCTCGAGAATCTCGAAGTCGACATGCGGGGTCACCTTGGCGACTAGCTTGCTGACTTCCTCGCAGTCAGCAACGCTGCCGTCACGCCCGACCACCATCGTGACCAGTTCGGCGGTGGCCAAATCAAGTCGCTGCAGCACCTCGAACGCGACCTCGACTTGAGATGAACCCACCACCGCGAAGTCGCCGTTGACCACGCCGAGGACGTCGCCGGCCCGGCAAGGCCCAGCCATGGTGATGCCGTCCTCGCTCGCGATAGTTACGGCGCCGTGGCGAGTTGCGCCGGCGGCGTTGGACATCGCCACCACGACCACGTCAAACGGACGCCCCGGATCGTGTACGGCAAGCGCCGTCAGACCCTGAACCTGAACTGTTGTTGGCAGTACCGCGACGCGCACGCCACGCTTGCGAGCGCCTTCGGCTGCGGCCTCGAACATGGAAATATGGCTGGCCCGGTTAGGTAGGCAGATGATTTCTGCCGCTCCTGATGCTTCGATCGCGGCCGAAACTTCGGCCACACTCAGCGTCTTGTCTGGCCCAAACTCAAGCGCCTGGGCGCCCGAATCATTCGACAACTCTGCTAGGCCGGGGCCGGTAACCGCCGTGAGGATGAGCCGCCCGGCCGGCTCCGCGCTGCGGCCGACGCCTTGTTCGATGAAGTGCGTCACCCGGATATTGAACGGACTGCCGAAGGCGATACCGGCCTCAATGGCTTTGCCGACGTCGTCGACGTGGACGTGGACGTTCCAAAGCCCCTCTCCCCCGACGACGACCAACGAATCGCCCAACGGATCGAGTGCAGCGCGCAGCGACGCAATGTGCTCGTCGTCGGCTCGAAGTAGATACATCACTTCATAGGACGGGCCTTCTTCGTCCAGATCCGCGCCAAGGTCGCGAATCGGAATCGGCACCATCGCTGCCCGAGGACTTGGCAGGCGCCCAGTGAGCGAGTAGGCAACCGAGTCCAGCACGACGACCAGCGCGCGGCCACCAGCATCGACCACGCCGGCTCGCGCAAGCTTGTCCAACTGCGTCGGGGTAAGCGCCAACGCCTCCCGCGCCGCAGTCGCCGCAGCATCGAACACTCGCTTCGGGTCGGACTCAGAAGCTGCCGCCTCGCGCGCCGCTGCCGCGGCAGCCGCCCCGACGGTCAGGATCGTGCCCTCCTGCGGCTTGCCAACTGCCGCATAAGCTGCGGCCGACGCCGACGCCAATGCGTCAGCGATGTCATGCGAGTTGAGTTCATCGGCGCTGAGCCGAAGCGCCCGCAGGCTCCCTCGGACCAATTCAGCCAAGATCGTGCCGCAGTTTCCGCGAGCACCAATCAACAAACCCTCGGCAAAAACCCGCATCGTCTCAAGTGGGTCAGCGTCGAGGTCAAGTTGCTCCAACGCCTCAACGCCAGAAACAAAAGTAAAGTAGGCGTTCGTGCCGGTGTCGCTGTCTGGCACCGGGAACACGTTTAGCGCGTCAATTTCGTCGCGCACGCCAGCCAGCGATTCAAGACACAGTCGCGCCCATTCGCGAAAGCGCACCGAGTCGATCCGTAAGGCCATGGGAAGAGAGTAGCGAGGAGTCGATTTCCAATCACTTAGCCACGTCGGGTATGGTGGAGAGGTTGTATTCACCAAAATCAATCTTCAGGAGTCGAGCTATGGCAGCCGTCTGTGATGTGTGCGGCAAGGGACCGGGCTTTGGCCACAACGTGTCCCACTCGCACCGACGCACCAAGCGTCGTTTCGATCCGAACATCCAGCGCGTCCGCGCCGTCGTTGAAGGCACTCCAAAGCGGGTTAACGTCTGCACCGGTTGCCTCAAGGCCGGCAAGGTTTCGCGCTGAACAGAATCGAAAATTCGTAACAACGGCGGCCCTCGGGCCGCCGTTGTCTATTGTTGACCCTTGTGACCCGTATCCACGCTTTCTCAGATGACTGCCTCGCCGACCTTGATGCCGTTGGTATCGGAAAGGCCATCGCTGCTGGCGAACTGAGCCGTACCGAGGTACTCGAAGCCACTTTGGCCCGAATCGATGCAGTGAATCCAGTCATAAACGGCATCGTCCACGACGATCGAGCACGTGCGGCTGTTCGTGCCGAGGATGAATACCTACCGATCGGCCCGTTTACTGGCGTGCCGAGTCTGATCAAGAACAACACCGCGTTCAAGGGCCTGCCAACCCAGCATGGTTCGGCGGCCGTTCCAGCCGTCGCGGCTTCCAAGAGCGAAGAGTTCACCGACCAGTTCCTGTCAACCGGCGTCAACATCGTCGGCACCAGCACCCTGCCCGCATTCGGCCTGACTGCCTCAACCGAATTCGTGGACCGCGAGCCAACCCGCAACCCGTGGAACCCTAAGTTCTCCGCTGGCGCGTCTTCTGGCGGATCGGCCGCACTCGTTGCCGCGGGCGCGGTGCCGATCGCTCACGGCAATGACGGCGGCGGCTCAATCCGAATCCCGGCCGCATCGTGTGGCTTGGTCGGGTTGAAACCCAGCCGTGACCGGGTCGCCCCCGCGCAAGCTATGCACGGGGCTCCGATCGACATCGTCTCCAACGGCATTCTCAGCCGCTCGGTCCGAGACACCGCAGTGTTCTTGGACGCAGCCGAAAAGTATCGCCCGGTCGCCAAGATGCCCCGAGTTGGCCTCGTTGAGGGCCCAGCAAGTCGCCGACTGCGGATCGGCTTGGTTGACGAGACGCTTTCGGGCACTCCCCTAGACGACGACACCAAACGCGAACTTGCCGCCGCGGCCGACCTGATCCAAAGCCTCGGTCACGAGGTCGAACCGATACCGATCCCGATAGACCGGGCATTTGAGCAGCAGTTCGTCCAGTACTGGCGGCTTTTGGCTTTCTCGATCAACTATGCCGGACCGCTGACGATCGCTCCTGGCTTCGATCGGCACAAGATCGATCCGTTCACCCACGGCCTGGCAAAGGAGTTCCGGACCTCGTTCTGGCGCACCCCGGCAGCGATCGTGGCCCTACGCAAGTCCGCGACGAAATATGACGGAATATTTAGCCGGTTCGACCTAGTGATGAGCCCGACTCTTGGTCACGTCACCCCCGAGATTGGCTGGCTAGACCCGAGCCTGGACTTCGACGAGGCTTTCGCTCGCCTACTCAAGTACGTCGCCTACACCCCACTGAACAACGCCAGCGGTGGTCCGGCGATCAGCCTGCCACTTGGCCAAGATTCACGCGGGCTGCCACTGGGTATCCACTTCACTGCAAACAGCGGCGAGGAACGAACTCTGCTGGAGTTGGCCTACGAACTTGAGGCCGCTGCTCCGTTCGCCCGGATTCAGGACTGAACTGCGCTCAGGTCCAGTGGCGGTGGCCCGGATCGCCTTCATACGGCGCCCCGGCCACCGTGACACCGCTGCCGGCTGCCACTTTCCCGATCCGGGTCCAGCCCGCTGGCAGCGTCACGTCCGGCGCGAAGGTGGCCACCAGCGCGTAGTCGTCTCCGCCAGTAAGTACGAACGAAAGCGGATCGACCCCACCGAGCGCCCCGGCAACGGTTTCGATCGGTTCGAGCACTTCAAAAAGTGTCGGGTCCAGGTCGATGGCCACGTCGCTTGCTTTGGCGATGTGGGCGGCATCTGCCAACAAGCCGTCACTCACGTCGATCATCGCGGTGGCCCCGGCGGCAGCGGCCGCCGGACCCGCGGCGTACGGCGGTGTGGGGACGCGATGGGCATCCACGGCAGCCTTAGGCGAACGGAAACCGCGACTCAGCGCGCCGTAGCCAGCTGATGCGAGTCCGAGTGTGCCGGCGCAGGCGACTTGGTCGCCGGCTTTTGCCCCCGAACGTTTCACTGGACGTTCCGCATCTCCCAATGCGGTGATGCTGATGATGATCTGTTCAGCCGCGGACATGTCGCCGCCGACAATATGGGCGCCAACCTTGGCGCATTCTGCTTCCATCCCGCTGAGCAAATCCTTAACCCAGTCGACCGGCAGATCGCCAGGCGCGGCGAACCCGACAACAAGAGCAGTCGCCACCCCGCCCATCGCATTTATGTCAGAAAGGTTGACCGCGACCGCCTTCCGGCCGATGTCGGTGGCGGTGGACCAGTCGCGGCGAAAGTGTCGGCCCTCAATCAACAGGTCGGTCGCTATCACGAAGGTGCCGTCTGCGGTGGCAAGGTGAGCGGCGTCGTCGCCAGGTCCGATCAAGACGTAGTCGCTAGCGCCAAGTTTTTCGGTAACCAACTTGATCAGGCCGAACTCGCCGAGTTCTGAAATCGTTTGTCCGCTCACTTCGCCATTCTCGCAGCCGCTCAGGCCGAGCAGGCGTTTCTGCGGTAGCGTGTCACCGCCATATGAAAGGACTCCCAAAATGGCTATTCACGCTTACATCCTCGTGCAAACTGAAGTCGGCAAAGCCGCTGAGGTCGCGACGCAGATTGCTCAAATCGACGGAGTGGAACTCTCCGAAGACGTCACCGGGCCGTACGACGTGATCGTGCGCGCGCAGGGAACTTCGGTTGATGAACTCGGCTCGCTAGTAGTTTCGCAGATTCAGAAAGTGCCGGGCATTACTCGCACGTTGACGTGCCCGGTCGTACGGATCTAACGAAGGCCAGTCGGGCGCGCCAACGCCGCCTGAATCAACCGATCGATCAACTCGGCGTATTCGACCCCTGAAGCCTGCCAGAGCTTGGGGAACATCGAGAACGGCGTGAAGCCAGGCATCGTGTTGATCTCGTTGATCACTAGGCCGCCGTCGACACTGTCGGTTAGGAAGAAGTCGACCCGCGCCAAACCTTCACAACCGATCGCGTCGAAAGCTTGGAGCGCGTAATCGCGAATCCGCTGACGTACCGTTTCACTAATTTCAGCCGGCACCACGTTCGTGCTGGTGCCATCTAGATATTTGGCCTCAAAATCGTAGTATTCGTGGCTCGTGTCGGCGGCGACAACAATCTCGCCGACTTCGCTGGCCATTGGCATCCCGCGCTCGTCTTGAATGACCGCGCATTCGACTTCGCGCTTTTGGTGAGCTGCCGACTCGACGATGACTTTCGGGTCGAACTCACGCGCCGTCATGACCGCCGCGGTTAGTTCGTCCCAGGAGTGAACGGGGGTGACGCCCGAACTCGACCCGGCGCGAGCGGGCTTGACGAAGACTGGCAAGCCGAGCGCATGAATCCTGGCCTCGACCCGGTCTCGTTTTGCATCCCATTCCCAGGCCTGAATGGTGACGTATGGCAACTGTGGCAGGCCGGCGGCCGAAAACACCGTCTTGGTGAAAGGCTTGTCCATTCCAACCGAACTCGCGAGCACGCCAGCGCCGACGTATCGCACTCCGGCCATTTCCAGCAGGCCTTGGATGGTGCCGTCTTCGCCCCAAGGGCCGTGCAGTAGCGGGAAAACTACGTCTAGGTCACCGATCCGGTCCCACGAAAAGTCCGGGAAGTCTTCGCGCACTTGAGGCAAAGTGCCGGGCGCGAGCTCGCCGAAGTTCGCGTCCTCTTGAACCCAACGGCCGCCGGTGGTGATGCCGATTGGAACTACGTCATATCGCTCAGGGTCGATCGCGGCAAGCACCTCCCTGGCGGTCAGGCAGGAGACTCCGTGTTCGCTGGATTGGCCGCCGAAGATGACGGCAAGAGTAGTGCGCATCGCCCCCGAGCCTACCGGCCTGCGAGCATGGAACTATGCAGGCTGAAACGTTCGCGGTCACCGCAGGTCGACCGCCAAAGGCTCCCGGCGAGCCGTTGAACTCCCCCATCGTCTTGGCTAGCGCGTTCGTCGCCGGCGGTGAGCACGAATATGGCCGCTTCTCCAACCCGGCATTTGAGTCCCTTGAGTCCGCTATCGGTGCACTCGAAGGCGGCTCGGCGCTAGCTTTTTCCTCCGGAGTAGCCGCGGCGGCCGCAGTACTAGATCAGGCGCCAGCCGGTTCCACGATCGTTCTGCCGCGCCACGGCTACAACGGCACGACCGACTTGGTTCGCTCGGGGCCGTGGGAGTTTCGGTTAATCGACCCATCCGACACCCAAGCGTCAATTGAGGCGTTCGCTGGCGCGTCGTTGGTGTGGCTGGAATCGCCCACCAACCCGGCGATGGAGGTCGGCGACCTGTCAGTTTTGGTGCCGGCGGCCAAAGCTGCCGGCGCGCTCGTCGTCGTGGACAACACTTTCCGCACGCCACTGCGTGAACGCCCCCTGGAGTACGGCGCCGATGTGGTCGTCCATTCGGTATCGAAACTTCTCGCCGGTCACAGCGACCTGATCCTCGGCGCAGTGGTTACCCAAGACGAAGAACTACACGAGGCCGTTGGGTTGTATCGCAGCCAGCGTGGCGCACTTCCGGGAGCTTTGGAGTGCTTCCTCGCGGTTCGTGGAATCCGAACTCTTGCGGTGCGGCTAGACAAAGCCGAAGCGAACGCGCTCGAACTGAGCAAACGACTGGCGCAACACCCGGCAGTTGCCGAAGTCCGCTATCCGGGCTTTGGCACGATGATCGCGTTCATCCTGCCTGATGCCGGTCATGCCCAGGCCACGACCGAGGCCAGTGGGTTGATTACCTGCGCGACCAGTCTTGGCGGCGTCGAATCAACGTGGGAACGACGCCGTCGCCACCAGCTCGAAGCCGAAACGATTCCCGCTGGCCTAATCCGATTGAGTGTCGGCATCGAAGCCGTCGAAGACCTCTGGGCCGATATCGAGTCCGCGTTGACCCGTTGAGTTAGTGGGTTTCGGGTTTGGTCGATCGGCCGAGCAGCGCGTTGACGAGTTCGGTGGGAGTCATTTCGCCGTCGACGAGGGCACGAACGTGATCGGTAATGGGCATGTCAACGTTGTGCATATGGGCGAGTTCGGCCACTGAGGTACACGACTTCACGCCCTCAGCGACTTGGCGGGTTTGCGCCATGATCTCCTCGACGGTCAACCCGCGACCCAACTTCTCACCGAACGTGCGGTTACGCGACAACGGCGAGGAGCAGGTTGCCACTAGATCACCGAGGCCTGCAAGACCCATGAAAGTCATCGGATCGGCGCCCATGTTGACCCCGAGGCGGACCGTCTCGGCCAAACCTCGGGTAATCACCGACGCCTTCGTGTTATCGCCGTAGCCGAGGCCGTCACAAACTCCGACCGCCAAACCGATGATGTTCTTGACCGTTCCGCTGAGTTCGCACCCGACGACGTCGGTGTTCGTGTAGGGCCTGAAGAACTGGGTGTGGCACAACTGCTGCAACCGAAGCGCCACGGACTCATCGGCACACGAAACCACGCTGGCGGCCGGTTCACGTCGGGCGATCTCCTTGGCCAAGTTCGGGCCGCTGATCACCGCGATGCGTTCGGGACCGGCACCGGTCAGTTCGGCGATCACCTGACTCATTCGCAGGTGTGTGCCCAATTCGACGCCCTTCATCAAACTGACCATCACCGCATCGGAACGAATATGAGAGCCCCAGTCGTTCAGGTTTTGGCGCAGGGTCTGCGACGGTACCGCCAACACGACCACGTCTGCGGCCGCGAGCGCCTCGGCCGGGTCGGACGTGGCGTGGATGTTCTTCGGTAGTTCGATTCCCGGCAGATAGTCGGTGTTCTCGTGCAGTTCGTTGATGTTCTTACAGGTTTCCTCGCGCCGACCCCACAGTTTCACCTCGTTGCCAGCGTCAGCCAACACGATTGCAAACGCCGTCCCCCAGGAACCGGCGCCCATCACTGCGGTGGTCGTCATCTCAGTTCTCCTCAAGGTTTGTGTTCGGCGTATCCAAAGTGTGCACGTCAATCGGCGGAGTTGCTGGCAGTTCACCACGAATCTGCGCCTGAAGCTCGGTGATCGCAGCCATCAAGACCGCAGTTTTTGCTAGCAACTGGTCCTCGGTCGGGTTGGCACCCAAGTCAGTCAGGTCGATCGGGTCACCCACCCAAATGTGAATTGTCTTGCGCGGAAACGGATGAAATCCCTTTTTATACGGCCAGATGATGTCTTGGGCGCCCCACTGGGCGACCGGAAATAGCGGCTTGCCGGTCTCGTGGGCGATCCGCACGGCCCCGGTTCGACCAGTCATCGGCCAACAAGCTGGGTCGCGAGTCATCGTGCCCTCGGGGTAGACGATCACTACCTGCCCGGCGTCAACGGCCGCAATTGCATCGCGCAGCGAATCGCTGGCCGAGTCCGTGCCGCGATGCACGGGGATCTGGCGGGCCTTTCGCAACACCCACCCAACTATCGGAACCTCCAACAGCGAGTCCTTAAACAAAAAGCGAGGCGGAACCCCCTGATCGGTGGCCCAGAAGCCGAGCAGAAACGGGTCAATGTATGACAAGTGATTTGCGGCGATGACGTAGCCGCCGGCTGGAGGCAGTTTCGCGATCCCGCGCCGATCTCGTTTGGTTGCCACCGTGAAGAGCGGCCGCAGGAGCGCGACAACCACCCACACCATTGGCGGAAACGGTCGAGCTTTGGACATGACTCGACCCTAGTACCTCGCCGGCCAAATGCCGCCGAAGTACTAGGGCCGTGAGACTCGTGTCAGCTAGTGACCGGCTTGAAGGCCGGCCGGGTTGCCTCGTAGGCGTCGATCTGATCGGCATGACCGAGGGTGATGCCGATGTCATCGAGCCCTTCGAGCAACCGCCAGCGGGTGTAGTCGTCGATCTGGAACGGCTCGGAAATTTCACCGGCGGTAATCGTCCGAGTTTCCAAGTCAATCGAGATTTCCGCGCCCGGGTTCGCGTCGAGGTAGTCCCAAAGCGCCTCGACAACCGTCTCCTCGACCTGAGCGGCTAGCAGTCCGGCCTTGCCGGAGTTACCACGGAAGATGTCGGCGAACCGGGCGCTGATTACTACCTTGAAGCCGTAGTTCTGCAGCGCCCAGACGGCGTGCTCACGCGAAGAGCCGGTACCGAAGTCCGGGCCAGCGACCAGAACGGTCGCATTCTTGTAGGCGTCTTGGTTGAGCACGAACTCCGGATCATTTCGCCAAGCCGCGAACAGGCCATCTTCGAACCCGGTGCGGGTCACTCGCTTGAGGTAGACCGCCGGGATGATCTGGTCGGTGTCAACGTTGCTGCGACGCAGTGGCGCGCCGATTCCGGTGTGTGAACTGAACTTGTCCATTATCGGGTCCTCACAGATCTGCCGGCGAGGCCAAGTGGCCTGTCACGGCGGTGGCAATGGCGACGTCGGGCGAGACTAGGTGAGTACGTCCACCCTTGCCCTGGCGTCCTTCGAAGTTGCGGTTTGAGGTCGAGGCACTGCGCTCGCCTGGCGCCAACTGATCGGGGTTCATCCCCAAGCACATGGAGCAGCCTGCGCCGCGCCATTCAGCACCGGCGGCGGTAAACACTTTGTCGAGGCCTTCTGCTTCGGCCTGTAGACGCACCCGAACCGAGCCTGGTACGACCAGCAGTCGAGTGCCTTCGGCCACTTGATGACCTTCAAGAAGTTCAGCAGCGCGGCGAAGGTCGCTGATCCGTCCGTTTGTGCACGAACCGACGAACACGGTGTCGACCTTGATGTCGCGCATCGGCGTGCCACCGGTCAATCCCATGTATTCGAGGGCACGCTCAGCGGCGATGCGCTCGTTCTCGTCCTCAAAATCGGCCGGAACCGGCACGTTACCTGACAGCGCGACACCCTGGCCGGGGTTCGTTCCCCAAGTGACCCACGGGGTGACCTTGGTGGCGTCGATCGTGATGACTTTGTCGAACACCGCGTCGTCGTCGGTGACTAGGCTCTGCCAGTAGGCAACGGCTGCGTCCCAGTCGGCGCCGGTCGGCGCGTGCGGGCGGCCTTCGATGTAATCAAAGGTGGTCTGATCTGGCGCGATCAGCCCGGCCTTGGCGCCCCATTCGATGCTCATATTGCAGATGGTCATCCGCTCTTCCATCGAGAGCGCGCGAATGGCATCACCGCGGTATTCCACGACGTAGCCCTGGCCGCCACCAGTGGTCTCTTGGGTAATCAGCGCGAGGATCAAGTCCTTGGCGGTCGAACCGGCAGGAAGGTCGCCGATGACCTCAACAGCCATCATCTTTGGCTTGGCTTGGGGCAGCGTCTGGGTGGCGAGGACATGCTCTACCTCGCTGGTGCCGATGCCGAACGCCAACGCGCCGAATGCTCCGTGCGTCGAGGTGTGCGAGTCGCCACAAACGACTGTCATGCCCGGCTGGGTCAGGCCCAACTGGGGGCCGACGACGTGCACGATGCCCTGCTCGATGTTGCCCATCGGGTAGAGCCGCACGCCAAATTCCTCGGCGTTTCGGCGAAGCGTCTCGACCTGGGTGCGCGAGACCGGGTCAGCGATCGGCTTGTCCAGATCGGTGGTCGGAATGTTGTGATCTTCGGTTGCCAAGGTCAAGTCAGTGCGGCGAACCTTGCGCCCGGCGAGGCGCAGGCCGTCGAAAGCCTGCGGACTGGTGACCTCATGCAAAAGGTGCAGGTCAATGAACAGCAGATCGGGTTCTCCGACCGCGGAACGGACGACGTGATCGTCCCAAATCTTCTCGGCGAGGGTCTTGCCCATGATTTTCTCGATTCTGAAGGGTTGCGTCTCACAATGCGATACGGCAGTATCAAGACATGGACAACTCTAGCGGAGTCGGCGTTCTAGATAAAGCCGCACTTGTACTCGCGGCTCTAGAACCGGGCCCAGCAACGCTGGCCGGACTAGTCACTGCCACCGGACTTGCCCGGCCAACGGCACACCGACTGGCCGTTGCCCTCGAACACCACCGGCTAGTCGCGCGAGATATGCAAGGACGGTTCGTGCTGGGACCTCGACTTACTGAGTTGGCTGCCGCCGCTGGCGAAGATCGCCTCCTAGCCGCCGCCGGCCCTGTCCTAGCGCGGTTGCGCGACATCACCGGGGAGTCCGCCCAGTTGTTCCGCCGCCAAGGCGACCACCGAATCTGTGTTGCCGCCGCCGACCGACCGACCGGCCTGCGCGACTCGATCCCGGTCGGCAGCCAACTGACCATGGCTGGCGGCTCGGCGGCCCAAGTCCTGCTCGGCTGGGAAGATCCAGAACGGATGAACAAGGGCCTGATGAAAGCCAACTTCTCGGCCGCAGAACTAGCCGCGGTCAGAAAACGTGGCTGGGCGCAAAGCGTCGGTGAACGCGAATCGGGCGTCGGCTCGGTTTCGGCGCCAGTGCGCTCCCCCAGCGGGAAAGTCGTCGCCGCCGTTTCGGTTTCTGGCCCGCTTGAACGCCTCACCCGCCAGCCCGGTCGGATGCACGCGCCGGCAGTCGTTGCCGCAGCCGAGCGACTCTCCCAGACCCTGCGCCGCTGACCAGTTGGCGAGTTTCTCACTCAGAACAAAGAGTCCTGCTCCAATGCGAGTAGGAACTGTTTACGTTCGAGACCGCCCGAATATCCCGTCAGTGAACCGTCAGCACCAATAACTCGGTGGCAGGGCACCACGATTGGAATCGGATTAGCACCATTGGCCGCGCCGACCGCTCGAGAGATCCCCGGCGCGTAACCCAAATCCGCGGCAACCTCACCGTAAGTTCTGGTTTGGCCAAACGGAATCGTCCGCAGGTAGGACCAGACCTTGCTTTGGAACTCGGTCCCGTCCAGAGCCACCGGCAGCTCAAATTCCTGACGCTCGCCGGCGAAGTACTCCCCCAATTGCTGCTCAACCTCGTCAAGCAGTCGATCGGCGGAACGGTCACCCACCACTTCGGCAGCAAACTCGATCCTTGTCAGCAGACCAGAATCCACGTGAATCCGAAGTCCGCCCAGCGGCGAATCCAGCCAACGAGTTTTCATGCGATCCTCCACGCAAATTGAGTCGCCATCACGACACCTATCTTTGCCGAAGGCTACAACGTGACCCCGCTAGGTTGAACCAATGAAACCCCAGTCGCGCATTGGCCTGTTGCAGGTTTGTGTTGCTGCCGTGCTCTGGGGAACCAGCGGGCTGGTCATGACGACCCTGCACGACCGCGACGGTCTCGGCGCCATGACCGTTGGCGCTTGGCGGATGGTGTTGGCGGCCGCCGCATTGCTGATTTTCGTCGCCGTCACTGGCCGACTGGGGTCGGTTCGCCAGACGATGCATAACCACCCGACGCTGACGGTCGTCATTGGTGCGGGCACCGCCCTTCATCAAGGCCTGTATTTCTCGTCGGTGCTGATGGTTGGCGTCAGCGTGTCGACCGTGGTCGCGCTCGGCTTGGCCCCAGTCTTGGCCGCCACCGCTGAACACCTATTAGCGAGAACCAGACCCAGCATCCGCGACGTTGGCGTTCTAGCTGCCGCCCTCGCGGGCCTGATCCTGATCAGCCTCAACGCCGACCACGGCGCTCCGGCGCCGCTGGACCGGCCCGGCTTAGGCGTTGCCTTGGCCATCGCTGCCGGGTTCGTCTACGCCACCACCACTGTGTTGGGGCACACCATGGCGAAACAAGTTGAACCAGTCGCGCTGACTACCGCAACAACTTGCGTCGGCGCGCTGACCTTGGCGCCGTTCCTTGCCGTGGCGCTAGCGGCCGGCGAGCCAGCTATCGGTCTTTCGACCGGATCGCTAGCACTGCTGTTCTACCTCGGCACCGCCACGATGGCACTTTCTTATGGCCTGCTTTATGCGGGGCTACGCACCACTCCTGGCTCGGCCGCGACCATTGCCACCTTGCTGGAGCCAATCGCCGCCGGCGCATTGGCCGCGCTGCTACTAGGCGAGCGCCTTGGTCCAGCTGGCATCGTTGGCGCCGTGTTGATTCTGGCTGCAGTGGTCGCGCTGCGACCAGAACCGCAGCCACCGGTAGCGAACTAGTTGACTGTTTTTGTAAGCCAACGATCCGAACTGACCGGCTACCGGGCATGCTTGGCTTATGGAGTCGATGAACCGCGTCCAGCGGGCCGCAGATCTAGCGCTCGGCGCAGCGCTAACTGCCGCACCCACCGCTGGGCGGGTAGCCAAAGTGGCCTTCGCCCCAGCAGTTATTACCTGGCGACTCGTTCGACGTCCACCACTGGTTCCCGAACAGTTCACCCTAGCCACGATTGCCGATCGTTGGGAAGCGCGCGGGCGGGTCGCTCGCGAACTCCAGATCGATCAGGGAATCGACAAAACGATCGAAGTTTTTGACCTGCTCGTGCCGGCGCTGACCACTGCGGCAGTAGATCGCATCGGCCTGGTTGACCTAATCGGCCGCGTCGTCACCACTGAAACCGTCGACGCGGCGATCGCGCAAATCGATATCCCAGCAGTAATCGGGCAGGTGCTAACCCCGGCGACGATCGATGCGGCACTGAGCGGGCTAGACCCAGTCGCGCTGACTGAGCGGTATCTGGACCCAGTCGTCGTCGAAAAGTTGGTCGCCCTCGCGCTGCCTCCACTACTTACTTCCGTCTTGGAACAACTGGACTTGACTGAGATTGTGCGCCAGAACGTCGACCTGCTGGCCCTGTCAAATGATGTGGTCGAACAACTCGATCTGGCTGGCATCACCAATGAAGTGATCGACGAAATCGATCTGCCAAGCATCATCCGTGAATCAACTTCCGGGGTTGCCACCGAAGTGGTGCGCGGCACTCGGGCTTCGGCCGCCTCGGCCGATGAAGCGATCGCTAGTTTCTTCGGCAGAAAGCAACGTGACTAATGGCCGCGGAACGAACGGTTAGCGATCTGCAGGGCAAGACCGCTGGGGTGGCTACCCGAACGATGGCGGGCGCCGTTGACTATGCCTTTATCTGGTCCATCGTTGGCTTGTCCTATTTGGGGCTGGCCATCTTAGGTTTTTTGATCAACCCACGGCGGTTCACTTGGCCAGACGTGCCGATCGGGTGGTTCCTGCTCGCCGGGTTCGTCTTAATGTTTTTCTATCTGTGGCTGTCTTGGGCCACTCGCGGCAAAACCTTTGGCTCGATGGTGCTGGGTACTCGGGTGGTTTCACTCGACGGCGACCGACTCGACTTCATCCGTGCCGGATTGCGCGCCGGATTCGTTACCGTTTTCCCAATCGGACTGTTCACCTGCGCGATTACGCCCGGTTCGCGGTCGATCCACGACATCCCACTCGCGACCAAGGTCATCTATCACTACAAGGTGGACCAACTCAGCGATGATCCCAACCCCGTTCAGGAACGTGAATGAACTTGCGGTTGACCCTTTGCGCGGTGCTGCTGGTCACCGGGTGCGCCACCACCCCATTGCCACAAACTTCGCCGAACACCTCTCCTAGCTCCACGCCCAGCCAGTCCGAGACGAACACGACGAAACCTTTGACGACGGTCTCGACCGCTTCGGCAAAACCGCCAAAAGCCGAATCAACTGCTCGGCGAAAACTTAGCGAATTAACTGTGACGAACCGACCCAAACCGGTTTCGGACTATTCGCGCCGTGAGTTCGGCTCCAGTTGGCGAGACACCGACGGCAACGGCTGCAACCAACGCGACGACGTGCTCCTGCGAGATGCGGTTGCCGGCTCGACCAAGGTGCAGCGACAAGGGGCGTGCGACCACGACGTTTTGGCCGGCACTTGGATTGATCCTTATAACGGCCAGACCCTCAGCTTTGATGATCTGAAGAACCTGAGCCAGGCCCAAGGTATTCAGATCGACCACGTCGTCCCCCTCGCTGAAGCTTGGTCTTCGGGGGCGGCAGCATGGCCGCGGGAACGAAGGATTCAATTCGCGAACGACTTGTCGGTCTTGCGCGCTGCCGGTGGCCGAACGAACGCCTCCAAAGGCGCCTCAGATCCAGCCGCCTGGCGACCTAAAAAGGCCTACCAGTGCGGCTACGCCATGAAGTGGATCGAGATCAAGCACCGCTGGGAACTGACCGTCGACCGCAGCGAAGTGGCCGCACTAGAGTCCATGCTCGATACCTGCATCACAAAGGCTCCCTGATCTCTAAGCGAGATCAGGGAGCCTTTGCGAACTGGTAGCCCCGACGGGATTCGAACCCGCGCTACCGCCTTGAGAGGGCGACGTGCTAGGCCGCTACACAACGGGGCCAGCGCAGAGAAACGCTATCAGACTTTGCCTGATTCGTTCTCGCTGGGGTACTAGGACTCGAACCTAGAATGGCGGTACCAGAAACCGCTGTGTTGCCAATTACACCATACCCCAAGGGGTATCAAATCGCTGCCGCTTGGCAGCTCTCCGAACCAAGGGATCACTTTACCGGACTCGCGCCGCAGTGCCCAAACCGGGGTTTGGGCACTGCGGCGATAGCGTCCCGAAAGTTAGCCGTCAGCTAACCGCGTCAAGCCTCGCGAGGGATGTATCGCGGCCAAGCAACTCCATCGACTCGAACAACGGCGGCGAAATGCGCCTTCCAGTCACTGCTACTCGCACCGGCCCAAACGCCAGCCGCGGCTTGAGTCCGCGCTCCTCGATCAACGCCTGGCGCAGCGCAGCCTCGATCGCGTCGGTGGTCCAGTCGCTCAACTCGGCCAGCGCAGCGCGCGACGCAGCGACAACCTCGCGCCCGTCGTCGTTCAGCAGTTTTGCCGCGTCGGCCTCATCTACTTCAAAATCCTCACCGGCAAACAGGAAGCCAAGCATCTGCGACGCCTCGGTCATCAGGTTGCTGCGCTCCTGCACCAGCGGGGCCGCCTTAGCCACCAGTTCGGTGTCGACCCCAGCAGGCAGATAAGGCAGCAACCGGTCTACGAACTCAGCGGGCGAAAGCAGCCGCACGTGATCGCCGTTGATCGCTTCGCACTTTTTGATGTCAAAGCGCGCCGGATTCGGGTTGACTCGCTCAACCTCGAATGCCGCCGTCATCTCGGCCATCGAGAAAATGTCGCGGTCCTCGGCAATCGACCAGCCCAGCAACGCCAGATAGTTCAACAAGCCTTCGGGCAAGAATCCTTGGTCGCGGTAGCCGAGCAGGTTCGACTCCGGGTCGCGCTTGGAGAGTTTCTTGTTGCCCGAACCCATCACATAAGGCAAGTGCCCGAACCGCGGCGTGAAACCGCTACCAACACCGATTTCGGCGAACGCCTCATACAACGCCATCTGGCGCGGAGTCGAACTTAAAATGTCCTCGCCGCGCAGCACATGGGTGATCCCCATCAGGGCGTCATCGGTCGGGTTCGTCAGCGTGTAAAGCGGCTGACCGTTGGCTCGTACGATCACGAAATCTTGGACGTTCTCGGCGCCGAAGGTGATCGGGCCGCGAACCAGATCGTCGAACTTCCAATCCTTCGCCGGCATCTTGAACCGGATCACCGGCTCGCGGCCCTCAGCCTCAAACGCCGCCTGCTGCTCTGGGGTCAGGTCGCGGTGCAGTCCGTCATAGCCGCTCGGGCGACCGGCCGCCCTGGCCTCATCGCGGCGCTGCTCCAATTCCTCGGCCGAGTCATATGCCTTGTATGCGAAACCTGCATCCAGCAGTTTTTGGGCGACGTCGGCATAAATGTCCATCCGCTCGCTCTGACGGTAAGGACCGTTCGGGCCGCCGACTTCGACGCCCTCGTCCCAATCGAGGTTGAGCCAACGCATCACATCGATCAGCAGGTCGTAGGACTCTTGGCTGTCGCGACTGGCGTCGGTGTCCTCAATCCGGAACACGAACCGGCCGCCGTTATGACGAGCGAACGCCCAACTGAACAGTGCCGTGCGCGCCATTCCCACGTGCGGGTTTCCGGTCGGCGACGGGCAGAACCGGGCGACCACATCGGCGCCAGTTGCCTCAGTCCAACGGGTTTCACTCATCTTCAACCACCGAGTTCGTCAAGGTGCCCAAACCGTCGATCGAGACGGAAACTTGGTCACCGGGTTGCATTGGGCCGACCCCTTCTGGGGTGCCCGTCAAAATCACGTCGCCAGGCAGCAGCGTCATAAAACTGGAAACGAACTGCACAATCTGCGACACGTCAAAGACCATGTCGGACGTGCGACCGTCCTGCTTGGTTTCACCGTTAAGTGTCGTCTGGATTCGCACATCGGCCGGATCAAAGTCCGTCTCAATCCAGGGGCCGAGTGGGCAGAACGTGTCAAAACCCTTCGCCCGAGTCCACTGGCCGTCGCGCGCCTGCAAATCGCGGGCGCTGACGTCGTTGGCGATCGTGTAGCCGTATATCACCTTCGGCACATCGCTGGCTTCAACGTTTCGACAAATCCGGCCGATCACCACCGCGAGTTCGCCCTCGAAGTGGACCTCGTTGGACGCGGCCGGGTAGAAGATCGGTTCGCCCGGGCCAATCACCGAAGTGTTCGGTTTGAGGAAAATGAGCGGCTCGGTCGGCACTTCAGTGCCCATCTCGGCGGCATGGCCGGCGAAGTTCTTGCCCACGCCGATGACTTTGCTGCGCGGGATCACCGGCGTCAGCAGGCGCACACTGGCCAACTCAAGTTTCTCGCCAGTCAACTCCAGCGGCGAGTACAACGGATCGCCCTTGATGGGCGCAATGATCGGGGTGTCGCCATCTTGACCAACGACCCCGAAGCGGGGGTCGTCGTCGCCGGCGAATCGGGCAACGCGCATACCCGTCAGCCTACCGAGCGTCGCCGATTCGACGCGGTCGCCCGGCGTTCAGGCCGAACCGTAGCGACGCTGGCGGGTCGCATACTCCTCAATTGCGGCCCAAAGCGCTCGCCGGTCCACGTCAGGCCAAGCAATGTCGCTGAACACCAACTCGGCATAGGCCGACTGCCACGGCAGGAAATTGCTGGTGCGGTGCTCCCCCGAAGTGCGCCAAAACAAGTCCACGTCAGGCATCCAAGGTTCATCGAGGTATTTGGCGAAAGTCGCCTCGGTGATCTTGTCCGGATTCACTCGACCGGCCTGCACATCGCGCGCCAAAGCTGCGGCCGCGTCAGCGATCTCGGCGCGGCCGCCGTAGTTGACGCACATCGTCAACGTGCAAACCGTGTTGTTCTTGGTGAGCTCTTCGGCCACTTCAAGTTCACGGATAACACTCCGCCAAAGTCGCGGGCGCCGGCCGGCCCAGCGCACCCGCACCCCCAGCTCGTGCATCTCGTCGCGGCGCCGGCGGATCACGTCGCGGTTGAAGCCCATCAAGAACTTGACCTCTTCGGGCGACCGCTTCCAGTTCTCGGTGCTGAAGGCGTAGGCGCTGATCGCCTTGACCCCCACCTCGATCGCGCCCTCGACCACGTCAAACAGGGCGGCCTCGCCCGCCTTGTGCCCTTCGGTGCGCGGCAGCCCCCGCTCCTTGGCCCAACGACCGTTGCCGTCCATCACGATCGCCACGTGCTGCGGCACCTGCTCGGGCGGAAGGACGGGAGGCTTGGCGCCGGACGGGTGCGGAAAGGGATAACGAGTCATCAGCGGTCCACGTGAGCTAGGGAGCGCAATCCGCGCTCAAGGTGCCAAAGGAGATAGTTCGCGACAATTGTGCTGGCTTCGCGGCCGCAGCGATCATCGGCGGCGGCAACGGTTGCCCAGTCGCCGGCCAACAACCCAGCAAGCAGTTCGACTGTGCCGGTAGCTGGCACCGACGAGCCAGGCACTCGGCAGTCGTCGCACAGCATCCCGCCCGAACCGGCATGGAAGTAGCGGTTCGGCCCGGCCAGACCGCAGCGTGCACACGCATCGAACGACGGCGCATAGCCAGCGATCGCGAGCGACCGCAACTGAAACGAATCGAGCAAAATCCCCGGGCTCTGCCGCTGCTCAGTCAACGCCCGCAGCGCCCCAACAAGAAGGTGATACTGCGGAACTGATGGTTCGGCCGTGTCCGCCACGAGTCGCTCTGCCGTCTCGAGCATCACCGTGCCCGCGGTGTACGCGCCATAGTCCGCTCCTATGTGCAACGCGAACGGGTCGATCGTTTCGACCTGGGCAACGATGTCCAAGTTCCGACCCTCAGCGAACTGCACATCAATATGCATAAACGGTTCCAGCCGGGCGCCGTAACGACTCGAAGTTTTGCGCACGCCTCGACCAACCGCCCGCACCACGCCCCGACCCCGGGTCAGCATCGTGATAATCCGGTCAGCCTCACCGAGCTTTTGGGTGCGCAGCACTACTGCCGAGTCGCGATAAGTGCCCACCCGCCCATTCTGCCCCAGTAGCCCCTGCTTCTTCGCTCCACTTGGCGCGCGCCGGTGTCGGATTCCCCTGTTAGCCGGGGAAACCGTCACTGATCGTGGGAAGTTTCCCTCAAGGGGTGACAGTTTCCCCGGTTAACCGGGGAAACTGTCACCCGAAGTCGACGCCCTGGGCGAGGGGGAGGTCGGTGGAGTAGTTGATGGTGTTGGTGGCTCGGCGCATGTAGTTGCGCCAGGCGTCCGAACCTGATTCGCGGCCGCCGCCGGTATCCTTTTCGCCGCCGAAGGCGCCACCGATTTCGGCGCCGGAGGTGCCGATGTTCACGTTCGCGATTCCACAATCAGAGCCGGTCACCGAGACGAAAAGTTCAGCCTCGCGGACGTTCATGGTGAAGATCGCGCTCGATAAGCCTTGAGCGACCGCATTGTGCAGGGAAATGGCGTCCGCGAAATCGCGGTAGGTCAAGACGTAGAGGATCGGACCGAACGTCTCGGTTCGGACGATCGGACTCTGCTCACCCATTTCCACAATTGCCGGGCGAACGTAATGCCCACCAGCGACCGCATCAACCCCGACTCCCCCGGTCAGCACCGTCCCGCCCTCGGCCTTTGCTTGCGCGATGGCGGCCACAAATGCTGCTGCGGCGGCCTCATCGATTAGCGGCCCCACCAGCGTTTGCGGCTCCAGTGGCGAACCAATCGTGAGGGTCGCGTAAGCGGCAACCAAACCCGCCAACAACTCGTCCTTGATTGACTCGTGGACGATCACCCGACGCATTGACGTACACCGCTGGCCGGCGGTGCCGACCGCTGAGAAAACGATGCCTCGAACCGCGAGTTCCAAGTCGGCGCTCTCTGCAACGATGGCCGCGTTGTTGCCACCCAACTCCAACAAACTCCGGCCCAGCCTCGCGGCGACTCGAGGCGCCACCTGCTTGCCCATCCGGGTCGAACCGGTAGCCGAAACTAGCGCAACTCGAGCATCGTCGACGAGCGCCTCACCAACTTCGCGATCACCGACCACCACCTGCGAAAGCCCCGCCGGAGCACCCGTCCGGCGGGCGGCCTCCAAGGCAAGCGCCTGACATGCAAGCGCAGTCAAGACTGTCTTCTCCGACGGCTTCCACACGACCGCGTCACCGCAAACAAACGCCAAAGCCGCGTTCCACGACCAGACCGCAACCGGGAAGTTGAACGCACTGATCACCGCAACCACCCCGAGGGGATGCCACTGCTCCATCATCCGGTGGCCCGGACGTTCACTGGCGATCGTTAACCCATGAAGTTGACGCGACAACCCGACCGCAAGGTCACAAATGTCGATCATCTCTTGGACTTCGCCCAGACCCTCGGAGGCGATCTTGCCCGCTTCGATCGACACCAGCGCACCCAAGTCCGCCTTGTGCTCGCGCAACAGTTCGCCCAGTTCACGCACGAACTGGCCGCGCACCGGCGCTGGAACTTGACGCCACGTTTCGAAAGCGTGCTGGGCTCGGCCAACCTTCTCGCCAACCGACTTAGCGTCGTCGGGCACAAGGTGACCTAAAACCGTGCCGTCAATTGGGGTCTGACAACGGATTCGCCCGTCATCAACGAGAGGCAATTCGTCCCCCAAGCGTTCGAAAATGGCGGCCACCTGCGCTGAAATACTCATGAATCGACCTTTCCGTAGGTGTCGAAGAGCTGGCCTGAGCGGGTCGAAAGCAAGTCGGCAAGGCGAATGTCCTCCTGGCGCACAAACCCGGTCGCCTGCAAAACGCCCGCCGCCACCAACTCGACCACCGAAACCGCACTCGCGGCCGTAGTCCAACTGATTGCCCGCCAGCGTCGCCCACCAATCTCGATCGGCAGATAAGCCCGGACATGGTTGTGCCGAAATGGTTGCCCATCGAAAATGCCCTCGACTGCCGCATGCAAGTAGACGACGTCATCGTTGACCGGCGGCTTGGCGTCTACCAACATGCGACCAACAAGTTCGCGTTCTTCACGCAAGTTCAGTTCGTCGAAAAGGAAATGCATTTGGCGAAAATGCCCCGGATAACGAAGGGTTTTGTAATCGAGTCGCTGCACTCGACCTTCGTAGCTTTGACACATCGTCCCCAGCCCACCGGAAGTTAGTGCTGCTTCAAGTTCGATTCCGCCGATGAACACGCGCTCCTTCTCGCTCATCGCCGGCACCATTTTTCGTTCGCCTGAAACCAGCACCTCGCAGTCGTTCAGGTATTCGTTCACGACGCCCTCGGCCGACCAGTTGAAGGCGTAACCCAGCAGCCCCGTCGGGTTCTGCGGCAGCGCCCCGACCTTCAACTCGATGCTTCGAATCGAATCGAAATCGGCAGCCAAACTCGCCCCGACAATGCCGATCAGGCCCGGCGCCAAGCCACACTGCGGCACAAACACGCTGTCTGGTCGCTCGGTCGACAGTTCCTTGACCCGATTAGTCGTGGGGACATCCTCGGTGAGGTCGAAATAGTGCGTACCCGTGTCGTAGGCGGCCTCGGCCACCGCGATATTTAGGTGGTACGGCAGGCAAGACAACACCGCGTCCGCCTCGCTCAAAGCCTGTCGCAGCGCGGCGTGGTCGGCAACATCGAGGAGGCGGCTCTCAAACGCGAGGTCACCACGTTCTCGAGAATCGAAACCCACGACCTCAAAGCCGGCGCGCACCAACAAATGCGCGACCAACTCCCCGACCTTGCCCAACCCGAAAACGGCGACGCTTTGGATCCTCATCGGCCCATCGTGCGCCGCTTCGGCGTCGCTGTCTACCGCAAGCTGACGCTCAGCGAGTTGGGATGGTGATCGCTTCGGCGCGGTTCGCTGCACAAACGACGGCGCGCAGGCTGGCGGTGACGATGTTCTCGTGGATGCCAACACCCCAGACGACCTCGCCGGAGATCTCGCACTCGACATAAGCCGCAGCCTTGGCATCGCCGCCCGAACTTAGCGCGTGCTCGCTGTAATCCAAGACGCGAATGTCCGCGCCGGCCTGGCGCATCCCGTCAACAAACGCCGCCACGGGGCCGTTGCCTTCGCCCTTGAACGACTGCTCCTGGCCGCGAACGACCAGATCAACAACCTGCTCGTCGCGCCCTTCACTGGTGGTCACCGAACTGAACTGCTTCAACGCATACGGCTCGTCACGCTGCAAGTATTCGCGGGTGAACGCGCCCCAGATCTGGTCGGCCTGAATCTCGCCAGCCTCACCCTCGCTCATGTTCTGAATCGCGCGGCTGAACTCAATCTGCAGGCGACGCGGCAGATCCAGTTGATGCTCGGTCTTCATGATGTAAGCGACGCCGCCCTTGCCGGACTGGCTGTTGACCCGAATGACGGCCTCATAGGTGCGGCCCACATCATGGGGGTCGATCGGCAGGTATGGGGCCTCCCAAGGCAGTTCACCAACCTCGACGCCAGCGGCCTCGGCCCGGTTCTCCAGGTCCTCCAGTCCCTTCTTGATTGCGTCCTGGTGCGAACCGCTGAAGGCGGTGTACACCAAATCGCCCGCATAAGGGTGGCGTGGATGAACGGGCAAGTTCGTGCAGTACTCGACCGTACGCCGGACCTCGTCGATGTCGGAAAAGTCGATCTGCGGGTCGATGCCCTGACTGAACAGGTTCATCCCCAAGGTCACCAAGTCGACGTTGCCGGTGCGCTCACCGTGACCGAACAAGCAGCCTTCGACCCGATCGGCCCCGGCCATCATCGCCAGTTCGGTGGCCGCGACCGCCGTGCCGCGGTCGTTGTGCGGGTGCAGCGAAATCGCTACCGCATCGCGGCGACTGATGTTCCGGCTGAACCATTCGATCTGGTCCGCGTAGGTGTTTGGCGTGGCCATTTCGACAGTTGCTGGCAGGTTCAAGATGATCTCGCGATCGCCTTCTGGCTGCCACACGTCCATTACCGCTTCGCACACTTCCAAGCTGAACTCCAGTTCAGCCGACGTGAAAATTTCTGGGCTGTACTGGTAGCCGAACGCGGTATCGCCCAACAGTTGTTCGGCGTACTTCATCACCAGTTCGGTGCCGTGGGTGGCGATCGCGCGGCACTCGTCGCGGTTCACGCCGAAGACGACTCGGCGAAACAGCGGCGCGACCGCGTTGTACATGTGCACCGTTGCGCGCGGGGCGCCCACCAGCGACTCGACGGTGCGCTCGATTAGATCCTCGCGCGCCTGAGTCAGCACCGAAATCGTCACGTCCTCGGGAATCACGTCGCTCTCGATCAGCGAGCGCACAAAATCGAAATCAGTCTGGCTCGCCGACGGGAAACCGACCTCGATTTCCTTGTAGCCCATCTTGATCAACATTTCGAACATGCGCCGTTTACGCGCCGGCGTCATCGGGTCGATCAGGGCCTGGTTGCCGTCACGCAAGTCAGTGGACAGCCAACGCGGCGCCTTCGTAATTTGCGCGCTGGGCCACGTGCGATCTGGCAAATCGATGGGAGTGAACGACTGATAACGGCCAAACGGCATGGGTGAAGGCTGCTGGGGGGAAACGGGGTTGTTCTTCATTTCGGATCTTCCTCGGGTGCTCGTCGAGCGTTGAAGCGGCCAGTCATGACGAACTCCGCGCCGAGGGGTCCGACCTTAGAGGACCTCGACGCGGCGACGAAGGAGGAGAAAATTCGTGTTCCGCATGATGGGACTAGCGTAGCACCATGGCCGATCAACAGCGCGACTCCCAGACCGATTCCGGCTCGTACGTCAAGGCCGGCGAAGCCTATTCCCGCGATATGAACTATCTGCCCGACCGGATCACCCAAAACGGCAACGCCCCGGTTGATGATCGGGCCGGCACTGGCAAGCCACCGGTAGCCGGTGCCCCACTTTGTCCGGTTGAACCGGGCCGATACCGACTAATCGCGGCCAAGGCCTGCCCCTGGGCGACCCGTGCTCTGATCGTGCGAGACCTGTTAGGTCTACAAGATGTCATCAGCGTTGGCTTGCCCGGTCCAACCCACGACGAACGTAGTTGGACTTTCGACCTCGACCCCGACGGCCGCGACCCGGTCCTTGGCATCGAGCGCCTCCAAGAGGCGTACTTCAACCGCGACCCGCAATACCCGCGCGGAATCACCGTCCCGGCGATTGTCGAGGTCGATTCGGGAAAGGTCGTCACCAACGATTTTCCGTGGATCACCCACGACTTCTTTTTCGAATGGCGCCAGTTCCATCGACCCGACGCTCCCGACCTTTGGCCCAGCGCGGTGCGCGACGAAATGGAAGAGGTCATGGTCCGGGTTTTCCACGAAGTCAACAACGGCGTCTATCGCTGTGGGTTCGCCGGCTCACAATCGGCCTATGACGCCGCCTACGACCGCCTCTGGGTGGCGATGGACTGGCTGGAGGATCGACTGGCTACCCGCCGCTATCTGATGGGTGATGAGATTACTGAGGCTGACGTGCGCCTGTTCACCACTCTGGCTCGGTTCGATCCGGTCTACCACGGCCATTTCAAATGCAACCGGAACCAGCTGATCGACCTAGCGAATCTGTGGCGCTACGCCCGCGACCTCTACCAGCAACCAGCATTTGGCCAGAACACTGATTTTGCGCAGATCAAGGAGCACTATTACGTGGTCCACACCGACATCAACCCAACGCAGATAGTGCCCAAAGGCCCTGACCTTTCAGTGTGGGAAAGCTAGCGCGACTACCGCTGGCCCGTTAGCGGAAAAGTGACCGCGGCCAGAACCTCGCGCGCCATTTTGATCGTCGGTCTGCACCAGCGGCCAACGACGACAACACTTCGTGGGTGCCGGCAACGGCATCGTCGGTTGGCCGGTTCTGTCCCCCGTACCGTTCGCGCTCAAGCTGGGTCAGCAGCAGGCCAGTCGCGGTTGGATCGGCACCGTGCTCGATCAGCGAATCGGCAAAACTTCGCGGTGTTTGGGTCGGCAGCCTGCCGATGCCAAGGTCGACGGCGGTGTCCTCAACTTCGGCCCAAAGCGGTTCGGCGCTGGCGCCAGGCGAGAACCGACGACGCCGGCGGAACTGTCGAACCAGCGCCGGTCCAAGTGCCAGCGCAAAAAGAGCCAAGGCGGCAGCCAGACCTGCGCGCAAACCGGAGCCAAAGTCGCTCACCGGCGACTGGTCGCCCCCAGCAGTTGCCGCGTCTTCGGCCGGAGTCAATGGCCGCTCGGTTTCGCTGGCGGCCGGATCGTCGGGATTTGCCGGGTCGTCGGTCTGGTTTTGGGCCGGATCTTCAGATTCAAAACCAGTGCCGGTGCCGATGCCGGGGGTGGCATCGAATCCGACCCAACCGATGCCGGAGAAGTACGCCTCAGTCCAGGCGTGCAGGTCGTTGGAGTTGACTCCGTAAACCGTTCCGGTCTTGGCATTGCGAGAGATAACCGCGCCGGGGGCATAGCCGACCGCCACCCGAGTTGGCACCCCCAAGACTCGCCCCATCACCGCCAGCGTCGAGGCGAAATGCACGCAATAGCCGCTCTTGCGGGTGAGGAACTCACCCATTACCCCTAGCCCGTTGCCGTCGTAGCCTTCCTTGACGGGAGCTTCGACCGAATAGGTGAAGGAGTCTCGCATCCAGTTCTGCAGCGCCAACATTCGGTCATAGTCGTTCGATTTTTGACCTGCGTGCTCTTGCGCTAGGGATTCCACGATGGTGGGCACTCCCTCGGGCAAACGCCGATAAAGGTCCATGTCCTCAGCTACCGAATCGGCCGCGCGGATCTGTTCGGCCGTCGGCTTCACAGCCAGGCTTGTTACCGAGTAGGTCTGACCGGCGGTCGTCGTCGAACCTTCGGCTCGAACGGTACCGCCGTCGGTTAGCCAACTCCAGTCCCCCGTTAGACCGGTAATCTCGATCGCTGGGTACGGAACGGGAAGATAGGTCGAGCGCAGGCCCTTGATCTCAATATCAGTGACCGCTTCGGCAACGTCAATTTCGGGAGCGATAGCCTCGGCGCCTTCAACTTCAATATCGCCAAAAAGTGGGCTCGGCCGCCAGGTGCGGCCGCCGAACTCGCGCAAGGTGGAGACTTTCAGATAGACGCCGCCAGACACGTCAGTGGTGTAGGTCAGCACTCGTCGGTTCGAGGGCCGACGTAGGTCCTTGCCAAGCTCGATCATCGGATTTATGCCGACACCGAAGGTGGTGCTCGGCCCGACGGGCGCGTCGTTGCCGACCGGTTCGACGTTTGGCCCAAGGCTCGGCAGCACCGCCGCCGCGAGCAGTGCCGGCGTTGCGACCAGCAGTCCAGAGCGAACCGCATTGCGGCCGGCAATCTCGCGGCCTAGCCACCAAAGCAAAAGCCAACAGGCAGCTGTCCCGACAAACACCCACCACGGTGGCAGTTCCATCGAGATGACGCTCGGGACGACAAAAACCGTCAGCCATAGCAATGCCAGCAGGCCCGCGCGCCACGTTTGCCTCGCGACAGCATCGGCAAGGCAAAACAACACGCCAAAGGCAATCGCCAGCACCAGCAGTAACGACTCCGGCGGGGCCAATGGTGCTACTTCTTCGACGATTACGGCCTGCGAGTCCGCAACGAGACGGCCGAGCTCGGCGAAAGTCTTCACCGTGGGGATGCCCAAAATGGTGGTTTCAGGAACAAACACCCAACTGATCACCAGCAAGCCGGCCAGCAGCGAAACCCCCGTGGCCCCGCGCAGTCCCAGCATTCGCAGACCGGCCGTTACTGCGGCGATGGCAACCACGATTGCGGCCACGGTGATGAACCAGCGGCCGCCACTAAACAAGGTGGTGAAGCCGGCCAAAAGAAACAGAGTCGCTGTTGCCACCGCCGCGGTCTCGGCGGCCTCGCGAAGACGCGAAGAACTCACTGAACTCTCACCGCCGAAACCCGCGACAGCGACTCAGCGATATCGTGGCCAGCAACGTGGACCGCAAATCCGGCACCCGAAAGGATCGAGGTCGCTTGGTTTCCGGTGTGCTCGGCGAGCAGAACTTTCACCTGGCCAGTGAGCGAGCCGGTCAGCTCTTCGCAATGGCGCACATCCGGTCGACCGGTGAGCAGTAGCACCGGCGCGCTCGAGGCCGTCGGCGCCGGATCGGCCGCTGCTGGTTCGACAAGGGCCAGGGCGATCAACGCCGAAGTTAGGTCTTGGGTAGATACCAGGCCGAAGGAACCGCAGACCAACTCCACCTCATGTCCAGCCTCGGCAAAATGGGTCAACAGCGAGGCCGCCGCGCTGACGTTGAACTCGAAGTGGGTGTGATCATAAACCCGCGGCTCAGTATCGAGAATGATTCGCAGGGCCGGGGCAGCCTCCGCTTCCTCTTGGCGCACCATCGGTTCATCGCGATGAGCAGTCGCCTTCCAATGCCAACGCCGCAACGGGTCTCCTGGCTGATATTGGCGAGCAACAACGTCATCCGGCCCCCTGCTGGCCGCAGCGTGCTGGTGGCCCCCGCCACCGATCAGCGACTGCTCCCCCGGTTGAGTCACCAACTCGACCGTTCGAGCAAGGACAGTGATCGGAGTCTGCTCGGTTGACTCGACCTCGCGAGTGACCAAGCCGAAAGCATCGCCGACGGTGACAATCAACGGCCCGATCTGGTGTTGGCCACGACTTCGGCAGGCCACCGCGTAGCGATGCGCCAGTCCCGGCGTGGTGGCCGGTTCAGTTGACTCCCAAGTGACGCCCAGCGCGGTGGGGACCTTGTCGTGCCAGTCGGTGACCAAAACGGGCAGTCGCGACGAAATGGCCACCGTCAGTTCGATCTCAACTACTTGGTCAGGCACAGCAGTCTGTGCCGAGAGCGTCCGCCAGACCCGCAGCTTCGGCGATGAGAAGCGCACCAACATGGCGGCGGCGGCTACAAGCGCCGCCGCAAAATAGGTCACTGGAAACAGCGCACCGACGCCCACCACGAGCCCGACAATCAAGCAGGCTGCAGCTACCGCGAGCAGTCCAACTGCGCGCCTCGTGAGCCGCATGTTCACACCGGCACGCGTCCCAAGATGTCGGCGAGAACGTCCTCGACCGCGGTATTGGCGTAGGCGTTGAGTCGGTGCGAAAGCACCATCGGGACCAGTTCGGCGACGTCGTCAGGAAGCACGAACTCGCGATCGCGCATCGCCGCGAGGGACCTGGCCGCGCGAACCAGTTGCAAACTGGACCGGGGGCTGGCGCCGACTCGCAGATCTGCAGATTCGCGGGTCGCGCGAGCGATCGCGACGACGTAGCGTTCGACCACCTCCGACACGTGAATTGTGCGGACGTGAGCGATCATCTGTTCAAAATCTGCCACGGCTATGACCGGCTCAAGTGACTCGGCCGGATCTTGGCGGTCGCGGTCGCGCAGCATCGCTACTTCAGCATCGGCATCGGGGTAACCGATTGAAATCCTGGCCATAAAGCGATCGCGCTGCGCTTCAGGCAGCGCATAGGTTCCGGCCATCTCGTAGGGGTTTTGGGTGGCCACAACCATAAAAGGAACCGGCAAGTCATAACTGATGCCATCGGCCGAAACCCGGCGTTCCTCCATCGCCTCCAAGAGTGCCGACTGAGTCTTTGCCGAAGCGCGATTGATTTCGTCGCCGATCACGATGTTGGCAAAAACGGCGCCCGGTTTGAACTCGAACTCTCGCGTCGCCTGGTTGAACACCGAAACCCCGGTGACGTCTGAGGGCAGCAGGTCCGGCGTGAACTGGATCCGACGAACCGAACAGTCAATCGAGCGCGCCAAGGCCCGCGCAAGTGCCGTCTTGCCGACACCTGGCACATCCTCGATCAGCAGGTGGCCCTGCGCCAAGGCGACCACTAGCGCGGCCTCAATTGCGTCGTCTTTTCCGTCGATTACTCGGGCGACATTTTCGCGAATTGAGCCGGCGGCCGCAGCAAAGTCCATGGGCTGATCGTAGGCATACCGGGCAATGACCCACACTCATATCGGCCAACCAGGACTAACGTGTTGGTGTGGCCCGACTACTGATCGTCCAGCACTGCCCGACTCCGCGACTGACCGAACTCGCCGATGCTGTTCTGGCCGGCGCGACCGATCCAGATATTTCGGGGGTCGAGGTCGTCGTTCGGCCCGCCCTCGAAGCGACGATCGACGATGTTTTGGCAGCAGACGGATTCCTGCTTGGTACCAGCGCCAACCTTGGCTACATTTCCGGTGCGCTAAAACACTTCTTTGACTCGGTTTACAACGACGTCCGTGAGCCGACTGCGAAGCGGCCGTTCTCCTACTGGATTCGCGGCGGCTACGACACGATCGGGGCCGAACGGGCGATGGAGTCGATCACCACCGGCCTGCAATGGAGCTTGGCCGCTCCCCCGCTGGTGTTCACCGGCGAAATCGAGTCGCACCTTGATGCGGCAACCGAGCTCGGCGCGACGATGGCCGCATTGTTGATGGACTGACCGGGGCGACTAGAAGCCGAGTTTGCGAAGTTGTTTGGGGTCGCGCTGCCATTCTTTGGCGACCTTGACGTGTAGGTCCAAAAAGACTGGCGTGCCAAGTAGTCGCTCAATTTGGGCGCGCGAATCGGCACCGATCTGCTTGAGCCGCGCACCTTTTTTGCCGATGATGATGCCCTTTTGGCTATCGCGTTCGACGAATAGATTTACCCGAACATCGACCAGCGGCTTTTCGGCCGGGCGATCTGCTCGCGGCACGATTTCGTCAACGACCACCGCAATCGAGTGCGGCAGTTCATCGTGGACTCCTTCAAGCGCGGACTCACGGACAATCTCGGCAATCAACGTCTCTTCGGGTTCGTCGGTCAGTTGGCCTTCGGGATACAGCGGTGGGCCTGGCGGCAACGTGTCGATCAGCAGCGAGGCCAACAACTCGACCTGGTCGCCGGCGACCGCCGAAACTGGCACCACCTGCGCCCACTGCAGTCCTGCTTCCTCTCCTGCGGCCGAAATCGAAATCAGGTGCTTGGCTAACTTCTCCGGCGAGACCAGGTCCGTTTTGGTGGCGATCGCGAATACCGGCCTGCGACGAAGTTGGGCGAGTTCACGGATCAAGAACTTGTCGCCGGGGCCGATCTTTTCGTCAGCCGGCAAACACATGCCGATCGTGTCCACTTCGGCCCAGGTGGCGCGCACGAGATTGTTGAGTCGCTCACCCAGCAGCGTGCGCGGCCGGTGCAAACCGGGAGTGTCAACGAGCACGAGTTGGGCGTTCTCGCGGTGCACCAGCCCGCGAATTGCGTGGCGAGTTGTTTGTGGGCGAGACGAGGTGATGGCCACCTTCTCACCAACGAGTGCATTGGTCAACGTGGACTTGCCGGCGTTTGGCCGCCCGACAAAACACGCGAAACCTGACCGGAAGCGGTCGTCGGCGCTCATGAGGTCAACACCGTGTCGATGCTGCCGTCTGCGGCCGCAATCACGACCGGCACTCCTGGGCCAGCGAAATCGCCCACTACTTGCAGTCCCACCGGAACATCACCTTCGGTCACGAGTGCGGCGGCCTCAAGGCCCTTGGCACCGGAGGAAACTGCCATCGCGACGGCCAGTTCCAGCGCCGAAATCGTCAAGCTATCGAGATGAACTGTCGCGGCGGTGTAGGTACGGCCATCGAGGTCGCGCACTGCCGCTCCCTGGGCCACCTGAAGTCGGGCCCGAGACGAGCGTGCGAGCGTCACCAGTTTGGCGTCTTCGGCCGTCAGTTCCATGAGGCCAAATGTACCGGTCACGAGCGGCCGTCTTCGTCGGCCGCATCGTCCGCGAGTGAAACCACTACTCGACCGATCCGATTTCGTCGGCCCTGCGGCGCCTGAGCTTGGAAGCGCAGGCCGTTCACTTCGACGACAGCACCTGGAATCGGCACGGTACCCAAATGTTTGGCCATCAGGCCGCCAACAGAGTCGACGTCTTCGTCCTCGACCGGGATGCCGAAGAGTTCTTCCAGGTCGTCGACGTCGAATCGGGCGCTCACTCGCCAATGCCCATCGGACAGCTCTTCGCGTTCGTCGGGTTCATCGTCGTACTCGTCGGTGATTTCGCCGACGATCTCTTCGAGGATGTCCTCGATCGTCACCATGCCAGCGGTACCGCCGAACTCATCGATGACGATCGCCACATGCGTGCGGTTCGCTTGCATTTCCCGAAGCAGCACATCAGCGGCCTTGGTGTCTGGCACGAACATGCACGGGCGACAGATGGAGTCGACTTTCTCGGTGGTTTCGGCTGCGTGATTGTCAAAAACTCGCTTGGTTACGTCCTTGAGGTAGGCCATACCGACCACATCGTCGAGACCCTCACCGACCACGGGAATGCGTGAATATCCACTGCGCAGGCCAAGCGACATCGCCTGGCGCAAGGTCTTGTGGTGCTCGATGAAAACAAGATCAGTTCGCGGAACCATCACTTCGCGAACGATCGTGTCGCCCAGTTCGAAAACCGACTGAATCATTTTCGACTCGTCCGACTCGATTACTGAGGTGGCGGCAGCCAAGTCAACCAGTTCGCGAACTTCAACTTCGGAGGCGAAAGGCCCCTCCGCGAACCCCTTTCCCGGCGTCAACGCGTTTCCCAACCAAATCAAGAGTTTCGGGATCGGCCCCAGCAGCACAGTTAGCACGATTACTGGTGGCGCCGAGGCGATCGCGATTCGTTCGGAGTGCTGTCGGCCAAGGGTGCGCGGGCCAACACCAATCGCCACGAAACTGACCACCGACATGATCACCACCGCGATTGCCACGTTCGCCCAATACCCGTCTACTCGGTCCGCGACTACGGCTGCGACCAACACGATCCCGGCGGTTTCGGCCACGATACGAAGCAACAGCACCGAGTTCAGATATGGCGCCGGATCTTCCAAGATCCGCTCCAACCGGCTTGCCCCAGCAACGCCGTCAGTGGCGAGCTCTTGGGCGCGGGCCCGCGAGAAGGTGGCTAGTGCGGCCTCAACCGCGACGAGCACTCCGGCCAAGACGACTAACGCAACCGCCAACAGAACCGCAGAACCGTTCACGAAGTCGGGCTCTCCCGCTGAACCGGATCGGCCCATTCAACGAGCAACCGTCCTTGGATGCCGAACATTTCAGCGTGCTCGTCGGGCTCAGCGTGGTCGTAGCCCAACAGATGCAAAATGCCGTGAACCGTCAGCAGGTTCATCTCGTCGTCGCGTCCGTGGCCGGCGGCCGGGGCCTGCTGTTCAGCAATCTGCGGACATAGGGCGATGTCACCTAGGTAGCCGGCTTCGTTCGGTTCAAGGTTGTCTTCGCGCCCCGGACTCAACTCATCCATCGGAAACGACAAAACGTCGGTTGGACCCTTCTTGCCCATCCACTGCTCGTTGAGAACAGCGATTGTGTCCGCGTCAACGAGTCGCAGCGTCATCTCGGTTTGCGGGTGCAACCTCATTCGCCGCATCACGAACCGGCAAAGCGACGTCAGTTCGGCGACATCAATATCGTCGATACCTGATTCATTGAGAACGTCGACGGTCATGTGCTCCCTGCTCCGGCCGGCGTTCGGCCTCGTAATCGTCGTAGGCGGCCACGATTCGACCGACCAACTTGTGCCGGACCACATCCTGGCTCGTCAACATCGAGAAATGAATATCGCGAACGTCACCCAAGATGCCCTTCACCACGCGAAGCCCACTCGTGGCGCCACCGGGCAAATCCACCTGGGTGATGTCACCAGTGACCACCATTTTCGAGCCGAACCCAAGCCGCGTTAGGAACATCTTCATCTGTTCAGCAGTGGTGTTTTGCGCCTCATCCAAGATGACGAAGGCGTCGTTGAGCGTGCGTCCTCGCATATAGGCCAGCGGGGCAACCTCGATTACCCCAGAGGTCAGCAGCTTCGGGATGGTTTCTGGATCGAGCATGTCGTGCAGCGCGTCATAAAGCGGCCGCAGGTACGGGTCGATTTTCTCGCTGAGTGTGCCGGGCAGGTAGCCGAGTCGCTCGCCGGCCTCAACCGCCGGCCGGGTCAAGATGATTCGAGTGACTTCCTTGGCTTGGAGCGCCTGAACGGCTTTGGCCATCGCCAAATACGTTTTACCCGTGCCGGCCGGACCGATACCAAACACAATGGTGTGTTTGTCGATCGCGTCGACGTACTTCTTCTGGTTTAGAGTCTTGGGTCGGATCGTCTTGCCGCGATTGGACAGGATATTCAGGCTCAACACGTCGGCCGGGCGTTCTTGAGTTTCGGCCCGCAACATCGCCATGCTGCGCTCTACCGTCTCGGCGTTGAGCGCTTGACCAGTACGAAGCAACGCAACCAGTTCATCGAGTAGTCGCTCAAGCAGGGCAGCCTCGGCCGGGTTACCGGTCACGGTGATTTCGTTCCCGCGCGCATGGATTTGGGCGTTAGAAGACGCCTCCATCAGTCGCAAAAACTCGTCGGCCGGGCCGAACAGGGCAACCAGCGGAATCGAGGTGGGCACAGTGAACGTGTGCTTGGCAGCAAACTTTTCGTCAGTCATACGAGCCCGAGTCTACCGGTGCGGCATTCAGGCAAGAAAGAGTTTGGAGGCGCCCACGCCACCAAGGACATGACCGTGAGCATGAAATACCGTCTGCCCCGCAGCAGCACCGGTGTTGAATACCAGGTTGTAGTCCTCGAATCCTTCGGCCTTAGCCACTTTTCTGGTCATCGCCAACAACTCGGCCGCGATCGCTGGTTCAACCGTGGCCAAACTGGCAATGTCTGGCAGGTGCACCTTCGGCACCACCAATACATGAATCGGCGCCTTAGGGTTGATGTCTCGAAACGCAATCGTGTTCTCGGACTGGTCAACAATGTCGGCCGGAATCGTCCCAGCAATGATCATGCAGAAAATGCAGTCGTCAGCCATGTCCTGACCCTACCTATCGATCACTTGAAGGCATCGCGGATCCGGCCGAATACTCCGCGCGAGTTGTGATCGACGACGGCTTCGGGCTTTTCTTCACCGCGAGCAGCAGCCAACTTGGTGAGCAAGTCCGCTTGCTCGTCGGTCAGGCTGCGCGGCGTCTCGACTACAACATGGAACGTCAGGTCGCCACGACCTGAACCGCGCAGGCGACGAACGCCAAAACCGCGGGCAACAACCGTTTCGCCCGACTGGGTGCCCGCAGTGATATCGATCGCGACAGTCTTGACCATGTCGGCCAAGTCGGGGCGTTCGGCGTCAAGAGTCGCGAACTCCATCCGAGTACCCAAGGCAGCAGCAGTCATCGGGATGGTGATCTGGCAAGCCAAGTCATCGCCTTGGCGAGTGAACTTCGTGTGCTTGGCCGTGCGAATCTCAAGATAAAGGTCGCCGGCCGGGCCACCACCGGTGCCGACCTCACCCTCACCGGCGAGTTGGATCCGATTGCCGTCGTCTACCCCGGCCGGAATCGTCACTTGTAGGGTGCGCCGCGAACGCACCCGGCCGTCGCCGGCGCACTCGCGACACGGGTCGGTGATTACGCTGCCAAATCCCTGACAGGTCGGGCATGGCCGCGAAGTGCGAATATCGCCAAGTAGCGAGCGCTGAACGTGCTGAACGGCTCCGTGCCCGTGGCAGGTCTTACAAGCGACCGGCGCATTGCCGTCGGCCGAACCGCTGCCCGAGCACAACTCGCAGACGACCGCCGTGTCGACCTTGATCTCACGTTCGATACCAAAGGCCGCTTCGGCCAAACTGATCGTCACCCGCAGCAATGCGTCCTGACCGCGCTGGGTGCGTGGGCGCGGACCGCGAGTATTCGTCTGACCAAAGAAAGCGTCCATGATGTCGTCGAAACTGAACCCTTGGCCAAACCCGCCGCCCATGCCGCCGCTGGCCGACAGGGGATCTCCGCCGCGGTCGTATACCTCGCGCTTTTGCGGATCCGACAGCACCTCATAGGCTGTGGTGATCTCCTTGAAGCGGTCTGTCGCTTCGGGCGCGTCATTGACGTCCGGGTGCCATTGGCGAGCCAGTTTGCGATACGCCTTTTTCAACTCTTCGGGAGTTGCCGAAGCGGTCACGCCAAGCAGTTCGTAGTAGTCCACGCGGGTATTCACTTTCGATCCAGGTTCTCGTTAGCCTTCGGACAGGATTCGTCCGACGTAGCGGGCCACGGCGCCGACGGCGGCCATTGTTGACGGGTAGTCCATTCGGGTCGGCCCGACGGTTCCCAGATGCGCGAGCGAGTCACCATCTGGGCTATAAGTAGTTGACACGACTGCCGCACCGACGAGTCCTTCGTGGCCGGTCTCGTGACCGATTCGCACCGTCGTGCCGCTGGAAGCCTCGCCGAGCAGGTGCAGCAGCACAACCTGCTCCTCCATTGCCTCAAGCACCGGCCGAATCGCGGTATCGAAGTCGGCACCGAACCGGGCCAAGTTGCCCGTGCCACCAACCGCTATGCGCTCATCGGACTTTTCGTTCGAGAACATGTTGGCCAACGTAGTGACGATCGCTGAGACGACCGGCCGGTCAGCTGGCTCAAACGTCTCGATCAGTTCGGCCAACCGCCACGATGCGTCAGGCAGTCGCTCGCCCAAGGTGGCCCGGACAATGCGCGACTTCAAGTCGACCAGCAGATTGTCGGGCGGCACTTGGCCTAAGTCGATTGTTCGCTGCTCAACGCGTCCACTGCTGGTGATCACGACCACGAGCACTCGAGAACCGTCAAGACCGACGAGTTCAACGTGGCGAACAGTCGAACGGGTCAACGACGGGTACTGCACGATCGCGACCTGATTGGTTAGTTGGGCCAGAACTTTGACGCTACGAGTGACCACATCGTCCACATCGACCGCGCCAGTCAGGAAGGTCTCGATCGCCCGACGTTCAGGCACCGACAGCGCCTTGACTTCGGCCAACCGGTCGACGAACATCCGGTAGCCCTTGTCCGTCGGGATCCGGCCAGCACTGGTGTGCGGTGCGGTGATGTACCCCTCGTCTTCGAGCGCAACCATGTCGTTTCGGATCGTTGCCGAGGAGACACCCAGCTGGTGGCGTTCGACTAGCGCCTTGGAACCGACCGGCTCTTGAGTTTGGACATAGTCTTCGACAATCGCACGCAGCACCTGCAGTCGGCGGTCCTCAATCACAAGGCACCTCCTGACTGGGCGGACGACGAAACGGGCAACTGGCACTCTAGGAGTGCAAGTGCCAGTCTACCGGCCCGCCAACACTGCCTCGCTCGCCGCGCAACCCTAGCCTCGGTGCGCCTGCTGAACGACACCTGCGGCTCATGAAACCCTTGCTAGGTGAGTCAGGTTCGAAAACTTGCTGATGGCACCATCGAAGTCAGCGACGACGCCCAAACGCTGCGCTACACCGGATACGAGGTCACCGACCCCGCCGGGAACGTGATCTCGCACGAATCTCGTGGCGGCACGCTGTCCTCAGTTTGGGCTACCGAAGTCGGCACTGCCTTCGTCGAAATTTCCCATTTGGGCGATGGGCCCGCCGGCGGCGAGCTAGTCATGGTGGTGACTTTGGCCGACGGCTCGACCGTCGTTGCCCTCGGCGATTTGGTCGTCGACCAATTGCCGGCGACGGTGTCCCCCAGTTGGCCGGTAGCCATCGATTTGGCGATCGGTTTGGTCGCCACCGACACCATCGACAGCGGCAGCAGAACCGACCTAGAGGACTTCCATCAGCGCCTGCTCGGGGTGCTGTTCGGTGAATGATCGTTATGGCCCCGACGTACTTAGCGGTGACTGGCGCAAACCGAAGTTGGGGCGTTCGACTGAACTTTCTGCCGATCTTGGCTTGGTAGTTGAAGAAGTCGTTACCGGCTTCGTCGGTGAAATCACCCGGGTTGAACGCGACCTGGGCACGGTCGAACTCGAGGACCGGCACCTTCGCCGCAAAGTCTTCGAACTAGGGCCCGGTTTTCAGGTAGACGGCAAGCCGGTGGTTTTGATTGCCCCTGCCCGGACTGCTGCCCAAAAGCCAACCAGGACCGCTTCTGGGTCCCGCGTAGCCGAAGACCAACGCGCCAAAGTTGCACTGGCGAGTCGGATTTTCGTCGAGGGCCGCCACGATGCCGAACTCGTCGAGAAGGTTTGGGGCGACGACCTACGTGCCGAAGCGGTCACCGTTGAGTATCTGGGCGGTATCGACGACCTGGCTCAAGTGGTCGACGACTTCGCCCCAACCCACGACCGGCGACTCGGCATCCTGGTCGACCACCTCGTACCCGGTTCTAAAGAATCGCGGATCGCTGCGTCAATCTCGAACCCGCACGTACTCATCGTCGGTCACCCATTCGTCGACGTGTGGCAGTCAGTAAAGGCCGAACGGCTCGGCATAGCCAAGTGGCCCACAATCGACCGCAGCGTCGAGTGGAAGCACGGCGTTTGCGAATCCTTTGGTTGGCCTCACGAAAATCAAGCCGACATCGCCAGAGCCTGGAAGCACATTCTCAGTCGAGTCGAATCGTGGACTGATTTGGATCCGGCCTTCTTGGGCCGCGTCGAGGAACTAATCGACTTTGTGACCGCGCCTTAGTCGTCCACGTTTTCGCTGGACGGGCGTCTGATCAACTGAACTTTCCACAGGCCCACTGCGCCGAGCCCCAGCAGTAACGGCCCCAGGATCGTCACCGCGCGCCAAACCACAAAGCCGGCCACTAGCGAGGCCTCGTCGGCTCCCACGTCAAGCGCCAGCAGAGTCGCCACCACCACGGCATCGAGTAGGCCCAGTCCCGAGAACGGGAAAAGCGTCAACGGGTAGGCGACCAGGAAGGCCACCAAAACTTCAACTGCCGGCGCCTCGGCCGGCGAAACGCCGACGAACCGCAGGGAAAGCACTATTAGCATTCCATCGACCAGAACCATCGCAAACACCGCAAGAATCGATCCTGGTAGCGCTCGTGGCACCCGGGCGACCACGCGGCCGCGAAAGTCGATCGCCCAGTCGACCCAGGCTTGCGGATCGACCGAGGGCCGGACCTTCTTCACGAGCTTGCCAAGCCGTTGGGCGAAGTTGCGAGTAAAACTCTCGCCACGGAAAGCGAGCCAAACGATTCCCAAGATCGCGAAACTGACTAGGCCACTGAGTACGGCCGGGACGACCTCACCGAGGTGAAAAGAGCCAAGAATCAGCATCAGCAAAATGCCAAGCAAGGGCGCCCCGAACCGCACGACATAAAAACTCACCGTATTCATCACGGTGCCGGCCAAGCCTGAAGTCGGCGCGATCCCCCACGAGGTAAACATGGCTAGGCGCATCGCAACGTCAGAAGGCGGCGGCGCAACGGTGGTCATCAAGATCGCCGCCTGATCATTTTGCATCGCCCGCAGCGGCGAACAACCTGGAATGAAAAGCGACAACGGCATCGCGTTCAAGAATTGCCGAACCAAAAGGCCTCCAACTAGGACTGCCATCTGCCACGGGTGCAAAAGGGCGAGCGCGTCGCCGACTTGCTCCCAATCGACATCGCCAAGAAGTCGTTTAATTACGACAATTACCAAGACCGCCAGCACGGCGATGATTAGCAGTCGGACCCATTTGCGCTCTGGACGTGGCGCGGGCTCCAATGGCCCACCCAGGTTCGGGACGGCTTCTTCAGTCATTTACTGGATCTCTCTTGATTGGGCAGGTCATACAGTGACTGCCGCCACGTCCTCGACCAAGTTCGGCGCCGACGATTGGAATCACTTCCACCCCTGATTTTTCGAGTAGTGAGTTCGTGTAGGTGTTGCGGTCGTAGGCGAACACTACGCCAGGGGCCACCGCAACGAGGTTGTTCCCGCTGTCCCACTGCTGGCGTTCGCTGTCGTAGGCGTTTCCGCCGGTCTGGACTACCCGCAGTTTTGGTAGCTCCAACGCGGCGGCGACCACATCGACGAATGTCGTGGCCCCGTGGTCGAGCACCTCAACTCCCGGTGCTTGGTCGCTGGGCAACAAACTGAACGCGTGGATTTTGTTGACCATTTCGGGATAGATCGTTGCGAGGTCCCGGTCGACGAACGTGAATACCGTATCTAGGTGCATGGCCGAACGCTGTTTGGGCATCGAAGCCACGACGACCTGCCGAGCGAGATCGCGATCAAAAAGCGCTTTGGCCAACTGGGTGATGCCCTGGCGGCTCGTGCGTTCGCTCATCCCAATGATCACCACACCGTTACCGGGCACCAGCACGTCGCCGCCTTCGACGGTGGCTTTGCCCCAGTTGAGTTCTGGGTCGCCCCAGACAACCGGCGAACCGGCAAAGTCGGGGTGGAACTCATAGATCGCCTTCATTAGCAAGGTTTCGTCCTTGCGGGCGGGCCAGTGCAACGGGTTCAACGTGACCGCGTCATAAATCCAACTGGTGGTGTCGCGGGTGTAAAGAGTGTTTGGCAACGGTGCCATGAGGTACTCGTGTCCACCATGAGCGCCACTGACCAGCGCACGATATCCCGGGGCCAGTTCCGCCGGCAGATCTCGAGTGGACAGGCCACCGATCAGGAACCGGGCAAGCGCCGCAGGGGCGAGTTCGTCGAGGAACGAGCGAGTCTCGCTCACGAGCCCAAGGCCCACTTCGTTGGTGACGATCTTTCGATCCAGCAGCCACGTCCGGGCCTGATCGTTGGCCATCGTGTCGGCGAGCAGGTCTTGAAGTTCGACTACTTCAACGTCGAACCCGCGCAAGTTGTTGACGAAATTTTGGTGGTCACGTTGGGCGTTCTGCACCCATAGGACGTCGTCGAAGAGCAAATCGTCGCAGTTGGACGGCGTCAAACGCTCGTGAGCCAAGCCGGGTGCACACACCAACACTTTTCGAAGTCTGCCCACTTCAGAGTGGACGCCATCGGTCGTAGAACCTGACTCAGCCATCAGTGGAGTCCCTTCATTGACTCACCATCTCAGAGTTGGGACTGATTTAGGTTAGGTGACTCGCCGAACAACATGATCGGCCATCAACCGGCCGGACCGAGTGAGCACCAGTCGATCTGTGTGCCGCTCCAGCCAACCAGCGGCGATCACCTCATCGACGTTCTTAAGCAGGCCCGGTTCGATTCCTTCGGCCAACCGGATTCGCAACATCACGTCCTCGAGGCGGCGCGCGGCCTCGTCTGGTCGTTCGCCGTCGGCGCGCGGTGATTCTGCGGCGCTGAGCCTGCCGGCATAGGCCGCCGGGTGCTTGACGTTCCACCAACGTTCACCGTCGACGAACGAGTGCGCCCCAGGCCCGATCCCCCACCATTGGCCCCCGTTCCAGTAGCCGAGATTATGTTGGCAGGCCGAGGCTTCGTCTTTGGACCAGTTTGAGAGTTCGTACCAGTTCAGCCCAGCGGCCGAAAGCAGTTCGTCGGCCAGGAGGTACTTGTCGGCCGTCTCATCATCGTCGGGCATCACCACCTCGCCGCGGCGAACTTTTCGAGCAAACGCAGTTCCGTCCTCAACGATCAATGCATAGGCACTCACGTGATCGGGCTCCATCGCCAAAGCGGCTTCGACGGTCGTTCGCCAGTCAGCCACCGATTCGCCCGGCGAGCCGTAAATCAGGTCGACGCTGATTTGTTCGAACCCGGCCTCGCGCGCCCAAGCGACCGCTTGGGGAACACGTTCGGGGTCATGGGTGCGGTCCAAAACTCGCAAAACGTGTGGCACTGCTGACTGCATCCCAAAGGAAATCCGGTTGAAACCGCCATCTCGAAGTTCTTTCAGCGACTCGCGGGAAACGCTGTCTGGGTTTGCTTCGGTGGTCACCTCAGCGTTTGGTGCTAATCCAAGGCGCTCATCGACTTGAGTTAGAAAGCGCACTAGGTCGCCGGCGCGAAGCTGGGTGGGCGTGCCGCCGCCAACAAATACCGTGTCGACTTCGCGGTTAGGCACCAGTTCCAGTTCAGCCAAGGCCGAATCGATGTAGGTGTCACGAGAGGCACCAGATACCGACGGGCCGCCTAGATCGTCGGCCGTATAGGTATTGAAGTCGCAGTAGCCGCACCGCACAGAGCAGAACGGCACGTGCAAGTAGATGCCGAACGCCACGCCCCCAGCGTACGGGGACGTGGCGTTCAACCGGCCCGATGGACCGTTAAAACATATTCAGGCGTAGAAGCCGTCGAGGATTTCCTTGTAGTTGTCCTCAACGACCCGACGCTTGACCTTCATGCTTGGGGTGATTTCACCGGACTCGACCGTCAGGTCGTGTTCCAAGATGGCCCACTTCTTGATCTGTTCCCAGCGGTTCAACTTGGCGTTGAGTTCTTCAACGTCGGCGGCGATGACCTGCTTCATCTTGTCCGAGGTCACAATCTCGGCGTAGGACTTTCCGGACATGCCGTGTCCTTCGGCCCAAAGCTCGACCGCCTCGGGGTCAAGAGCGATGAGTGCGGAGCAGAAGTTCCGCTCGTTGCCGTGGACCAGCATCTGGCTGGCCAGCGGGCAGACGCCCTTGAAAATGCCTTCGACGTGCGAGGGGGCCACATACTTGCCGCCGGAAGTCTTGAACAGATCCTTCTTGCGGTCGGTGATCGTCAAGAAGCCGTCAGCGTCGAGTTCACCGATGTCTCCGGTGTGCAGCCAGCCCTCGGCGTTGAGCGCTTCAGCCGATTGTGCCTCGAGGTTGTGGTAGCCCTGCATAACGCCCGGGCCCTTGATCAAAACCTCGCCATCGCCAGCGATCTTGACTTCGGTGCCGGCGAACGGCAGACCAACCGAACCGATCTTGTAGTTCTCCGGGTGGTTAACGAACGAACCTGCCGAGGACTCAGTCAGTCCGTAGCCCTCAAGGATGAGGACTCCAGCTGCGTGGAACCACTCCGCGATGTCGGTCGACAGCGCCGCCGCGCCGGAGATGAAGAACCGGACACGGCCGCCGAAACGGGCGCGGATCTTGGTGAATACCAGTTTGTCGGCGAGCGCATGCTGAACCTTCAAGCCGACCGGAACCGAGCGGCCCGCGCGCTCTAGCCGCGAGACTTCGAGGCCAACCTTTTCGGCCCAGCGGAAGAGTTTGAGTTTTGCGCCGCCCTCTTCTTCCATCATGCCCACGATTCGGCCGTAGGCCTTTTCGAAAATTCGCGGCGCCGCGCCCATGAAGGTCGGCTTTACGACCGCGAGGTTGTCGACGATCTTCGGGACGCGACCGTCGACGGCGCAGGCGTGACCGGTGGCTAACTGGGTGGCCATCAGTACCTTGCCGAACGAGTGCGCCAGCGGCAGCCAACGGAACTCAAGGTCGTCTGCGGTAACGAAGCCCGGAGCGGCAACGGCCGCGCCCTCATAGGTCCAGCAGTCATGCGGCAGTCGGACACCCTTGGGCCGACCGGTCGTACCGGAGGTGTAAATCAACGTGGCCAACGATTCGGGAGTCGTGGCGTCAACCCGCTCCTGGACCGCGTTCGGGCTCGCCGCCAAGAGCTCCTCGCCAAGAGCGATGAGGTCGTCCAAGGAGATGACCCAGTCGCCGTCGGTGGCGCCGTCGAAGGTGACAACCTTCGAAACGCTTGGCAGTTCCGAGCGCTTCAGGCGGAGCTTTTCGATCTGCTCGTCATCTTCAGCGAACACGATCTGGCTGTCCGAATCGGAAAGAATGTAGGAGACATCGTCGGCCAACGTGCTCGGGTAGACCGTCGTTGTGGCTGCACCGGCGGCGTTGATCGCCAAGTCGGCCAAGATCCACTCGATCCGAGTGCCAGCAGCGATAGCGACGCGCTCTTCGGACTTGATTCCCAGCGAAATCAGACCGGCGGCAATCTTGGTGACTTTGGCGCCAGTTTCGGTCCATGACATCGAATGCCACTGCTCGGCTGCGTCGGGGTACCGGAAGGCCTCTCGGGTACCGGACTTTGCAACTCGGTCGTAGAAAAGTTTGCCCACGCTTGAGGCGCGGTTCTCGACGAATTTGAGTTCTGCGGCGGTTGCCATGTGATCGCTCCCGGGACGGTCGGAAATGTGGTTCCGCTCACACTACCGTCTGGTTGGTCTCGGCCCACCGGTATCCCACGAAGCGGTCAACCGATTTAAGAAGTTGACTTGGTTTCCCCGGTCGACAGCGCGGCAATGAACGCTTCCTGCGGAACTTCGACGCGGCCAACCATTTTCATCCGCTTCTTGCCCTCTTTCTGCTTCTCAAGCAGTTTGCGCTTTCGGCTGATATCGCCGCCGTAGCACTTGGCAAGCACGTCCTTTCGGATGGCCCGAATGTTTTCGCGGGCGATCACCCGCGCGCCGATCGCTGCTTGAATCGGCACCTCGAACTGTTGACGCGGAATCAGTTCTTTTAGCTTGCCGGCCAGCGAAACTCCGTAGGCATATGCGTTGTCGCGGTGCACGATGGCGCTGAACGCGTCAACGATCTCGCCCTGCAAAAGCACGTCCACCTTGACCAAATCGGCGGCCTGTTCACCCGACAATTCGTAATTGAGCGAGGCGTACCCCTTGGTGCGCGACTTCAACGCATCAAAGAAGTCGAACATGATTTCACCCATCGGCAGGGTGTAACGGATTTCTACGCGGTCCTCGGAGAGATAGTCCATTCCGCCGAGCTGACCACGCCTGGACTGGCACAACTCCATAATCGTGCCGATGTAGTCGGTCGGGGCCAAAATCGTCGCCGAAACGACCGGCTCAAACACCTTCGATATCTTGCCTGCGTTCGGGTACTCGCTCGGGTTCGTGACGACGTGCGTGCTGCCGTCTTCCATCTCGACGCGGTAGATCACGTTCGGCGCAGTCGAAATCAGGTCGAGGTTGAATTCGCGTTCAAGCCGTTCGCGAACGATCTCAAGGTGCAGCAAACCAAGGAAGCCAATCCGGAACCCAAAGCCAAGTGCACCGGAGGATTCAGGCTCATAAACTAGGGCTGCATCGTTTAGCTGAAGCTTTTCGAGGGCATCACGCAAGGTGGCGAAATCATCGCCATCAATTGGATAAAGCCCAGAGAACACCATCGGGTTTGGATGCTGATACCCACCTAGTGCCTCCTCGGCGGGACGGACAGCCGAAGTAACGGTGTCGCCGACGCGGCTTTGGCGAACTTCCTTGACCCCGGTAATCAGGTAGCCGACTTCGCCTACTCCGAGGTGATCGGCCTTGACCGATTCTGGGCTGATTACGCCGACCTCGAGCATTTCGTGGACTGCTCCGGTGGACATCATTTTGATCTTGTCGCGGTGGCTGAGTTTGCCGTCGACGACTCGAACATAGGTGACGACGCCGCGATAGGTGTCGTAGACCGAGTCGAAGATCAACGCCCGCGGCGGACCATCGGCGTCGCCAACGGGTGCGGGCACTTCATCAACAATCAAGTTCAGCAATGCTTCGACGCCTTGGCCGGTCTTGGCCGAGACTCGAAGCACGTCTTCGGGGTTTCCACCGATAATTCCAGCGATTTCTGCGGCGTACTTTTCAGGCTGCGCGCCCGGCAAATCGATCTTGTTCAACACCGGAATGATGTGCAGGTCCGCGTCCATCGCCAAATAGAGATTGGCTAGCGTCTGCGCTTCGATCCCTTGGGCGGCATCGACCAACAGGATCGCGCCCTCGCAGGCTTCGAGGGACCGACTGACTTCGTAGGTGAAGTCGACGTGACCGGGGGTATCGATCATGTTCAGCACATAGGCGGTGCCCTCGTCGTCGCCCGAGCTCTTGGTGAACGGCATCCGGACCGCTTGGCTTTTGATCGTGATGCCACGTTCGCGCTCAATGTCCATCCGGTCTAGGTATTGCGCCCGGGCGGCCCGTTCATCAACGACACCGGTCAGTTGAAGCATCCGATCGGCCAGGGTCGACTTTCCATGGTCGATATGGGCGATGATGCAAAAGTTCCGCAGCAGTTCCGGCGGCGTGTGGCCGGGCTGCAAGGAGTTCTTAGAAGTCACCACAGGATGGCAATCAAGATGTTGAGGCTGACCAGGCCAAAGAGGGCGCGCGCCAGCGGAGTCGGACCTTGGGACCGCTGGGCGACGAAGGCAAGGACGGTCGCAACTAACGCGACCGTCAACTTGATCGCGATCTTGTAGTGGTTAAATTCGTGGACATTCCCTGCCTCACCGATGCCGACGAGAATCAGTCCGGTCACTAGGGCTGCAGCAGTCGCGTGGGCGGCGCCTTTTCGAATCGTCGAGGAGATTGGGTCGATCAACACCAGTGCTCCGATCCAGCACAGGACGTGGACGGCAATCAAGACCGAGTACAGGGTGTTCATGCTGCTAATCCTAATTGGCAGGACGATTTGAGCCGTCGCGGCCTTGGCTGGTAGTATTGACGATTGCGTGTCCGGCTCAGCGTACGACGAGCTAGGACGCGACCAAAGACTTCACATTAGAACGACGAAAGAACGGAATCTCCGTGGCGAACATTAAGTCGCAAATCAAGCGCAATCGGCAGAACGAAGCCGCGCGCGAGCGCAACAAGTCGGTGCGTTCGGCGCTGAAGACGTCCGTCCGTCGTTTCGACGAGGCCGTCGAAGCCGGTAACACCGACGACGCGAAGGCGCTCGCCGTCGAGGCGAACAAGAAGCTGGATAAGGCTGCCTCCAAGGGCGTCATCCACAAGAACCAGGCAGCGAACCGCAAGTCGGCTATCTCCAAGAAGGCCGCTGCTCTCTGAGTTTTTTTCAAACCCCGGGTTCGCTTAGGCGGCCCGGGGTTTGGTCATGCCCGGAGTCATTTGGTTCGGGCCTCGACTCAGGCTCGCGACTTGGACCTAGCTACCGCGACGTCGATGATCATTTTCTCGACGGCATAGTTCGGGTCGGCGCCGCCACCCTTAACTTGTCGGTCCGCGTGGGCAACTGCCGCTAGGGCAGTGCGCAGCGAAGCCTCGTCCCAACCGCGCGCCACTTGACGCAACGTCCTGATCTTGAAAGGCGGCGCACCGATCGCCTTGGCCAGATCACCGTCTGAGAGCGCTGGGGCCGCAGTTGCTACCTGAGCAACTTGTCGAAGTCCCGAACTCATCGCCGCAGTGACCAAGATCGGCGGGACCTTTGCCGCTTCTGACCAACGCACTCGCTCCAACGCCAAACCGAGTCGGCCTTCAAGTGCGGCGTCGGCGATTTCGTATCCGCGAACCTCTGCTCGGCCACCGAAGTATTTGCTGACCGCTGTCACGTCGAGTCGATCGGTCGAGTCGATCACGGTAACTAGTTGGTCTACTGCCGCGGCCAACGATCGCAGGTCCGAGCCGACGGCCGAGACCAGCATCGTGGCTGCCTGATCGTCCATGGTTCTGCCCTGGTCACGAACCTCGGTACGGACCCAACCGATCAAATCGCGCTCGTATTTGGGTGCCTTTTGGGCGATTTCGTCAACGCTCGCACATTTGCGCAGTTTGTCCAGCAGGCCTTTGCCTTTGACTCCCCCACCGTGGACTAGCACCACCGCATTGTCTTGGCTGGTGTTCGCCGCATAGTCGAGCAGTTCAGTTGCCGACACTTCGGCCAACTGCTCCAACTCGGTGAGCACTACCGCGGTCGCTTCACTAAAAAGCGAAGCGCTCGTTAGCGCAGTAAACTCCCCCGGCCCTAGCGACGAAGCGCTCGACTCGGCAACTTCGACCGCCGGGTCGGCTTCGCGTACCGCAGCGATGGCCCGGCGTTTGGCACGGTCAGAAAGGAACTCAGAGTTGCCGGTGATCAGCAGGATCTTTCCGAACGGGTTCGCCACCGTTTGAGGATAGGTCACCGCGCCCCACGTTCGTCGGCGGACTTCACTGAGACAGGACCGCCAAGCCTCCTGCGCGGTCAACGACTGCGACATCCCCATTTCGATCGGTACGCCAAGTCGAGATTCCACGTTCGTTAAGTTCAGCCAACAACGATTCGGTGGGGTGACCGTGTGGGTTGTCTGCGCCGACCCCGATTAGCGCGATCGCGGGATTGACGCGGTCAAAGAGTTCGGGCCACTGATCGGCACTGCCGTGATGGGCGACTTTTAGAATGTCGGCACTCAAGTCCGGATTCGCCTGCGCAAGACCCCGTTGGGCCTGTTCTCCGATGTCGCCGGTGAACAGAATCCGCCGGCCATTGAGGTGCAGGCGCACCACCACGCTCAAGTCGTTGAACTCATCTTGGGTAGCTTCCCCGGTGGCCGGGCGCGGCCAGAGGACTTCCAGTTGAGCCGGGCCAACACTAAAAACTTGGCCGGCAACAAGTTCGGCCCGCGGCGTCTTGCCCAACTGCGGTGCGCCGGTGGGACCGAACGCGACTAGACCGACCTTGCGACCGCGCGCCGCCCCCGCCGCCCCGTCGATGTGATCGGCGTGGGCATGGGTAAACAGCAGCAGTGGGATCCGCTTGATTCTCAACTTTTGCAAACAGCGATCGATAAGCGCCGGATCTGGACCAGCGTCGATGACGATTGCTTCTCCTGGCGCTGTTGGCACTACAAAGCCGTCGCCTTGGCCGACGTCGCAGGCCACCACTAGCAGGTGCTTGGGCGGCCAACCCGGACTTGGCGGGCGCACTAACGCCACACAAAGACCCAGCGCCAGCCCGACGAAAACTACTGGGCGCCTCGCCGCGGACCAGATAAAAGCTGCAATTACCGGAGCTATGGCGATCAACGTCCACCACGGCAACGACCAGTCGATCGCCGCGCCCGGCAGTCGCGAGCCAACCGACCCGATCTGCACAATCGACCACCCTGACCAAAAGGCGAGTTCACCTGGCAGGACCGCAAGCGACGGGGCCACCAAATCCAGTAGCCCCGCACCCAAACCCAAAATGGTCGCCGGCGCCACCGCCGGCGCGGCGGCCATGTTGGCAAACACCGCAACGAGCGAGACTTCACCGCTCAGGAACGCCACCACCGGCAGGCAGAACAGGTGAGCTGCCAGCGGAACGGCCAGCGCCTGCGCCACCGGCGTCGGCAGCCAACTGAGCCGATCCGCCAAGGGGTTGGCCAAGACGATGATCCCGCAGGTGGCAAGCACCGAGAGGATGAAACCAGGCTGGCCGGCCAGCCACGGGTCGAAAGCCAGCAGCGCCAGCACCGCCCAAGCGAGAGCACGGAGTCCGCCGGCGGCCGAACCGGTCAGCATCGCCACCAACGCCACCGAACCCATTACCGCCGCGCGCTGCACGCTCGGCTCGGGGCGCGCGACCAGCACGAAGGAAATAATCGTCAGGGCCGCGGCCAGTAGCAGGAAAACCGGCCGCGCCCGAACCGCACGCAAACCGAAAACGACCAACGCCAGCACGATCGTCAGGTTCGCGCCCGAAACCGCCAACAGGTGCGTCAGGCCCGTTCGCTGAAAGTCCGATCGTGTCGATTCGGTCAGTGCGCTTTCGTCCCCGGCCACCAGAGCCGGTACGAGGGCAGCACCCTGCCCGGAACGATGATCGACGCCGTCACGGATTCCTTGACGCACAACCTCCGAGCCGCGCCACCACCACGGCATCGAATCGGTTGGCTGCCAGTTGAGTACCCGAAACTGGGCCACCTCGTCACTTCGGTCGGCCGGCGACATTTTGGCCCTAACTACGATGGTCTCGCCGGTGCGGAGCCCGGACTGATCACCGCTTAGGAATGCCGTGGCCCGCTGTCGCAGTTGCCAACCCTGACTGCGGGTCTGCACTCGCCGCACGGTCACTTGCAGAACCGTGCCGGGTCCACTTTGCCCGGCGTAGACTCGGGCGTCTTGGCGCAAGGTGAGTTCGGCGTCAACTGCGGCTGACTGCTCGGCCAGGTCTGTTGCTGGTGAGGCCTCAACAGCGGCCAAACGCAAGCCACAGCCGAAAAATGCGACCGCGATTGCGATCGCGGACAAGGCCACCCAGCGACGGTGCCAACCCAAGCTTGCTACGACCAATAACGTCAAGCCAGCAACAAAAGACCAAGTTGGCTCTAGCCGCACTAGGAGTGCGACTCCAACCCACGCGCCAAGCGCCGCGGGCGCGATCCGCAGATCAGACGCTGATGCGATCACGTAGTTGGCTCAGCGTGGCCGGACCGATTCCTTTGACTTCTAGTAGGTCTTCAGCACTGCGAAACGGCCCGTTTGAGGTGCGCCACGAGATGATCGCTTCGGCTGTAACCGGACCGACCCCCGGCAATGTTTCGAGGGCGGTCGCGTCGGCACTATTGAGGTTGATTTTGACTTGCGCCCCCGGTTTCGCCGCACCGGCAGTCGGCGGATCGCCGACGAGCACCTGTTCGCCATCGACCAGGGCCCGAGCCAAGTTGATCGCGGTATCGTCGACCTTGCCCGTCATCCCGCCGGCCGCAGCAATCGCATCGTTGACTCGAGCGCCCGGCTTGAGCGTGACGATGCCCGGACGCTTAACCTTGCCCGCCACATGGACAACTATTTCAGCGCCACCGGCGCCACCGGGGGGCGCGGCCGAGGACGCCGACCGCACCCCCGCAGTCGGCATCACCGACACCTGCGCCGGTTGACCGGCCAAAAGCCACCACACCACCAATACGCTGGCGGCCACCGCGATAGTCATCAACAAGCGAAGGTGGATCGGTCGGATTTGGCGCTGACGCGAACTTTCTCGGCGCCGACGTCCCGGTTCGGGCTCGGCCAAATCCACCAATGAAGCGTCAAAATTTGCTCTGAGTTCAGCGAGCCGCTGCCGAGCTACATCTGCGCGGGTCTCCTGTGGGACGGGGGCCATCTGCCGACCATAGGTCGAGGTCTAACGACTGCAGAACCACCTAGTTCAAGACTGTGGAGACCGGCCAGGCCCGTGCAAAAGTTGTGGGAAATCGTGCCCGCTGACGGTGACCGCGATTGTGCCAGGGCCGACGTGAGCACCAATATCGGCACCAACCTCATTGACCGGCACCGAATCTCGGCCCAACCGCCGGGCCAACTCTGTGCTGAGTTGCTGCGCCACCTCACGGTTCGCCAACTGCTGGACTCCGATGTCGTAGCCGGCGGGCAACTTTTCTGCGGCCTCAACGGCCAGGTCGACCAAACGAGCGATTGCCTTCGCAGACGTACGAACCCGCTCAAGTGGCGCGACCAAACCGTCTTCGATCGTCAAAATCGGCTTCACCGAGAGGGCCGCACCGATTAGCGCCGCAGCGCGACCAATCCGGCCGCCGCGACGTAGATGCTCCAAGGTGTCGACGTAAACCAAGACTTTGGAGGACTCCGCCGTCGAGGAAGCCGCCGCGGCGACCTGCTCGATCGTTCCGCCCGCAGCACTAACCCGAGCGGCCATCCCGGCCGCAAATCCGGTGGCTAGGCCGACTTGGAGGGTGTCGACCACCTGAACGGGAATGTCCACCCGAGTAGCTGCCAACCGGGCCGCATCGACGGTCCCTGAAACTCGCGAACTCAGGTGAACGGAAACGATTCCAGTTGCTCCAGTGGCGGCCAACGCCTCAAATATCGAGGCGAACATTTCCGGCGAGGGCCGAGAGGTACTGATCGGCACGGCCTGGTTCAGCGCCTCGGCAATCATCGAAGACGACACGTCCACACCTTCGGTATAGACGCGCGCACCGATGATTACGGTGGTTGGCACAACCGTAATGCCTTCGCGGGCCGCATCATCTGGGTCAAGCGAAGCAGTCGAATCGGTGACGACGGCAATGGACATACCCCTACCCTATCGAACCGGCAGGTTGGCTCGGACCGGCTAATCGGCAAGCCGAATCACGTCAGTAGACGTCACGGGAGTATCGGCCAGAGACGGTCAACTCGGCTAGCCAATCCTTCGCACCAACTGGAGTTAGCCCGCCATGCTCACCGGCGATTTCCAATAGGGTCGCTTCCACGTCTTTGGCCATCCGCAACCGGTCGCCGCAAACGTAAAAGTGCGCACCGTCATCTAGCCAACTCCACAACTCACGACCGTTTTCGCGCATCCGGTCTTGGACATAAATTCGATGCTGTTGATCCCTAGAGAACGCGGTGTCAAGTCGGGTGAGCACCCCACTGCTTCGCAGGTCCTCAAGTTCGTCGCGGTAGTAGAAGTCTGTTTGGCCGTTGCGTTCGCCAAAGAAGACCCAGTTTTGGCCGCTATGGCCTCTGGCCGCCCGGTCGCGGATGAACCCGCGAAACGGTGCAATTCCGGTACCCGGCCCGACCATGATCGCCGCCCTGTCAGAGTCCGTGGGTGGACGAAAGTGACGCTGAGCTTGGACGAAAACATGCGCACCGCCTTCGGCCCGATCAGCGAGGAATGACGAGCAGACGCCGTGTCGCCACGGACCATGAACGCGATGGCGCACGACCGAGACGGTCACTTGGACTTCGTTCGGGTTCTCATGTGGGCTCGACGAGATCGAGTACTGACGCGGCGTGAGCGGCTTGAGTACCGATAGCCACTCGTCGACACTGGCCAACACCGGATATTCGCGAACCACGTCAATGAGTTGGCGGCCCCACGCCCACGAGTCGAACTGACGGCGATCATCTTGGGCGACCAGTCCTGCCAGATAGGAACCGCGGTGACGTTCGGCAATGAGGCGCGCGGCTGCCGGGGTGATTGCGGCCAGGTCGTGGCTATTGGTGAGTAAGTCACCTAGGCGCACTGGATCGTGTTCAGCGTCGATCGTGGTTTCGGGGTCAAGACCCGTCAGGTTCAACCACGCGTCAACATAGGCGGGGTCCATTTTGGGCACGACGGCCAAGGCGTCTCCAGCCTCGTAGGTGAGCGTCCCGTCGGGCAACTCAAAACCGAACCTGCGCACTTCCTTGGTGGATCCTTCACCCGTTAGTCGCTCGTTCCTAGTTAGCTCGGCGAACAGCGGTCGGTTCCGTCCGTACGTGACTGGGGCGGACTTGGCGCTCGTAGCGCGCATACGCCCGGTCCTCTGGTCCGGGGTTGGGCCGATCGCATCGCCAACGGCCGAAATCCATTTATTGGCCGCGTCGTCAAAGGCCGGTTCGCAATCGATCCGATCAACAATTCTGTTGCCGCCGAGTTCGGCCAACTGTTCGTCGAGTCGGCGACCGAACCCGCAGAAGTCGTCATAGGCCGAATCGCCGAAGGCCAGCACGCTGTAATTCAGTGCGGCCAGATCCGGTGCCGCTTTGGCAGTTAGCTCGCGCCAAAAGCCGACGGCTTCGGCGGGTGGGTCACCGTCGCCGGTGGTGCTAGTTACGAACAGAACGGTCCCGGTCAAATCCGCCGGGTCAACCTGCGAAAGGGACTGCGCATTAGCCAAAATGCCTCGCGCTTGTAGCGTCTCGACTAGTTCAGGCACATGATCTTCAACGCGGCCGGTTTGCGAAGCCCAGAGTACTGAAACTGCGCCAGCCGACGGCTGCGTCGATGGCGCCAAGGCCGCCAAAACTTCGTCGAACCATTGACGTACTTGGCCAGAAACCGGAGCCGCAGCCGGTAGCCGCGGCCCGTTGGCCGACACGGCCGCCAAGTATCCAGCCAGCCAGGCTGTTTCCTGCTCGGAGACTTCAAGTTCGGCTGGTGCCCCGGCGAGTTTTAGCGGCGCACGTTCGAGCCGGACGGCGCACACCTTGAACTCTGGTTGCAAAGAATCTGGGTCGACTGCGTCGTTAGTTACCGCGTTGATCGCCAGCAACTCGCTGGTTTGTTCACCCCAGTGGATCGGCGCGAAACAGTTGCCCGGCAGCACCCGATCGGTGATAACCGCAGGCAGTACCGCTTCGCCGCGCCGCGAACAGATCCGGACCTCGCTGCCTTCGCCGATGGCCAACCGTGCGGCGTCTGCGGGGTTGATCTCGACGAACGGACCAGGATCGAGGCGATTGAGTCGGGCAACCTTGCCCGTCTTGGTCATGGTGTGCCACTGGTGCGGCAGTCGGCCAGTGTTGAGCACAAACTCGAAGTCGTCGTCGGGGGTTTCGGCCGGCGCCAAATGCGGTCTGGGATGAAAGACTGCGCGGCCGTCGTCGAACGCGAACGCGAGTTTTGGTACCTGCCCATCGGCGCGCACAACTCGACGTTGACTGACGCCATCGTTTCGGTAGCGGATTGGATTGCGGGCCGCGCCGTGTGGTGGGCACGGCCACTGAACCGGTTCGCGACGCAGTCGCTCGTAGTCGACCCCGCGCAGGTCGTAGCCCGTCTTCGGATTAGCGAACTGGCGGATCTCGTCGAAGATCTGAGCCGCGCTGTCGTAGTTGAATGCCTCGTCAAAGCCCAATCGTCCGGCGATCTGCGCGATTAGCTCCCAGTCCGGCAGCGCTTGGCCTGGCGCCGTGGTCGCCGGTTGGCAGAGCGTCAGGTTCCGCTCGGAGTTGACCATGACCGATTCGGACTCAGTCCACATCGCCGCCGGTAGGGCAATATCGGCGAACTCCAAGGTTTCGTTTTGCGCGAAGATGTCTTGGACGACGACCACTTCGGCTTTGGTCAGTGCCGCCCGCACCGTCTCGCGGTTGGCGACCGAGTGGGCGGGATTTGTGCAGATGATCCAGACTGCCTTGATTTTGCCGGCGGCCACCTGCTCGAACATGTCGATTGTGCCGCGGCCGACGTCGGCGCGGATCGTGCCCGGCGCTAGGCCCCACTTTTGTTCACAGAATTTACGATCGGCGGGCAAAACTACACTTCGCTGACCCGGCAGTCCCGGGCCCATGTAGCCCATTTCGCGCCCGCCCATTGCGTTCGGCTGACCGGTGAGGGAGAACGGACCCGAACCCGGCCGACAAATCGCACCGGTGGCCAAGTGCAGGTTGCAGATCGCGTTGGTGCTCCAAGTGCCGTGGGTCGACTGGTTCAATCCCATCGTCCAACAGGTCATCCAGTTCGCCGATTCGCCGATCCAGGCGGCCGATTGGCGCAGGTCACAAGCGGAGATTCCGGTGACTTCTTCGACGATTTCGGGCCCATACTCGCCGGCCAGGGCAGCCGTTTGATCCCAGCCGCTGGTGTGTTCAGCGATGAAATCGTGATCGATGGCGTCTGCCTCGATCAGTAGGTTGAGGATCCCGTTGAGGAAGGCCAGGTCGGTGCCAGGTTTGATCTGGCAAAACAAGTCAGCCTTCTCGGCGGTCGCGGTTCGCCGAGGATCAACCACCACCAGGCGCGCACCGGCTTTTACTCGCTCCATCATCCGCAGAAACAGGATCGGGTGCGTTTCGGCCATGTTCGAACCGATGACCAAAAACAGGTCAGCGTGGTCGAAGTCGTCATATGACCCCGGCGGGCCGTCAGAGCCCAAGGATTGCTTGTACCCGGTACCGGCGCTGGCCATACACAGCCGCGAATTGGACTCCAGGTTGATCGTGCCGAGATAGCCCTTGGCCAGTTTGGTGGCTAAATACTGCGCCTCCAGCGACATTTGGCCTGAGACGTAAAGTGCGACCGAATCGGGCCCATGCTCGTCGATGACGGCCTTGAACCTTGCTGCGGCCTCATCGAGCGCCACACTCAGGTCGGCTTGGGTTCGCTCACTCGACCGGTCTCGGCGGACCGAAGCGAACTCCATTCGGCCAGGTGCGGCAAGCAGATCCGCGGTCGTGGTGCCTTTGGTGCACAACCGACCACCGTTTGCCGGGTGATCTGGGGTACCTACAGCATCAACCACTGTGCGACCCGTTGGCCCTGACTCGATTTGCAGCGTCAGCCCACAACCTACCCCGCAATAGCCGCAGGCAGTCCGCACAGCCGTTTGACTTGGGAAGGTCATGGTCATTTCAAGCTCAGACTGCGGCCGCGAACCCGAAGTCGGCGGCATTCTGGTACCGCTGAACCACTAGGTCAACGAGCCGTTCATCGGGCAGGCGCTCATCCAAAAGCGGCGCGGTCACCAAGTCAGCACCAACGTTTTTCAAGGCGTCGTGGAAGTGACCCGGCGCCAACAGATAGGAGGCCAGGAGCACTCGACGGCCCGGTTCACGTGCCGCGGCGACGACATCGGCCAAGGCCGTACCGCAATGTCCAACGTGACCCAATGGCACGAGTCGACCGAGTCGCTCTGACAGGGCCGACGCAACTTGGTTCATCGATTCGACTGCTACCTGGTCGCTTGACGCCGATGCCCCCAACACAACCGTGTCCGCTCCGCTCATCCCCGACTCGATCAGCCGCTCAACCAAGATTTCGACCAGTGCCGAATTTGGGCCAAGCGGGTCGGTCGCGCGATGGCTGGGGTTTCGGTCCACGGCATCGGCGATGTCGTGGTGGACGTGGTAGCCAGCAGACAGCAGCAGCGGCACGACGATCGCTTCGCGGCGACCCACTTGGCCTAGCACCTCACCGAGGGCAGGCTGTTGGACGTCGACGAAGGTGTCGATCACTTCGACCGAGCCGAGCCGGTCACGAACGGCCGAAACTAGGGCGGCAACTGCCGCGGCACCGGCGGCCGATCTGGTGCCGTGACTGCAGGCGACTAAGGCCGGAAGGCTTTCGCTCATGATTCCTCCGTCGGTTCAGCTAACGCGAGTCGGTAGCCGCGTTTGACTACGGTCTTGATCACTTCTCGCCCGTTGAGTGCCTCGCGAAGGCGCGCGATCGCGACGTCCGCGGTGTGGGACTGAGTTGATTCGCCCGGCAACGCGGCGAGAACCTGATCGCGAGTGAAAACTGCTCCCGGTTCGCTCGCCAGCAGTCGAAGGACCGCTAACGCCGAGGGTGAAGCCGGCAAAATCTCGTTGTCGATGGTGGCCGTAGTGGCCAGCACGCGCAGTCGGCCGGCAGTCACGTCGATGCCAAGGTCATCGCTGGCGAACCGCATCACAATCGTGCGCACGAGGGCGCCGAGTCGGCCGCGGTCAGGCACCAGTGGCTCAAAGCCCGCGACGATTAGTGGTTCGGCAGTTACCGGGCCGACGGCCGCTAAGACCAGTCGCCCGGCCCCAGCAAGTTCAAGTGCCGCATCGACTCCGTGTTGGCGCCGCAATTCGCTGAGCCAGGCCGCCGACCCGGGCGCTGAGGTAAAGACGACACAGTCGAATCCACCGGCGATCACCTCACGCACGGACTGCTGAACTGCCGCCAGATCTGGCGGTGAGCCCCAGCGATAGACCACCAAGGTGACCGTGCTGGCGCCAGCGCCGGTAAGGGCGGTCTCCAGTCCGTCATCACCCGCGCCATGATGTTGGACCGCGATCCGCTGGCCCGCGACCCCTTCGGCCACTAGATATTCGGCCATCTCTTTGGAGGTTTCGGACTCGGCCACCCAGTCCGCGACTAGGCCAGCGGCTTGGATTGCGCCGCGCGCCTTCGGACCACGAGCAACGATCCGGGCGTCGCCTAGTACCTGCAGCAACTGCTCGAGCAGGCCGACGGCTTCGGCCGCCTCCAACCAGCCGCGAAAGCCAATTCCGGTGGTGATTACGACGATTTCGGGCGGATTCGCAATGAGTTCTTGAGTTCTGGCGACAAGCGATTCCTCGTCGATATGAGACTCCACGCCAAGAGTCGAGGCGACATGCACCTGTCCCCCACGCCGAACCAGCGCGCTCGCCAGATCGGTCGACCGCCGTTGGGCGGTGACCAATATTCGAGTGCCGGCCAGCACGGGGCCAGCAGGAATCACGCGGCGCTCCGACGCAGCCACACGACTTCGTCTTCAACCTTGACGTCCCAATGCCCAAGACCAACTTCGGGGTCGTCAAGGCAAACGCCGGTGCGCAAATCGAATGCCTGCTTGTGCAGCGGCGAAATCACGACCGGCGTACCGGCCCGACTACCGACCAGGCCACGAGCGATCACATTCGCGCCGGTGAACGGGTCCCGGTGGCCAACGGCACAAACTTCACCGCCAGAAAGCCGGAACACTGCCACCTGCTCATCGTTGACTAGGGCGGCCGCACCCCGGTCGATCCAGAGCCGATCCAGGGTACAAACGGGCAGCCAAGCGTCTGGGTCGGCAGACGTCGCCTGTTGATCGGTCAAGGCAGCACTCATGATTTGGCCTCTTCTTGATTGCGGATCCAGAGTTTGTCTCCGGAGATCACGACCGGTTCGGCCGGGCGACGCTGCCCGCGCTCGATCACGTAGTTGAGGTCCGGATCGCCGGCCTCGGGTGCATTCACGAAAGACCCGAACTGGGCCAGCTTCTCTGGGTCGTTTAGTGCATCGGCCCATTCATCTGAATAGTTTTCCACGTGAGCTTGGATCTGGGCGTCCAATTCAGCTCCGATGGACAGTGAGTCCTGTAACACCACTTGTTGGACGTGTTCGAGCCCGCCCTCGATGCTTTCGATCCACGGTGCGGTCCGCTGAAGCCGGTCTGCGGTGCGAACGTAGTAGAGCAAGAAGCGGTCGATGGCTTGAACGAGTTCCTCGGTGCTCAGGTCCTCGGCGAAGAGTTGAGCGTGACGCGGGGTGAACCCGCCGTTGCCGCCGACATACATGTTCCAGCCGTTGTCGGTGGCGATCACGCCGACGTCCTTGCCGCGCGCCTCGGCACATTCGCGGGCACAGCCCGAGACGCCGAACTTGATCTTGTGCGGCGAGCGCAAGCCGCGATAGCGCAACTCGAGCGCGATCGCCAGGCCAACCGAATCGCCGACACCGAAGCGACACCAAGTTTCACCGACACAAGATTTGACCGTGCGAAGGCTCTTGCCGTAGGCGTGGCCAGACTCGAAACCAGCATCGACAAGCCGCTTCCAAATGGCCGGCAGTTGATCGATTCGAGCACCGAAAAGGTCGATTCGCTGACCGCCGGTGATTTTGGTGTAGAGACCAAATTCTGCGGCCACTTCACCGATCACGATCAGCCCTTCGGGAGTGATTTCGCCGCCTGGAATGCGTGGGACGACCGAGTAGGTGCCGTCCTTTTGCATGTTCGCCATGACGTGGTCGTTGGTGTCTTGGAGCCTGGCGTTTTCGCGATCCATCACGTGGCCAAGACCAAGCGAGGACAGGATCGACGCCGCTACCGGGCGGCAGATATCGCAACCGTCGCCGCGACCATGTTGAGCAATCAGTTCGCTGAACGTTGTGATGCCGGCTAGGGCAACGACTTCGTAGAGTTCGCGCCGGCTCAGACCGAAGTGTTCGCACAAGGCGTTGCTGACTTCGATGCCTTGGGCAGCCAACTCAACCCCGAGGATCTGCTTGACCAGCGGCACGCAAGAGCCACAACTCGTGCCGGCTTTTGTGCAGGCTTTGACCCCGGCCAAGTCGGTGCAACCCTCATCGGTGATCGAGCAGCGAATCGCGCCGGCGGTGACGTTGTTGCAGGAACAAACCACCGCCTCGTCGGGCAGCGCCCCTGTTGTTGGCGGTTCCATGCCCTCGGGCATAAGCCAAGCCGACGGGTCGCTACCAAGTGCGTTGCCGACCATCGGACGAAGGTTCGTGTAGGCCGAGGCGTCACCAACGAGCACTCCACCGAGCAAGGTCGAGGCGTCGTCGCTCATCACCAGCTTCTTGTAGATACCAGCGAGCGGATCGGCATAAACGACTTCCAAGCTGCCGCCTTCAGTGGCGAAAGCGTCACCGAAACTGGCAACGTCGACGCCGAGCAACTTGAGTTTCGTCGACAGGTCCGCTCCCGTGAACTCGGCGCTCCCGCCCAGCAGCCGGTCGGCGACCACCTCGGCCATCGTGTAGCCGGGCCCGACCAGACCCCAAACGCGATCCGCGATGCACGCCACTTCGCCGATTGCCCAGATGTTTTCGTCGCTGGTCCGACAGTCCGGCTCCGCCATGACGCCGCCGCGGGGGTGAACGTCAAGACCGGCGTCCTTCGCCAGTTCGTCGCGCGGCCGAACGCCGGTCGCGAAGACAACCACGTCGGCGGGTACCGAGTCACCGTCGGCAAAAATCATTTTGCCGACCTTGCGGGTGCCGCGGCCATTACGCAAAGCCTTAGTCGCGGTGGAGGTGCGAACGTCGACACCAAGACCTTCGATCAGGCGACGAAGCGCCTCGCCTCCGCCCGGATCGACCTGAACCGGCATTAGGTGGTCGGCGAACTCCACCACCGTGCACCCAGCGCCAAGTTCGCGCAAGGCGCCGGCGGCTTCTAGTCCCAACAGGCCGCCACCGATAACGGCACCGTGCAACGGTCGGCCTAGTTGGCGAGTACGGTCGGTTACCCACGCCCGAAGTTCGGCCACGTCATCAACGGTGCGGTAAACGAAACAGCCCGGCAGATCTGAGCCGTCAACCGGCGGAACCGTCGCGTAGGAACCGGTAGCCAAGACCAGCTCGTCGTACTCGACCTCGCGGCCTAGGACCGAAACGGTCTTGGCGTCCCGGTTGATCTGGGTGACGCGGGCGTTTCGGTGCAACCGAACCCCTGGGGTGTGCCACAGATCCTGATCGCCTAGAAGCAGATCGTCTGGGTCGGGCACGGTGAAGAAGGAGGTAAGCGCGACTCGGTCATACGGCGGCCGGCTTTCCTCGCCGTACACGTCAATGTCCCACGACTCGGTGGCGCCACGCTCGACCAGTGCTTCGACCAGTCGACGTGCCACCATGCCAGCGCCGGCTACAACAAGCTTCTTGCGGTTCATAAATACAGCCTCGCTGGCCTAGATTTCGTGACCGCTCGCTCTGCGTAACGTCTAAGGCACGTTTCGGTTACAGACCGGCCTGTAGCACTGTGAGCACTTCGTTCCAGTTCGGTTACCCAGCAGAGACCACCGGCGAAACGAGGGCTTTCTAGGTTCGTCACATCCCGTCCTGTCAAGTCACTGGAGGCCCGATGACCTCGTCACTGCCCGTAGACGTACAGCCCGAACCAAGCCATTCCCGACCCACCACCAGCACGCTGGCCCATCGACCTGGTCGCTGGATCGACGGCTGGGATCCCGAAAACGAACAGCAATGGCAGGCAGAAGGCAAGCCGATCGCCAACCGCAACCTGACCGTTTCGGTGTTCGCCGAATTTTTCGGCTTCATGATGCTCGGCGTCTGGAGCATCGTCGTACCGAACCTGCCGGCCGCCGGATTTGAGTACACCACCGACCAGCTCTACTGGTTGATCGCAGTGCCCGGACTTGCCGGTGCGGCCATGCGAATCGTCTATACCTTCATGGTGCCGATATTCGGTGGCCGGAACTGGACAGTCATTTCTTCGCTGTTACTTCTCATTCCTGGCATCAGTTTGGCTTGGGCCGTCAGCAACCCCGACACGTCTTTCGCGATGATGCTGCTGGTCGCCTCGCTGGCCGGATTCGGCGGCGGAAACTTCGCCTCTTCGATGGTCAACATTTCGTTCTTCTATCCCCAGGCCGAGAAGGGCAAAGCGCTTGGAATCAACGCCGCCGGCGGCAACCTTGGCACCGGAATCGTCCAACTCATCGTGCCCCTGATCATCACCACCGGCGCGGGCATCGCGCTTGATCGCGCCGGGCTGATCTTCATCCCGGCGGCGATCCTGTCAGCGCTGGCCGCGTTCTTGGTGATGCACAACCTGTCGAATGCGCACTCTGACCTGAAGAGCTACGCCTTCGCGGTGCGCAACCCCCACACCTGGATCCTGTCGTTCCTCTACATCGGCACCTTCGGCTCATTCTTGGGCTTCTCGTTGACGTTCCCGACGCTGATGAAAACGATGCACCCAGACGTGCCGATCCAGTTGGCGTTCGTGGGTGCGGTCACCGGTGCGCTTTCGCGGCCTCTTGGTGGAGCGTTGGCAGACCGCCTCGGTGGCACCTGGGTGACGATGGCTTCCTACGCAGTCATGGCTGCCGGCGTCACCGGCTTGGTGTTCACCTACGCGACTGCAAGTTTCCCGGTGTTCCTGGCTCTTTTCCTCGTGTTGTTTGCCGCCGCTGGGATCGGCAACGGCTCGGTCTATCGGATGATCCCGATCACCTTCCAAATCGGGGCCGACACCACGCAAAAGCGAGAACTTGGCCATCGGGCGGCCGCCGGTTGCATCGGCATCGCCGGCGCAGTCGGAGCCCTCGGGTCGTTCTTCGTGCCACGAACGTTCGCCTCGTTCGGCATCGAAGGCGGGCTTTGGATCTTCGCCGGAACGTACCTCGTGATGCTGGTGGTCGCGTGGGGCGTCTACGCCCGACCCGGTAGCGAGATCGCCTCAGAGCGCGTCTGAATCAAAAAGCCGGGCCGGCCGATCGAGTGGATCGGCCGGCCCGGCTCTTGCTTTTGTGCCAACGGTTAGATGACTACGCTGACCAGCTTCGGGGCGCGAACAATCACCTTGCGAACTGGGCTGTCACCGATCGTGCGGGCCACATTTGGTTCAGCCAGCGCCAACTCGGTCAACGCCTCGTCACTGACGTCTGCTGGCACTTCGAGTCGGCCACGCACCTTGCCCTGAACCTGAACGACGCAGGTGACCAGGTCCTCGACCAAGAACTGCGGGTCAGCGGTCGGATAGGTGGCGTAGGTGATCGTCTCGGTGTGGCCGAGTTTGGCCCAAATCTCCTCGGCCAAGTGCGGGGCGAACGGAGCCAACATGACAGTCAACGGCTCGATCACCGCAGCAGCGTGAATCGATTCCTTCGTCAGGTAGTTCGTCAGCTCGATTAGTTTGGCGATGGCGGTGTTGAACCGCAGTTCACCCATTTCCTCGGTGACCCCCGCGATCGCCTGGTGCAAGGCCCGAAGCGCGCCCGTGTCGGGAACCGAATCGTCAACGATGGTCTGGCCGGTCTCTTCATCAACCACCAAGCGCCATACCCGCTGCAAGAACCGTTGCGAGCCAACGACTGCGCGAGTTTCCCACGGCCGCGAAACATCGAGCGGACCCATGCTCATCTCGTAGACGCGGAAGGTGTCGGCCCCGTATTCGGAATACATCTCGTCGGGGGTGACCACGTTCTTGAGCGACTTGCCCATCTTGCCGTATTCGCGGTTGACCGGTTCACCGTCGAGCAGGAACTGACCGTCAACCTCGACGACCTGATCGGCGGGCACATAGGTGCCGCGAGCGTCGGTATAGGCGTAGGCCTGAATGTAGCCCTGATTGAACAGGCGGTGGAACGGTTCCTCGCTGGAAACGTGGCCGAGATCGAACAGGACCTTGTGCCAGAACCGGGCGTAGAGCAGGTGCAAAACCGCATGCTCAACGCCTCCGACGTAAAGGTCGACGCCGCCAGTCTCTCCCGGGTTTTTCGGCCCCAGCCAATACTTTTCGTTCACCGGATCGGTGAGCGCGGCGTCGTTGTTGGGGTCGGTGTAGCGCAGTTCGTACCACGAAGAACCAGCCCAGTTAGGCATCGTGTTGGTCTCGCGGCGGTACTGCTTTGGCCCGTCACCCAAGTCGAGGGTCACGTTTACCCAGTCGAGTGAACGACCCAACGGCGGCTCGGGTTCGCTGGTGACGTCGTCGGGCTCAAAAGTGCGCGGGGTGTAGTCAGGCACTTCGGGAAGCTCTACCGGCAGCATCGACTCGGGCAAGGCGATTGCCGTGCCGGCCTCGTCGTAGACGATCGGGAACGGTTCGCCCCAATACCGCTGACGGCTAAACAGCCAATCTCGCAGGCGATAAGTCGTGGTTCCCTCACCGTCACCGCGTTCGGCCAACCAATCGATGATCGTCTGCTTCGCCTCTGCCACCCCCAGCCCATTGAGGCTGACACCGTCGTCAAACGTGGCGGTGTTTTCCGAGTTGATCGCAATGCCATCGCCCGTCCACGGCAGTTGGGCATCCTCAGGCATCGAAACCACCGGGGTGATGGCCAGCGCGAACGCAGTCGCGAACTCGAAGTCACGCTCGTCGTGTGCCGGGACCGCCATGATCGCGCCGGTGCCATATCCCATCAACACGTAGTCGGCGATGAACACCGGCAGTTCGGCACCGGTGACCGGGTTGGTGGCGTAGGCGCCGATGAAAACACCAGTCTTTTCCCGGTTCTCTTGCCGTTCGACGTCGGTCTTGGCCGCCGCCTCGCGCCGGTAGGCGGCGATTGCCTCAGTTGGCGTTTGGGCGCCGCCGGTCCAGCGAGCGTCGGTGTTTTCTGGCCAGGTGGCGGCGGCCAACTCGTCGACGAGTGGGTGTTCTGGCGAAAGCACCATGTACGTCGAGCCAAATAGCGTGTCCGGGCGGGTGGTGAAAACTTCGATCGGACCGGCTGGCGAGGCGAACCGAACCTGAGCGCCGGTGGAACGGCCGATCCAGTTTCGCTGCATCAACTTGACCGGTTCTGGCCAGTCGACCCGGTCAAGATCGTCGATCAATCGGTCCGCGTAGGCCGTGATCCGCATCTGCCACTGGCGTAGGTTCCGTTTGAATACCGGGAAGTTCCCGCGCTCGCTCTTGCCCTCGGCGGTAACTTCTTCGTTCGACAAAACCGTGCCAAGGCCCGGGCACCAGTTCACTGGCGAGTCGCTGACATAGGCCAAGCGGTACTCGTCGATTACCGCCGGTTCGCTCGTGCCCAACTTCTCGATCAACTCGGCGATCGGGCGAGCCTGACCTAGTTCCGGGTCGTACCAGGAGTTGAAAATCTGCAAGAAAATCCACTGCGTCCAGCGAACGAAGTCCGGGTCGATCGTGGCAAAGGAGCGCCGGTTGTCGTGACCCAAGCCCAACCGTCGCAATTGGCGACGCATATTGGTGATGTTCTCCAACGTCGTTTCACGCGGATGGCGACCCGTTTGGACCGCATAAATCTCCGCCGGCAGACCAAAGGCGTCATAACCTAACGCGTGCAAGACGTTATCGCCCTGCATCCGGCGGAAACGGCCGACAACATCGGTGGCGATGTAGCCGAGCGGATGCCCAACGTGCAATCCAGCCCCGGACGGATACGGGAACATGTCCATCAGGAAGTACTTGGAGCCGCGTGGCAACTCACCGGCCAGATCACCGGTCGGGTTGGGCGCGTCGAAGGTGCCGTCGGCCTCCCACTTGTCCTGCCACTTCGTTTCGATGCGGCCAGCCAACTCGCTGGTGTACCGGTGGGTGGAAAGTTCCTCGTTCGTCACCGGTCAAGGTTACGCGTTGGACAGCGCGCAGAACGATTCGACCTTGCGGGTCGGACCAGAAACGATCAACTCGTCGGTCGCTTCAATCCCGGTTTCGGGACGCGCATAGGTGAAGTCCTCACCCCGACGCTTGACCCCCACCACGGTCACGCCGTAGGCGGCACGCAGTTGAGATTCGGCCAGCGTTCGACCGACTGCCACCTTCGGGGCGCGAGTTCTGGCGATCGAGAAACCGTCATCGAACTCGATGTAGTCGATCATCGCGCCGGTGACCATATGGGCGACCCGCTCGCCCATCGCCGATTCGGGACGAACGACATGGGTGGCACCAACACGTTCGAGGATTCGAGCGTGCTTGGCATTGATCGCTTTAGCCCAAACTTCACTCACGCCCAACTCGACCAGACTGAGCACGGTCAACACGCTGGCCTCAACGTCGGTACCGATGCCGACGACAGCCCGGTCGAACTGGTCCGCACCGATCTGCTGCAACGCCTCACTGTCGGTGGTGTCAGCAGCGACAACATGCGTGAAATCGCTCGCATAGCGTTGGACCAGCGCAATGTCTTCGTCAACACCAAGGACGTCATGGCCGAGGCGGATCAACGACTTTGCTACGGCAGAGCCAAACCGGCCCAAACCGACCACCAGGACCGGCGCGTTCTGGGAACTTTCGTGCTTAGCCAATGATCGGTTGCTCCTCGGGAAGGTGGTATCGCGGTTGACGCCGGCGTAGCGCAAAAGCAGACGCTGCCGTAATCGTGCCTACTCGGCCGATGAACATCAAGACGATCACCACAATTTGCGATGGGGTATTTAGGTGTGGAGTCATTCCGGTAGTCAGGCCGACTGTGCCGAAAGCAGACGCGGACTCAAACAGTGAGTTCTGGAACTCGTTGTCGCTCAGCAAGGTCAGGGCGAATCCGCCGGCCGAGACCAAGGCGATCGCAATCAGCGCAATACTCAACGCGGTCCGGATGGTGCGCGAACTAATCGCCCGAGCGCCAATCCTGACCTGTTCGTCGCCGCGAACCTCAGCCAAGATCACGTAGGCCAACAGAAAGAACGTGGTCACCTTGATGCCGCCGGCCGTACTTGCGCTGCCCGCGCCGATGAACATCATCATGATCGTCAGCGCCAAAGTTTCGGGTCTGACCAGTCCCCAGTCGAAGCTCTGCAAGCCACCAGAGCGGGGCATGATGCCGGCCTCGACACCGGTGACGAACTTGTCAACAACCGAGAGTTCACCGATGGTCGCCATGTTGTTCCATTCGACTCCGACGAACATGAGTGCCGAGAAGACCAACAGTCCAAGCGATCCCCAGACGGTCAGCCGCGTGTGAATCGTCCACATTTTTGGCCGACGCCAATTTGAGTACAACTCAGCCAAAACCGGAAAACCGACACCGCCGGCAAATACCGCCACCGAAATCGGCAAGATCACCGCATAGTCGCCCGCGTAACTGGCAAGGCTGTCGGGGTGCAAGGAGAAACCCGCGTTGTTGAACGCCATCACCGCGTCGAAGATGCCGTGCCAGGCCGCATAAGCCCAAGTGTCGAAGTATTCGGTGCGATATCGCACCGTCAAGATCACGGCAGTCACCGACTGAAAGGCCAGCATGGTCAAGGTGACTCGTTTGAACAGCGGCCGCACGTCTCCAATACTCACCACATGAGTTTCGGCTTGGGCAACCAACTGGGTTCGCAGCCCCAACCGACCGCCGACGAAGAGCCCCAGAACCGTAGCCAGTCCAATGATTCCAATACCGCCAACCTCGACCAGAATCATGATGATCAGGTGCCCGACTGAAGACCAATAGGTGCCGGTATCGACGGTAGATAATCCGGTAACCGTGATCGCCGAAGTCGCGGTAAAGAACGCCTCCATGAACCCCGGCGTGTAATCGCCGCGACGAGCAACCGGCAGCATGAGTGCCACCGTGCCGATCAGGATCAACGCAAGAAAGGTCAACGGCAGCAATCGCACCGGGTGGGCGATCACTGCCGGAAGACGAAAGCGGCGGCGCCCTGGCACGGCTCGACGTTAGCACCGAGTTGACCCGGTAGATTGCCGCCATGGCAAACCCGGCGAGTTCGTTGCGAGCCCTAACTGGGCGACTTGGCCGCTCAAGCGACCTTGCTTGGCTGCTTGGCGTAGAAGGAACTCTCGCCTTGGCGATTGTTTTCGCCTTGGTCGACCTGGATCTGGCCGCGGCAATCGCGCTAACCATCTCAGTTTTGGCCGAGTGGGGCCTAGAGAAGCGCGCCACCTCGGCGGCAACCTTGCTTCGTCAAGCCTCGGCCGGTCCGCCACTTCGGTTCAGTTTGCGGGTGACCGCAGCAGTGCTCGCCGCAACTTCGTTTGCCGGCCCGTCAGCTCGCGCAACCTTCATCGCGGTTTCCTTAGCGATCGTTGTGTTGCTCTGCGGTCGAGCACTCCACGCCGAATATCGCCGGCTCGGTCCGCTAAAACCCATGCGAACTCGACACATTCCAGGCGATACCTACATTGGCGAGGGGGCCCCTGCCAGACCGCTACTAAGCACCTCTGCACAAGCGGTGGCCCTGATCCCTGCTCTCTTTGGTGCGCCTTGGTGGCTGGTCCTGGCACTTGGTGCGCTAGGTGTTGTTGCGCTCGCTTGGGGAACGATCCCTGATGCCTTGACGAGTTGGCGGATGCGGTCGGCAAAGCGAGCTACTGGTTTCACTCCGCAACTGCGCGCCGTGCAGCAGTTCTTGGACGACTACCAACCGGAAGTGATCGTCCACCTTTCTGGCCCGGACACCGCCGCCTACCAAATCAACACGTGGCTTGAAGCACTCGAAGCGCTCGACCAGCGCGTCCTGATCCTGCTTCGCGATCACCCGCTGTTCGAGAAGATGGCAAAGACTGCGCTGCCCACGTTGTCACTGCCTGCCCCCAGCGAACTGCTCATGCTCGATTTTGCGGCAGCCAAGGTGGCGTTGTACCCATCAAATACGGGCAACAACATTCACCTACTGCGCCTGCCGACGATCATGAGTGCATTTATCGGTCATGGCGACAGCGACAAGAGCGCGTCAAACAATCCCTTCTCCAAGGTCTACGACGAACTTTGGGTCGCTGGCGAGGCCGGCGCGGATCGGTATCGCAACTCCGGCATGAATATCGCCGAAACGTCGTACCGGTTTGTCGGTCGCCCGCAGGTCCACCAGATCGAAGAGACTCCACGAGTGGGCGAAGAACCCCTGCCCACCGTCCTGTACGCACCCACTTGGGAGGGAGTGAACCAACTTCAGGAATACTCCTCGCTGCGTGCAGTTGGGCCTCAGATCATCGCCGACCTAATCGCCAGTCGGGCCGTTCGAATCATCTACAAACCACACCCGTTCACCGGCCAACGCGACGCGAAATACCGGGCTGCCCACACCCAAATCAAGAACCTGCTCGATGCCGCAAGCGCCGATTTTGGAATCGACCATCGGGTGGTCTCTGGTGGGTCCCTGCCCGGTTGGATGAACCAATCGACTGCGCTGATTTCCGACATTTCCAGTGTGCTCAGCGATTGGTTGGCCAGCGAGAAACCGTACGCGGTCTTCAACCACACCGAGTTGGATACTCGCGACTTCCGCGAGGCCTACCCGTCGAGTGCTGCGGCGACGATCTTTGATCGCCAAAACCACCAGTTTGACGGCTTCATCGACGTCGTCACCGGTGCTGGTCCCGACCAACTGGCCGAATACCGGTCGAGGCTCGCGACCTATTTGCTTGGCCCGGTCGAGAAGCGCTCGTTGGCTTCGTTCCGCGATGCAGTCACCGCACTGGTTGCGCGCTCCACCGAAGAACGCGCCCAATATCGCTGACCGCACTGGCACTAGCCAGCAGACTCAGCAACGCCAGATAACCTAGGGCGGTGAGTTCTACTGCGCCGCTGGCGATAGCTATCGTGACCTTCAACCGGTCTGCCCTGCTTGACGACCTATTGCGCAGTGCCTCGCAAATGTCGGTTAGTGCCGAAAAGATCGTCGTAATCGACAACGCCAGCACCGACGACACCCAAGAAGTGATCACTCGTTGGGAGTCGGTTTTTGGCCCCGATGTCTTGGTAAACCACCTGATGGAAACCAATACCGGCGGCGCTGGCGGTTTCAGCGAAGGCACTCGGGTGGCGCTCGAACTGGGCGCCGAATGGGTCTGGCTGATGGACGACGACGTCGAGATCTTGCCCGATGCCCTCGAGCGGTTTGCGCCGTGGATGGACCGGTTCAAGGTGATCCATGGTCGCCGGTTCGATGTCGACGGAACCCCGTTCTACTGGCAGGCGAAGTTCAACCAGTTCCTCGGCGTGCCACTTCCCTACTCAGTCAAGACGTTCAACACCGACGGTTTCGCGCTGACGAACTCGGGCACATTCGAGGGGATGCTCGTTCACGCCGACGTCGTTCGCCGAATCGGATTGCCGGACCCACGCTTCTTCATCTCGTGGGACGACGCGATCTACGCTTGGCTCGCCTCGCTCGAAACCGAAGTGGCTTACGTCGATGAGTTCGTCCTGCAGAAGAAGCGCGAACAAAAGCAGGTCAATTTGGGTCTTCGCCACCTCAACGACTCGAGCCCAATGGCGAAGTATCACGTGATGCGCAACCGGGCCTATGTCGGGCGCTACTTCGCCGAGCACGACCACCTAAATCGGCTCGGTTTTGGTCTTGGGACCGCGTTGACCTTCGCCAAGGAGATCGTCCGACTCGTCGTGGTTGAGCGGTCCTTCAAGGGTTTCTCCTCCCTCGTAAATGGCTGGCGCGATGGTCGCAAAATCTGGGCCGACCGCAGTTGGACGCCAATGCCGGCCTTAGCAGGTGCAAATGACTGACGTACTGGTGGTTGGCACCGGCTTTTTTGGCCTGACCGTCGCCGAACAACTCGCAAATGATCCGGGCCTAAAAGTCCACCTGATTGATCGGCGGTCGCATCTTGGCGGCAACGCCTACAGCGAGGCCGAGCCAACCACCGGCATCGAAGTTCACCGCTACGGCGCGCACCTTTTTCACACCTCGAATGAGCGCGTTTGGGACTACGCGAACCGGTTTACCTCGTTTACCAACTACCGCCACCGGGTCTACTCGACCTTCAAGGGCGAAGTTTTCCCGATGCCGATCAACTTGGGCACCATCAACCAGTTCACCCGCTCGGCGATGACCCCCGACGAAGCCCGCGCGTGGGTAGTTGAGCAGGCTTCCGGCGGCAGCGCCGATCCGCAGAACCTTGAAGAAAAGGCGATCAGCCTGATCGGGCGACCGCTCTATGAAGCGTTCATCAAGGGGTACACGGCCAAGCAGTGGCAGACCGATCCGACTGCCCTTTCAGCCGACATCATCACCCGCTTGCCGGTTCGCTACAACTACGACAACCGCTACTTCAACGACACCTATGAAGGCCTGCCCACCGACGGCTACACCGCCTGGCTGGAGCGGATGGCCGACCACAAGAACATCACGATCGGCCTAGACGCCGACTTCTTTGATCCGAGTCAACCGTTCAACAAGAACGACTGCGTTGGCCAGTTGCCGATTGTCTACACCGGCCCGTTGGACCGCTACTTCGAAGACCAGCACGGCGCCTTGTCTTGGCGAACCCTCGATTTCGAGCCCGAGGTCTTGCCGATTGGTGACTTCCAAGGCACGCCGGTGATGAACTACGCCGACGAAGACATCGCCTACACCCGGATTCACGAGTTCCGCCACTTCCATCCCGAGCGCGACTATCCGAGCGACGCCACGGTGATCATGCGCGAGTTCAGCCGATTCGCCGAGCCTGGCACTGCCGACGAGCCGTACTACCCGGTCAATACCCCCGATGATCGGGCCGCGCTGTTGGCTTATCGGCAGTTGGCCGGAGCTGAATCCGGTGTCCATTTTGGTGGTCGCCTGGGCACTTATCAGTACCTCGACATGCATATGGCGATCGCTTCGGCGCTCTCGCTGGTCGACAACGTGCTGCGGCCAGGAATTGGCAAGTGACTCGTTTACGGCTTTGGCTGATTGCCCGCATCCGCGCCTCGCGTTTTCTGCCCGTTGGCATGGCCGACAAGCGGGCCGACGTCGAGCGTTTGAACAAGCCGTTCGCCGGCTCGGTGATGCTGTTTTTCCCAAATGGCGCTGATGCGCTTTATCAGTTGCGGCCTTGGTTTGGCGCCCTGAAGGCGCTGGCTGCTGGTCACGGACTAACGGCCGTGTTCAAGGATTCGCGCACTGCCGCGATTGTGCGCGACGAGTCCGGGCTAGATTGCGTCACTTTGGCCAACTACGGCCAGTTGGACCAGATTTTGGCTGTCAGCGAAGTGAAACTGGCGCTCTACGTCAATCACGATCCGGTGAACTTTGAGGTGTTGCGCTTCACCTCGCTGGTTCACGTCTACTTGGGTCACGGCGATAGCGACAAGGGCGTTTCGGTCTCCAATCAGGTGAAGGCCTACGACTTCTGCTTCCTGGCTGGCCAAGCCGCCCTAGATCGCACTAGCGCCGCAGTAATGCTTTACGACGCCGCCGAACGTTCGGTGCTGGTGGGTCAGCCCAGTTTGGATGTCCCGGCCCCCACGCCTAGCCCAGACCCGAATCGCCAAACTGTCCTTTATGCGCCAACTTGGGAGTCGTCGCAGCCGTCGGTCTCGTACGGCTCAGTCATCACGCATGGCTCGCAGGTGTTGGCCGCGCTGACTGGAAACTACCGAGTTATTTATCGTCCTCATCCGCTCAACGGCATCATTGATCCGGCCTACGCGGCCGCCGACGCCGCTCTTCGAGCCAGTGCCGACCGAATCGATACGGACGTGCCTTTGGCGCAGTCATTCGCTGATGCCGACCTGTTGATTACGGACGTGTCGGCCGTGACTTTGAACTGGCTGCCGACGGCAAAGCCGGTCCTCGTTTGTCTACCTCGCGTGCCGATCCCGCCGTCGAAACTGATGTCAGCACTGCCACTGCTTGAGGTCGACGCAGACATCGCCGCCGAAGTCGCCACGTCGTTGGCCGACGATCCGACCAAAGCCGCCCGAGTTGACCTAATCGACTACTACCTGGGCGACACTTCGCCGGGCGTTGCGACCGAAAGGTTCTTGACCGCTTGCGCCGACACCATCAACTTGCGCGACCGGCTTTGGGCCGAAAAGCAAGGCCAAGGGGCCACCGGACCCTAACTGTGCTCTGAATTGGTCACTAGCGCCGAACTCAGTGCCCGCCGCCAATGGCCGCTGGGCCATCGGCGCGTCGAATGTCAATCACGTGGCCCGTCATCGGCGCAACCAGCACGTCGAGCGAGCGCCGGGCGACCTCTTCGGAACTGAGCAGCGTTCCCTCGGGCTCGTCGCCGAATGCCTTCGTCCGCATGGGCGTGCCCGTGCGTTCGGGGTTGACGCAGTTGACTCGAACTTCACCGGCCCACTCATCTGCCAGCGCTTGTGTCAGGTTGACGGTCGCCGCCTTAGCCGAGGAGTACAAGGAGTAGCCCTTGCGGCCGCGGGTGTAAGACGAGGACGTGAACAGCAGCAAGGAACCGTTCGACTCGGCCAATAGCGGCTGGAATTGCTGAGCGATGAAGATCGGCGCGAGGTAGTTGATCTCGGTGGCCGCCCAAATCGTCTCTTCGGTGGTGTCGGCCAGGTCGCCAATCGGCAGCACCCCGGCGGTGTTCACGACAAAATCGACTCGGCCGGTTTCGGCCATCACCTGACGGGCCGCGGCCACTATGTCTTCGCGGCGGTCGACGTGGGTTCCGGTCGAGGACCGCGAGAACGAAAAGACCTTCGCGCCATAGGACTCAGCCAGGCTCGCGATATCGCCACCGATCCCGTAGGACCCACCGAATACGACCATGGTCTTGCCCGCGAGCGCTTCGCGGTACTGCTCGTCGTCGAGTTCCTCAGGCGTTTCAGCCGAAGCCAACTGGAAGAGTTTGTCGGCGATGTAGACGTCGATCGGCTCGGTGACCTTCATATTGCGTTCGTGACCTTGAACGACCGCGATCGGCACGTCGGGGCAATAACGCAGCACCACGGTGCAGTCGTCGGTTGCGGTGAAGTCCGGATCCTGCCAGGCCAACTCGTAGGCGCGGCGGATCACCGAGGCACGAAACGCCTGCGGGGTTTGACCTCGCCGAAGCAGGTCGCGCCGCAAAACGTCAGAAATGATGGACAGGCCGTCGCCGCTGTTTGGGTGAACTTGCACGACGGTGTCTGCCGACGGAATAGCCGTATCGACCGCCTCGTAGTCGCCCAAGGCAGCCACCACGTCGTTGATGATGGTCTGCGAAACGAGCGGCCGGACGGCATCGTGGAACAGGACGTTGCATTCGTCGGCGCCGATTGCCTTCAGCGCGAGACTGGTCGTCTCGTTTCGGGTAGCGCCACCCTCGAGGATCTGGGTGACCTTCGGGTACGCGCCGTCACGGACGATCGCGTTCACTGGATCCAAATGGCCTGGAGTCATCAAAACGATGATTTCGTCGACAGCCTCGGCAGACTGAAACACCGCGATGGTGTGCTCCAGAATCGTCTTGCCGGCGATTTTGATCAGTTGCTTTGGGATTGCCAAGCCGACTCGGGTTCCGGTGCCGCCTGCCAGGATGACGGCCACATTTCGCATTTGGGTCACCCCCGAAGGTTACCTGTGCCCCACCGCTAGTCCGGCGACTGTTGCTTTTTCCAGATTCGGAAGCCCTCTTCGGTGGCGCCCCGTCGCCAATACGCCGAGACCGAAAGGTCCTCGCGGGCTACTCGCCCGTCAAGCAGATAGGGCCGAACGGACTTCAGTAAGGCCGATTCGCCGTGCACGAACGCCTGCACCCGGCCAGCCGGGAAGTCCCACGCTCGAACCGCCTGATCTAGCAGCGTGGTCGAGCCCGGGGCGGCCGGGCCGCGGTGTAACCAGTGCACCGTCAGGTCTGCCGCGCACCGCAACTCGATTTCGTGTCCTGGGCCGTCAACTTCGATGAACACGGTCGCGTGCTGATCCGAATGAAGCTGTTCGAGTGCGGCACAAATAGCCGGAATGGCAGCCTCGTCGCCAACAAAGAGCTGCTCGGTAACTTCGGCAAGTGGCCGGTAGGCGCCGCCGGGTCCTCGCAATCGCAGGGTGTCCCCCGGTTCGGCCGCCAGCGCCCAAGGGCCGGCGATGCCGTCGCTGCCATGCGTCACGAAGTCGATTGCCAGTTCTTGGGCCTGGGCGTCGACCCAGCGAACTGTGTAGGTGCGCTGGACGGTCTGACCGTCAACTTCGAAAACCAGCTTCACATAGGTGTCAGCCATGGGCAGATGGCAGGCGAGATAGTCGGCGAACGCCGGGCCTGCCAGCACAATTCGCCGGATGCGCGGCGCAAGTTGCTCGACCCGCTGAACAGTTAGTTCGACCTCGGTGCGATTAGCCACAATTTGTAGCCTAGGCCGCGTCGCCCAAATTTCGGGACTCGAGCCCAGCGGTAGAGCCGGAGAGAGCGCTCACCGCCCCAAGTCGGCGTCGCGGTTTTTCACCATCTCGACTGCCCGCGCGTTGTACCAAGTTCCCGATACTCCGCCACCTCGGCAAGGCCCGTCGGACTCGCCGGGCCGTTTGATCCATAGGTAGGCGTCAACCAATCGCGAAGCAGTTCGCGCGGTTGGACTTTGGCCAAGGGAGCGACCATCTGGGTTGCACCAAGATTCAATTTCTGAGTTCGGCAGGGGGCCCCGACCGTTGCGGGAAGTATCGATGACGAAGCGTTTTCCACCAACCAGTTTCGACACTTTCGTGCCGTAGCGAATTTCGGTGCTGGTGTGTTGAAAGTTAGACACGTTCAGGCTGAATCCGCGGGTCTTGGCGACGCCGGCACTACGGAGCAGCGAAGCCGCCGCCTTCGGGCTCAGCCAGGCGTTGTGGCCTATATCTAGGTACACCGCGTGGCGCTTGTTCTTCGCGAGGGTGGTGGCGGCATACCTGATGAGTGCTATCCGCTCGGCTCGCCGCTTGGCCGACAGGCACGTCGATGAGGACAATCCATCTGGCTCGACAATTATCGCGGCCTTCGTTTTTGAGAGTGCTTGCGCGAGTTGGCGGATACCTGCTCGATATTGCGCCGGGGTCACGCCCCCACTTGAGTAGCCGCCGCAGTCACGATGTGGAATCGCGTAGATGACAAACACCGGATAGGCCCTTTTCTTGGCGATGTCGGCCACGACAGCAGGTGCCTGGGACTTGATTCCCGAGAACTCCGATACCCAGATTGCCTGCGGTGTCGCGGCAATCTTGCTTACCGAGGGCCGATCTTCGGTGGCTTCGTTTCGTGCCGAAGCGGCGGCCTGACTGCTCGGATCAACGTAGAGGCGCTTTCCGCGGAACGGATTGTTCGGTGACGCCGCGCTAGCGGGAGCAGATAACAAGGATCCGAGCAACACGACCGCAACAGCGATCGTTGTCGCCCACTTCAACTGAACTTTTTTGGTCACGAGAATCATTCATTTGCACTTGTTTTTCGCTCTTTGAGAGCTCCGTCGGCTGTCAGTTTTGGACACTACCTGTGAAAGAGGTCACATTGTCTCTTTTTGTCACATCTTTCACATCTTTCACATGGATATGGCGGTGTGTAGCCTAAGCGTCGTGACCCAAGGCCTAAATCCAGAATCTTTTGACCCCGCAATCCGTGTCCAGGACGACCTGTTTCGTCACGTCAACGGTCCTTGGTTACGCGATGCCCCGATAAAGGCCGACCGGGCGACTGCGGGTGCGTTCGTGGATCTGGTCGACGATGCCGAACTGCTGGTGCGCTCGATCGTCGAAAAGTGCGCCGAGTCGGCCGAGGACGCCGAGCAAAAGCAGATCGGCGACCTGTTCACCAGCTTCATGGACACCGAACGGATCGAGGCCGCTGGTGCTTCCCCGCTGGCCGCCGATCTGGAACGAATTGACGCGATCGACTCGATTCCGGCGATGACCCGAACCTTGGGGACCTTGGAACGTTCGAGCGTGAGCAGTTTCATCGGCATGTACATCGCCCCAGACCGCGGCAACCCGGACCGATACATCACCCATATCGTCCAGTCCGGACTTGGCCTGCCAGACGAGTCGTACTACCGCGAGGAACAGTTCGAAGAGATTCGTCAGGCCTACCGAGCCCACGTCACCACCATGCTGACTTTGGCCGGTGTCGTCGACCCCGAAGCCGCGGCCGACCGAGCGATCGACCTGGAGACTCAGCTCGCGTCGCACCACTGGGATCGCGTCGCCTGCCGTGACGCCCAAAAGACGTACAACCCGATGGCCGCGGCCGAGCTGGCCGAGTTGACCCCGTCGTTTGATTGGCAGACCTGGTCGGCCGCCGCAAAGGTCGAACCCGCGGTGATCGCCGAGGTAATAGTGGCTCAGCCCAGCTACCTGACCGGGCTCGAAACACTGCTGACTGAGGATCTGCTGGAAAGCTGGCGCGACTGGCTGCGCTGGCAGCTCGTTCACGGTGCGGCCGGCTACCTGTCCGACGCGTTCGTCGAAGCGAACTTCGAGTTTTACGGCCGAACCTTGCAGGGAACCGACGAGTTGCGCCCCCGCTGGAAGCGCGGCATCGGTTTTGTCGAAGGGTCGATGGGCGAGGCGATCGGCAAGATTTACGTGCGCACCCAATTCGGCGCCGAAGCTAAGTCGCGGATGACTGAACTGATCGCCAACCTGATCGAGGCGTACCGGATCAGCATCACCGAACTTTCTTGGATGAGCGCCGAGACCAAAACTCAAGCGCTCGCCAAGCTTGACGCTTTCACCCCGAAGATCGGTCACCCCGAATCGTTCAAGGATTATTCGGCGCTAGCAACTGACCCCACGGACGTTGTGGGCAATGCTCGCCGGGCTCAAGCGGTCGCGATGGATCGCGAATTGGCGAAAATCGGCCAGCCGATTGATCGCGACGAGTGGTACATGACCCCGCAGACGGTCAACGCCTACTACAACCCGACGATGAACGAAATCGTCTTCCCGGCCGCGATCTTGCAGCCGCCGTTCTTCGACGCGACAGCCGACGACGCGGTCAACTATGGCGCGATCGGTGCGGTGATCGGCCACGAGATCGGCCACGGTTTCGACGACCAAGGCTCGCACTTTGACGGTAGCGGCGCGCTACGCAACTGGTGGACCGACGAGGATCGCGAAGCGTTTGAGGCCTTGGCCGCAAAGGTGATCGCCCAATACGACGACCTCTCCCCCGAAGGAGCTGACGGCCAGAAGGTCAACGGTGCGCTCACCATCGGCGAGAACATCGGTGACCTTGGTGGCCTCGGCATCGCCTACCTTGCATTTGGCCTGGCCCAACAAGATCGGCCCGCCGAAACGATCGACGGTTTCACCGCAGACCAACGGTTCTTCCTGTCTTGGGCGACCGCCTGGCAGGGCAAGACTCGCCCGGCCGAGACGGTTCGGCGGTTGACGGTCGATCCACACTCGCCGCCTGAGTTCCGCTGCAATCAGGTCGTCCGCAACCTGGATGCCTTCTATGCCGCCTTCGCCGTTTCCGAGGGCGACGACCTCTGGCTAGACCCCGCAGACCGTGTCGCCATCTGGTCCTGAACCGACGACGGCCTGGCCAGCGCAACGCCGCACTGTTGGCACGCTCGCGCTAGTTCAGGTAGTCGGCGGAGTTGGCAACGGTGCCGGCCTTGCGGTTGGTGCGCTGCTAATCGAGGACGTCACTGGCTCGGCCGGTTGGTCCGGGTTGGCCGTGGTAGCGATGACCCTAGGCGCGGCCCTGTTCACTGTGCCGCTGTCAAACTTGGCACTGCGTCACGGCCGGCGACCGGCGTTGACCATGGGCTGGTTGGGCGGCTCCCTTGGCGCGACCGGCGTAGTCGTTGGCGCCGAACTCGCTTCGCTGCCGCTGCTTCTTTTCGGCTTCCTGCTGTTTGGCGCCAGCACGGCGGCGAACCTGCAGTCCAGATTCGCCGCCGCCGACCGCGCTCGACCCGAATCGGTAGGCCGATCCCTCTCACTGGTGGTTTGGGCGACGACTATCGGCTCAGTGGCCGGGCCGAATCTGACCGGTCCGGGCGCAGCGGTCGCCAACTTGTTGGACATCCGGGAACTGGCCGGCCCCCAGTTGTTTTCTGCCGCCTCGTTCGCGCTCGCTGGCGCGTTGACTTGGCTGCTGCTTCGACCCGACCCGCTCGAACCAGACGGCACCGGCTCGGCCACCAAACCGAAACTGCGCGATGCCCTGCCACATATTCGTGGGCGGGTGAGGTTGGCAATAGTTACTGTCGCGCTATCGCATGCGGTGATGGTGGCGGTGATGGCGCTGACCCCGGTACACATGTCCCATCACGGCTCTGACCTGAAGATCATTGGGCTGACGATCAGTTTGCACATTGCTGGCATGTTCGCCTTCTCGCCGTTATTTGGCTGGCTGGCCGATCGCTGGGGAGCCACCCCCACCATCCTTAGCGGCCAGGGGGTGCTCGTGGCCGCGTGCGCAATCGCGGGCAAGGCCGGCCACAACGAAGCTCAGATCACCTTCGGTCTATTCCTGCTTGGGATCGGCTGGTCAATGTCGGTGATCGCGGCGGCCGCAATGTTGACCAGCAGCGTCGACCACTCTGTTCGGCCGCTAGTTCAAGGTGTCAGCGACCTGTCGATGAACTTGGCCGGTGCCGCCGGCGGCCTGCTCGCTGGTGTGATTGTCGCGTGGTGGAGTTTTGGCGCCCTGACGTTTGTGGCGGCCCTGCTGGTGATTCCAGTCGTTGTTGGCCTGCTCAGTCAACGCGTCGGCCACGGCGGCCACCGAAACGGCTGAGTTGGCAAGTGCAGCGGCTCGGCCTCTGCACGGTTCCAGCTTGATTCCTCGCCGGTTCGGCGACCTTCAAACCGGGCGTGAGCATGCCACGGAGGCTCGGAGCGGTTGAAAAACCCCTTTCGGCGCGTACGCCACTGACTGAATCCGCCCTCGACAACGGTGAGTACAGTCGCCTCGACGTAGTCGACTACCTCGGGTACCGAATCATCACAGGCATCACAGCCGCAGTCGGGCCAGAGTTCGCTAAATCCCCAACCCGCTGTCGTCTCCACTCCCGGGATCTCGCCCGTGAGCCACCCGAAACTAAGTGGAGCGCCAACTGCTGGCGTCAGCGTAGTCACGCCGTCGACGTCGGCCCGGCCGACCTCAAAGCTGCTTTCTAGATAGGTGATCAGGGCCTTCGCCACCTGTACAACCGGCGCGAACCTTTCGGGATGTGCACATTCGCCGTAGGTCGACTCCGCTGGCTCGCGGTCGACCGACCAATAGACCTGCCCGTAAGGAATCGGCTCGCCCTGCTTGTCCAGCCACTGGCCGTAATCGAGCGTTGGCCGGACATAAGTCGCCATGTCCCCAATCCTCGCAGATAGAGACACCTGAGTGGAAAAACGAGCGGCCTGCCACTGATCCAGTGGCAGGCCGCTTGCTTTTACTTTGACGCTGTGCGAATCAGTTCATCGCACCCGGATGTTGATCGTGGTCGATTTCGACGCGGCCGTCTGCGCAGATCCGACATAGATGGCGCGGATCTTCGCGTTGCCCTTCTTCGACAGTCGGACTTTCGCGCTGGCCTTGCCGCCGCTAAGCGAGACCGTCTTCAAGACTCGTTTGCCTTGAACGAACTGGATCTTGCCGGTCGGCTGGTGCCCAACCGCGGTGACGTTTGCGGTCAGTGTGACCTTCTTGCCGGCCTTGACCTTCTTGGCCGAGGACTTGATCGTCGACTTGCTGGCCGCCTTGACGACGTCAACGCTGACCACCGAACTAGTCGACTCTGCCGCTAGTGCGCCGCCGGTGAACTTGGCCGTCAACGCGTGGCGGCCCACCGCGAGTTGCGGCAGCTTGATGGTCGCCTTCGAGCCGGTGACCTGTGCCGAGGCCAGCACCTTGGTTCCGGCAAGGAGTTCAACGGTGCCAGCGGTCGCACCCGAAACCGTGACGGTTGCGGTGGCGTTGCCGGCGAACGGAACCTTCGAGCCCGACAGGCTCAATTCGGTGGTCGTGGCCAACTCTTGGCTGAAGGCCTTCGCGGCCGTGCCCATCCGCAAGAACACCGTCTCACCGGTAGCGTCCTTGAGTCCGTCGTTGTCGGTGACGCCGTAAAGCTTGCCATCGGTGGAGATCGTGAAGCCTTCGAGCTTCTCTTGCGTCCAGCCATTGGTGGCCTTGAGTTGCGGCAGGACGTCGATCGCTAGCTTCTTGGTCAGGATCGGCAGTTCGCTGGTCGACGGGTCGGTGACTTTGCCATTGGCGGTTGGTACCGAGACCGTATAGATCCGCTTGTTGCGCGCGGCCGGACCGTTGAGCTTGTCGCGCTCGATGACCGCGAAGGTGTGGTCGTTGATCGCGGTGATCTCCGAAAGGCCAACCCAATCGCCCGAACCACGCTGCGGCGCCTGCAACTTGTAGCCGTACCAGTGGAAGGTC
>DAONBX010000002.1:0-124511 GCA_035401705.1 Aeromicrobium sp.
ACTGACGCGCCGCCAGCCCCGGAGATGTCCGCTACACCCTCATCTGGGATGAGCCGGTTTCTTCCCCAAGACCAACCGCGGCGTGATTCACACCACCTGAAGAGTGTAACCCAAAGTGTAAGTAAAGTTTGCAAAAAGTTCATTTTCGGATACTTGTGACTAATCACCTAGTGAGATTCGAGTAAAAAATCACCATGCGTAAGGCAACATTGACCCATGGCATCGACCGCACGCACCACTGATGTCGCCGCTCTTGCCCTGGAGTACAGCGACAAACTGATCATTGGCACGGTGCGCGACGTCCATTCCGCGATCGCCAAGCGAGCCTTTCGGGCCACCCGACTGGTGGGTAGTCGAGTGCCCGAATCGGTTCACGACGCGGTAGCCACCTCGGTTTACGGCGCGCTTTCAGGCGCGTTCCGAGTTTCTGGCGGAGCGGCCCGGGCGCTGGCAGACAAGGGCGTCGGCGCCCCGGTCGAGGCGTCGCGTTTCGGTCGCCAAGTGCGCGCGGCCATCAACGGTCTAGTTGGCGACGAACTTCGCCTGCTCGGCGACCCGCAAGCGATCACGATGACGCTGCGCCACTTGGGCGAGGACGTCCCGGCGACGTCTTGGCACGTGCTAAAAGCCTGGCCAAAGGCCACCAGCCACCTAGTCGTGTTCCTTCACGGACTGTGCGAGAGCGACGAGTCTTGGGAGCTAGGCCGGCGCGAGCGCCCCACCTACGCCGAGCGGATCGTCGAGGAGACCACGGGCACGCCGGTGATGGTGCGCTACAACACTGGACTGCATGTGTCCGAAAATGGCCAGCACCTCGACGAACTACTGGAGCAATTGGTCGGCGCGTGGCCCGTTGCGGTAACGCGAATCACGCTCGTGGGTCACTCGATGGGCGGACTCGTAGCCCGGGCGGCCACAAACCGAGCGACCGTCGCCGGGCACCAGTGGAAGCATCTTGTTTCGGACGTCGTCTGCCTAGGCACTCCACATGCCGGGGCCGCGCTCGAAAAGGCCGCACACTTGGGTTCTCGAGTCTTGCGCATTTGGCCGCAATCTCGGCCGTTCAGTTCCATCCTTGAGTCGCGCTCGGCCGGAATCGTCGACCTGCGTCACGGCTACATCACCGCCGACGAGTGGGAGGGTCAGGATTTGACTGCCCGCTGGGGCCTAGACAGGATCGCGGCCGCACCGCTGCCAGGGGCCGAATATCACTTCGTCGCCGCGACGGTCGCCGCCACCCAACGCCACGTCTTTAGTGCCGTGATGGGTGACCTGCTGGTTCGCTTCTCTTCTGCTTCGGGGATCGGGCGGCGCGGGCCGATTGTCGAAAACGCGCGACTGGAGTACCTGCCGTCCACACACCACCTAGCGTTACTGAATCATCCGCGGGTCGCTGATTGGCTGATCTCGTGGATAAAAGCCCATCCCAGACAAACTCGGTCGCTGTCGGCGCGTTAGGCTCCGCGAAGCCCACCGATTCAGTCGATAGGAAGGTCCATCATGGTCAATCGCGTAGAAATCGCCACCTCGATTGAGATCGAAGCCAGCCCCGAGCGGGTGTGGTCACTGGTCAGCGACCCGACGCTGATGCCCAAGTGGAGTCCGCAGTGTCGAAAGATGATCGTGCGCGGTTCTGGCCCAGTTGGAGTCGGCACCACCACCATCAATTTCAACCGGCGCGGGATCCTCTGGTGGCCGACTCGGGCGAAGATCAAGGAGTTCGAGCCGAACCGCAAGTTCGCCTTCAAGATCGCCGAGAACGGCACTGTCTGGTCGTTTGAACTCGAACCGACGGCCACCGGCACGAAGCTGAGCCAAGCGCGCCGCGCCCCCGATGGCGTCTCGGACGTGTCGAACTTCCTCACCAAGAACATTCTGGGCGGCACCGATAACTTCGAAGCCGAACTCGAACTCGGCATGAAGCAGACCCTCGCCCGGATCAAGGCCGCAGCCGAAGCGGCCTGAGTCGAGCCGCAGCAGGCACTGCCCAGTGTCAGGGCACGGCCATGAGTTCAGCGATAACTCTGCCGTGTGGAAAAGCTTGGCAAGCTGAACGAAATGCAAGTAAACTGGCGAATTGGCCATCGTGCATGCTTTGCGACCGGCGCGAAAGAAATACCTCAGGTGATGATGATGAGACCTTCCCTTGCCGACCTGATTGGCAACGCCGACCGACTTGCGGATGCTTTTGAGGATCTCGAACCAACGGATGCCGATTTTGGTGCACCGTTGCCACCGTTGATGGCGGTCAAACTTGCGGCTTTTCGCCGTGCAGCGGCGGAGAAGGAACTCGCTGAAGCCATTGCGGTAGCACGCGAAGCCAGCCTTTCGTGGCGCGAACTGGGCGAAGCGATTGGAACCACCGGTGAGGCCGTGCGGCAGCGGTACACCGCTTCCTGAAGCCGCCTGAGCTGAGCCGCCAGGTACTCAAGTGACGTTTGGGTGTACGCCGATGGCGAACACGCACCTAGGTCGCGTGTGTCGAGGCGATCTGCGGTCTAGGGTCAAAGACGTGAACTCACCCATGAACATGGCAGCGGAGGCCGGACCCTCCGACCTCGACGGCCACATTTACAACCGCTTGCTGAAAGAACGCATCGTTTTCCTCGGTTCGGAGGTGCGTGACCAGAACGCCAACGCGATCTGCGCCCAGCTTCTGCTGCTGAACGCCGAAGACCCCGAAGCCGACATCTACTTCTACATCAACAGCCCCGGTGGATCGGTCGACGCGGGCATGGCGATGTACGACACGATGCAGTTCATCTCCAATGACGTCGTCACCGTCGGGATGGGTCTGGCCGCTTCGATGGGCCAGTTCCTGCTCGCGGCCGGCACCGCAGGCAAGCGATTCGCGCTGCCGCACACCCGGATCATGATGCACCAGCCGTCCGGCGGAATCGGCGGCTCGGCCTCCGACGTCAAGATCCAGGCCGAGCAGTCGATCTTACTGAAGAAGCAGCTCAACGAACTGCAAGCCCAGCACACCGGCCAGAGCGTCGAACAGATCGACGCCGACGCCGACCGAGACCGCTGGTTCACCCCAGCCCAGGCCAAGGAGTACGGACTAATCGACGAGATCGTCAAGTCCGCAGGAGAGGTTCGCTGATGAGTTACTACATCCCGCAGTGGGAAGAGCGCACGTCCTACGGCTTCCGTCGGATCGACCCGTACGCCAAGCTGTTCGAAGACCGAATCATCTTCTTGGGCACTCCCATTAGCGACGACGTCGCTAACGCGGTCACCGCCCAGTTGCTGTGCCTGCAGTCGATGGACCCCGACCGCGACATCAGCATCTACATCAACAGCCCCGGCGGCTCGTTCACCGCGTTGACCGCGATCTACGACACGATGCGTTACGTCAAGCCAGACGTGCAGACCTTCTGCCTCGGTCAGGCCGCCTCGGCCGCCGCGGTGCTGCTGGCTGCCGGAACCCCGGGCAAGCGGTTCGCGTTGCCGAACAGCCGCATCCTGATCCACCAGCCCTACACCGAAGGCACCGGTGGCCAGATCTCCGACCTGGAGATTCAGGCGAACGAAATCTTGCGGATGCGCGAGTTGCTCGAAAAGATGATCGCAGAGGCATCGGGCAAGTCGCCCGAAGAGGTAAGCCGCGACGTCGAACGCGACAAGATCTTGACTGCTGCTGCCGCGGTTGAATACGGCATCATCGATCAGGTTCTCGAAACGCTCAAGTCGCCTAGCTGAGCGACACGATTCAGTTCTTTCGGTCCTAGACGGTCCCCAATCTCGCCGGTTTATGGCATCGTTGGGGAACCGTTCGGAAATGACAGGGAAAAAGCATGGCACGCATTGGTGAGACCGCTGACCTGCTGAAGTGTTCCTTCTGCGGCAAGAGTCAAAAGCAAGTCAAGAAGTTGATCGCCGGACCCGGCGTTTACATCTGTGACGAGTGCATTGATCTTTGTAACGAGATCATTGAAGAAGAGCTCGCAGAAGGCGCTGAAGTAAGTCTTGGTGAACTGCCGAAGCCCGCTGAGATCTATGAGTTCCTCAACACGTACGTGGTGGGCCAAGAGAGCGCCAAGAAGTCGCTTTCGGTTGCGGTCTACAACCACTACAAGCGGGTTCAGGCTCAGGCTGCCGGCCGTCTCAACAAGGACGAGAACGTCGAACTGGCCAAGTCGAACATCTTGATGGTCGGCCCGACCGGTTGCGGTAAGACCTATCTGGCGCAGACGCTCGCGCGGATGCTCAACGTGCCGTTCGCGATCGCCGACGCCACCGCGTTGACCGAGGCCGGCTACGTCGGCGAAGACGTCGAGAACATCTTGCTGAAGTTGATCCAGGCGGCCGACTACGACGTGAAGAAGGCCGAAACCGGCATCATCTACATCGACGAGATCGACAAGATCAGCCGAAAGAGCGAGAACCCCTCGATCACCCGCGACGTTTCGGGCGAGGGCGTCCAGCAGGCCCTGTTGAAGATTCTTGAAGGCACCACCGCTTCGGTTCCCCCGCAGGGCGGCCGCAAGCACCCGCATCAAGAGTTCATTCAGATCGACACGACCAACGTGCTGTTCATCGTTGGTGGCGCTTTCGCTGGACTCGACCAGATCATCGAACAGCGAAGCGGCAAAAAGACGCTGGGATTCAACTCTGATCTGGCTCCGGTCGTCGAAGAAGACGAGGCAAAGAAGTTCGCCAAGGTCGTGCCGACCGATTTGCTCAAGTTCGGTTTGATCCCCGAGTTCATTGGCCGTCTGCCGGTGATCGCGGCGGTCAACAAACTCGACAAGACGGCGCTGGTATCGATCCTCAACGAGCCGCGAAACGCCCTGACCAAGCAGTACATTCGCTTGTTCGCCATCGACAACGTTGAACTTGAGTTCACCGATGAAGCCTGCGAGGCGATGGCCGACCTGGCGCTCGAACGCGACACCGGTGCTCGTGGTTTGCGGTCCATTGTCGAGGACGCGCTCCAAGAGATCATGTACGAAATCCCGAGCCGCTCCGATGTCGCCAAGGTGATCGTCACGGCCGAATCGGTCCGCGGCACGGGCGCACCGACCGTGCTCACGCACGATGAAGTCGACCGCAAAGCCAGCTGAAAACCGTCAACAGGTAGCGTCAACACATGGTTGACATCACCTTGTTCGGCGCGACCGGTTTCACCGGCGGCCTGACTGCTGATTATCTGGCGGTCCACCTGCCGGCGGATGCTTCGTGGGCGATCGCCGGTCGGTCGAGGTCGAAACTCGAGGCGATTGCTGAACGGATCAAAGCAACCGGCCGGTCAGTGCCGGAGCTTGTCGTCGCCAACGGCGAAGACGCCGAGTCGATGGCGCAAATGGCTCAAAACGCTCGCGTGCTGATCACCACGGTCGGGCCGTATCTTCGCTACGGCGAAGCGGCAGTCAAGGCCGCAGCCGAGGCTGGAATCGCGTACGTGGACCTGTGCGGCGAGCCCCAGTTCGTCGACCTGATGTGGCTGCGCTATCAGGCGATTGCGACCGAAACCGGCGCGAAACTAGTCCACGCCTGCGGCTTCGATTCGATTCCCTACGACTTGGGTGTGCTGGCGACGGTGAACACTCTGCCCGACGACGTGCCGATCAGCGTGAAGGGCTACATCCGGGCCAAGGCCAGTTTCTCTGGCGGAACTTTCGCCTCGGCGGTAAACCAGTTCTCCCAGTTCCGTTCGGCCAAAGCCGCCGCCAAACAGCGTCGCGCCACCGAAGGCCGACCAACCGGTCGCCGAGTTCGAGGTGGTGGTGGATTCGGTCGGGCAGCCGCGCCAGTCGAGGGTTTCGGGGTGCCGTTGCCGACGATCGACCCGCAAATCGTGTTGCGGTCCGCGCGAGCGCTGGAGGGTTACGGGCCACAGTTCACCTACGAGCATCACGCCCACTTCAAGACCCGGCACATGATGGCCCTAGCGGCCCCGGTTGTTGGCACGGTTGCGGTGGCCAGTCAGATCCCGGTACTCAAATCGCTGCTACTCAAAGTCAAACCGGCCGGCGAGGGGCCAAGCGAAACCGAACGCTCCAACTCTTGGTTCAAACTGACCCTGCTGGGTGAGGGCGGCGGCCAACGAGTTGTCACTACCGTCAGCGGCGGCGACCCCGGCTACACCGAGACCGCCAAGATGCTCGCCGAATCGGCGATGTGCTTGGCGTTTGACGAACTGCCTGACGTCTCGGGCCAGACCACCACCGCGGTAGCAATGGGCACGTCACTGATCGATCGCCTGCAACGCGCCGGCATCGCCTTTGACACCCAAACCATCTAGCGCCAACTCGCCCCTAAAGCTTGGGCGAGGTCACTCCTGAACGAGCGTGGCCTCGACTACTAGGTCGCCGGTCTCGGTCGCGGTGCTGGTCACTTCGCCCGTCACCCGGCTCGCGGCGGCAAGGTCAACCATGGCGGCGGCGAGCAAGTCGAGGGTGGTCTGCGGGCCAGTGAAAGCAAGCGCCGAAACCTCGGTTCGCTGGCTGAGCTTCGCATTGGACTTCGCGCCGCGGATGCCCGCCAACGCCTCACCAGCGACCGACAACAAGGTGGCATCAAACGGCTCGGCTGCAACTTCGGTCGGGGTAGGCCAAGTCGCGTGATGGATCGAGTTCTCTTGCCACCACGACCAAACTTCCTCGGTCACATACGGCAAGAACGGCGCGAGCAAACGCAGTTGGGCCGACAGCGCCAACACGAACGTTGCCTTAGCCGACGTGGCCGCAGCGTTTTCGCCTCGGGCGCGTTCCTTGACCAGTTCGAGGTAGTCGTCGCAAAAGCCCCAGAAGAACTTCTCCGTCACCTCCAGCGCCGAGGTGTAGTCGTAGGACTCGAACGCCGTCGTGGCCGCCACGATCACTTCGCCGAGGCGAGTGAGCAGGGCGCGGTCCAGCGGCTCGGTGACCAACGACAAATCCAGGAGCGAAGCGTCGGCGCCAAGGCCGTACTGATCTTCGGGAGCAAGGACAAACTTGCTGGCGTTCAGCACCTTCATCGCCAGTCGGCGACCGACCTTCATTTGGGCTTCGTCGAATGGTGAGTCGGCGCCCGGGCGAGCACCGGCGGCGCGCCAACGGACGGCGTCGGCACCGAACTTTTCGATGATCTCGTCGGGCACCACGACGTTGCCCTTGGACTTGCTCATCTTCTTGCGGTCCGGGTCGACCACGAAGCCCGAGAGGGCCGCGTTCTTCCACGGCACTTGGCCGAACTCTTGATGCGAGCGAACGACCGAGGAGAACAGCCAAGTCCGGATGATGTCGTGACCTTGGGGGCGCAGGTCCATCGGGAAGGTGCGCTCGAACAAGTCGTTGTCGCGCTCCCAACCGCACACCAGGTGCGGGGTCAGCGAGGAGGTCGCCCACGTGTCCAGCACGTCCGGGTCGGCGATGAAGCCGCCGGCGACGCCACGTTGGGATTCGTCAAAACCGGCCGGCGCCTGCGAAGCCGGGTCGACGGGCAGGTCGGCCTCGTCGGCAAGGATCGGGTTCTCGTAGTCGGGTTCGCCGTCGGCGTCGAGGCGATACCAGACCGGGAAAGCGATGCCGAAGAACCGCTGGCGGCTCACCAGCCAGTCGCCGTTTAGGCCTTCGATCCAGTTGGTGTAGCGCGACTGCATGTAGCCCGGATGCCAGTCGATTTCGTTGCCGCGGGCCACGAGCGTGTCACGCAGTTCGCCGTCACGGCCACCGTTCTTGAGGTACCACTGGCGAGTGGAGACGATCTCGAGTGGCTTGTCGCCCTTTTCGTAGAAGTTCGCCATCCGTTCGGTGGCCTTCGGTTCGCCGTCCAAGTCGCCAGATTCGGCGAAGGCGGCCGCGATCGCTTCGCGGGCACTGAAGGTGGTCTTGCCAGCCAGTTCGCCGTAAAGCGCTTCACCGGGACCGCCGGCGATCCACTCGGGGGTCTCACGCAGGAAGCGGCCGTCACGGCCGATTACGGTGCGGTTGGCGAGGTTGAATTCGCGCCACCACTGCACGTCGGTCAGGTCGCCGAAGGTGCAGCAGTGCACGATGCCAGAACCCTTTTGTGGGTCGGCGACCGTGCTGGCGATAACCGGCACTTCGACGCCGAAGATCGGCGACTTGGCGGTCGTGCCGAACAGGTGTGAGTAGCGTTCGTCGTCGGGGTGGGCGATCAGCGCGACCGCGGCCGGAGTCAGCTCGGGGCGGGTCGTTTCGACGTGAACTTTTGTGCCGTCGGCCAACAGGTAGGCGACTCGGTAGTAGTGGCCGGGGTAGTCGCGCGCCTCAAGTTCGGCTTGGGCCACGGCGGTCTGGAAGGTGACGTCCCACATGGTCGGCGCGTCTTGGCTGTACGCCTCACCGCGAGCCAAGTTGCGCAAGAAGGCGCGCTGGCTGGTGGCTTGTGCCTCAGGGCCGATCGTCGTGTAAGTCTGCGACCAGTCGACGCTCAGGCCCAGGGTGCGCCACAGTTTCTCGAACACTAATTCGTCCTGGTGGACCAGTTCGTTACACAGTTCGACGAAGTTGCGCCGGCTGATCGGGATCTGCTTCTTCGCGTCGGGTTTTTCTGGCGCGGTGAAGTCCGCGTCGTACGGCAGCGACGGATCGCAGCGCACGCCGTAATAGTTCTGCACGCGCCGTTCGGTGGGCAGACCGTTGTCGTCCCAACCCATCGGGTAGAAAACTTCAAACCCGCGCATCCGCTTGTAGCGGGCCATCAGGTCGGTGTGGGTGTAACTGAATACATGCCCGACGTGCAGCGACCCGGACACGGTCGGCGGGGGAGTGTCGATCGAGTAAACCTGCTCGCGGGTCTTGGACCGGTCGAAGGTGTAGGTGTCTTGCTCGGCCCACCGCTCGACCCACTTGGGCTCGAGACCTTCGAGGACGGGCTTTTCGGGAACGCGGCTTTGGGCAGTCACAATCGTCGATTCTACCGGTCGACGAACCTAGGCCCGTCCAGCCGTGCGGTTCAGTAGTTAGGGTGATCGGGTGACCGAAGGCGATGGGCAAGTGCCGACCATTTCGGTGGTGGCGGCGTTCACCACCGATGCCGCCGGCCGAATCTTGATGGTCCGCAAGAAGGGCTCGGAAATCTTCATGCAGCCAGGCGGCAAACCCGAGGCCGGCGAGGACCGCGTCACGGCCTTGCGGCGCGAACTGGCCGAGGAACTAGAACTTGAAGTCGGCGCCGATGACCTCGTGTCGTGGGGCCGATTCGAGGCGGCGGCGGCCAACGAACCCGGTCACCGCCTAGTCGCTGACGTGTTCGGGCTGCACCTTGACCAACCCGTGAACGCCGCAGCCGAAATCGCCGAGGCGCGTTGGTTCACTCCATCCGAAGCGTTGGCGCTCGGGGACCGGTTAGCGCCATTGGCTCGACAGTTGCTTTCGATGCTAGAAACCGATACCTCTGCCTGACCTTGTCACCTGGGTGCCGGCGGTTGCATGGTCTTCAAAGTTCGGCTCAAACACACCAACTCTTCGTCACATCAGCCCCAAGAGGTGGGCGTGTGTTTAGTGTCGGTTCACCTCGTTGCCCTTCGCTGAGCGTGGACGTGCTGCACGTCTCCGGCGCGAAACCGTGCCTGGTCAAAAAGCGAGAGGTTCAATCGTGTTTGAAGTCCGAAAGCCGGCCTGCCGGCGAGTCGGTGCCGTAGGCCTTGCGGTTTCCGCAGTCCTCACCCTTGGAATGGTCGCTCCACTAACTGCGTCGGCCGATCCAGTTGCCCAAGTGCAGGCCGCAGCGGCTGAGACTGCTGGTCTCGTGATCCCCACCGCCGACATCACTTGGCGATACCTCGAAGACGACACCTTCCCGTCGGAAGGTGCTTCGGACCCGCTGTCGTGGACCAAGGAAGCCTTCAACGACTCGGCTTGGAAGTCGGCCAAGGGCACGTTCGGCGGCAAAATTTCGAACGCGGTCCAGTCGGCTGCCTACGACAGCAGCAACACTGCAACCACCAAACTCGAGATGAACGCGCCCGGCCAAGAGGTTCGGGTGCGCACCTACTTCTTCCGCACCTCCTTTGACCTGACCGCGGGCCAACTCGCTGACGTTGGAGAATTTCGCGGCAAGCTCAAGTACGACGATGGCGCGATCGTTTACCTCAACGGCAAAGAGATCTACCGCGGTGACGTCCCCGCCGGCTCTGAGGGTTTGAACTACGCCTCGGGCGAGACGACCTCGCTTGACTCGGGCTCCTTCACGATCAAGCCAGCAGATCTGATTGCTGGCAAGAACACCGTCGCCGTCGAGGTCCACAACGACCGTTCCAGCAGCTCGGACATCTGGTTCGAACTGTCCGAACTGACTTCGCTGACCGTCGACGAGATGACGAACAAGCCGAGCCGGATCATCCTCACCCCGACTGAAGACCCCGAAACCAGCCAATACGTCACCTTCCAAGGCGCAGAGGTGGCCGATAGCGCCGGGCGAATCCAGTACCGACCAACCGCAGGTGGCGCAACGAAGCAGGTCAGCGCGCCGCTGCAGCCCAAGTCGATAAGCAACAACTACGGTCACTTCTCCGGCGCAATCACCGGGCTAAAGGCCGCGACCAAGTACGACTACCGGGTCAACTCCGGTGGCGCATGGAGCGCTTGGCAGACTTTCGAAACGGCCGACCCGGCCGAGAAGAAGTTCTCCTACCTCTACTACGGCGATGCTCAAATCGGTCTTGACTCCACTTGGCCGAAGGTCGTCAATGCGGCCATGGCGAAGGCGCCAGATGCGATCGGTTCGGTGCACGCCGGCGACCTGATCGACAACGCCAGCAACGACACCCAGTGGCAGAACTGGTTCGGCGGCATGAAGACCGCCGCGGCCACCACGAACGTGTTTGCGGCTCCAGGCAACCACGAGTACTCCGGCGACAAGCTTTTGACGTCTTGGAAAGCCCACTTTGAGTACCCGCAGAACAACCCGAATGACTCGATGATCGGTGAGATGGCGAAACTCGCTGTCGGCGACACGCCGGTTGCGCGCCAGTACCGGGCGCTGTTCGATCACTGGTCGAACTTCGCGGCCGAGACGGTCTACTTTGCCGACTATCAGGGCGTCCGGTTCATCACGTTGAACGCGACCCGTGACAGCACCTTCTTGACGCCTGACTTGTTGCCGACCTGCTCGACTTCAGACTGCCCGGTAAATAACCGGTCTTCGCTCTGGGTCCAGTACCAGGCCGCCTGGTTGGACTTCGTGCTGGAGAACAGCAAGTCCAAGTGGAACGTCGTCACCTTCCACCAGCCGGTCTACTCGACCTCAAGCGGTCGCGACGAACCAGACCTACGCAACCAGTGGGTGCCCATCTTCGAAAAGTACAACGTTGATCTGGTGCAGATGGGTCACGACCACACCTATGCGCGTGGCTTCAAGGACACGACCGCGACGGGCGCGGGGGGCAAGTCTAACGGACCGGTCTACATCGTTTCGAATGCTGGTGCGAAGCACTATGCGCTTGAAACTGATGCGAAAAACGTCTGGACGAACAATGGGGCAACCCAGGTCCAAAAGGCCGCCAACATCACCACCTACCAGGTGGTCGACGTGGCCGAAGACAAGTTGACCTACCGGTCGTACATTGCCGAGATTTCCGGTACGCCGCAATTCTTCCGCGACGGAGTCCGACTTACTGACGACGCCTACAAGGTCGGCGACCTTTGGGACGAGTTCAGCGTCTACAAGACCGACAAGGGCCAAAAGGCCGTTGTTGAGGCCGGCGCTGCGGCACCGGAGTTCGAGGACCTGAACGCAGCGCCTCAGCTCACGACCGACCTGCCGGCCAAGACCACCGTCCAGCCGGGTGATCGGGTCAAGCTTTCGGTTGCGGCCTCGGCTGAACTGCCGCTGTCGTACAAGTGGCAGTTGCGCACCGCGAGCGGTGACTGGACCGACGTCGCTGGTGCTACCGGCTCGTCGTTGACGCTAGGCCAGATTGGCAGCGAAGAGTTCGGGAACTCCTACCGAGTTCAGGTCACTGCCGGTAAGAAGTCGGTCACTTCGACGGCTACCGAACTGGTCGACGGGGCGAGCGCACCGGCGTTCAGCACGGACCTGCCGGCCACCACCACGGCGCTTCCGGGCGACCGAGTTGAGCTGAAGGTCAAGGCCGAGGCGGGACGGTCGGTCTCCTACAAGTGGCAGTCGCGTTCAGTAGACGGAGACTGGGCAGACATCGCCGGTGCCGCTGGTGCCAGCTTGAACCTCGGCCGGATCGCGGCCGATGACTTCGGTACGGCGTACCGGGCGGTAGCGACCGCGGGCACGAACTCGATCACCTCGAGCTCGACCGTGTTGGCCGATGGCACGACTGCGCCAGTGTTCGGCAAGGACCTGCCGGCGGCCACCGCAGTCAAGTCCGGTAACGATTTGAGCCTTACGGTTCAGGCGTCGTCGAACGTCAAGGTCGACTACCGCTGGCAGACGCTAGAGGGTGCAGCATGGGTCGACTTGGCCGGTCGCACCGGCGAGACGCTCACGTTGCGTGGCTTCCGCAATAACGGCCAGCAGTTCCGGGCGGTCGCGGTTGCCGGTTCGCACGAGAGCATCTCGGCCGCTACGACCGTTCAGGTGAGCAAGCACGCCTCCTCGGTGAAGGTTGCTGGTTCGAAGTTGAAGGCGGGCAAGTCGCCGGTCGTTCAGGTTCGCGCCACAGCGGCCGGTACCGCCCGGGTGCAGGTGAAGGTCGGTTCGAAGACCTGGACGACCACGGTCGCAGTTGCCAAGAACCGCACGCAAAATGCGGCCTTCGCCTCGGCGCTACCGCGTAAGGCAAAGGGCAACGCCACCATCACGGTGACGTTCACGCCGAACAGTTCTGACTTCGCGACGGCCAAGACCGTTGCCAAGGTCAAGATCAAGAAGTAACAAATGCTGCCGGCCTAGGCCGGTGTCTGGGGCCGGGTCCGCCTAATCAGGCGGGCCCGGCTCACTGCTGTTCGGGACCTAGAAACGGGCGGAATTGGTGAAGCGGCGATACTTGTCTTGATGAGGCCCACCTATCTTGATGTTGAACTCGCCCTGCTGTCGCGCTGGCCCGAGACTCGGTTGGAGCCTTCGCTGGATCGGATCCGCGCCGTCTGTGATCTGATGGGTGACCCGCAGGCGGCCCAGCCGGTGATCCAGCTGACCGGAACCAACGGCAAGACCTCCACGAGTCGGATGATTGATTCGCTGTTGCGCGCACTTGATCTGCGCACCGGCCGGTTCACCAGTCCGCACCTGCAGCGGATGAACGAGCGGATCTGCATTGACGGTGAGCCGCTGAGCGACGAGTTGTTCGTCGACGCCTATGCCGACGTTGCCGTCTTTGCCGACATGGTCGATGCGCAAAGCGAGCACCGGCTCAGTTTCTTCGAGATGCTCGTCGCGATGGGTTACGCCGCGTTTGCCGATTCGCCCGTCGACGTGGCGATAGTCGAAGTGGGCATGGGTGGAGCCTGGGACGCGACCAGCGTCGCCGATGCGCTCGTCTCGGTGATCACGCCGATCGACGTGGACCATTCGGCCTTCCTAGGCGACACGCCAGCAGAGATCGCGATCGAAAAGTCCGGCATCATCAAGCCCGGCGGGCGAGTGGTGCTGGCGTCCCAGCCCGGCGAAGTGCTCGAAGTGATGCTGAACCGCGCCGCCGAAGTTGGTGCGCCCGTCGTGCTAGAGGGCGTCGATTTTGGCGTCGAGTCTAGGCTCTCGGCCATCGGCGGTCAACAGTTCACGATCAGCGGCGTAAAGGGCCGCTACGAGGACATTTTGCTGCCGCTGCACGGCGGATTCCAAGCAAGGAACGCCGCGCTAGCATTGGCCGCGGTTGAGGTTTTCACCGGTGACGCCGAACTCGATCCGGACCTAGTCCGGGCGGGCTTCGGCGCGGTCACTTCGCCGGGTCGACTCGAGATCGTCCGGCGCAGTCCCACGATCATTTTGGACGCCGCCCACAACCCGCACGGGGTGCGCGCGATGGTCGAGTCGATCAGCGAAGAGTTCACCTTCAACCCGCTGATCGGGGTTGTTGGCGTGATGGCCGACAAGGAGGCCGAAGAGATCATTCGCGAACTCGAACCGGTCGTCGCCCACCTGATTTGCACGCAGAACAGCACCGAGCGGTCAATGTCGGCGTCGGCGCTGGCTGAGATCGCCGTGGGCGTCTTCGGCCCAGACCGAGTGTCGGCGGTGTCGCGCCTTGACGACGCGCTCGAACGGGCGATCTCGTTCGCTGACGCCGCCGGCGAGGAGTTCGACGACGCGATCGGTTCTGGTGGTGTCATCGTCACCGGTTCGGTCGTCACGGTCGGCGAGGCGCGCACTCTGCTTCGCGGCGCTCAGGACGGACCAGCATGAAGCACATGTGTGCCGCGATGCTGTCGCTGCAGGCGATCATCTTGGTGCTGCTCATTCCGGTGTTGATTTCGATCGCCGAGGTCGAGCCGGCGGTCGGTGTCGCAATTGGCGGCGGACTGGCCGTGGCCTGCATTTTCACCGCCGCCATGCTGCGCTACGACTGGGCCTATTTGCTGGGCCACGCGATCCAAGTCGCGACGATCGCGACCGGCTTTTTGGTGCCGGTCATGTTCTTCATCGGCTTGATGTTCCTGGCCCTTTGGCTAGGGGCGTTCTTCTTGGGCCGCAAAATCGCTGCCGACAAGGCCCGTTGGGCGGCCGCGGAACAGTAGGAAAAGCCCGAAACTCGCCAGTGGGATACGAGGCGCGTGAGTGGTACGCTGGATTAGTGGATACCACCTTCAGCGTGCCGATGGGTGATCGCGGGCGGCTCGTAGTGCCCGCCGACCTGCGGGCGCGGCAGCAGTGGGATCAGGGAACTCAACTCCTGCTCATTGAAACCGCTCACGGGGTGGTCGTGTCGACGAGGGAGCAAGCCAAAGACCTGCTGCGGCTGCAACTTGGCGGCGAAAGTCTGGTCGATCAGTTGATCGCCGAGCGGCGAGCCCAGGCCAAGGCAGAAGCAGCGCAGTGACGGTGGTCGACGCCTCGGCATTGTTGGCGTTCTTGCAAAACGAACCTGGCGCCGACCGGGTTGAAGCAGCGCTGGCCGACGCCAGCATCGGCGCCGCGAACTGGTCAGAAGTGGCCCAAAAGGTAATCGGCCGCGGCGGCGACTGGGATTTGGCTCGGGCGCTGTTACGAAGTTACGGGCTGACGATTGAACCGGTGACGATTGAGGACGCCGAACTGGCCGCAAAAACCTGGCAGGCCGGAAACGGACTTTCACTTGCCGACCGGCTCTGCCTCGCCCTGGCGACGCGTTTAGCGCAGACGGTACTTACCGCAGATAAAGCTTGGGGCACCGACGGGGTCGACCAGATCCGCTAGGCGCCTGCCCCACGTGCCGTGGCTGGCAGATAGGTTGTCTTCATGACGCAGCGCACCCTAGTTCTCCTCAAACCCGACGCGGTTCGCCGTGGACTCGTTGGGACTTTGCTCAGTCGTTTCGAGGCCAAGGGCTTGGCGCTGGTCGCGATGGAGTTGCGCTCGATTGACGCGGCGATGGCCGACGCGCACTACGCCGATCACGTCGAACAACCCTGGTACCCGCCGCTGCGTGAGTTCGCGACGTCCGGGCCACTGGTGGCGCTCGTGCTCGAAGGCGACGAATCGATTTCGGTCGTCCGCGGAATCAACGGCGCCACCGACGGCCGCAGCGCCGCCCCGGGCACAATTCGCGGCGACTTCTCGCTTTCAAACCGCGAAAACCTCGTCCACGCTTCGGATTCGCCAGAGTCGGCGGCGCGCGAAATCGCCCTGTGGTTCACCGACCTCTGAGATCGACGCAGCTCAGTCCTTTTCGGCCTCGGCCTGAGTCTTTGACTGCGCCAGTTGTTCGGTGAACTGCCGGTTGAACCACGCGATTCGTTCGCTGAGCCAGTTGCGCATCAGCGCCACCTCGTTTAGCCAGCCGGTCTTCGGCTCGATATTCGGATCGGTGTTCGCGAACACGAAAATGTTCGGATCTTGCTCAAGGAAACTCGCGGTCAACGGCAGGGCCGCGCCGTCAACTTCACGCGGGCTGAAGTTGTCGCGCGCTGCGCTACCGAGTGGTTCGGCGGTCTCGTTGATGAAGTCGTCGATCTCGCCGACACTGCCGGAAACTTCGGCCCAGCGCTTCGAAACTTCGCTGGCGAACTCGGGGTCGGACATCAGCACGTTGTAGTAGTGGCCTTTGCGCTGATCCCACATTTGGGTAGGTGAAAACGCTTGGCGCCAGGCCGGATCGTCACTGATGTCGTACCAGTAGCGCTGCAGCCACCAGCCCTTCGGATTGTCTAGGCCCCAACTGCCGTAGCGGCGGTTTCCTTGGGAGGCGTCAAAGTTCCACGGGGCGCCCATCGCGAGCGTGCCGTCGGCCTTCAACGTCATTTCGACACTGTCCTTGAACGGGCTGCCCAGATTCTTCGTCAACTCGTTGACCAGGTACCAGTCGATGAACGAGTCGACGTCGATCGAATCGCGGTAGTTGTTGTCGGGGAATCTCGGGCCGTAAAGCACGTCCTCGACTTTTTGGAAGCGGGCTTTTGTGTCAGCGATTTCGACCTTCGACTGTCCCGGTGCGTAAACCTGAAGGTCTCGAGTGGTGCGGAAAGCTAGATCCGCACGGTCACCCGAGTCGGCGACGAGTCGGGTGTCGCCGGCCGCCAAGTCGAGGCGGTCCTTCTCGTCGGTGAGCGACTCGCCAAAGGCGTACAGGCCACACGGGGTGCCGTTGATTTCGACGGTCGCTGGGGTGAGCCGTGGCGCCCAGTCGAACCCGATCCGATTCGCCAGTTCCATCGCGGTGATGGTGCGCAAAAGCGAACGGTCCGAGAAACCGCCAAGCAGCGACCATTCGGTGCTCTTGGGCATCCCGAGCAGTTTGGCCGACTTTTCCAACGTAAGGACGTAGGGGCGTTTGGCCCCCACGACCGGCCCGACGTCGGTGCGAACGGTCAGGTAGGCGGTGGTTTTGGTCTTCTTGCCGGCCGAATCGATCAGGGTGACCGCGGCTTCAATGGGCTTGGTGGCGCTGGTGATCAAGTCAGTACACGGGGCAACTGCTGGCGCCTCGGTGGCAGCCTCTGTGGCCGCCTGGTCTTTGGTCGTGGCTGCTTGGATCGGTTCGTCGATCTCGACTCGAATCTCGGCAACTCTCGCCGGCTCGGCGGTCAACGGCGAGTCGGTAGGCGTCACTTGGCCAGGCTCGGCGGCGTTCGCCGATTCAGTGGGCGCATTCAAGTTCACCGCCACCAGCAGCGCCAGCACGGCAATCACCGCCACGAACGCGCCCAACACCGAGAATTTCCGACTTTTCGTCATGGCCCAAGTCCCACCCTTCTCATTGAACCCACCAGCAGGGCTCAAGCATACGGTTCGAGCGCGCTTGTCCACATTTTTGGACGAGGGGTTGCGGGTGCCAATGCCGAGCCGACATGATTCGGACGAACTGATTTTGGTTTCCGGGGGGAAATAATGCAGCTTTTAGCTGAGCGGGTCCGCGACCTCGTTCGCGAGCGCCGCGTCGATCCGCGAACCGACGTTGACGGGGTTCGTCGGGCAGCGGCCGACGCGGTCGCCGAACACGAACAGCGAAGCCTCACCGGTTCAGTTCGCGCCCTAGACGAGCCAGACCGGATAGTAGGCCAGTTGGTCGCCGACCTCTCCGGGTTCGGTCCGCTGCAACAATTCCTCGACGACCTAGAAGTCGAAGAACTCTGGATCAACGAACCAAATCGAGTGTTCGTGGCCAAGGGCGGTCGCCACGAGCTGACCTCGGTGATGCTGACCGACACTCAGGTGCGTGAACTGGTCGAACGGATGCTTTCGGCCAGCGGACGTCGACTCGACCTGAGTCAACCGTTCGTGGACGCGATGCTGCCGGGCGGCCACCGACTGCACGTGGTCTTGGACGGCATCAGTCGCGGCTTCACCGCCGTGAACGTGCGCAAGTTCGTGGCCAGGGCGGCCAACCTGGCGGAACTGGCCGCTCTTGGCACGATCGACGAACCGGCGGCAGATTTCTTACGAGACTGCGTCCTAGCCGGGATGAACATTATCGTCAGTGGCGGCACCCAAGCGGGGAAAACCACCCTGCTGAACTGTTTAGCTGGCGCGATCCCGGGCACGCAGCGGCTCATCTCGGTTGAAGAGGTTTTCGAAATCCGCACCACCCACCCGGACTGGGTTGCCATGCAGACCAGACAAGCCGGACTTGAGGGCACGGGCGAAATAACGCTGCGAATGCTCGTCAAAGAAGCCTTGCGAATGCGACCGAACCGGATCATCGTCGGCGAGGTGCGCGCCGAAGAAGCCCTCGACCTGCTGCTGGCGCTCAACTCGGGCCTGCCGGGCATGGCCTCGATTCACGCCAACTCGGCCAAACAAGCGCTCGTGAAACTGTGCACCCTGCCATTGCTGGCCGGCGAGAACGTTTCGGCCGGCTTCGTCGTGCCGACGGTGGCCGCCTCAGTTGATGTTGTCGTCCACACCGGCATCGACGCGGCCGGGGTGCGAGCAGTCCGCGAAATTGTGGCGACCACGGGCCGAACCGAAAACGGCATCATCGAAGTTGAGCCGGTCTTTGTTCGCAAAGAGGGCGTTCTTGAACGCGGCCACGGCCGCCCTCATCGGCACGGTGCGTTTCAGGCCGCCGGCCTCTCCCAGGAGTCCGCATGGGCACGCTGATCGGGTTGACGCTCGGCCTTGGGCTGGTATTGGTGATCGAATCCTGGACTCCCCCGCAGGTGCCGAAAGTCAAACGTGCTCGACCGGCATCTAGCCGGCTAACTCAGTTGACGCAGCGTGCCGGACTGCCCGGGGTCAAACCCCAAGCAGTAGTGGTCACGAGCGCCGCAAGTGCGCTGCTGGCCTTCGTGTTCGCCTGGGGACTAACGGCAGTTGGGGTGCTTGGCCTGATCGGCGCGGTTGCGGCCGGGTGGGCGCCATTTGCGATCCTTCGAGCCAAGGCCGCTAAACGCCAACGCGAACACGCCCAAGCCTGGCCAGACGCAGTCGATCACCTCGCCTCGGCAATTCGGGCGGGACTGTCGCTGCCCGAAGCGCTAAGCCAACTGGGGGAGCGAGGGCCGAGCGAACTTCGCGACGAATTCGCCGGTTTCGGCCGCGACTACGGCTCCAGCGGGCAATTCATCGACAGCCTCGACCGGCTAAAGGACCGCCTCGCCGACCCGGTTGGTGACCGAGTAATTGAGGCTCTGCGGATCGCCCGCGAGGTCGGCGGCGGCGACTTGGGTCGGATCCTGCGCACCCTGTCCGGGTTCTTGCGCGAAGACCAGCGCACCCGCGGCGAACTCGAGTCACGTCAGTCTTGGACGGTCGGCGCTGCCAGACTGGCCGTCGCCGCCCCTTGGCTAGTCCTCGCGACAATGAGCCTGCAACCGGACGTGATCGCAAGGTTCACCAGCGCCGCCGGAGTGACCCTGCTGATCGTCGGGGCACTGACCTGCGCATTCTCCTACCGGCTGATGCTGCAGTTGGGTCGGCTGCCGACCGAGAAGCGGATCCTCGCGTGATCGTCGGGGCAGTGTTGGCCGCGAGCCTGGTCGCGGGCGTGCTGCTGATCGTCCAAGGGGCGCATCGGGTGAAGCATCCGTCGCTGCGCGATCGCGTCCTGCCCTATGTGCGCGACGTCCACCCGGCGATCGCTCCGGCGAAATCCTCCACCTTGTTGGGACAGGTCGCGGGCCGCTGGCGAGCAATCATCACCGCGATCGGTGAGTCGCTTGGCAGCAACGCAGCCATCGCGCGCCGCTTGCGCAGGCTTTCTGAGCCAGCCGACGTTGAACAGTTCCGGGTGCGCCAAGGGGCCGCGGGCGCGACCGGACTTGGTATCGCGTTGGCGGTCTCGCTGGTGGCCTGGTCGGTGAGTCGTCCGCCAGTTATTTCGTTGCTGCTGCTTTGCGCGACTGGCTTGATCGGCGGTTGCCTGTTTGCCGACCAGCGGCTCTCGGCCCAAGTGCGCGCCCACGAGGCCGAAGTGCGAGCCCAGTTCCCGACCATCGCCGACCTATTGTCGCTGTCGGTTGCCGCCGGCGAGAGCCCATTGTCGGCCCTCGAGCGAGTCACCAGGGTGGCGCACGGCGCGCTGGTGCGTGACCTGACCCAAGTAGTTGCTGACGTTCGCGCTGGCGCGACTCTCGTGGTCGCCTTAGACGACTTGGCCGGTCGAACCGGGGTGTCCGCGGTGGCACGATTCGCCGAATCGATGGCAGTAGCGATCGACCGCGGCACCCCACTGGTTGACGTGTTGCACGCCCAGTCGGCCGACGTGCGCGAGTCGGCTAGGCGCGACCTGATCGAGAGCGGCGGCAAACGCGAAATCGCGATGATGGTGCCGGTCGTCTTCGGGATTTTGCCGGTGACGTTGGCGTTCGCTTTCTTTCCCGGACTGGTTGGACTTCACCTCACATCGGGTGGGTGAGAAAAGGAGATGAAGATGATCAAGGTTCTAAAGCGGTTGGCCGAACGTCGGCACCAAGAGCGCGGTGACGTGCCCGGCTGGGTGATGATCACGCTAATGACGGCCGGAGTGGTTGCGGGTTTGACCGCGATCGCCGGGCCGCGGTTGTCGTCGATGCTGGATCAGGCGCTCATGTCCGTCGGCGGCTAGGTGAGACTCGTTTCTGACCGCGCCGAACGCGGCGCGGCCGTACCGGAGTTTGTGCTCGTCCTACTGGTGCTGTTGCCGCTAGTTTTTGGCATCGCCCAAGTCGCGCTGGTGATGCACGTCAAACACACCTTCATTGCCGCCGCATCAGATGGGGCTAGGGCCGCGGCAATGCTCGACGCTGACCCGGGCGCGGCTGCCGCCCGGACCCGGCAGGTGATCTCCACGACCCTCGCCGACCGGTTCACCCAAGACGTCACCGCCAACTGGGCCACCAGTTCGGGATTAGACCTAGTAGAAGTGCACGTCAGCGGGACGGTGCCGCCACTTGGCTTGTGGGGGCCCGGCATCGAGATTCAAGCGACCGGTCACGCGGTCCGTCAGGAACGACCGTGAACCGCGAACGCGGAAGTTCAACCATCGAGTTCACCTGGTTGACGCTGCTGTTGCTAGTCCCACTGGTCTATGTGGTGGTCGCGGTATTCCAGACCCAACGAACCGCATACGGCGTCTCGGCCGCGAGCGAGGCCGCGGCTCGGGCCTTCATCGCTTCGAAGACCGTCCAGGGCGCACCGAGTAGGGCAACCCAGGCGGCACAGGTGGTGCTAGCCGATCACGGGGTAACGGGAGCAAAAGTGACAACCCGCTGCGAGCCGGCCTGTTTTGAGCCAGGTTCGACCGTGATCGTGCGGGTCAGCGCCAGCCAGCGGCTGCCACTGGCGCCCGCGGTGTTGGGCGACCCGATCGCCAAGTTCGAGGTCGACTCAACGCACACCGAACCGTTCGGCCGTTACCGGGCGGGCCAATGATTCGGCGCCGCAACGTTCAGTCAGAGCGCGCAAACGTGACCGTGCTAACCATCGGGTTTTTGGTGGTGCTCGGCCTGCTCGTCGTCGTTGTGGTCAACGCTTCGTCGGCGTTCCTGCAGCACCGTGAACTGATGAACCTGGCGGACCGGGTGGCGCTGCACGCGGCCGACGGCGTCAACGAAGAATCGGTCTATCTCGGCGGCGTCGACGAGAAGATCGAATTGGCCGAAACAGACGCTCGTGAATTCGTCGCGCAAATCGTGCCGGCCGACGTGCGGTTAGTGCTCAGCGTCAGCGGCGACCGGGTTGAAGTCCGGCTTACTCGGCAAATCAGCTTGCCTCTCGTCCCGCCGGGCTTCGCCAACTCGGCGACAATCCGCGCGGCCGCTACCGGCCAAATCCACTTGGGCGGATAGCGACGAAACGACCGGTGGGTGTCCAGACTGGAGGATCAATCTTCTTCGACGGCAGCTACCAGCCAGCGGCCATCGTTATTGACCATCGTGTAGGTGAATATGCCGGATTCGGCGGTGTCTGGGTCGAGTACTGAAAAGGAGGTAGCGAAGAACCCGATCGGACCGAATTGCATACCTAACAGGACGTTTTCTGGCGGGACAGTTCCAGCCTGATCCAGCCAGCGTTCGCAGGTAAACGGGCCGTCCACCAAGTCCTCGCGAAAACCCTCGGTGGTGCTGGCCACGAGAGCCTCGCAGTCCTGGTTTTGGACCGCGGCTTGGTATTGGTCGAACGCCGGTCGCATCGGGGCCGGGTCAACCACTTTCCACGCGAGCATGGACAAGAGGGCACCAAGCACCGCCGCGACCAGCAGTGCGATCGGCACCGCCCACCAAACCGCGGATCCTTTGACCTTGACCGGCGCGGACGAAAAATAGGGTTCAGTCAACTCTGCGGTTGGCTGAACATCCAACTGGATCGTGGGCTCAGTAGGAGCCAACGGTGCAGTGTGTTCGGTCCACTGGCTGCCGTCCCACCAGCGCAAACTGCCGTGGCCGTCGTCATACCAACCAGCCGGAGTGATCGGGGTGCTCATAGGCCAATCATGCACCTAGGCGACCGACTCGTGACGGTCGGTGAGGTGTTGGCCAGACTTCGTGGCGCGTTCGCTTCAAGTTCACCCAGATGCGTTTGCGTAGAGTCATGAACCGCATTCATTGGCGCTTTGCAGGCAGAGCAGCCGTTGTGCTTTCGTGTGTGACGTTCTTCGCCACGATCACGGTTATCGGTCAAGTGGCCGAGCCGCAGCCCGTATCGAACCCGCCAGTTCATTTCGTCCAACTAGCGCACTGAGCTGACTCAGCCCAGTTTGGCCAGTTCGGTCGGGCTGGTTTCCCAAGCCGGGTCGAACTCCAGCGCGGGGCTTTCGCGAAAGAAGCCGCCGATCACGTGGGCGGCGGTCGCGCTGGCCACGCACACGGCGAGCGCGGCCATGATCGCGACGCTGACACCGAGCGAAGCGGCAGCAGGGAAGATGACGAAGACGACTAGGCCGAAGGCAACTGCTACGGCGGTGCTGTGGATCTGCTGTCGCGTCATCGGTTTCTCCCTTTTTACGTGCGGACCCACCTCGTTGCTGTTTCCGCCGAACTGATGATGCCCTTGAGACTGGCGAAATGTGGCGAAATGACGCCACATACCGAGGGTTTTTCAATACCTTCAGTATCTGGGTGATTCGGCGACCCGACACCTAGACCGGTAGCCTCAACCAAGTGGCCACCGATTTGACCGACCAGCTCAAAAAACTCGACGCGACCCTCACCTCGATCGAGAAGGTCCTCGACCTGCCCAAGATGGAGGCCGAGATCGCCGAACTCCAAGAGCAGGTGGGCGCGCCAGACTTGTGGGACGACCAAGCGAACGCGCAAAAAATCACTGGCCGACTCTCGGGCCTGCAGGCCGAAGTTGAGCGCGTTAACGGTCTTCGCCAGCGCCTCGAGGATGCCGAAGTGCTGATCGAGTTGGCCGAAGAAGAAGGCGACGAAGATTCAGCAGTTGAAGCCGAAAGTGAGATTGGTCGACTAAGTACCTCGATCGACAGTCTCGAAGTTCGCACCCTGCTTTCGGGCGAATACGACGAACGCGACGCGCTCGTTACGATCCGGTCAGGTGCCGGCGGCGTCGACGCGGCCGACTTTGCCGAAATGCTGCAACGGATGTACATCCGTTGGGCCGAACGCCACAAGTACGTCGTCGAAATCTATGACACTTCCTACGCCGAAGAAGCGGGCCTAAAGTCCACGACGTTCGCAGTCAAGGCCCCCTACGCCTACGGAACGCTTTCGGTTGAGGCTGGCACGCACCGACTGGTGCGGATCAGCCCGTTCGACAACCAAGGCCGGCGCCAAACCTCGTTCGCGGCGGTCGAAGTCGTGCCAGTGCTCGAAGCGACCGACGACATCGACATCCCCGACGAGGAGATCCGCGTCGACGTTTACCGCTCCAGTGGCCCTGGTGGCCAGAGCGTCAACACGACCGACTCGGCCGTGCGATTGACTCACTTGCCGACCGGCGTTGTCGTCAGTTGCCAGAACGAAAAGTCGCAGTTGCAGAACAAGGCCAGCGCGATGGTGATCTTGAAGGCGAAACTGCTCGCGTTGAAGAAGGCCGAAGAGCGCGCCCAACTCGACGAACTTCGCGGTGACGTGGCCGCCAGTTGGGGCGACCAGATGCGCAACTACGTGCTCAACCCCTACCAACTGGTCAAGGATTTGCGCACCGAACATGAGACCGGAAACACCCAATCGGTCCTTGACGGTGAGATCGACGACTTCATCGAGGCCGGCATCCGCTGGCGTCGCAACCAGGGTGCCTCGGCCTAACTGCTGCAACGTATTCTTGGGGTCATGATTCGTAGACTCCTGCCGGTCCTGTTCGCTTCGCTGTTCGTCGTCTCGGCGTGTGGTTCCAAAGATTTCGAAGAGCATGGCCAGGCCCATCCGATCGCCATTGCCGATGCTTGGGTAAAAGCCACCGACATGGACATGAGCGCTGCGTTCGGCGTACTTAGCAACAGCGGCGACAAGGACGTGAAGGTCACCGGCGTGACCACGACGATCACCGACACTGCAGAGCTTCACGAAACCGTCAACGGCAAGATGAACATGGTCAAAGAGTTCACGATCCCCGCTGGTGGTTCACTCGCCCTCGAACCGGGCGGAAAGCACCTGATGCTGCTGAACCTAACCAAGCCGATCAAGCCAGGCGACAAGATCGACTTCAAACTGACTTTCGCTGACGACTCCGAGTTTGAGTTCTCCGCCACCGCCAAGGACTTCACCGGCGCCGACGAGAACTACAAGCAGGGCGAGACTGCCGGTCACTGACCTTGAAGCGCCGCGAACTGCTGGGTCGTGGTGCCGCCATCGCTGGCGGCGCCACGATCGCTGGCGGGTTGGCGGTTGCTTCGGCGTCCTCGGCCCCGGCCCAAGCGGTCGACGCGCCACCGGTCGGTGCCGAAACGATCGAGTTCCATGGCACTCATCAGGCCGGCATCGAGGGCGAACCGCAAGCGAACCAGACGCTCGTCTCCTTCGACCTGACTGGCAATCCCGAACCAGACGACATTCATCGACTGCTTTCGCTACTCACTGACGATGCCCAGCGGCTCACCTCGGGTCGGGCGCCGTTGGCTGATCTTGAACCCGAACTGGCCAGCACGCCGGCCAGGCTTACCGTCACTTTCGGCTTCGGGCCAGGACTAGTCGCGGCGGTCGTCGGGGAAAAGAACGTACCTAGTTGGCTGGGGCCGCTGCCGGCTTTCAAGCAGATCGACCGGTTGCAAGAAAACTGGAGCGACGGCGACCTGTTGTTGCAGGTTGCTGGCGACGACCCCATCTCGGTGGCGCACGCGGTCCACCTGCTGGTGCGAGATACCCGGGCTTTTGCAAAGGTTCGCTGGTCGCAGGTGGGGTTTCGGCAAGGCCTGGGCGTGCACCCGCCCGGTACCACGATGCGCAACCTGTTCGGTCAGGTCGACGGGACGGTCAACCCCGAACCGCAGACCCCCGATTTTGCCGAGGTCGTTTGGCGACCCGATCACTCCACCACGATGGTCATCCGACGAATCGCGATGAACCTGGACACGTGGGAAAAGGCAGACCGAACTGGTCGCGAATTCGCTGTTGGTCGCCGATTGCGCGACGGGTCACCATTGACGGGCACAGCCGAAAATGATGTTCCCGACCTGGCGGCAACCGACGCGCAAGGGTTCACGGTGATCGGTCCGGCCGCGCATATCCGACGCGCGAAGACAGGCGATCCCACCCAGCGGTTCTTGCGCCGCGCCTACAACTACGACTTGGGGCCAGGCAACGCCGATGCGGTCGGGCTGATCTTCACCGCTTTCCAGGCGGACATTGCCCATCAGTTCGTGCCAGTGCAGCAGCGCCTCGCGCAATCAGATGGACTAAACGAGTGGACGACCCCGATCGGTTCGGCCGTCTTCTGGATCCCCGCAGGTGTGCGTCCTGGCGAGATTGTCGGCGCGGCCCTGTTCGAACCGCTTGGTTGACCGGTTTCTTTACCCCACACGCCTACACTCGATCGAGTGATTCGCTTCGACAAGGTCTCCAAGACCTACCCAGGGCAGAAGCGTGCCGCGTTGGACCGAATCGACTTGGAGATCACCAAGGGCGAGTTCGTGTTCCTAGTCGGCACCTCCGGCTCGGGTAAGTCAACGTTCATGCGGCTGATCCTGCGTGAGGTTCGTCCCTCGTCGGGCCACGTTTTTGTGGCCGGCAAGGAGATCAACAAGCTACCCAGTTGGAAGGTGCCGAAGTTGCGCCGCCAAATCGGCACGGTGTTCCAGGACTTCCGATTGCTGCCTAACCGCACCGTTTTTGAGAACGTATCGTTCGCGCTTGAAGTGATTGGTAAGCCGCGAGAAGAGATCAAACGCCTCGTGCCTGAAACTTTGGAAATGGTTGGCCTCGAGGGCAAAGGCCATCGTCGCCCAGATGAGTTGTCTGGCGGTGAGCAGCAGCGCGTCGCGATCGCGCGCGCCTACGTCAACCGACCGATGATCCTGATCGCGGACGAACCGACCGGCAACCTTGACCCGAACACGAGTGTGGGGATCATGAAGTTGTTGGACCGGATCAACCGCGAAGACACCACGGTGGTGATGGCCACCCACGACTCGACGATCGTCGACCAGATGCGCAAACGAGTCATTGAACTTAGTGAGGGTCGGGTCCTGCGTGACGAGGCCCGCGGAATCTACGGCTACGAGAACTGAGACTCATGCGTGCAATCTTGAAAGAGCTGCGAGCCAGCCTCACCCGAAACACGTCGATGACGATTTCGTTGGTGGTCACGATGAGTGTGTCCTTGTTGTTGGCGTCACTTGGCCTGTTGATCCAGGCCCAAGTTGACCGAACGGAACGCTACTTCGGCGACCGACTGCAACTGCAGGTAAACCTGTGCACGAAGAACTCGCCGGCGCCCACTTGTGTCGGCGGCACTGCGACCGATGAACAGAAGCAGGCGGTTCGAACGGCCCTTGAGTCCAACGCGGAAGTCAAGTCCTATCAAGTTCGATCTCCGGCGGAGAACTTCGCCCAAGCGCGTGAACTGTTGGGCCAAACCGATACCGGCCGAAAGCAACTGGAGACGCTAGGCGCGGACGCGTTCCCGGAGTCCTATTTCGTCACGTTGAAAGACCCGCAACAGTTCGACGGTGTCGTCAGTGAAGTTTCGGGCATGGACGGCGTGGGCAACGTGAATTCGTTGCGCAGCCTGCTCGGGCCGTTGTTCGAGATGCTAGACAAACTGCAGTGGGCGGCGTTGGCGACCGCGGCGCTGTTGATTTTTGCGGCGATTTTGCAGGTGTCCAACACGATTCGGATGACGGCGTTTGCCCGCCGTCGCGAGATCGGCATCATGCGTCTTGTTGGCGCGTCCAGTTGGCATATTCAGGCGCCATTCATTCTCGAATCGCTGGTCGCGGCGTTGATTTCGGCGGCACTGGCCGCCGCAGGCTTAGCTGCGTTCATGCATTTTGTGGTTTACGGCTACTTGCGTGACACGCTCGGCCGGATCACGACGTGGGTCCGCTGGGAGGACGCAGTGTCGGTGATGGGCATGACGACGTTGTTGGCGTTGCTGTTGGCGTTGGTCCCGACGTTTGTGATGACCCGCAAGTATTTGGACGTTTGAGTTAGTCCCGAGAAGTCGACGTCGCCGGCGGGCAACACGCCGCATCATCGTTGCCCGCTAAACCTTCAAGTGGTGCCGTAGAGTCACTCACGTCACAAGCACGATTCCGTCCCACGGACACTTCCCCGGATCGAGGCCATGGCGAGTTTACGTAAGCCGCTGGTTGCTACCGCCCTCAGCATGATGCTGGTGGCCGGTTTCACTGCGCCCACTTTTGGTGGCGAAAAAGACGATGTGAAGCGCGAGCAGCGCGAGAATAAGAAGAAACTTCGTGATGCTCGCGGCGAAGTCCAGGAGTCGACGAAGGCTGCCCGCGACGCGAAGAACGCGCTCGGTTTGGCCCAAGTGCGTTTGACGGCCGCTCAGACTGCGTTGGGTCAGACGAGGGGTCAATTGGCGGTTGCGGTCGCAAATGACGGCCGTCTTCGCGCCGAACTCGAGCAGGCCAAGGCGCAACTTGCGCGGGCCGAGCGTCGCTTGGAAGCGGCCGAGCGGGAGTTGGGTGAGTCGGAGGGTACGGTTTCGCAGTTCGCCGTCGATTCGGTGATGTCCGGTGATCGCGGCTTGCAGATTTTCGGTGATCTGTTGCGTGGCACTGATCCGATCGAGTTCTCCGAGCAGATGAGCATTTCGGCTTCGGTTGGCGATGCGCAGGTCGCGATCATGCAGGAGTTGGCCGCGTCTGAGGTGATGCTGGGAGTTGAGCGCGACAAGGTCGAAGGCCTGCGCGATCAGGTCGCGGCGCAGAAGAAGCAGGCCGAAGCGGTCGTCGTTCAGATGCAGACGTTGACTGCCCAGGCCGAGCAGCAGGCTGCGGCGGTGGCAAGTTTGGTTACGGCCCGTTCGCAGGCGAAACGCCAAGCCGATTCGGCTTTGGCCGATGATTTGAAATTGCAGGCGGCGCTGGAGTCGGAGCGGGTTGCGTTAGAAAACCAGATGCAAGAGATCGTCCGCCGCGAACTTGAGAAGGCGAATAAGGGTGGCGGCGGTGGCGGCGGGAGCACCGGTGATTCTGGTGGCACGTTGAGTCGTCCGGTTTCGGGCCCGATCACTTCGCGGTATGGGATGCGCCGTCACCCGATCACTGGGGTCTATAAGTTGCATGACGGCACCGATTTTGGTGTCGGTTGTGGCACGCCGATCCGGGCGGCCGCCGGCGGAAAGGTCATTTCGCAGTATTACAACGGCGGATACGGCAACCGGGTGATATTGAACAACGGGGTCAAGCGCGGCGTCAGCGTCATCACTACCTACAACCATTTGTCGGCGTTCGCGGTTTCTGCTGGCGCGAAGGTTTCGCGCGGTCAGGTCATCGGCTATGTGGGCAGTACGGGTTATTCGACTGGGTGCCATTTGCATTTCATGGTGTTGTCGAACGGTTCGACCACCAATCCGATGAATTGGTTGTGACCTGACAGAATAGTCAGATGCCCAAGGAAACCGGTCGCAAGATGATCGCCCAGAACAAGAAGGCGAGGCACGACTACCACATCGAGGACACTTTCGAGGCTGGTCTGGTTTTGACTGGCACGGAGGTCAAGAGCCTGCGGATGGGTCGTGCGTCTTTGGTTGACGGTTTCGGCGATATCGATCGCGGTGAGGCGTGGCTGCTGAACGTCCACATCCCGCAATACGACAACGGCACGTGGACGAACCACGAGACTCGCCGCCGCCGCAAAATGCTGTTGAACCGTTCTGAGATCGACAAGATCGAGCACCGCACCCAGGCCAAGGGCCTGACGATTGTGCCGCTATCGCTGTATTTCAAGGACGGGCGAGCCAAGGTCGAAATCGCCCTAGCCCGCGGCAAGAAGGAACACGACAAACGCCATTCGATCGCCGAACGCCAGGCCTCCCGCGACGCCGAGCGTGAAGTGGGCCGACGCCTCAAGGGGATCTGAGTTCACGGTCGGCAGCGCCAACTCACGCTAAACACGGGATAGGCAGTTGGCTTTTTCTTGGCCGGTAGCGGTGGTTTCGCTGCCACGCTTCGCCGGGGCGCCGCCTGAATTCGACTTGGTTTTCGATCGGGTTCAGTTGCAGTTGCCAGCCGCGGTCGTGTACTTCGTGATGGTGTCTGGAGCAGAGCAGGACTCCGTCGTTGACGGTGGTTTCGCCTCCTCGACCCCACGGCACGAGGTGGTGACTTTCGCACCAGCCGGGTGGTCGGTCGCAGCCGGGGAACGCACAGCCAAGGTCGCGTAGTGCGAGGGCCCGGCGCTGGGCAACGGAGTGGAAGCGGTCGCGGCGACCTAGGTCGAGCACTTCGGAGGCGCCGCCCATGACGGCCGGCAGGATATCGGCGTCGCAGGCCAACTTTCGCAATTGCCCGGCTGAGAGGACGGTGCCGTGTTCGGTGACGCCCGCCCGGTCGGTTTCGCGGCGCAGGGCGGCTTCGTCGACGGTGACGATGAGGGTCGCCGGGACGCCGCCGTGGTTACCGAAGCAGTCTTTTGGCAGGTGGCGAACCAGTTCGACGAAGGCTCTTCCTTGGGCTCGCGGCCGATCTACCCGAGTCGGTTCGGCAGCAGGCCCGTCAGTGGCCGCGTTCTTTCGTGGTGCGGTGGCCGAGTCGAGGAACGAACGCAGGATGTCACCAGTGAGCGCATCGACTTCGAACCCGCCTTTGACCATGCCGGTGGCCGGATCGGCTTGCGACATCCAGAACGTAACCTGCTTGGCCTGTTGTTGCTCGCTGCGCTCGGTTTCGCGGTTCTCGATCCGGTCGGCTCGACCCGCATCGATGATTTCAACCGCCCGAGCAGTCTTGCGGCGAAGTTCTTCTAGCGGCAGGTCCGGTGCGCTCATGGTTAGATCACGTTCGACCTCATGCCGTTCGGCCGCGGATAGGTCGGCGGGCAGTTTTTCTAGCGCATCGGTGACTAGCTTGGCCTTGTCGGTGGACATGCCAGGTCGGCTGAGCGAATCGCGCAGGACGGGGGCCTGTTGAAGCTGGCGAGCGAGCCGGACTTGCTGGCCGGCTTCTCGACGGGAGATCCCGGCCTCGCGGGCCACCAAGGAGGTCATCGAGATCTCACCGGTGGCGCGGTGGGCTTCTTGGCGTTCGCCCTCGGTGAGGAGGGCGCAAACTAGGGCGTCGGCATTTCGGCGAATCGCTTGGGCAACCCGAGTCGCTTCGACGACTTGGGCCGGTTCGAGTGAGGTCAGATCGCAGGCGAGCGCTTTTGCCAGCGCATTCGGCCCTGCCGAGATCAGTTCGACAACCAGATTGCTCACGATTCCACCTCCCCAGATGGCCATTCACCCCAACGGCTTAGGTATGAAGCTACCGGAAGCACAGTCCAAACGGAATAGACTTCGTACAAATGTTCGACATGTGGACAGAGCTATCTGCGAAGCGGGTTTTCTCGGCGGGAACAAGTTGTCACCGCCGGGCGTTAGACTAGGTACGTTGATAACTTCACAGGGGCTGATCGGTTTCGACTTTGGTCGTTCGATTCAGGAGAAGCGGGTAGAGAAAGCAACGTCATCTCTTAAACGTTCGTTGCAAACCCATAAGTGCCGACTCAAAGCGCACTGACTTCGCCCTCGCCGCCTGAGGCGACCTGCGAAGGATGGACCCGGGAATGTCCTCGTCCCGGATCATCCATCTCATTTAGAGGACTTGCTGACGTGACCGGGTAGCGCGGTCGCATCGGGACTTTTTTGCTACTGAGCCTGTCGGTGACGCGTTCGTCCGAGCGCCGGGGCCAAGAAAAGCGTTAGGCGAACTGCACCCGGAGAAGTACTGACTCAGCGCCAGAGGACCCGGGTTCGATTCCCGGCAGCTCCACTACTTGTTATGGCCGTCCCCGGCTTTAGGGGGCGGCCATTTCGAGTTCTGCGAGAAGTTTGAACACGCGAGCCTCGATGTCATCGCGGATGACTCGCACGGCCTCAATCCCTTCGCCGGCGGGATCGGCTAGTTTCCAGTCTTCATATCGTTTACCCGGATAGAACGGGCAGGCGTCACCGCAGCCCATCGTGATGACTACGTCAGATTCTTCGACGGCCTCGGTGGTTAGCAGTTTCGGTTGCGATCTCGCGATGTCGATGCCCAGTTCCAGCATCGCTTCGACGGCGACGGGGTTAATTTCATCAGCTGGCATCGAGCCGGCCGAGCGTACTTGCACGCGGCCGACGCCGTGGTGAGCCAAGAAGCCGGCCGCCATCTGGGATCGACCGGCGTTGTGGACGCAAACGAACAGGACGGTTGGGGAAGCGGTCACGTGAGTATCCGATCTTGGGGTTGATTAGCAGGAAAGGTAACTCGAACCGCGAGAAGTCCGATCGCACCGCCACACGCTTGGGCGAGGAGGAACCACGGGGCGCCTGTCGGGGCGATGCCTGCGAGCGTGTCAGACAGCGTGCGCGCCACGGTCACCGCCGGGTTCGCGAACGACGTTGATGAAGTGAACCAATACGCCGCGGTGATGTATGCGCCGACGACGACAGGGAGAGCCTCGCTTCGGCCCGCTCGCACGGAACCGAAAATCACCATCACCAGCCCGGCAGTCGCAACTACTTCGGCGAGGACAAGGCCGGGACCGTGTCGCCCGTTTGTTGAAATTTCGATTGCAGGCAGGCCGAACATCAGATTCGCCAGGACAGCGCCAGCGATGCCGCCGCTTAGTTGCGCGGTGATGATCGGTCCAACCTCGTTCCACCGCGACGATCCCTCAACTGCGGACACTAGTGACACGACCGGATTGAACGAAGCCGAAACTCACTGGAAGGTAGTGATGAGGGCGATTAGTACAGCGCCTGTCGCGATGCTGTTTGCCATGAGTTGGCTGCCGACATCGTTGGTAAGTCGCGAAGCCATGATTCCAGATCCGATGACTGTTGCGACCAAGAATCCGGTCCCGAGAAATTCTGCTGCGATTCGGTTTTTGGTTGTTGCGACGCTCACTCCAGCCCGCCACCGATCAGCGAAGCTATGTCGGCAAGGACGTCGCGCTTGATCGCGTAGTACACCCAGGTGCCGCGCTTTGACCGGTCGAGCAGGCCGGCTTCGTGCAGAACTTTCAGGTGATGGCTGATCGTGGGTTGCGACAAGTCGAAAGCGTCGTTGAGTTCACATACGCAGGCCTCGCCATTTTCGTGGGCGGCCACGAGTGAGAGTAGTCGCAGTCTGACGGGGTCGGACATTGCTTTCAGCAAGGGCGCAACGTGTGTTGCCTGGGCTTCGGAGAGCGGTGAAATCACCAGAGGCGAACAGCAGGAGACGTCATCTTGGCAGCACTCTTCGGCGCCGCCGTTTTCCGTGGCAGGTAGCTCAACAAATGACTTCGACATATGTCTATATATACAAGCATCTATATGGTTGTCAAGACTTCACGGCACCCGAAAGTTGAACGACTCCGAAGCGGCCGCACCTGATGAGCCGCAATTCGTCATCGCCTGAGCGACGGTACGGTGTCGACATGCCCACATTTGGCGAATTCGCGATCCTCGAAGCAACGACAAGGGTGGCGTGAGGATGGAAGTTCGACTGCTCGGGACTGGTTCGGCTGACGGTTGGCCGTCGGCGTTTTGTCGTTGCGACTCGTGTCTGGCGATGCGTGCGGCGAACGTGTTTCGCACCCCGACGAGCGTGTTGGTCGACGGGCGAGTCTGGCTTGACCCGGGGCCGGAGGCGGCCCGGCAGGCGTTGCGGTTCGGGGCGGACTTGGTCGACGTGGACACGGTGCTCGTGGGGCATGCGCACAGCGATCATCTGGATCCAGCGTTCCTGCTGCACCGCAGTTGGGTGAGTGAGCGGCCGTTGACGGTTTACGGGCCGGCCGCAGTGGTCGAAATGTGCAGGAACTGGCTGGCACCAAACCAAGATGCAGTGAAGTTGGTGCAGGTCACGGCGGGGGACGAGTTCGCGGCGGGCCCGTACCGGGTGAAGGTCTTGCCGGCAGCCCATGACGCCTTCGGTGAGGCGGTGCTCTACCGGCTTTCGGACGCGACGGGCAGCCTGCTTTACGCCTGCGACACCGGCCCGTGGGCCGACGGGTTCCTAGAGTTTGCGGCGGGGGAGCGGTTCGATCTGGTGCTGTTGGAGCAGACGTTCGGCGAGCGACTGGATCTGGCCGGGGGCCGCCATTTGGGGTTGGACTCGTTCGCGAAGTCGCTGGCCGACCTGAGGGCCGCCGGACTCACCGATGAGGGCACGCGCGTTGTCGCGGTGCACTTGAGCCACCACAACCGACCAGATGTTGGCCACCGGCTCGAAGAGTTTGGTGCTGAACTCGGCTTCGACGGCGCCGTCATTGAAGTCGGTCGCGACTGCGCCAGCAAATGAAGAAAGCCCCCGCCGAAGCGGGGGCTTTCAGAAGCTGAGCGTTTTTGGCGCTTAGCTATCTAAGTGCTCGTGTAGTGAGACTCAGAGGGCGCGGATGTTCGCGGCCTGCAGGCCCTTTTGGCCCTGTGCAACCTCGAACTCGACCTTCTGGTTCTCGTCGAGGGTCTTGTAGCCCGAGCCCTGGATTTCGCTGAAGTGAGCGAACAGGTCGTCGCCGCCGTCATCGGGAGCGATGAAGCCGAAGCCCTTTTCGGAGTTGAACCACTTAACAGTTCCGGTAGCCATAATTTTCTCCTTGGGAGTTGTGCGCACTCGCGGGTCGAGTACGCGGTTCCGTCACGCGTCACTCATACCAAAAAGAAAACCGAACTCCCTCGCTTGCGCGAGGCGCGACCATCAATCTGCCGTGTCATGCCATGCAACTACTTCAAGTCTACACAACCGCGAGCATGGGTCTAATCGGGTCAGTGCCCCGGCCGCAGGCGCACCTTGCGCACCTGGCCTTCTTCTTGGAGTTCGACGGCGGAGTTGCGTGATTTGACGAACTCGCTAAACGATCCGAACCCGAGATCTTTCTCGTTGAATGAGGAGTCCATCCGTTTCATTTGGTTCTTCACGGTGGCGGCGTGGACCCATTCGTCGTCGGGGTCTTTTTCGCGCAGGAGGCGAAGGGCGCGCAGTAGAAGGCGGGTGGCTTGGCGGTGTAACTGCTTCTCGTGATCGTCGTCCGTCTCGGGCGCTTTCGCCGAGATGGCTTCGGTTTTGCGGGCGGCTTTCTTGGCGGGTGGGGCAGGTGGTGCCGGCTCGGCAGGTTCGATGAGACCAGGCAGGTTGTCGTAGGTGACTAGTTCGTCAACTGCGGCGGCAAGCGAGCGGCTAACCGAACCGGCGACACCGACTGCGATGACGGTGCGGTTAAGTCGGCGTAGCCGTTGCGCCAACGGAATGTAGTCGGAGTCTCCGGCGGCCAACACGACGTGGCTGATCGCGGGACTTAGCGCCACGTCTTCGAGCGCGTCGAGGGAGAGTCGAATGTCGGCGCCGTTCTTGGTGCCCGAGGCGGGGAACAGTTGAACTAGATCGACGGCGCGATCGACGAGTTGCTTCTTGTAGCGAGTGTTCGCCGGCATCGACCAGTCGGCATAGGCACGAGTCAGCGCGAGGCGGCCGTAGGAAGATGCGAAATCCAAGATCGCATGAACGTCTACTTCGGCCTTTTGAAGTTTCGCTTCGTCAAAACCAGTGTCCCGGTCGCGCCAGAAGGAACCTTTGCCGTGGATCTGGTCGTATCGACTGATGACGATGTTGTCGAAGTCGAGGTAGACGGCAACGGCCGAATCGCTGGGTGAGGTCATGGCTCAAGTGTGCCGGTATTTTTCAGGGGCGGAAGTTGAAGTCGGTGTAACAGCGCAATATCCAGTAGAACTGGCCGGCCAGGAGCAGTGCTAGCAGGACAAGCGACTGCCACCATCTGCGCACAAACACCGCAAGGAAAAGGTGAATGCTGAGCGCGGGCAGGAAGAACCTCGGCGTAGAAGGACTCGAGCCGATGGCCGCAAAAGGAAGGTGATGTACGCCAACGTCCAGGCGTAGATTTCTGGGCCGAATGGGTGCAGGCGGTTGACCCTAAAGAGCACCGCGAAGATCGCCAACAGCGCAGCCAGGGTGGCTAGGCCAATAACGACTCCGCCTCGGGTCGCGATCCAGACCGAGAACGGGATGCTCGGGTCGGCGTTTCCGGGCCGCGGCCAACTCGCTTGAGTTTCGAACAAGGCGGTCGGTTCACCGGTGACCACTGCGGCGATTATCGGCCAGAGCGCGGCCGATAGCACGCAGGCGAACCCGATGACGGTGAACCAGCCGATGGGCCGCCACGGCACGACTCGGTCGCGTCGCCACGCGCCAACGATTTGTGGCCAAAAGTGCACGATCACCACGACACCGACCGGCGGTGCAATCGGTCGAGCCAAGCCGAGCACCAAGACGACTAGGCACAACCACGCATATCGTTTCGAGGTGAGCAGGACCAGCATCAACATCACCACCGCTAGGGCGGTCGCGTCGCTGTAGGCGGTGTTGAAGAACCCGGCCGCGGGATATGCGGCAAGCACGAGCGGCGCAGTGAAGAGCACCCACGGGACCGCGGTGGCCGAGCCGGGCCAAACGGTGAGGATCAGTTTGCGAAAAAGCAGGACTGCGGCGAGCCCCATCAAGAGCGAGACGATCACGCCCGCGGTGCCGGCGCTGATTCCGGTGACGGTAGCGAGCAGTCGCGCGATCATCGGGAACAGCGGATAAAACGCCCACTGGTTTTGGACAACGTTCCCGTTCTCGTCGACAGGCAGAGTCGAGGGGTAGCCATCCTCGATGATGAGGGAGTCCCAGCGAGTGCCCTAGGCGCTGGTCATCAACTCCCAGCCAGAAAGTTCGCCCTGCTCGAACTCAGGCGGCCAAACGATCGGGTTGCGCGCGGCTGTAAAGAATGCGGCGCTGGCCACCAACCGAGTAATCAGGTAGCCGACGAGAGTGCCCAGCAGCCAGCGATCTCCGACAGTTGCGCGTTGCAGCAACCGTGCGACGGGGGAGCGCATCGGTTCGCTGTTGGGGGTCGGTAGGGCTGTTGCTGCCACGTTTCAGAACCTATCGCGGTCGCGGGTGGCGGGGTTGGCCTTGTCTGGCTTTTGATTCCGAGTTCGTACCTGCTCCAGATAATTCGACAACGACGTTCAACTAGTTTGGGCGAAACACTAAGGATCGTGGCGTGCATCGAGTGACGCAACCAACCACAGGAAATGATGAATCTCAACTGAAGAATGATCTACGTCGGAGAATTTGTATGCCATCGTGCCCGCGAGCGGGAACGGATTCCCAGACTGTTGCTTTGGCTTCGCAGGCTGCGGTCAACACTTGTGGTTAGATCCCGACGTAAGCGTTTTCGGACCTCAAGGTTTCTATCGGGGATAGGGATGTTGTCCGGAAATCAAACTCTCTCCAACGACGTCAATTGAAAGGGGCGGATGAATGCCTGGCCATTTCGCGCTCCTTTCGCGTTTTCGAGGATCCTCGTATTGGTTTGCCGTTGCAATTGGTCTGGTTGGTGCTCTATTCACGATTCCGGTGGCAACAAACGTTGGTGGTCCTGCGGCGTGGGCGGCGCTTGCGGCAGGGCAGGCCTTGGGTGCAATCGGCGGAGTCGTCGTGTTTTTGGGCTGGAACGTGCTTGGGCCAGTACGAATTGCAAGGTTAGATGACAGCGCCCGCGCCGGCGTCTTTCTTGATTCTTTATGGGGGCGAATAACCGCACTTCTAATTGTTCTCCCGATCGTTCTGGGAACCGCGGCCTTCATTTCTCGTCAGAGTGGCATTCTTGAACTTATGGCTCCAGCGGCAATGTCTGCGATGGTGTCAGCATTGGGTGCCAGTTGGTTTTTCGTAGGAGCGGCGCAACCCAATCGACTTGTGGTGGTTGATGCACTTCCGCGACTTTTTTTCGTAGTAGTCGGTTCCCTCGGCGCTGTTCTTGCAAGCGATCTGCGTGTGTTGCCTTGGTTCCAGCTCGTTGGGGAGGTGCTGATTGTCACGTTTTCTGCAGTTTTGATTCTTGCCCCGATACCTAAGCGATCATTGCCTAGCGGGGTTTGCTCGATGATCCGTCGCGGAGTTTCTTCTAATTTGCATGGGTTGGCGACTTCTGTGACCGCCGCGACGTATTCCCAACTCCCGGTCGTTTTTGGTACTGCAATGGGAGTGCCGGCCTTGCCTCAGATCGCTCTCGCGGATCGAATCCAGAAGATGACGCTGCGAGCCATGCTCCCGACCGCGCAGATTGCTCAAGCTTACGTACCTCGCGCCGCCGAGAAGAAAGAACTCGTGGCGAGAACTATTTACGCCGTCAGGTTGATATCCGTTGTCGGCGTGGTCGCTGCGGTTGCTTTTGCTGCAGGGGTGAGGCCGCTGGCCAAGTTGCTGTCACTCGGGCAGATAGAAGTTTCTTGGCAATTATCTGTACTTTTCGGGATTGCCGTCGGGGCCGTCGTCGTCACAGGCGTGCTCGGGCCCACGTGTCTAGCGGCGTGGGATCGTAGAGACGCTTTGGTGACGAGCACAATAGTTGGCTCCGGCATTGGAGTTTTGCTGATGTTGACTATAGGAACGAGCCACGGCGGGCTTGGCTTGGCTTTCGCATTGGTCGTCGCTGAAATTTGCGTTCTTGCCTGGCAGGCGACAGCGCTTCACCGAACTATTTCCAATGCATCCGGGGTATCGAAAGGAAGCTGAATCTCGTGGAAGAACAATCACGAAAGCCGGGTTCGTCCGGCGGGCAAAGCGTCTTTGTCTATTGCCCGATTGGAGAGAAGACGGGAGGCCCAGAAGCACTGCATCAACTTGTGTCCACTCTTCGAGAGATCGGAGTGGAAGCGTTCCTGGTGCCTACCCCGTCCACTGCTAGTGCTTCGGAAGTCCCTGAATTCGGACACTATGAGTGCCCAGTTGTTGCATCAGTTCAGGACCGGCCAGATATTTGTGTTGTCGTTCCTGAATCGGAGTTGGGACTTCTAGGTCGGTTCAAGGAAGCCCGAAAGGTAGTGTGGTGGTTGAGCCTAGACAATTCCACGATCCATGAATTTTCGTCGACCCTGCAGCGAGCTGGCATATTCAGTAAAGATTTTGCAAGGGTTTTCATTCGGCGCGTACAAAAGCTCACGCGCGGTCAATTCGTTTCCAGGAAACGATTGGTCAAGGAAATGGCGAAAGCCGAACACGTATCCCAGTCCGAATATGCGGCACAGAGCGTTCACCGAGAGTTCGGGTTCGACGTCGGTGTGCTTACCGACTTTACGTATTCAAAAGAACGAGTACCGGCAGCAGGCTCTCAGGCGCGTAAGCCGGTTGTTGCGTTTAACCCCGCAAAAGGGAAAGAGTTCGTAAAAGAGATTGGGAAACTATCTGAATTGCTGCTTGAACCAATAGTTGGAATGGGCCCCGCTGAGGTTCAACGCCTTCTGCAATCTGCATCGATCTATCTAGACCTTGGACATCATCCCGGACGAGACCGGCTCCCTCGTGAAGCTGCAGTGTGCGGGGCTGTCGTCATCGTAGGCCGTCGCGGGTCAGCTGCGTTTCAAAAGGATGTCCCGATCCCGGAGGACCTAAAAATAGATATGGAACTAGAACTCAGATCGGTTGCGAAAAAAGCAATTTCAGTGATTGAGGGCGTTCTTGCTGACAGAGAAACTTGGCTCGATGCGGAGGCGCCGTTCCGTCAAGGAATCCTGGAGGAACAGAGCAAGTTCAAGTCCGAATGCTTAACACTGTTCACAAACGGTAAGTACAACGGGAAGAGTTCCTGCTCTTAGTCAGTCCTTCCTAGGGCTAAGGTCGGGTTCGACTGCTGGCCGCGTTTCAAATGCAGAGAAGTGTTTTGTTGCTCGTTGGTCTTGCGGATTTCGTACGATGTCATGGATTCCACGTAAACCGCCTCGTCGTGAAAAGCGTCTATAGTCACCGAACGCAATCCGCTTCAGTACAGGAATTAAGCGCGAAACCATATGCGGTCGAAGTTGGCCGCGCCAGCGCTCGAAGGCTTTCTTCTCCCGCAGGAATCCTAGGTTCCGCCGTGCGCTCTCGTTTAGTTCAGTACTCTGACACGCTTCCCAGAGTTGCTGGAAATTTTCGTGGAGAACAGCGGCGTTCGACGGGGTTTTCCAGAATCGAATTGCAAGCGCGGCTAAGCGTGTTGGTGGTGCGCCTATCGTGTTTGAGTCGTGCTGCCGATAGTTGACCAACGTTTCGTTTGTAACTTCCAGTCCATCAAACATTGCTGCGTGAAGGAACCACCAATAGTCGTGGGGCCATGATCCGGGTGCAGGTCCGATTTCTCGAAGGAAATTGGTGTCAAATGCGCCGGTCATCCCGGGAAGAACATTTCCGCGAGCAAGGTATTCGAATCCTGCTTGGCCGTTGAGCACTTGGATCTCACCTGCGCCAACGCCTACAGAGTCGAACTGCGTATGTCCGAGGTTTGCACCATATTTATCGATCAATCTCGCGTCACATGCGAAGGCTTTTAGACCCATGTGTTTGCCGAATTCCTGCCGGACCCGTTCGACCCGATTAGCGAGCCACGAATCGTCTTGGTCCGAGAGAATCACAACTGAATTGTTTGCCGCCTGGACACCTCTCCAAAAGTTCGCAGAGATCCCGCGACTCTTTGTGGATCCAGGAAGAATCGACACATCAAAATCAATCGGGAGCGATGCACGAAGTATTCGATCCACAATGTCAAGTGTCTCGTCGGTCGAGCCATCGTCTGCGATGACAAGCTCGTCTCCGTGGGAGAGTTGTAAAGAAATCGACCGCAATTGTTCTTCAACGAAGCGGGCGCCGTTGTAGGTGCACATTACGACCGAAACACGGTTATTTGATCGAGTACTCAAGACGATAAAGTCCTTATGAGAATTGATGTAACTCATCTGGGCGCAAAACTTTGCGTTTAGGCCGAGCATATTTTGGGGGTGGCCAGATTGGCAGGAACGCCCACGGGTAGCGAGCATAGAACTTTAGGGCGGAGCCGATTTCATGGCGCCAAGGTTTTAGGCTCTTGGCCTTTGAAGTCTCGCGCGCCCAGCCGTGACGCCAGCGAGTATTGCCGTCGATCTTTACCGGTAGGCCATTTTTCCTCGCTCTTAGGCCAAAATCGTGGTCCTCGTAATAGATGAAGAACCGGGGGTCCCAGCCGCCTAACTTGGTGAATGAGGAGCGAGAGATCGCGATGGCAGCCCCCATCACCCATACGGCATCGAGAATCTCACCCGGTTCGGCAATTACAAGGTAGGGGTCCTTTTGGTGATCTTGAGCGCCGAACATGTGTTTTAGTTTGCGATGAAGATACGGGATCTGGCGACCGTTTTCTTGCGCAGATCCGTCGGAGTTGAGCAGCTGAGGCGCAACGATTCCGCCGGCCTTTAACGCAAGTTTGGCTAGTCCAGGGATGTCGTGTGCATCAATCATCAGGTCAGGGTTTGCAAAGAGAAGTACCTGCGATTCGGTTGCGGCCGCCCCAACATTGTTTGCATACGAAAAACCTTGATTTTTACTCAAACTGATTACTTTGGCACCCAACTCCTCAGCAACTATTACCGAATCGTCAGTCGACGCATTGTCTACAACTATCCAGTCGATCCCATCTGGCCAAGTTGTCGTAGTCCAACATTTCCTGAGGGCGTCACCGCTATTGAAGGTAACTGTTATCACCGTGACTGTTGGATTCTTGGTTGCTTCCAAGTTCTCGACTGCCTCGGTGTCCATTCCGATAGTCTAAGTGTTGGCCATTTTCGAGTCTTCGTGTTTTGGACGGAAAGCAGATATCTGTGCGTTACTCCGAAGAGTTATCCGACGGAAATTTGACTCGATGAATCGCGTCGTAAAAATGATCGGGGCTACCGACTTTTTGGCACTTGCTTTAGCTGCAGCCATAGCCATGCTGACGAAATTCGGATTCGAGTCAGAGCAGCGCACTTGGGGGCCGTTGGAACTCAGTTACCCGCAATTCGGGCTGATCGTCGCATTCATCTGGTGGTGGATGCTTGCGCTTTTTGAAACGAGAGATGCGCGGATCCTTGGCGAGGGTGTCGAGGAGTATCGGCGGATCGGCCGCGCAACGGCAGTAACGTTTGGCGTCATCGCGGTTGTCTCGGTGATTGTGAAATTGGACTTCTCTCGCGGCTATATTGCCGTCGCGCTTCCAATCGGGCTGGTTTCTTTGTTGGGCTCTCGATGGGCTTGGCGGCGTTGGCTTCGCAAGCGCCGTGCCGGCGGAGATTTCCTCACTGGTGTGCTCGTCGTGGGAAACGAACTATCGGCGCAAAGAATTTCGGCGGTGTTTGCTGCGGATCCGGGAAGTGGGTATCGCGTCGTTGGCCGCTGGGATCCTGACACATTTGTTAGAGGCAACGATGTAAATCCCAAGTCGATCCATCCGGGACTGCATGATGCAGTCGCTCATAACGGCGCGACTGCCGTAATGATTACCGACCCGCAATCGCTAGGGACGCAGGGCGTGCGCTCCCTCAGTTGGGAACTCGATGGAGTCGAGATTCTCGTATCACCGCATTTTGTCGACGTTTCGCCTGAGCGGGTTGCCTTGACTTACCTTTCGGGCGAGCCAGTAATTCGATTGGATGAGCCTCAGTTTGCGCGCGCCGGCGGGTTGGCAAAAACCACATTCGATCGAGTTATTGCACTGCTTTTGATTGTCGTGGCTTCTCCAGTATTAGTAGCTGCGGCTATCGCGGTAAAGGTGTCATCGCCCGGGCCCGTGCTTTTCGGCCACCAACGCGTCGGAAAAGATGGCAAACCCTTCACTATGTGGAAGTTTCGCTCGATGAGGGATGGTGCAGATCAAGAACTTAAGGACTTGCTCTTGGAATCGGGGGCGGCTGACACGCCGCTATTCAAGATTGAGAACGATCCTCGTGTAACCAAAGTCGGTCGATTCCTTCGGCGCACATCTCTCGATGAATTGCCCCAATTCTTCAATGTTCTGACTGGCTCGATGAGCCTTGTCGGGCCGCGCCCCCAAGTCCCTGAAGAAGTATCCCTGTATCGGGGCCTTGAATCAGCGAGGCTTCACGTCCGGCCAGGCATTACCGGAATGTGGCAGGTGTCGGGACGTTCTAACCTCGAATGGGACGAGGCTGCTCGACTCGATCTCTACTACGTCGAGAACTGGTCAATGCTGGTTGATCTAGTGATCCTGTGGCGGACGGTTGGCGTGGTGGTTCGCGGGGATGGTGCAAGATGACCGATAGTTCCTATCGGAACTGAAATACTAAGAATGCGTCCTTTGCGGCAGGCAAATTGCCATACTTGGCCGGGTGAAGTTCTCCGCTCAGTCAAAGGCCGGCCTGCTGCTTTTCTTGACAACATTCCTCGTATTTTTAGTCTCGGTGGGACGTTTTATCAATGGCGACGCGGACATGGCGAATTTCGCCGCGTGGCACCTTGTATCTACCGGAAGCCCATGGATCGAAAACGCCAACGTTATCCAAGATCACCCGCTTAGGCATATCTGGATTGTTGAGGTTGACGGCCATGAAGTGGTTGCTCGGGCACCGGGGGTTATTATCGCCAATTTGCCAGCGTATTGGCTTTTTCGGCCGTCGGAGTACTCGGGCATTCCGGGCGGTTTAACGGCAGCGTTTCTTTCGTCATTCTCGGTTTTGTTTGTTTATCTTGCTTCGGTTACTCGGCTTTCGATCAAGGCTTCGGTGATTGCAGCGGTTGTGTTTGGTTTTGGCTCGCCTGTTTGGGCGGTTGCTGCTGATGCGATGTGGCCACACACGATCACGGTTTTTGGTATCACGGGTATGGCGTGGGCGGCGGCCAAGGAGAGGTGGTGGCTGGTCGGTCTATTTGGGGGAGTGGCGTTGACGGGCCGGGTGCATGCTGCAGTCATTGTGGCGGTCGTGGGACTTGGCGTTGCTATTGTTCGCCGACGGCCGAGTGTCCTGGTCAAGACCGCTATTCCGAGTACTGCGATTCTTGGGCTGACTCTGGTTTGGAACAGGTGGCTCTATCACAGTTGGAACCCCACGGGCGGATATCAGATCGACGGATCGACTGATGTGGGCGAACGGTATTCGTCGCTCTTGACTAATGAGTTGGGGCTTTGGGTTGCTCCGGATCGTGGGATCTTGATCTGGACCCCGATTTTTATCTTCATGCTCCCTGCGGTTTTTCGGGCTTGGTCTGATGTTCCCGATTGGAGCAAACTGCTGGCGTTTGCCGGGCTGATTTACTCGTTCTTGCAGGGCTGGGCAAACGTATTTCACGGCGGTGACTTTTTTTGGTCGTATCGTCTTGGGCTTGAGTTCGTTGCGTGTGCGACTCCGCTTTTTGCATTTTCGATTCCGCGCCTTGGCGCAACGGCCCGAAAGGTCGTGCCGATTGTTGCGGGGTTTCAGATTCTCTTTATCGGCATTGGGGCCGCACTAAGTATCCCGGGACTTGCCGCGAGTGAAGCGTGGTCAAACAACGTTGTCGTAAAAATGCTGGCAACTGAGCCATTTGCGGCAGTCGGACTCTTGGCGGTTGCTTTCATGGTGATCAAGCTGATCACCAGAGTGGTGGGACCAGTTAGCGATTGTCTCGCACCTGAAACCGATGGCTAACGCGTTCGTAAACCTTGGCGGGCCCCGAGGTCGACTGTGTCTCGCGACGTGAGAGCCCAACCCCACTGTGTTACGGAAATCTGAACAAGCACGAGTCTCCAAACTCGGCGGCTCCGCGAGTCCGTTTGGCATAGGTATCGATGTTGGTGATTAGATTTTGGAATGCGGCCTTTGAGGGCAATTGGTTGCCATACTTGGCCGGGTGAAGTTCTCTGCTCAGTCAAAGGCCGGCCTGCTGCTTTTCTTGACAACCTTTGTAGTTTTCTTGGCCACCATGGGTCGTTTCCTAAGTTGGGACGTGGTTACGGCGAATGTTGCCGCTTGGCATCTTGTATCTACCGGTAGCCCCTGGATCGAAAACACTGACTTGCTTCAAGACCACCCGCTTAGGAATATCTGGATTGTTGAGGTTGACGGCCATGAAGTGGTTGCTCGGGCGCCGGGGGTTATTATCGCCAATTTGCCAGCGTATTGGCTTTTTCGGCCGTCGGAGTACTCGGGCATTCCGGGCGGTTTAACGGCAGCGTTTCTTTCGTCATTCTCGGTTTTGTTTGTTTATCTTGCTTCGGTTACTCGGCTTTCGATCAAGGCTTCGGTGATTGCAGCGGTTGTGTTTGGTTTTGGCTCGCCTGTTTGGGCGGTTGCTGCTGATGCGATGTGGCCACACACGATCACGGTTTTTGGTATCACGGGTATGGCGTGGGCGGCGGCCAAGGAGAGGTGGTGGCTGGTCGGTCTATTTGGGGGAGTGGCGTTGACGGGCCGGGTGCATGCTGCAGTCATTGTGGCGGTCGTGGGACTTGGCGTTGCTATTGTTCGCCGACGGCCGAGTGTCCTGGTCAAGACCGCTATTCCGAGTACTGCGATTCTTGGGCTGACTCTGGTTTGGAACAGGTGGCTCTATCACAGTTGGAACCCCACGGGCGGATATCAGATCGACGGATCGACTGATGTGGGCGAACGGTATTCGTCGCTCTTGACTAATGAGTTGGGGCTTTGGGTTGCTCCGGATCGTGGGATCTTGATCTGGACCCCGATTTTTATCTTCATGCTCCCTGCGGTTTTTCGGGCTTGGTCTGATGTTCCCGATTGGAGCAAACTGCTGGCGTTTGCCGGGCTGATTTACTCGTTCTTGCAGGGCTGGGCAAACGTATTTCACGGCGGTGACTTTTTTTGGTCGTATCGTCTTGGGCTTGAGTTCGTTGCGTGTGCGACTCCGCTTTTTGCATTTTCGATTCCGCGCCTTGGCGCAACGGCCCGAAAGGTCGTGCCGATTGTTGCGGGGTTTCAGATTCTCTTTATCGGCATTGGGGCCGCACTAAGTATCCCGGGACTTGCCGCGAGTGAAGCGTGGTCAAACAACGTTGTCGTAAAAATGCTGGCAACTGAGCCATTTGCGGCAGTCGGACTCTTGGCGGTTGCTTTCATGGTGATCAAGCTGATCACCAGAGTGGTGGGACCAGTTGATGACCGCAACAAGGTCGAAAGCGATGACTCGCCGGCGGCCTAGCGCTCAAGCGATCGGACCCCCCCCCGTCTCGAAATACAGCGCGAGCCGATTCGGCCTGTTCGAACGCTAGCAACCTACGCGGCGATGCGTCCTTGGAACGGGAATTGGGCGAGCTCTTGCACCTGAAAGAAGTCTGTCGAATTTGTTACTTATCCTGAAACAGCCTCAAACCGTGGCAAAATTAGGTACCTTGCATAGGTTAGGGAAGAGACACGACAAGGGGTAGGCGACGATGTTTAGCAGAGTACTGTTGTGGATACTTCGCGCGGAAACTGACGAGGGTGGGGCTACAACAGCCGAGTATGCCCTTATGGTGTCGGCAATTGCGGTTGTGCTTGTGGCGTCGATTGCGTTCTTTGGTGGCGCAATGGATTCAAAGTGGCATGAATTGTCTTCGTTCGTCAGTTTTTAATTGAGCGAAATATCCTGCTTGACACAAATGCGGCACCAGGGATGAGTAACGCCGCAAACAGGAGCCCCCAGTAGGTGTTTTGGCTTCGCCCGATCGCCATGAACGGCAGCATGAACGACAGCGACGCAAGTAGAAATCGCAGGCCTGTCGACGAGCGCCTAACTGAATACCACCCGAGTAGCGCCAGTCCGGACAGCACGGCGGCGACGGTGTATGGCAAAGCCGATAGCGGTGTCGTACTTCGAACTAGGTCAACCACGAATGGCCAACCTCCAAAATAGACCCAACCAGGTGAGCTAGGCGGCGAGCCTGAAACCACCTGGGCAACCCCCTCTGCGACTGCGAAAACATGAACTAGGTAAAGGCAGAGGAAAGCTGCACCTGCGGACAGCCAAGCCGCTACTTCGCGCCATCGCTTCTCGATTCCGGCCGCAAACGCCATCGATACGAGGAATGGCAAGGCGAGTTCACGAAAGCAGACTGCAGCAAGACCTAGTAAGACTGCCGGCCAGATTCGTTTGGGATTCCAATAAGTTAATGCAAGGAGCATCAACACAAAAGCCCAAGTCTCGGAAAATAGTACGGCGGCAGGTGCTGCGATCAACGCAAGTGACGCTGCCATCAGAAGCATCGAGCCAAACCAACGGGTTCGAGAATTGGTAAGTTTTTCAAAGCAAAATAGGGCTCCAATGACGCCGATGCCAAGCAGTCCAAGTAGGAGAATGTAGGCACCAGTTTCGCCGAGGGCGGCTACCACGAACGCGGCCGTCGGCAGCCTCACCGTGCTTGCGGGAGTCACCGGGTAGTCGAACTTGACTTGTTGCTCGACCGCCGCTGTGTAGTAGTTCTGGCCGGATCGCACGGCATCAGCGATCTCTCGATAAAGGTCTAGATCGGAAACGCCGCCTGCAGGAGGACCGGGCACCTTGGGGGGCAACGTAGTCCCGTGAATGACCGCCCAGAGTGTGAGAGCGCAAACGAGAGCAAAGAACGCGAAGTGGGTTAACCGCGCTTGAAAAGTGGCATTCAAGTTGTTCCCCTTGAGAACTGTCTTACGTGAGCAGGAAGTTGCTAGTGTTACCAAAGTGACCTTGGTCAAAAGCTAAATAGCCATCGATGATGGAAATTAAATCGTGGCACTAGTCACATCTGACCATTTTCGCCCCATCGGCATCATTTGTTTTCGGATTCGGTATCAAAACATACAAAAGCACAGTTACGTTTTGATTCGAACCTCGCAGTGTGCGAGTTCCAAACATTTGAAACAATAAGGAGAATCACCATGCTGCAGCCCCTCGCATTCCTTTTCGCTTGGACGACCGCCAAGGCTGAAGAGCTCGACCGTCGTGAGACCGGTGCCACCGCAACTGAGTACGCGTTGATCATCGCTGGCATCGCGGTGGTCATCGTCGGCGCCTTGGGCATGTTCGGCGGCAACCTCGCCACCTTCTGGAGCGGCCTGACCTCGAAGCTCAAGATCAACTGATGCCAATGTGGGTGCTGCGGCGCGAAAGCGTCGCGGCACCCACAGTCCGTTTTCTAGAGCTTTTCAAACCAGGCGAGAGGGGATCTTCATGAGGCGACTGGCGTGTTTTGCCACCCAAATGAAGTTCAGTGAGCGCGGCGCAGCTGCAGTCGAGTTCGCTCTGATTGCCCCCATCCTCTTCGCGATACTGATCGGTACAGTTGAGTTTGGTGCAGCTTGGAATACAAGAACTCAACTGAATAACGCAGCAATGACTGCGGCCAGGTCCTACACGATCAACCAGAATGTAGCGACGCGAAATAATCCGATTATCAACTCGGGTGTGACGCCAGCGCCCACGGCGGCACAAATACGTTGGAGTGGCGCATCTGGTGCCGCGCCAAACGCTATATGCCCAGCGGTTCAAGATCCGAGCCTTGCCCCAATCCGTGTTTCAATCACGTACGACTTGCCGACAGTTACCAGAATGTTCGGCACTTCGCTGCGAATTACAGCCTCGGGAGCTGCGAGATGCAACTGAAATTGAAGCAGTTCAACCTACGGGCAAAGGAACGCGGCGCGACTGTGGTCGTTGCAGCGCTTTCGATGACAGTTCTATTGGGAATGGCCGCAATATCGGTCGATTACGCCCAGGGCGTCGACCAGAAGCGACGCGTTCAAAATGCGGCAGACGCAGTTGCAGTCGCGCAGGCGGAAAAATGTGCGCTCTATAAGGACCCAGTAACCAACACCTATGGTGCCCCTTGCAATGCTCTTCCGCTTGCCTCGGACTCTTTGGTTGCGGATAACGCAGGTTCGGGCGTTGGAATTTCGATGTCGAACCCCAACACGACGAACTCGACCGCAACGGTGACGCTCACGAAGGATGTTTCCTATCCGCTGGGCGCCGCGCTAGGTCGCGACACTGGAACGGTATCTGCGACCGCCACGGCAGATTGGACCCAGGTTCCGATCGCAGGCGCTCCGATAATTCCCATGGCTATTGGCTATTGCGACTGGTTGGATTTTCGGCCACCCAATAATGACCCCAAAAACACCGGAGGAAAAAATACCTACCGTTTCGATACTCTAGGGTCGTGGACCGGAACCAAGAACTGCACCGGACCATGGGGTAACACTATCCGGACCAAAAGGCAAAAAATGGTTTGGCTTACAAGTACGATCATTGTGACAGATTGTAGTGGCTCGATGAGTCTTGGTCAGATCTACTTTGATTTCGTAGGCCAACCGATGCCATTCGGGTGGAGTACAACCAACTGTCAAACAAGATTTGCGTCTTTGTCGAAAACGGCTGGCGAAGCGAACAATGTGATACTTCTTCCGCTCTATACCGAAAATAGCTTTTGGGGTATCTCAACCGGGATCCAAATCGTTGGCTATGCACCTTTCCAGATCACTGATTTCCGTGATTGGTTGGCGATATTCGGAATCCCAGTTGACATGGGATCTCGCGATACATGCAACATCCCCACGTTTGACCTCTTCTACTCCTCTTTAGGCTGCGGTGCGATCGAAGGCAGATTCATTCGTACCACGAAGCCTTTCCCTGGTTGGACCTACGGAACTTCGGCAAACTTTGATCCTGGATCAGGGCCGACGGTGAACTGGAATGTAATTTCAAGGCCAGCCGACCGCGGTGCGGTCAAAGTACGTCTAACAAACTAATTCTCAACCCCTAGGACCGGCCCCGGCCGATCGAACAAAGGAACTGTGCATGAACTCTCGTGTGGTCGCAGCCATCGCTGCCGCAGTGCTGGCGCTGTTGGGTCTTGTTACGGCCTACCTCTATGCCAGCGGCGCAAACAATCGTGCATTCGATAACGCAGCCATGGTGACGGTGTACGAGGTAGTAAAGCCGATCCCGGCCGACACCGACGGTGCAGAGTTGGGCGATTCAGTCCAGAAGACCGAACTGCCGCAGAAGGCCGTGGCTGACGGGATTGTTACTAACCTCGCCAGTGTTGCGGGCAAGCGCACCACCGTTCCGCTATTGCCAGGTGAACAGCTAATCGCAGCCCGATTCGATAAGAACGGTTCTTCGGGCGCGGGCGGCGGCGGAAGCGTGCCCTCAAAACTCCAAGAAATCAGCCTCGCTATGGATGCAGCGGCTGCCGGCGGCGGTTCCGTAAAAGAAGGCACCCGTGTCGGCATGCTGGTTACCCTCACGCCGGCTGGGGAAAACGCAGTGCCGATGACCCGAATGTTCTTGCAGGACATCTTGGTTACCGGCGTGACCGGAGCGGCCGAAGGCGGCGGCGGAATTGTCACGTTTGCCGTTACTGGAACTCAGGCGACGCAGATCGCTGCTGCCGCGCAGGGCGGGCAGATCCGCCTGACTGCGCAAAACGCCAAGACTGAGAAAGACGGCGGTAAGCCTGTCGACGCGAGAAACCTAGTCAAATGAGTGTCATCGTTGTCGTCGCGGAGAATAGCCCCTTCACGGGGCGTCTCCGCGGCGTCACGGACAAGCAGGTCGTTGGTCTTCGGCCCTCGTTCACGGAGCACGTACTCAACTCGATGCTCAAAACTCTGAACGAGATCGAACTGGTTGTCATCAGCGAAGAAGTGCCAGATGACCGAGTTCTCGAACTGGCAGACATCATCCTAGATATCGCGCCGCACGTACCAATTGTGCTCGTCCGCGACAACGCCGATGTCGTCTCCGAAGAGGCAAAGCAAGCCGGAGTTCGTGAAGTTATTGACTCGGCGATCTCCGAGTTAGACATGGAACGCCTGCTGACGCGGTTCTTCGCGCCAGACGACGAAGATCAGGCCGATTCGGGTTCGGGAGAACCTCAGCCTGCAGCCGAGGTAGTGCCTGCACTCGATCCTGACCAGCACCGCGTAATCGTCGTCCTGTCTCCCAAAGGTGGAGTCGGCAAGACAACGACCTCGACGAACTTGGCGGTCGCTCTCTCTCAGTCGGCCCCACTCGATACCGTTCTAGTCGATTACGACGCGCAGTTCGGTGATGTTTCCAGCATGCTGAACATCAATCCAGCGCACACGATCGAAGAGGCGTTCACTGAAAACGCAGTCCATCCGACCCTAGTGATCAAGGGCCTACTGGTTAACTACGAGAACCGCCTGCTGGCACTGGCGGGTTCTGATTCGCCTGCTGCGATGGAGAAGGTGACTGGGCCGCAAGCAACGACCCTGATCGACCAACTTTCACAGGAATACTCCTATGTCGTGGTCGATACCGGTTCAGGTCTTACCGATGAAGCACTAGCCGCTCTCGAAGTAGCTACGGACGTCGTGTTCGTAACGACGATGGATGTGTCTTCGGTCAAGGCGCTTCGTCGCTCGGCCGATCTGCTGGATCGACTAGACCTGCTTCCGCGAAACCGGTCCCTAATCGTCAACATGGCCGACCCTGGAACAGGTTTAACTACCGAGGACATCTCCGCGGCGATGCGAATGGAAGTCGATGTCACGATTCCAAGGTCAACGGACGTGATTCTGTCGGTCAACGTTGGCAAACCGCTAGCGCAAGGACGCGGAAGTTCGCCGTTCATGGAAGGTATCGACGCGATCGTTGCGAAAATTCGCGGCTCGGAAAGCCGACCGAAGTCTGGCTTGTTGAAGAAACGGCTGGGCACATGAGTCTGACCGATCGAATCCAAGCCGCCGAACGAGCGCAAGCCGAATCCTCGAGTGCACCGATTGTCTACGTCAAGTCCGACGTGCTGGAGGAACTCAAAGCCAACGCCGTCCAATCGCTCTATTCTCGAATCGGCGCCCGGATCAATGACTCTAACCTCAGCGAGGAACAACTTCGAGGATTCGTACGGACTGAACTTGCCGCGATTCTTGAAGAGAGTTCGGTAAATCTAACGGCGGAAGAACGACGCGGGCTGACCGCCGAGATCGAGGCAGATGCTCTTGGTCTCGGTCCGATCCAACGCTTGCTCGACGACGACAGTGTCACCGAAATCATGGTGAATCACCCGAACCAGATCTATGTCGAACGCGGCGGAAGCCTGACGCTTTCGGACCAAGTGTTCTCCTCTGAGGACCAGTTGCGCAGAGTCATCGAACGAATCGTGTCTAAGGTTGGTCGACGAATTGATGAGTCGTCACCTTTGGTCGATGCGCGACTTGCCGATGGCTCTCGTGTGAACGCAGTAATCCCGCCGCTCGCCGTACGTGGCTCATCCCTGACGATTCGTAAATTCGCCAAGAAGGCGTTCCAAGTTGAGGACCTGATCAAGTTCGGGTCGATGACACCCGAACTGGCTGAGTTACTGGAACTTTGTGTTCGAGGCCGACTGAACGTACTGGTCTCCGGTGGTACCGGTACAGGTAAGACGACGTTGTTGAACGTGTTGTCCTCGTTCATTCCTGAAGGCGAGCGAATCGTCACCATCGAGGACGCGATCGAACTCAAGCTGCAGCAGCCACACGTTGTTCAACTGGAGAGCCGTCCACCGAACGTCGAAGGCCGAGGCGAAGTAAATATCCGTGACCTAGTCAAAAACTCGCTCCGTATGCGCCCTGACCGTGTTGTTATCGGTGAGTGTCGTGGCGGCGAGGCCTTGGACATGCTCCAGGCCATGAACACTGGCCACGATGGCTCAATTTCTACCCTGCACGCTAACTCGCCGCGAGATTGTGTCGCCCGTCTCGAAACCCTCGTGTTGATGGCCGGAATGGATCTGCCGTTGCGGGCGATTCGCGAGCAGATTGGTTCGGCCGTGGACCTTATCGTCCAGATTTATCGCATGCGTGACGGTTCGCGCCGCATCACCCACGTCACTGAATTGACCGGGGTTGAAAATGGCGAGGCGGTACTGCACGACCTCTACCGTTTCGATTTTGCTGCCGGGTACAGCACCGAAGGTAAGCCGCTAGGCCAGGTCGAAGCAGTCGGTAGCGGCGAACACCTGACCAGCATCCTTGAAGAGCGGGGCGTATCCGTTCCTAAACACCTACTTGCAAATCGGAAAGAGAGCGCCTAATGCCCCTGATTGCATTTTCCTTTTTGGCGTTTGCCGGCGCAGTTGTTGCCGTCACCTACGCGCTCCTGCAGCCGGATTTGGCCGCACTTCGCTCCGAACAAATGAAGGCGGAGTCGAAGGTAGACGGAAGGCGAGTCAAGCGCGGCACCCCGGTGTTCGACCTCATCGACAAGGTGATGAAGTCATTCGGACTGAAGCCATTCTCTGAGGAGCAACTGGCTTTGGCCGGGATCAAGTCCTCGCCCACCTCGATGGTCGGGACAACGTTGCTGATCGCTCTCACGACTCTACTGGTCGCCTATTTCTTGACCACGAACTTTTTCGTCGCCTTCATCTTGGCAATAATTTCGCCTTTGTTCGTGCGTATGTACGTAAACTCCAAGACTGCAAAGCGCCGGGCGAAGTTCGATAAGCAAATGGCCGAAACCATGACGCTTTTCAGTTCGGCTCTCAAGTCGGGTATGAATGTGCCCAATGCGCTCGCAAACGTAGCCCAAGAAATGGATGCACCCATGGGTGAAGAGTTGGCGCGAGTCGTCAACGAGTCGCGACTCGGCCGCGACCTAATCCAGGGCATGAGAGATACCGCAGTCCGGATGGAAAGCAAAGACTTCATGTGGGTTACTGAGGCCGTCGCTATCCAGCGTGAATCTGGTGGTCGATTGAGTGAAATTCTCGACCGAGTTATCGAGACGATTGCTCAACGAAATGAGTTGCGCGAGAAGATTGCCTCACTCGCGGCCGAAGGCAAAATCTCAGCAATGGTACTCATGGCTTTGCCCGTCGGAGTCGGTGTCATGTTCATGGTGATGAACCCTGCATATATGGAGCCGTTGTTCACAACAGTCCCCGGGTACATCATGCTGGGTGTCGCCGCGGTCTTGTATGCGCTCGGTGGTTTTTGGCTTAGCCGAATGACGAAGGTGAAACTGTGATAATCCTCGCTGCCATATTCGTTATCGCCGCCTTAGCGGTTTTCTTCTACGCAATCGGTGTATTCAGTAAGCAGGAGACTGAGGCTGCGGCTCGCCTGCGTGATTTGACCAACCCAATTGAGCAGGTTGAGGCCGGCTCCAAGCTTAAAGCCAAGAGTTCGGAGGGCTTTGGGCGTCGTTTTACACCGAAGGCATTCGTTGATCGAGCCGAACGAAATTACATGCTTGCTGGTCGACCTGAGAACACAAGCGTTGCGAAGATCCTGGCGCAGCGAGTGATTTTTGGCGCAGTCGGGTTGGTCTTTGGTCTGATGATGTTTTCCAAGGGCGGGAACGCCGGCACGCTAATGCTTGTCGTCGCCCCACTGTTGGGTTACTTCGCGCCAGACATCATCTTGAGCAGCAAGGCTAAAGCCAGGCAAAGCGAAATTCAGTACGCGCTACCGGACATGCTTGACCAGATCACTATTTCGATCGAGTCAGGATCCAGTTTCGAGGCCGCGCTAGCGCGTTCGGGTCAAACAGGCGAAGGCCCACTTGCGGACGAGATTGTTCGTACGATTCAAGACCTTGCCTTGGGTATTTCTCGCCGAGACGCTTATGAAGCGCTCGTGGCGCGTACCGATGTTGACGAGCTCCGCAGTTTTGTCCGAGCAATCACTCAAGGTGAAGAATTCGGTGTACCGGTGTCAGATATTGTCCGCGATCAAGCGAACGAGATGCGAGTAACTCGACGATTGCGTGCCGAAGGCAAGGCCAACGAGGTTCCGGTCAAGATGCTCGGTCCATTGATGGTGACGATCTTGCCAGTGCTATTCCTTGTGGTGATCGGGCCGGCGGTATTGAGTGGCATAAAGGCCTTTAGCGGGGGATGATCTGTAATCCTGACTTCAGATCGACTTTAGTGTCAGGATGAGCACCCGGAAAGTTACGAGGAAACCCTAGTAGTCCTCGTTTTGCCGTTGTTGTTCACAATCCTGTACTCGTCGGTGGTATTCCGATGGAATGCCGGGCGCAAAGCCTGGTGGGCAACTAGCCTAAATCAGAAACCCCGAGCAGGCCAAAGAATTGCTTACCGACCTTGTTGGCGGCACTTGGGTGGTCACTTTTGATGAAGATGGCTTCCTGATTTTGGAACCTGTAGGTTCGACCCAGTCACCGTCGTGATCCGTGCCCGAAATGGCCTGGCCTCGCGGAAACCTCGCCATCGGGAGGAACATGAGAGCCGACTTCTGGTCGCGAACGTCGGGCCGTGCGCGCTCAGTTGACGAACGGTTTCCGGCGCTGCTGTGGGTTGCATTGCTGCTGGCTCACGCTTGGCCGCTCGCCTATGCGTTTGTGACTTCGGGGGACTCAGGGGTCAAGGATCCGCTGGTCTATTGGGCTTGGTTCCATGACGCCGCCAACACTTCGGTCTGGCCGCTAATCGACACAACCTGGGTTTATCCGCCGGGCGCCTATTTGGTGATGCTGCCGCTCTTGGCTGTGGGGGCGGGTTCCGTTTCGACCCTGTATTGGGTCCTTTTGACCCTGGCGCTCAATGTCGTTGTGTTGCTGCGGTTGCGGCAGTTCGATTCGAGGGGCCGTGCTGCCTCCTGGTGGTGGGTGGCCTGCATCGGTTTGACGGGTGCGCTGGCGGTATCGCGGCTTGAATCGGTGATCGCGCCGATGACGTTCTTCGCGGTGACCTTCGTGGGCTCACGACCCAAACTCATGGTCGTTCTGCTTTCACTTGCCGGTTGGATCAAACTCGCACCGTGGGTTTGGCTGCCTGCGCTGGTGTTGTTCCGCCGAATCGGAATCGTCACTGCCGGATTGCTTTTCACGGCGGTCTCGGCCGTGGTTTTCCTGCCATTCCTAGTGCTCGGAGGTTGGGCGAATGCCACCTCATTCCTGAGCAGCCAGACTGGCAGGGGACTTCAAGCAGAATCGTTTTGGGCGCTGCCGTTCCAGTTCGCTCACGCGATTGGTGTCGGTGAAGGGCCGACAAAGAACAAAGAAATTGTCACCTACGAGTTCGCCGGTGCGGGCACGAGTGAGGTGGCTGCGATCGCGAACCTGGCGCTCCCTGTTCTGGTGTTTGGTGCACTCGCCCTCATCGCGGTGGTGGCGTGGCGAGCTAGGTCAACTGACGTGAGGTTCGACCTTGTTGCGGCCAGCGCAGCGATCCTCACGGTTGCGTTGATCCTTGGGAACAAGGTCGGGTCACCACAATTCATGCTGTGGCTAGCGCCGGTGATCGCCTCGGCGATCCTCTTCGCCGAAGACTCCAAGCTGCGACGTTCGTGGGCAGTTTGGGGATTGATCCTGGCATTCGTTACTCAGATCCAGTACCCAATCGCCTTCGAATCCGTCCTCGCTGGTGGGCCCGTGGGCACTATCGCCCTGTTCGCCCGCTACGTCTGCGTATTTGCGATAACGTGGCTCGCGATTCGGGTGCTAATCAGGTCACTTAGGCCGCAGCCAACCTCAGCTCGGCGCCATCCACAGCCGTGAGCCGTACTCGAACCAAACCGCCGCACCAACGGCCACGAACCACAGCGCAATGATCAGCACAGTCCAGTTCTTCAAGAAGCGGCTACCGGTGACGCGTGCAGTCAGGACCACGAAAATCGGGATCATCATCGACCAGACGACCATGCACCAGGGGCACAAGTAGCCGACTTGGTAGATGGACTCGTATTGCAGCCAGGTGACGCCAGCAATACCGAGGACCGCTCCGGCTTCCATGGAAAGCCACATCCAGCGAGGCAGTGAGATGCCGGTGGCTAGAACAACCCCCAGAGTCAGCAGCACGCTGAAGGCGACGATCCCGATGAGCGAGTTCGGAAAACCGAACGCCGACGCCTGATCGGACGTCACCACTTGGCTGCAACTCACCCAAGCCGACAAGTCACAGCCGAGGTTGAGGTTTTCGCCAGTGATTTCGGCCTTCAGCAACTCGATCTTGTCGTTGGTCAAGATCAGCGAGGCAGCCAAGGCGACCGAACTGGTGATCGCTAAGAAGATTCCGATACCGCGGTCCGAACGGGGGGCCTCGTCGAAGTCGGGAGTCGGCTCTTCGGTAGTGGGCGCAGTCATGTCTTGAATCCTAAAGGGCCAGTGGTCACCAACCGCGGGCCAGACCGAAAGCGAGCGAGTAGTGACGCACGCCACAACTCCTGCTAATGTGACACCACCAATGTCACATAGGGATGGTGCAATGAGCGATTACGTAGACGTTCTCATCGTAGGCGCGGGCCTCTCGGGTGTCGGCGCAGCCTACCGCCTAGCCGAACGCGCCCCCCAACGCAGCTACGCGATTCTCGAGGGTCGCGAACGAATCGGCGGGACGTGGGACCTGTTCCGCTACCCGGGAGTGCGCTCCGATTCGGACATGTACACGCTCGCGTTTGGGTTCGAGCCGTGGACGAACTCCAAAGCGATCGCTGACGGCGGAGACATTCGCGACTACATCGAAGCCACCGCCCAAAAGCACGGCATCGCCGACAAGATCCGCTACGGCCGAAAAGTGACCCGCGCCGACTGGGACAGCCAAACCGCCTCCTGGACGGTCACCTCCGACTTGGCCGACGGCAGCACCGAAATCATGCGCGCCAATTTCCTCTATCTGTGCAGCGGCTACTACTCCTACGACCAAGGGCACGCGCCTGAGTTCGCCGGACAGGAAGACTTCGGCGGCCAACTCGTCCATCCGCAGTTTTGGCCAGAGGACCTTGATTACGCCGACAAGAACGTCGTAATCATCGGCTCGGGCGCGACCGCGATCACCCTGCTGCCAGCGATGGCCGAAAAGGCCGCGAAGGTCACGATGCTGCAGCGGACCCCCACCTATGTGCTTAGCCAGCCCGGGCGAGATGTCGTCGCCAACGCTGCCCGCCGAGTGCTGCCGAACAAGCTCGTGCACCATGTCGCCCGGCTCAGGTATGCGGTGATGACCGTCGGCTTCTATCAGTTCTGCCGCGCCTTCCCGAAAACCGCCCGAAAGAATCCTGCTCGGATTGACGAGTAAGTCGATGCCCGAAGTTGACCCGCAAAGCCTGCGCCCCCCATACATGCCGTGGGATCAGCGGCTGTGCGTCGTGCCGGCCGGTGACCTATATAAAGCAGTTCGATCCGGCAAAGCTGAAATTGTCACCGACCGGATCGGCGGATTCACTCCCACCGGAATTGAATTGGAGTCCGGCAGACACCTGCCAGCCGACATTGTCGTCACCGCGACCGGTCTGGAACTGGTTGCGATGGGCAACGTCGACATCACCGTCGACGGCACCAAAGTCGAGCCGAACTCGCTATACGTCTACAAGGGGCAAATGTTCAGCGGCGTGCCGAACCTCGCCTGGTGTGTCGGCTACACGAACGCATCTTGGACGTTGCGAGCTGACTTGACTTGGAAGTACGTCGCGGACTATCTCAACCACCTTGACCTGCACGGCTACGCCTACGGCACCCCGGACCCGAACGCCGACTTTGGTCAAGACACTCGACTGCTCGATTTGGCCAGCGGCTACATCGCCCGCGCCGACGAACTTCTACCCAAGTCGGGTGCGCGCACCCCGTGGAAGGTTCGCCAGAACTGGTTCCTCGACAGTTGGGACGCCAAACGAACCGACCTCGACGAGGACATGATCTGGACGCGCACGGCAGACTTGCCTGTCAACCAAACCGCCCAATCCTGACCTTTCGCCCACTTCGGCAGCGGCAGGGGTCATGATGGGTCATGGACGTCATCGTGATCGGCGGTGGGATTTCGGGAATCTCGATCGCCTATGAGTTGGCCGAGGATCGCGCCGTCACTTTGCTTGAGGCCGAGAAGTCGCTCGCGACGCACACCACCGGCCGGTCGGCCGCAACGTGGATCGGCAGTTACGGCCCGGCGACCGTGCGCCAGTACACCGCCGAGAGCCTGCCGTTTCTGCTCGACCCGCCGTTCGACGTAGACGGACAAATAGCAACACCGATGAGCACCCTTTGGCTGGGGGTGAACGGCCGCGACGACGACGTGCGTCGACTTGCCGCAGAAACTGGCGCGCAACTAGTTGACGGCGCCCAAGCCGAAGAACTGTGCCCTGTCCTTCGCCCCGGAGCGATCGAGGTTGCCGCCTTGGACGCCACCGCCCGAGACCTCGACGTGATGGGCCTGCAGCACGCCTACACTCGAGCCTTTCGAGCCCGCGGCGGAACGGTCGTCACCTCCGCCCGCGTCAATCAGGCAGTTCGCGACGGACACGAATGGGTGCTCACCACCGAGACCGGCCAAACGCACCGAGCCGACGTCGTAGTCAACGCGGCCGGCGCCTGGGGCGACGTAGTCGGTGAGATCTTCGGCGCCGAACGGCTGCGCCTCGAACCAAGGCGGCGCACGATCTTCCAGTCGCCCACCCACGCCTCGCTCGAGCACATCCCGTTCACCGCCGGGATCGACGACGGGTTCTACTTCAAACGCGAAGGCAACTCGGTGCTCTGCTCGCCCCAAGACGCCACCCTCCAGCAGCCCGGCGACCCGAAACCGGACGAACTGGAAATCGCTCGCGCCATCGAAAGCGTCAACGCCGTCACCACCCTTGGCCTGCGCAGCGTCAGCACCGCCTGGGCGGGCCTTCGCACGTTCACCCCAGACGGCAACCCGGTGGCCAAATGGGACGAGAAAGTCGACGACTATTTCCACTTCCTCGGCCAAGCCGGCTACGGCATCCAGATGGCGCCGGCGCTATCTGCGCACGCGGCGAAACTGGTTCGTGAGCAACCTTGCCCTGACTGAAACGGCGTGCCGAGCCCGTCGGTGACCATCGAGGGGTCATGCTTGAACGCATGAGATCGCGGCTGCTGCTTACGACCGGTGCGCTACTACTGACACTTTCTGCCTGCGGCGGTGGTGACGAGCCGGCACCCGACCCCCAGCATAAGGACGGCGCATCGAACGTGGCGGTGGTCAACCCGCTAACTGGAATCAAGTTGGCTAAAGCGCCAAAGAACCCCGTGTTCGTCGTCAAGATTGACAACACTCCGCCTTCTGCGCCGCAAACCGAAATCGACAAGGCCGACCTCGTCGTTGAGCAACTGGTCGAAGGCGGCGCAACCCGGCTGGCGGCGCTCTACTACTCGAAGCTGCCTGAGAACGTCGGCCACGTTCGGTCGATGCGGGCCACCGACATCGGCATCGCCAAACCTGTCAACGGACAGATTGTTGCCTCCGGCGGCGCGGGCGTCACCATCAGTCGGATCAAGAGCGCTGGCATCCCCATCCACTCCGAGGACGGCGGCTCACCCGGACTGAGCCGTGGCCCCGGCTACGCCCCCTACAACGTTTTGGCGAACCTGAAGACGGTCAACGAAGAAGCCGTAAACACCCCGCCAGCACACGCATACTTCCAGTGGGCGGCCGCCAACGCGACCACGCCAACAGGCACGAAAGCCAGCAACGTGTCCGTCCCGTTCTCTCGCTCGCACACCACCACCTTCTCGTTCCAGAATGGGACGTGGAAACGCACCAACGGCACCAGCGAAAAAGAGTTCGCCGCCAAAAACCTCGTCGTGTTATGGGCAGACGAACAAGACGCCGGCTACACCGACCCGGCCGGCTCGCCGGTGCCAGAGACGGTGTTCGACGGGACGGGCAAGGCGGTCGTGTTCGTCGGCAAGAATCGGATCGACGGGACGTGGAAGAAGGCCGGCAAGGGCGCAACGATCGTGTTGACGGCCAAAGACGGCACCGAATTCAAACTCCCCGCCGGCAGTACTTGGATCGAACTACTAAGCAAGTCCCAGGCCGGCGAACTGACCGTGAACTAGCCGGCTCAGTCGGTGGCTTCGGCCAACTCTTTGAGCTTGAGGCCGATCTCGACTTCGATCGCCTCACGCAAAGTGCTGCCGAACATCGACAGCACGACCTGCGAGGCGATCGGTATTAGCGCGTTGATCTTGGTGAAAAGTTCTTCCCACTGTTCGGCCGGCAGTCCGCTGTCGAGGAACGGCTGGGTGATGTCGGCACTCACGTGTTGGACGAACTGGCTGGAGATCGCCGCCAAATGTTCGTGCATGAACGGCACGATCTCCACCACGTGTTCGGGGGACAGGCCAAGCGAGACGGCCATCGCGCCGGGGCGAATTACGCCCGCATTGGTGAGGCGGACGCGGTCGTCGTCGACTGGCTCCAGCAGCCCAGACTCGATCATCTTCGCGAACATTGGGTGACTTGGCGCCACCCCAGAAAGCGCAGCCAAGTCGTCCCACGACATGACTTCGGTGGTGTCTTCGTTGCCGGTGGACTCGAAAATGTTGATCAGATCCAAGGCGACCGCCGGCGCCGTGTCGGGCGAGTTCAGCAGGGCCTCTTCGACCGCAGCGAGAGTGAAGCCGCGATTGAGCAGCGTGCGGATCAGCAGCAGTCGTTGCAGGTGCTCATTGGAGTAGTAGCCGGTGCGACCCTCGAGGCGTGGCGGGGCGATCAACCCGCGAGTTGAGTAGGCGCGAACGTTGCGAACCGTCATTTTGGCGCGCTCGGCCAACTCGGCGACCGTGAACTCTACGACAGGGGAGGCAGCGGTCATGTGGCGAGTTTAGGGCAGCAATAGGTGACGACAGGGCATCATGGGGGTATGTCATCGGATCGCGGGCAGTTGTTGGTCGCGACCTCCGCGATCGGGGTCGGACCGTTTCGACGCAGCGTCGTGTACCTGCTGGACCACGACGAGGACGGCGCCTTGGGCGTCATCGTGAATCGGCCGCTGGACTCTGACGTTGAAGATGTCTTGCCGCAATGGTCGGATCGGGTGAACGCGCCGGACTGCCTGTTTGACGGTGGCCCCGTCTCGATGGATGCGGCGCTGGCGCTCGGGGTCGTCGCCGACGCGAACAACAGTCCCGACGGTTGGCGTCAAACAAGTGGCCGCGTGGGCTTGGTCGATCTTGAGGGCCCTGCACCGGCCGCCGGGATTTTCCTGGGCCTGCGAGTTTTTGCCGGTTATGCCGGCTGGGCGGCCGGCCAACTCGAAGCCGAAATCGAAGAAGGGTCGTGGATCGTCGTGCCGGCGCTTGAATCGGACGTTACCTCGGCGGTCCCCGAAACGTTGTGGAGTGAAGTGCTTCGACGCCAACCCGGCGAGACCAGATATTGGTCGACTTTGCCCGACGATCCGGGGCTGAACTAGCGCACCGGACACCAAGATGGCCGCGACGGCGAGGTTGAGCGTCTAAGATGGCTAGGTGGGATTCTTCGGGCGCGGCACTCAGACCGTTCATGACGAGCGAACCGAGCAAAAGCTCGACAACGGCGACCATGAACGGTTCAGCCATTACGTCCCCAAGGACAAACTCACCGAAGCGATGGTGATGGGCACGCCCGTAGTAGCCCTGTGCGGCAAAGTGTGGGTTCCCAGCCGCGATCCGCAGCGTTTCCCGGTTTGCCCGGACTGCAAGGACATTTGGGAGTCGCTCAATCCTGACGACGACGAGTCCGGCAGCGATTCAAAAGAGTGAGTCAGGGCCTTCGGGCCTGGCAGCGTGAGGCGTTCGAGCAGTACGCCCGCACGCAGCCGGCCGACTTCCTCACCGTTGCCACCCCCGGCGCCGGCAAAACGACGTTCGCGTTGACGATCGCAGCCGACCTGCTGCACCGGCGGGTCGTCGAACGCATCGTGGTGGTCACGCCCACCGAACACCTCAAGACCCAGTGGGCGCAGGCGGCAGCAAAAGCCGGAATCTCACTTGAGCCGACCCTGACCGGCGCACTCGGCGCCGACTTCGACGGCTATTGCGTCACCTATGCGGGCCTGGCGGTCAATCCGATCGGTCACCGCGTGCGGATCGAACGCAAACGCACTTTCGTGATCCTTGATGAGGTCCACCACGCCGGCGACGCGCTCAGTTGGGGTGACGCCGTCCAAGAGGCCTGCGACCCGGCGATCCGCCGCCTGTCGCTTACTGGCACGCCGTTTCGCTCCGACGACAACCCCATCCCGTTCGTGACCTATGCGCCAGTTGGTGACGGTTCAATTTCGAGTGTCGCCGACTACTCCTACGGTTACGGTTCGGCGTTGGCTGACGGCGTGGTTCGCCCGGTCCTGTTCATGGCGTATTCGGGGCAAATGCAGTGGCGCACCCGAGCCGGAGACGAAGCTGCCGCCAGGCTCGGTGAGCCGCTGACTCGCGACCAGGCGGCCCAAGCGTTGCGGACCGCACTCGACCCGGAAGGCTCGTGGATTCTGGCGGTTCTAGAGGCCGCCCACAAGCGCCTGACCGAGGTGCGGCGCGACATCGCCGACGCCGGCGGAATGGTGATCGCCAGCGACCAGGAATCGGCCCGAGCCTATGCGCGGTTGCTCGCTGATATGACCGGTAAAGAGCCGACCCTAGTGTTGTCGGACGAGTCCGGTTCGAGCGCGAAAATTGCCGAGTTCTCCAAAGGGACTTCACCGTGGTTGGTGGCGGTGCGGATGGTCAGTGAAGGCGTTGACGTGCCGCGGCTGGCGGTCGGGGTTTATGCCACGACCGTTTCCACGCCGCTGTTTTTCGCCCAAGCCGTCGGCCGGTTCGTGCGCGCTCGCCGACGTGGTGAAACCGCCTCGGTGTTCCTGCCGAGTGTGCCCGGGCTGCTCGGTTTGGCCGCAGACTTGGAGTCCGAACGCGACCACGTGATCGGGCGGCCGGTGCATGACGAAGCCGATCTGTTTGCCGCCGAGAACGCCCTAATGGCGAAAGCGAACGCCGAAGAAGCCGCCAGCGACGAGTTGGGCAACCAGTTCGCGGCGCTCGGTTCAGACGCCTCCTTCGACCAGATCATTTATGACGGCGACGAGTTCGCCCCGATCGATTACGAGATGGTCGCCGGCGACAGCGAAGAACTCGATTTCCTTGGTATCCCGGGCTTGCTCGAACGCGACCAGGTGGCCGAACTGTTGCGAAGTGCCCGAAAGCAGAAGCCGCGCCCGGCCCAGGCCGACGAAGACGTCGAGTATGAGCGGCGGGCCGAACTGCGCCGCCAACTGAACTCGCTGGTCGCCGCGTGGAACCACCGAACCGGAACCCCCCACGGCGTCACCCACACGAGGTTGCGCCAAGAGTGCGGCGGACCGGCCGCGGCAGCAGCCACTACCGATCAACTGCAGCGCCGGATCGACACGCTTCGCGATTGGGCGATGCGCGCCTCCGGTTGAGTCGCCAAGTCCGACCATTTCAAGAGCGAAAACACCTAGGCTGGGCTGGTGACTTTGCGACTCAAACCACACACGTGGGCCTTTGGCGAGATCCTCAAGCACTTGGCCACGCCCGTTGAAGAGGCCACCGACTATGCGGCCGTTCGCGCCGACCGCGCCCGGTTGATGACGTCGGCGGCCGGGAAGATCGTCTTCGGCAAACCAGATCGGCGCGTCAAAACCGAGGAAATTGAGATCGGGCTCCGGGGGCGCACCTTGCGCGCGCTGATTCACCGGCCAACTGGTGTCGGTGGGAACCGGCCGGTGGTGGTGCATTTTCACGGTGGCGGCTGGCTGCAGGGCGCGCCGGAGCAAACCGCTTGGTTGACGTCGCGAATCGCTGCCCGCACCGGTGCGGTAGTGATTTCGCCGTCCTATCGCCTCGCGCCAGAGAACCCGTTCCCGGCCGCGGTCGACGACTCGTGGGAGACGCTGGGATGGCTGGTGGAACACGCAACCAAACTGGGCATCGATCCTGACCGACTGGCGGTGTCTGGTGATAGTGCTGGCGGAAACTTGGCTGCGGTGGCCGCTTTGCGCGCCCGCGACGAAGGCGGACTGAACCTGCGGGCGCAAATCTTGATATATCCGGCAGTCGAAATGTATGAAAAGTTCGCCTCCGAGATCCGCCTGCCGAACGAACCGGTGCTCAGCGCGGCGGCCATGACAACGTTCGTGCGGCTGTACCTCGGCGACGCCTACGGCACCTTCGACCAGAACGCCTCACCACTTCGCGCGTCCTCACATGCGGACTTGCCGCCAGCGTTCATCCTGACCGCCGACCGCGATCCGCTGCTCGACAACGGGGTGCATTACCGTGACGCGTTGCGGCGCGCGGGGGTGCGGGTTCGCTACCGCGAATACGCCCAAGCGGTCCACGGCTTCGTCAGCTTGCCCGGTGTTGTCCCCGCGGCCAGCCGAGCCGCCGAGGACATTGCCGACTTCGTTGCCGCCAACGTCGTCCTCGGTCGCTAGGCCCGGGCCTAGCCGCTACTGCTGATACTGCGTTGGGATTGCCGGGTCGCCCTTGGATAGTCGCCGCGCACCTGCGGGCAGTTCAGCCAGTGACGCCTTCATTCGGGCGCGCGCATCGGCCAACGTCGAACTGTCGACGCGTTCGCCACCGGCAATTAGCTGGACTTGCAATGGCCGATCGTTCTCATCAGCAGTGGCTGCCAAGTCGACGCCAATCACTTCGGCAGTCGCGACCCCGCGGTCGTCGAGGCGGCGAACTGCTGACTTGCGTCCGCCAACCGAAGCCTTGTCCTTGCTCTTCTTGGCCACCGCAATCATTTGCCCGTCATCGTCGGCGCGCGAAACCAGTTTGTAGACGAAGCCGACCGTGGGCACGCCCGAGCCGGTCACGAGCGAAGTGCCGACACCATAGGAGTCCACCGGCGCGATTGCCAGCGAGGCGATCGCGTACTCGTCCAAGTCGCTGGTGACCGTGATTTTCGTGTCGGTGTTGCCGGCCGCATCCAACTGCGCCCGAGTCGCCTTCGCGACCTCGCCCAAATCGCCAGAATCGAGTCGAACTGCACCCAAACCGGGCCCGGTGACTTCGATCGCGGTGGCCACGCCCGTTTCGGTGTCGTAGGTGTCGACCAGCAAGGTCGTGCCGACACCGAGCGCCGCCACTTGAGCCTCGAATGCTTCACGTTCGCTGTCGTGCAGCAGGGTGAAACTGTGTGCCGCGGTGCCGACGGTGGGGATTTGATATTTCATCCCCGCTTCGAGGTTGGAGGTGGCCGCGAACCCGGCCACCCAGGCCGCTCGGGCCGCCGCGACGGCGGCCTGTTCGTTGGTGCGCCGCGAACCCATTTCGATGCAGGGACGGTCCCCGGCGGCGATCGTCATTCGCGCTGCGGCGGTAGCGATCGCTGAATCGGCGTTCAGGATCGACAGGATCAGTGTCTCTAAGACGACCGCTTCGGCGAACGTCCCCTCAACTCTCAGGACCGGCGATCCGGGAAACCAGAGTTCGCCTTCTGGGTAGCCCCAAACGTCGCCGCGGAACCGAAAATCGGCCAGCCAGTCGGCGGTTGGTGCGTCGACGACTCCGCTGCGGGTCAAAAATTCGATCTGGTCGGGCCGGAACCGAAATCTTTCGATCGCGTCCAGAACGCGGCCCGTGCCAGCCATGACTGCGAACCTGCGACCACCCGAAAGGCGCCTGGCAAACACCTCGAAAACGCTGTGACGGTGAGCCTTTTCGCTGCGCAACGCAGCCTGAAGCATCGTCAACTCGTAGTGGTCGGTCAGCAGCGACGTCGAGTCCATTAGTTCAGGCTACGGCCTACGTGATCTACGTTACTGAACCCTTGATGGGCACAATAGGTAAATGACCGCGCCCGCACCCGTTGAGTTGGTGCAGCCAGAATCCGAATCCTTGGTCCAACTTGAGGACCCGTGGGTGACGATTGTCTGGAACGACCCGGTCAACCTGATGTCCTACGTTGCGTTCGTCTTTCGGACCTACTTTGGCTACACCGAAGAGAAGTCCACCGAGTTGATGCTTGCCGTCCACCAAGACGGCAAGGCGGTCGTCTCCAGCGGCCGGCGTGAAGAGCAAGAGCGCCACGTTCAGGCGATGCATGAGTACGGTCTGTGGGCGACCTTGGAAAGGACGGAAGTGTGAAGCCTTTTCAACGTCGACGCCGTGGGGCAGTGGTCGCGAGTTTTCAGCTAAACGAAGCCCAGTTGGTGGCCAACTTGGTGCGCCAAGTGGTCGAACTTCTGCTCGACCGAAATGCCCCGGCGGCCTCAGAACCGGACCCGTTGGCCCAACTGATCGGCATGACCGGACCGCTCGCGCCACCAGAGGACCCGGTGTTAGCCAGACTCCTGCCAGACGCCTACCGAGACGACCCAGACGAGTCGGCGGAGTTTCGCCGCTACACCGAGCAGGCGCTGACCTCAGGCAAAGTCGAGAACGCGCAGATCGTGCTGGAAACCCTCGCTTCTGGCGGGCTCGAGCTCGGTGCGCCAGCTGTCGAAGTCGAACTCGACGAAGCCCAACTGTTGGCTTGGCTGCGAGTGCTGACTGATGTTCGGCTCGCGTTGGCTGTTCGCCTTGGCATCGAAACCGACGAGGACGCCGAACGGTTGGCGGACGAGACCGAAGAAGCCGTTGTGGCGATGGCCGACGTCTATGACTGGTTGGGGTTCGTCCAAGAAACTCTCGTCGACTGCGCCTGAAGCGGTGCTCGGTCGACTCCTCGACAATCGCGAAGTGTCCGCGCTTCGGATCGCAAAAACACCGCGCTTGGCTGCTGGCTAGACTCAGTGGTTGTGTTGACCATTTTGCGCGAGCACGTGGACGCGATCATCGCCCACGCCCGCCGCGACCACCCTGATGAGGCTTGCGGAATCATCGCCGGCCCGATCGGTTCGGATCAGCCCACCCGCCACATCGAGATGCTAAATGCGGCCATGTCGCCGACCTTCTACGAGTTCGACTCGGGCGACCTGTTGCGGCTTTACCGCGAGATGGACGACAACGACGAAGAGCCGGTAGTGATTTATCACTCCCACACCGCGACCGAGGCGTTCCCGTCTCGGACCGACCAGAATCTTGCCGCCGAGCCGAACGCCCACTATGTGCTCGTCTCGACCCGCGACGGAGCCGACGCCGAGGGCACCGAGATCGACTTCCGGTCATACCGGATTGTTGATTCTGAGGTGACCGAGGAAGAAGTTCAGGTCGTTGACCGTTACACCAATGAACGCACTACTCCCCAAACAGAGGTTGCACCCTAATGGCCATCGAGGTCCGTATCCCCACGATCCTGCGTCCCTACACCGACGGCGAACGCGCCGTATCGGCCGAAGGCGCCTCCATCGCCGAACTGATCGAAAATCTTGAAGCGAACCACGAAGGCATCAAGGAGCGCCTGCTCGACGGCGCCGACGTGCGCCGGTTCGTGAACATTTACGTCAACGACGAAGACATCCGGTTCACCGGCGGACTGGCCACCGAACTCAGTGACGGCGATGGCGTCGTAATCCTCCCGGCCGTTGCCGGGGGAGCAGCCTGACTCGAAGATGACCCGCTACGACTCGCTGGTCGACTCGGTCGGACACACTCCGCTGGTCGGCCTGCCGAACCTTTCGCCCGGCGACGGGGTGCGGCTGTGGGCCAAACTCGAGGACCGGAACCCGACCGGCTCGATCAAGGACCGGGCCGCACTGTCGATGATCGAGGCCGCCGAAGCGGACGGTTCGTTGACGCCCGGCGCCACGATCCTGGAGCCGACCAGCGGCAACACCGGGATCTCGCTGGCGATGGTGGCGCGCCAACGCGGCTACAAGCTCGTTTGTGTCATGCCGGAGAACACCTCGGTTGAGCGCCGTCAACTGTTGACCATGTGGGGCGCCGAGATCATCAGTTCGCCGGCCGCCGGCGGCTCGAACGAGGCCGTGCGCGTGGCCAAAAAGATCGCGGCCGAAAACCCCGACTGGGTGATGCTTTACCAGTACGGCAACCCGGCGAACGCGGCCGCGCACTACCGCGGAACCGCACCCGAGATTTTGGCCGACCTACCCGAAATCACTCACTTCGTTGGCGGACTGGGCACTACCGGAACGCTAATGGGGGTGGGCCGGTTCTTTCGCGAGCACAAGCCCGAAGTGAAGATCGTCGCTGCCGAGCCAAGATACGGCGAACTGGTTTACGGTCTGCGCAACCTCGACGAGGGGTTCGTGCCGGAGTTGTATGACGAGTCGTTGATCGATTCGAGGTTCTCGGTCGGCCCGCGCGATGCGGTCCGCCGAGTTCGCGAACTGATCGATCACGAAGGGATTTTCGCCGGGATCTCCACCGGCGCGATCTTGCATGCCGCACTCGGCCAGGCGGCCAAATCGGTTAAGGCTGGGGTTAGTGCCGACATTTGTTTCGTCATTGCAGACGGCGGCTGGAAGTACCTGTCAACTGGTGCCTACGAGGGCACGATCGACGAGGCCGAGGACCGGCTAGAAGGACAGTTATGGGCCTAAGGTACTCAACCGGTCCGTTTACCAGTTAGCCTTCGATTCGTGAGCGACATTGTCGTGTTCTCCGGTAGCGCACACCGAGAACTAGCCGAAGAGATCTGTAGCAGCCTCGGAGTTTCGTTGTCCCCTTCGGACACTTCGCGGTTCAGCAACGACTGCCTGCAAGTGCAGTTGATGGCGAACTGTCGCCAACGCGACGTCTATATCGTCCAACCGTTGGTGGCGCCCACTCAGGACCATCTGATGGAACTGTTGCTGATGGTCGATGCGGCCCGTGGCGCGTCGGCATCGTCGGTGACGGTTGTCATCCCACACTACGCCTATGCGCGCTCGGACAAGAAGGACGCTTCGCGCATTTCGATCGGTGGCAAACTCGTCGCCGACATGCTCGCCACCGCCGGCGTCAATCGGGTCGTCACGATGACTTTGCACGCGCCGCAAGTGCACGGGTTCTTCTCGGTGCCGGTCGACCACCTGACTGCTTTGGGCGAGCTCGCTGACCACTATCGAGACCAGGACTTGACCAACGCGGTCGTGGTGTCGCCGGACTTCGGCAACGCCAAGACCGCCTCGCAGTTCGCCCGGCTGCTCGGGTTGTCGGTGGCTGCCGGCAGCAAACAGCGAAAGGCCGACGACAAGGTCGTGATCGACACGATCGTCGGTGACGTTGCCGGCAAACGCGCGATCATCCTTGACGACGAGATCGCCACCGGCGGGTCGATCATCGAGTTGATGGACAAACTCGCCGAGTATGGCGTGACCGAAGCGTCGGTCGCGTGCACTCACGGCCTGTTCGCGGGCAAGGCCGTTGAGCGCCTGCGCGACCACCCGATGATCAGCGAAGTGGTCACCACCGACACGGTCCCGCGCCCGGCAAACTGGCCAGACTTGAAGGTCCGTTCGGTGGCGCCACTGTTCGCCGAAGCGATCGCGCGAATCCACGCCGGCGAATCGGTCTCGAGCCTGTTCGACGGCGTCGACCCCTCGCACGCTCCGCCGCAGCCGAAACTGCCGCTTTAAGCGCCTTGGGTTAGCGGCCCTAGGGGATCGACTTGATCTTCACCACGGCCACCGCACCGATCAAACCGATCACCGCGGCCACCGAATACAGCATCGTGTAGCCGCCCAGTGAGGTGACGATGACTGCCGCGATCACCGGCGCGATCACCTGTGGCAGCGAGTTCGCGATGTTGATGACGCCCAAGTCTTTGGCGAAGCCCGCCTCGTCGGGGAGCACCTCGGTGACGATCGCCAGATCGACGGCCAAGAACGCGCCGAACCCGACCCCGAGCACGACTGCGGCCGTCAGCACGCCCGGCCAGGTCTGCCAAAAAGCCAACATGCCCGCGGCGACCGCCATGATCACGCCGGCCCAGATCACGAAGATCTTGCGCTTGCCGACCTTGTCGGACATGCGCCCAGCGATCACTGCCGAGATCGCCACGACGACGCTGTTGATCGCGATGACGACAAAGACGCCGTTTTCGGGATCGTCGAGACCGACCGCGTCGTCTAGGAAGAACAGCAGGTACAAGGTGGCGATACCGTTGCCGAGGTTGACGACGAAGCGAGTCAGCCAGGCCCAACCGAAGTCCGGATGTTTCAGCGGTGACAGCCAGAACGACCCAAGGAACTCGCGCACATCAAACTTTGGTGCGCTCGTGATCGTCAGGTCGTTCGGCCGGCGCAGGTACGGCAACGCACTCAACACGAGGAACACCGCACAGGCCGCATATCCGGCGCGGTAGCCACCGAAAGCGATCGCCAAGCCAGCCCCAACGAGGATGCCGAGGGTTTGACCGAGGCTGACCATGCCGCCGGCGGTGGCACGCTGCTCGACCGGAACGCGGTCTGGCAGGGTTGCGGTGATCGCAGCCAATGACGCATTCACCGCGGCCTGTACTAGGCACCAGCCGAGGATGACGTGCCACAGCTGGGTCGCACCGGCCAGGATCGACAGGCCGAGGGCGCCGCCGAGAGTGCCAATGGTGATCCACGGGACGCGCCGTCCTCGACGTGAGGTGGTGCGGTCCGAGAATGCGCCAAAGAGCGGATTCGCCACCAGCGAGATCGCCGCGCCTAAACCAGTGATCAGCGCGAGCGTTGCTTCCTTGCTGTGGGGGCGAAGTGCCTCAGACTGCATCGGCAGCAGCACCGCAATCGGCCCGAAGAAAGCCACGAAGGTACCCAAGTTCACCAAGGTGACGGTCAGGATCCAACCGACCCTCGCCGGCGTGGTTACCGGTGTCACTCCCGGTTCGGCCGTGCTCATCGGTTCTTCTGCGAAGCGATGACTCGGCGGTACCAGTCGAACGAATCCTTAGGCGTGCGCTGCTGGGTTTCGTAGTCGAGGTAAGTCAGACCGAACCGCTTCGAGTAGCCCTCGGCCCACTCGAAGTTGTCCATGAACGACCAGTGGAAGTAGCCGCGCACATCCACGCCGGCGTTCATCGCGTCTAGGAGAGCACCCAGGTGCGCGTCGGTGTAGTCGATTCGTCGCTGGTCGTGGATGCGGCCGTCGGCGCCGGGAACCTCGTTGAAGGCGCCACCGTTTTCGGTGATGTAAATCGGCGGCAGGGCGTTGCCGTAACGCTCCTTTAGGCCCACGAGCATTTTGGTGAATCCGTCGGGGACGATCGGCCAACCAAAGTCGTTTTTCTCGTAGCCTTCGGGAAACACGTCCAGATCGAACGGCAGTTCGTCGCCTTCGGCCGGCGCGCCGACGAAGGCGGGGTTGTAGGAGTTGACGCCTAAGAAGTCGATCGGCGTGCTGATGGTGGCCAAATCGCCGTCCTGAATGTTCGGGTCGATGAAGCCAGCGAGCGGCCATTCTCCCTTGAGGATCGGGTCGAGGAAAACCCAGTTGTAGATCAGGTCGTAAAGCTCGGCGGCACTCTTGGCTTCAGCCGAATCGTCGATCGGGCGAACCTCGCAATGGTTGTTCGCGAGGCCGACTTCCTTCGCGCCGGCGGCCCGAAGAGCCTTGACCGATTCGCCGTGGGCGAGCAATTGGTTCCAGGCCACGTTCAGCGCATCGAACCCCAGAGCCTTGCCCGGGGCGTGGATGCCGATGCCGTGACCCAGCAGGGTGAACACGACCATCTCGTTGAGGGTGAACCAGCGGCTAACGCGGTCCGAGAGGCGCTCGCCCACTAGGCGCGAGTACTCGGCGAACCGGCCAACAATGTCGCGGTTCTCCCAGCCGCCGTTCATTTCGAGTGCTTGGGGCGAATCCCAGTGGAAGACGGTGGCGCTCGGCTCGATGCCGTTCTCCAACATGGAATCGACTAGGCGGTCGTAAAAGTCGAGTCCGCGCGGTTCGACCTTGACGCCATCTGGCTGGATGCGAGGCCATGAGATCGAGAAACGGTAGGCGTCAACGCCCAGATCCTTCATCAGTTTGAAGTCTTCGCCATAGCGGTGGAAGTGGTCGCAGGCGACATCGCCGGTGTCGCCGTTCAGCGTTTTTCCCGGCGTGTGACTGAACTCATCCCAAATGGATTTGCCGCGGCCGTCTTCGTTCACGCCGCCTTCGATTTGGTAGGAGGCGGTCGACACGCCCCAAACGAAGTCGGGGCCGAACGCGCCGGCGAGTTTGGCCGAAATCTCCTGATTTTCACTCATGGTGAAATCCTGCCTCACCTTTGTGACCTTCGGGGTACGCAAACCGCAAACTCCTGGGTTCAAATTGGTTGCGATTGAGTTTGGGCCACCCCAAATAATGGTGTTGCGTTTCCAGATCGCGCCGCGGTTGTCTACCCTCTGACTTGTGACTGACGCGCCAATTGGCATCTTCGACTCGGGTTTCGGCGGCTTGACCGTTGCCCGGGCGGTGCTCGATCAGTTGCCGCACGAGCCGATCATTTACCTCGGGGACACTGCGCGTCAGCCCTACGGGCCAAAGCCGATCTCCCAAGTGCGCGAGTACGCCCTCGAGTGCCTCGACCACCTCGTTGACCAAGACGTCAAAGCGCTGGTGATCGCCTGTAACTCCGCTAGCGCGGCAGTCCTGCGCGACGCCCGCGAACGCTACGACGTGCCAGTGGTCGAAGTGATCTTGCCGGCCACCCGGCGCGCGGTGAACGCCACCAAGAACGGCCGCGTCGGAGTGATCAGCACCGAGGCCACGGCGACCTCGCGCGCTTACGACGACGCGTTCGCGGCGAACCCCGGAATCGAATTGCATACGCAGGTTTGCCCGCGTTTTGTCGAGTTTGTCGAGGCCGGTATCACCGGCGGGCCGGAACTGTTGAGCGTCGCTCAGACCTATTTGGCTTCGCTGCAAGCAGCCGAGGTTGACACCCTGGTGCTCGGATGCACGCACTATCCGCTGTTGACCGGCGTCCTTTCCTACGTGATGGGCGACTCGGTCACGTTGGTTTCCAGCGCCGAAGAGACGGCAAAGGATGTTTACCGGATGCTGGTGACGCACGGCCTCGAACGTGACCGGTCGCTGGCCGAACCGGTGCATCGTTTTTGGACTACCGGCAATCCGGCCGAGTTCGCCGACCTCGGGCGCCGATTCCTCGGCCCGGAGATCGAATCAGTGGATCAGTTCGCGGGGGTATCGCTATGAAACTGACAATTGTTGGCTGTTCGGGATCGTTCCCCGGACCGGAGTCGGCGGCAAGTTGTTATCTGGTCGAGGCGCCGTTTGAGGGGCGCACCTTTCGGCTGCTGCTCGATCTGGGCTCGGGCGCTTTGGGGCCTTTGCAAAAGTTCGTTGACCTGCGTGAAATCGACGCGATCAGTCTGTCGCATCTGCACGCCGACCACTGCTTCGACATGAGCGGACTGTACGTCGTTCGCAAATACCACCCGACTGGCCTGCAGCCGAAGCTTCCGGTGTTTGCCCCAGCCGGCACCGACTGGCAACTGTCGAACGGCTACGGCACCACCGAGCCGAACGGGATGACGTTGCCGTTTGAGTTTCGCGATCTAAGCGACGGCCTGGACGTGACCATTGGCCCGTTCCGATTCCAAGCCAAACTAATGCCGCACCCGGTCGAGGCGTACTCGGTTCGGTTGACCGCCGGCGGGCGTTCGCTCGTCTACAGCGGCGACACCGGGCCTAACAACGAGTTGGCCAAGTTCGCCGACGGGGCCGACCTGCTGCTGGCCGAAGCGTCGTTTGTCGAGTCGGCGCAAAACCCGCCGGACCTGCACCTGACGGGTAAGGAAGCCGGCCAGATCGCCACCGCGGCTGGGGTCGGCAAACTCCTGTTGACCCATATTCCGCCGTGGACCGATCGGGCCGAGGTCGAAGCCGACCTGTTGACTTCCTTCGCCGGTGACTACTGCCTGGTCAACGCCGGCGACGTTTTCGAAATCTGAGAGCGCAACCGCCGCCGCGGCCACCGGCAGGTGGCGACTACGGTTGTCCTATGACTCGCGAAGACGGCAGAACCGTAGACGAACTGCGCCCAATCACCATCACCCGAAACTGGTTGGATCATGCCGCTGGGTCTTGTCTGATCGAGTTCGGCAAGACCCGAGTGTTGTGTGCGGTGGCCGCGACCGAAGGCGTCCCACGCTGGCGCAAGGGTTCGGGGATGGGCTGGCTCACCGCCGAGTACGCGATGCTTCCCCAAGCCACCCACGATCGGTCCTCGCGCGAGTCGGTCCGCGGCAAGGTCGGCGGACGCACCCACGAAATCAGCCGCTTGGTCGGCCGGTCATTGCGCGCCTCGATCGACCTTTCCCAGCTTGGTGAGAACACGATCGCGATCGACTGTGATGTCCTCCAAGCCGACGGCGGCACGCGCACCGCGGCCATCACCGGCGCCTACGTCGCCTTGGTCGACGCGGTGGCTCAGTTGAAGAGTTCAGGCGCGGTAAAGGGCGAGCCGCTGATCGACTCGATCGCCGCGGTCAGCGTCGGCATCATCGACGGCGTGCCGATGCTGGACCTGCCATATGTCGAGGACGTGCGCGCCGAAACCGATATGAACGTGGTGATGACCGGTTCGGGCAAGTTCATCGAAGTCCAGGGCACCGCCGAGGGCGCCGCCTTCGACAAGGACGAACTCGACTCGTTGCTCGCGCTGGCGACCAGCGGCTGCGCCGACCTAACCCGGCTGCAGAATGAGGCGCTGGCCAAGTGAGTCAGGTCGTATTGGCTTCAGGCAACTTCAAAAAGCTCGCCGAGCTTCGTCGGATTCTTGAACCGCTCGTGCCCGGCGTCGAAGTGTTGGGACTCGGCGACATCGCCGATTACGACGAGCCGGCCGAAACCGAGGCGACGTTTGAAGGCAATGCGCTGATCAAGGCGCGCGCGGCCGCGGCCGCCACCGGACTGCCGTCGCTGGCCGACGACTCGGGCCTGTGCGTTGAGGCGCTCAACCAGATGCCGGGCGTCCTTTCGGCAAGGTGGGCCGGGGTGGCTCGGGCCGACGGCGGTGACGCGGCCAACAACCGGCTGCTGTTGGCCCAACTGGCCGATGTGCCGCCGGAGCGCCGGGCAGCGACTTTTCGGTGCGTTTTGGCGCTCGTGCTGCCCGACGGCACCGAAATTATCGAGGTCGGTGAAATGCCCGGCCGGATCTTGGCGGCCGAACAGGGCGCCGGCGGGTTCGGCTACGACCCGCTGTTTGCGGCCGACGGCTATGACGTTTCGACTGCGGAGTTGACTGCCGAGGATAAGAGCGCGATCAGTCACCGCGGCAAGGCGCTGCGGCAACTCGCGCCAAAACTTGCCGCAGTGCTGACGAACTGACCAGCGTGACGTGCTCGCGGCTAGGCTGGGATGGTGACTGAACTGGATCTAAACGCCGACGTCCTGGACCTGACTCAAGCGATCGTCGACCAGCCGTCCGAAAGCCTGCATGAGGCCGAACTGGCCGATGCGGTGTTTGCCGCATTGAGCAGGCTCAGCCACCTCGAGGTGTTGCGCGACCAGAACACGATCGTGGCGCGTACCACCGGCACCGCTGCCGAACGAGTCGTCATCGCCGGGCACTTGGACACGGTTCCGGCCAACCAAAACCTGCCGTCGAAGGTCGTCGACGGTGTGCTGTGGGGGTTGGGGACCTGCGATATGAAGGGCGGCGTCGCTATCGCGCTCAGCCTGGCCGCCGAACTGACCAACCCGGTCCGTGAAATCACTTGGGTCTTTTATGAGGCCGAAGAAATCGCCGCCGAGTTCAACGGATTGGGCCGGATCGCGAGGCAAAATCCAGACTGGCTGGCCGGCGATTTCGCGATCTTGATGGAGCCGTCAAACGCGGTCGTCGAGGCTGGCTGTCAAGGCACCATGCGAGTAGAAGTCCGCACCAGCGGCGAGCGAGCGCACTCGGCCCGAGCGTGGATGGGCAAGAACGCAATCCACCTGCTCGCGCCGGCGCTGTCGACGCTGGCCGAGTACCAGCCACGCGAAGTGACCATCGACAACTTGACGTATCGCGAAGGCCTGAACGCGGTCGGAGTTAGCGGGGGAGTGGCCGGCAACGTAATCCCCGACGAGGCTGTCCTGACCGTGAACTACCGGTTTGCGCCTGACCTCGACGAGGATGCGGCGCTGGCGCATCTGCGAGACTTGTTCGCCGGGTTTGACCTGACCGTCACCGATTCGGCGCCGGGGGCGCTGCCGGGGCTAGAACGCCCAGCTGCGGCCGCCTTCGTGACTGCGGTTGGCGGCCAAGTCGGACCCAAGTTTGGCTGGACCGACGTGGCCAAGTTCACCCAGTTGGGTATCCCAGCAGTCAACTTCGGTCCCGGCGACCCGTCGTTCGCGCACAAGGCCGACGAGCAGGTCCCGATCGACCAGTTGTATCGCGTCCGCGAGACGCTGGCGCGCTGGCTGAGCAGTTAGCCGATCAACTCATCAACGAGTCGATGTCGTCGAGGCGAGCCAAGGCCCGAGCAACCGCGGCCGGGTCGACCGTTCGGGCATCGAAACTGACGAACACCTCGGTCGCTTGACCGATCCGCACCGAAAAGGCGCTGATGCCAGTCGCGCTGGTGGGGAAACCGAGACCGCCGTAGCGGGCATTGTCCGGATCTGACCACGGCAGGCTGTCTCGACCCGGCAGGGCCGGCATCGAACTGAAAGTCAACTCCAGTGCGCTCGGACCGACCTGCTTTTGCGCCCGCTGCGGCAGCATCGACGAGACCGAACCGATGATGGCCGCCGGCAATGCCCGCCCGGTGGCAACCGAAGCCTGGACATCGCGGTGCAGCGCGGCCGGATCACCCATATCGGTCTGCACATGAATCGCCTTTGCAAGGTTGCCAGCGAGTACCTGTTGCTCGGCGGGCAAGAAGCGCCGCAGATCGAATAAGCCAGTAAAACCGGCGGGGTTCAGCGGGATTGACTCGGCGGCGAGGGCGCGCCAAATCGCGGTCGTGAGCAGAGATGTTAGCGACATCTCTGCGGCCGCGGACTTTCGCCAAGCGTTCAGCGCGGCCATGGTTGCCGGCTCGAGACGATGCATGGCGGCGGTTGGGGCCGGTGGTTTGCTCGTCCAAACGGTCGGTTCGATGGCCGGTGGCTTAGAGCTGGCGGCGACCTCTTTGGTGTCTCGGCCGCGGAAGGTCGCCCACCAGCGCGAACCGAACTCGCGTAGCGACTTGGCTGCGGCCCGTAGCAACATCGCCAGATCGGCGTGTGGTTCCAGCGAGGCGAAGGCGCCGAAGTCATTGCGGGCGATCGCACTGATCACCAGTGAACAGCTCGCCCCATCGGTGGACATGTGGGTTAGCGAAATCGAAATCGTGTCATCGCCGACATAAACGGAGAGCGGAAATTGAGGCTTCACCCCAGCGATCGCGTGGTTCAACCAGCCTTGAGGATCGGTGTTATGCGGCCCGGGTGCGAAAACCTGTTCGGCGTGCGCCCGACGCTCGGCCGCCGGCACCTGCACCCAACGCTTTTGGTCCGCTGAGATCCGGCCGGCGATGGCGTGGTCGGGATGCTCGGTGATGAACTGGACGAACGATTCGCGCAGTTCGGCCAAAGTTGGTGCATCCACTTTCGACGCGACCGCGGCATGGAAGTGGTCCCGCCACGGGCGGTCCAACAGGTTCATCCGACGACTGGTCATGGCTGGTCTCCTCGATAGACGGCAGCGGTGGCTTCGGCGACGTCTCGCCAAGATGGAACTACGGCCGGGCCAAGTTTTGGTCCGGTTAGGGCGGCCGAAATGGCAGTGGTCACTTCGGTCAGATTGGTCGCGGTGACCAGTTCGGCCCGATCGCTCAAGTAAGCGTCAGTGATTTCGCGGTGGGCGGCGATGTCGCTGAGCACGAGCCTCGCTCCGCCGGCGGCGGCCTCGAGCGGCGCCATGCCGAAGGCCTCATGTTCTGACAGCGAAACCAACACTGCTGCGGTGCGCAACCAGCGGTTTACCTCTTCGTCGCTGACCGCCCCAATGACCTGGACTCGTGAATCGTCGCTGGCTTCGGCCCGAACGTCATCGAGCGCCGAACCGCTGCCAAGGATCACCAGTTTGGCTCCGGTTTCAAGCCCGCGGAATGCTTGAACGAGGCCGGTGACGTTCTTGTATGGTTCGACCCGGCCGAGGCTCAGCACGACTGGTTCGGTCGTGGCAAACGGCTCAGCCGCATGAACCGAATCGACGTTGACTCCATTTGGAATCACCGTGATTTTGTTTGCCGTTTCGGGGTATTGGCCGATCAGCAGTTCACGTTCGGCCGCCGAAACACAGATGACCTCATTCGCATTTTCGAAGCAGCGCCGGCCAAGCAGATGAAAGCCACGGTGCAGCAGTTTGGCGAACCGCGAGTGGCCGCCGCCATGAAAGTGCGGCGTGAACACCAAGCGCCCGCGTCGCCGCAGGGCAGCTAAACCGGTCAACGCGTGATAACTGTGCACGTGGACGACATCGTAGTCGCCGCTGGTGCGCAAAGCCCGCCAGAGCAGTCGCGGTGCGACCGACATCGACTTGAGCGACCACGCAGGAAGGACAGTGACCTGTACGCCTCCTCGGTCCTCATGCTGGACGCCGCGCACACCTCGGCGAGCGGTCAACACTTCGACCTGCCAGCCCAGTTCGACCAAGTTCGTCGCCAGTCCGGCGACGTGGCCTTCTACGCCGCCGAGGCTTGGCGGATAGCCGGGGCTAACCAGTAGTACTCGAGGCACGGAAGTCACGACTGTTTCTGGTTGACCTTGAGCACGAGTTCGGCGATCCGGCGGTGACCTTCATTGGTGGGGTGAACGTCGCGGAGTTGGCAGTAGTAGGTCAACTGGCAAATCTGCTCGGCGCGCCGGGGAATCGTGCCAAATTCCTCCGAGTCGACCATGTCATCGGCCGGTAGGTTCCCGCCAAAAGCGGCCGTAACGTCGGCGGTCTTCACGCCATGCTTTTCATAGGTCTCTTTGAGGGCCGGATTGATGATCTCGTTGAAGAACTCGATCGATTCGGTGGCGTCGCCATCTGGAACCGGCGAAAGCGCCGGGTTGGCCAAGAGGACGTTCGGATAGTTCAGGCCGATGATCGGGACCGAATCGCCGACCCGGGCTCGGATACCAGAAAGCAATTGGTCCAAGGTGACCTGGACTCGCTTCATTTCGCTCTTGGAGCAGGTGCGCCAGTCGGCGGCCTCGATGCAGCCTTGAACGTCATTGCCGCCGAGGATCACCGTCACCAATTCGACTTCGTCGCCGTGCTTGTCAAGCCACGCGAGCACCGCGTCGCCTTCGGAGCTGTCTGTTGGTTCGGGGCCGCCGACCGGCCGAGCGGTCGGCACGCACGGTGCGCCCTCGACATAATCGACGGCAGTGATGCCAGAGCAGGCGTAGTTCATCAGGGTAAGTCCGGTTTGCGAGGCGATCTTGAACGCGAAGCCGTCGGTGGAGTTTTCCGCGTCGTGACCGTCCACGGCCGGGCGAAAGCCAGCGGCGTAGGAGTCACCGATCGACAGATAGTAGGGACCCTTCTTGGGGGCGACCTTTTCCTTGGATTCACCACTGCAGCCGCCGAGAAGGCCGAGTACGAGAATTACGGCCGCCGATGAGAGCAGGACGCCGAGAGTTTTCCGAGATTTGTTCGCAATCACCTTATTACGGTAGTGGCAACCAAAAATATAAACTATAGTTTCCCTAGTAATCAGTGGAATTAGTGACCAAGGCCACGTCGAAATCACGAAGGTGAGTCAGGTCACGTGAGAAATCGCGTCATATGGCTTACGCAACCGCGTCTGGCTTTGTAGCGTGTCCAAAGGAACCACAGAATCGGGTCTGTGGTCGCACGTCGGCAGCATGCCGCCAGAAGCAGGAGCAAGTACTTCACCATGACCTCACTTTCGATCGTCATGCCTGTCTACAACGAGGAAAAGACGGTCGCTCACGCGATCGATCGGGTCCTCTCCGTTGACTTCCCATGCCAGGTAGAACTCATCGTCGTAAACGACGGCAGCAGTGACGCCACTGCTGGCATCATCGACCGCTTCGCCGGTCCAGGTGTCATTGTTCGGCACCTGCCGATGAACCAGGGCAAGGGGTCGGCAGTTCGTGCCGGCGTCCGGCAGGCGCGAGGAACCCACGTAGTGATCCTCGATTCGGACCTTGAATACACCCCGAACGACATCCCCGCGATGCTGATGCCGGTGTTGCGCGGTGAAACCAACCACGTCTTCGGCACCCGAATCTTCGGCCTGAACTCGCGCTTCACCTCGCTGAAGTTCGCTGTTGGTGGCCGCGCGACCACCTTGGCCGCGAACCTGTTGTTCGACTCGTGTGTCACCGATATGCACACCTGCTTGAAGTTGCTGCCGGTGGCAGACATCAGGGCGATGCCGGTTCGCGAAAAGGGCTTCGGGCTCGATTCGGAGATCGTCGCTCACTTGCTGCATGCCGGTGTCCGCCCTTACGAGGTGCCGATCTCTTATGTGGGTCGCACGATCGATGAGGGCAAGAAGATCTCTTGGCGTGACGGCTTTGAATGCCTGCGCATTCTGCTGATGACCCGACTGCGTCGCCCCGTGCGTCTGCCAGTTGGCAACATCACCCCGGCGCTCAATAGCGCGCCGACTGTCGGTGCCGATCGTTGGACTGTTCGTCGGGCAGATTTGACGGAGACGCCACTGCAGGAGGCCGGGCTTCAATCCGGATGAGTCGTTCGTTTCTGGTTGTTGGGCCGAGTTTTCGCTTCCTCAGCGGGATCTCGGTCTACACCTGCCGGTTGGCCAACGCGCTGGCAGCAAACCACAAAGTGGGCGTGCTGCTGCTCGACCGGCTAATTCCGGCAAAGCTTTACCCAGGCGGCGACCGGGTGGGCGACAACCTCACCGCACTGGATTACGACCCTTCGGTTCGCCGCTTCGGTCAGATCGACTGGTTCTGGTTCCCGCGAATTATCCCCGCAATCTGGCGACTGGTGCGAAACCGTCCCGATGTAATGGTTTTGCAGTGGTGGACCGCGGCTGTCCTGCATACCTACCTGCTGCTGGCGTTGGTGGCCAAGGTGTTGCGAATCGACGTGGTGATCGAGTTCCATGAAGCCCAAGACACCGGCGAAGCCGAAGTCCCTGGGGTCGCGGCCTATGCGCGACTTTGCACGCCGCTGCTGCTTCGAATGGCTGATGGCGCACTTGTGCACAACGAGCACGACCGTGAACTGTTGCGCCAAACATACGGCGGCAAACGGATCGACCGACTAGAGCTCGAGGTCGCGCCGCATGGCCCCTACGACCACATGTCGGTTGCCGAACAACCCGTTAGAGACGCCAACGATCAAGTCACCCGACTGCTGTGCTTTGGGTTGATTCGGCCCTACAAGGGAACAGAAGACGCCGTTCTTGCGCTTGATCTGATGAGCGCTGAAGATGCCGCAGACTTTCACCTGACTGTCGTTGGTGAAACTTGGGAAAACTGGGATCTGCCGGCCGAAAAGATCGCGGTCAGCAAGTACCGCGACCGAATCGACTTCGTGAATCGGTACGTCACCGACGAGGAGGCCGCGAACTATTTCGCCTCCGCCGATGTTTTGGTGCTGCCGTATCGACGCGGTTCGGCAAGTGGGCCGTTGCATATCGCGATGGCGAACGGTTTACATGTAGTGATGTACGCAACCGGAGGGCTCGTCGACGCGGTCAAGGATTACGCCGGCGTCAAACTCGTTGACCAAGACGATGTCGCTGCGATGAGCGAAGCGTTAAAGCAAGTGCGCACAAACCGGGCAGAGCGTTTTGCGGACCCGCATTCGTGGGATGAGACCACCGACGCATTCGATCGGTTAGCCGACGCCATATGAGCACGACCAAACCGGCCCAGTCCGCGCGACTGATCGATCCGATGGTGCTGCGAACGCCAGCAGCACCACGTCGGCGTACCGTTCTGGCTCTGCTAGCCATCGGAATTGTCACGATCGGTATCTCTTTTCGGCTCGCGGCCGAAGGCATGCCGGCGGTGCTTTACTACACGGTTTTTTGGGTGGGCATGCTTTCGGCTTTACTGCCGGTGGCCTTCCAAGCGGTCGCCGCCACGAGTGCTCGCCGAGACCGCCTGCTCGCGGTTACCCTGTTCGCCGTCATTAGTGGCTTCCCAAAGTTTCTGCGAAATCCGTTTGCGCCGTCGTATCACGATGAGTACGCCCACTACCGGGCCGCAATCGACGTTCTCGACACTGGTCATCTGTTTGTGCCAAATGCGTTGATCCCGATCGTGCAAAGTTTCCCGGGCACTTCGGCGGTCACTGCGGTGTTGCATCTACTGTCTGGCCTGCCGGTCTGGATCAGCGGAGTAACCATCGTTCACGTGCTGCACGCCGCCGGCATCGTCGCAGTTTTCTTCATCGTTGACGGTTGTCTGAACTCCTCGCGTGCTGGCGCGATCGGCGCCATCGTTTATGCAATCAATCCGTCTGCGGTTTACTTCTCCACTCAGTACGCCTACGAGTCGATAACGATCAACTACTTCTTGTGGATTTTGGCGCTGGGCGTGCTGGCCGCCAGAACGTTGGATCGCCGCCGCCGATACGGGCTCCTGCTGACCGCGATTGTGCTCGGTATGGCCACGATCGTCACCCACCACCTAACGGCCTTGTTTTTGACTGCGGCACTTGTTGGTCTGTTAGTGGTCGCGCTGCTATGGCCGTCTCTGCGTAAGTGGAGAACCGATGACCGACCGCAACTCAATCCTCGGCCGGAGCGCCAAACTTGGCTGGTCCTGCTGGTCGGGTTTGTGCTGACGGTGGCCGGCTGGGTCACCTGGGCGGCGCCGGCCACGATCGACTACCTGCGACCCTATTTCGGCGGTTCGGTTGTCGAACTGAACAGCATCGCCCGAGACGACGGCGATACCGGACGACGGTTGTTGGCTGACAGTGTCCAGCCGATTTGGGAGCGAGCCTTCACCGCGGCCGCACCAGTTCTGCTCGGTTTGATCGCCTTGGTTGTCGTGTGGGCGATCTGGCGCGACCGCAATCGTTGGTATTCAACCGCGGTCGGGCTGATGGCGTTCGGCATGATCTACTTCCCGGCCGTGCTCTTCATTTTGGCGCCCTCAGGTGCCGAAGGCGCCCGCCGCTCTTGGGGGTTTACTTACGTCGGTATCGCGGTGATCGCGGCGTTCGTCCTGTTGCGGCCCAGCGAACGAATGTCCACTCGAACTCGCTCGTGGCTGGCTGGAGTCGGCTTCGTGGTCCTGCTGATTGGCAATGTCGGCGGCGGGCTAAACGACCCATACCGCTTCCCCGGCCCTTGGCGGTGGGGGACAGACACGCGCTCGGCCAGCGCCGAAGCAAGAATCGTGGGCGAGGCGCTGGCGGCCCAAGCCGGGCGGGTCCGCGTCGTCACCGATGCTTACACGAGCCTGCAGTTGGCGGCCTATGGTGGCCACGACATCGCTGCGCCGTCTCTTGGCTTCCCGGCTTGGGAGTTGGTCCAACGTGACGACGACCCCTCACCAGAACTCGCGCAAATGCTGCTGACTTCGCAGTACAACTATTTGGTCGTTGACGTGCGGATGGCTGAAGAGGCCGCCTTCAACGGTCACAACTTCGGTCAACATGACCCGTTGCTGACGCTGCCGACCCCGAAAGAGAACCTCGAGCGGCTAGACGTCGTTCCCTGGGCATCGCTGGTAATCACCACCGAGCATTTGCGGGTCTATCGACTCGACTTGCAGTTGATCGGCCAAAGCATCAACCAAAGCAGCAGCAACGACGGAGGTGGCTCATGAGAGGTAACCGAGTTGCGCCCGTCGCCCCGGCAAAGTGGGCTGTCTATTCGCTGATCGCCGTGCTGATTTCGGCCGCGATCGTGCAGTTTGTGCCGTTCGTCTGGCTGACGGCCCCGGCGGCCGGCGTGCTGGTTTGGATCGGCGGGTCGGCACTTGCTTCACTGCTGCTGGGCAATCACCAACGAGGGCGAGTTTTTCACGGCGTCCTTGGCCTTGTGCTGGGCATTGTGGTGATGTTGATCGTGGGACTATTCCTGCACTACAGCGGTCGTGGCATCAGCCACACTGAGGTGGCGGGGACGATGTCGTTCGTCTGCGCCGCGATGGTGCTGGCGGCGGTGGTCTTCCGTCGCGAAGCGATCGGTGCCGGCTTCTTGCCGATGCGCGACGTGATCGCCGCAGTCCTTGCCGCAACCGTGTTGGTATTAGCCGGCTCGATTGCCGTCGCGATCCAAGACCGACCGGTAGAACAGTTCGAGGTTTTGTCGTTCACCGACCCAGCCGTGGCCAGTTCCATCGAGGAACGACAAGTAGACGCCGGTGCGCAAGTCTTCGTCAGTTGGGAACTGCACTCCTTCGGCTACGAGGTCAAGCAGGTGCCGTGGTCGCAGATTCGCCTCGGCGACGATCAGACCACAAAGGTCGATGTGACTTCGGTGCCGTCGGTGGCCGACTCGGACTCTGGGTTCCGCGGGTCTGCACGAGTTCGTGCGCCCGAAACCCCTGGCGCCGCCCGGATCGAGGTGACCGTCCGGTTCGTCGGCCCGACTGGCGAACCAATCGAACGGCAAGTCTTCATGGCCGTGTACGTCCGATGAGTCGACTTAGTGCGCTTCGCGATCCAGTAGTGGGAAACAGCGTTGCCATCATGGGCAGCACGCTGATCACTTCCGGCTTGGGTTTTGTCTTCTGGATGGTCGTCACCCGGTTGTCTGACCCAACCACCAGCGGTATCGGTGCGGCTTTTGCCAGCGGCGTCCAATTGGTGGCCGTCGTGGCCAGCATTGGGGCCGCGGCCGCCCTAGTTGAATGGCTGCCGCAAGCGCAAACCGATCGCCGTTGGCGCCAGTACGTCACGGTCGGCCTCGTGACTGCAATCGGCACGAGTTTGGTTGGCGGGGTGTTGATCATTGCCGCCTCGGCCGCCGGGTTCGCCCTGGTGCCAGGCCTGGACTCCGGTTGGGCAAGCGCGGCCTTCTTGGCCTCGGCCGTCTTGTTTGCGGTCGGCTCAGTGGTCGACTACATCTGCATCTCTGAGGCCCGTGGTCCGGTGCTGTTCCTGCGCAACACGCTGATGTGTGGACTCCGGATCCCGTTCTTTGCGCTGCTGCTGATCCAATTCAGCGGTACCGCAGCAATTTTTTGGGCCTGGACTATCTCGGCTGCATTGTCCATTGGCTACACCTGGTGGTCGTTCTCGCGCCGTGGCGACCGGTCGCTCGCGCCAGTTTTCGGCGATGTTCGCGAGCATCTTTGGCAAATGCGGCACTCGCTCGTGGGCCAGCACCTGATCACGGTCACGGCGATGATTCCGGGCTACCTGCTGCCGCTGATTGTGGTCGCCCGGTTGAATCCGGAACAGAACGCCTACTTCTACATCACCTGGATGCTTGGTTCGGTTTTCTTCATGGTCAGTCCAGCTGTGTCGACAGCACTGTTTTCGGCCGCCGCCACCAACGGCGTCGACGACGCGTTGGTGTTGCGCAGCCTAAAGCTCATCTTGGGCCTGCTGGCCTTGCCGATCGTGGCCTATCTGGTTGGCGGCCGGTTGCTATTGCTGGTATTTGGTCCTGAGTACGCAAAAGCAGGTGCGGCGCTGCTGGTGCTGTTGACGCTCTCCTCAATCCCCGACGCCTTGACCAACGTGGTTGTCGCCGTCTTGCGCGCCTCGAACCGAATGGCCGCAGCGATTTGGCTGAACCTAGCGATGGCGGTTTTCGTAGTGGTGATGTCTTGGGTGACTTTGCCGAGTTGGGGAATTGACGCGGTCGGAATCTGGTGGCTAACTGCGCAGTCGCTTGGCGCCTTGGTCACCCTCGTCTTTTGGCGAAAGATCGTGCCGGCAAAAACTTCGGCACCCCTCGAACGGTCAGCCGAATGAGGATCCTGCAGCTAAGCGACTCCTATCCGCCGGCGCCTGGCGGACTTGAGCAAGTCGTACAGCGCTTGGCGAACGAGTTAGCCGACCGAGGCCACGAGAGTGCAGTGGCCACGCTGGCTCGCGAAGGATTGCCCGAAGTGAGCGACGAGGGCTCGGTTCGGGTTCACCGGTTGCGCGGCTGGACCCACAAGCTGGCTAGGTTCGCCGAATCGGACGACCACCTGCTGCACCCAACCGCACCCGACCCGCCACTGGTTCGGCGACTCCAAGAACTCATCGACCAATGGCAACCAGACATCATTCACGCGCACGGCTGGATTGTCTCGTCGGCCTCCGCGCTGCGACTTGGACCAGACACTCGACTAGTCACCTCGCTGCACGACTACGGCCTAGTGTGCGCTAAGAAGACGCTGATCCATCTGGACGAGCTGGACGCGCAATGCGCCGGGCCGTCACTGGGTCGTTGCGTGCGCTGTGCCAGCAACTTCTACGGGGTAGCCAAAGGCACTGCGCTTGCTTCCGGGCTGCGCGAAGGGCGGCACCGGCTGAGTAAGGTGTCGCAGTTCCTGCCGATCACCGCTGCGGTGGGCGCGGCTTCAGCTGCGGCTGCTGAACCAGAGCGCAGCACGGTGGTGCCGCCATTTGTCGCCGACGACATCTTGGCCGAGCGAACTCGCCCCCGACCGCCGGGTTTGCCCGAGGGTGACTTCATCTTGTTCGTTGGCGCCCTGTCGGCGCATAAGGGTGCAGATTTGCTGATCCAGGCGCACCGCGAGTTGGCGTCCCAGGTGCCGTTGGTGCTGATTGGGCACGGTGATCCGGCGCCTTGGCGCGTGCTGGCTGGCACTGCCGATGTGCGAGTACTTCAACACGTGCCAAATGAGCAGATCCAAGGCGCAATGCAGGCAGCGACTCTAGTGGTGATGCCCTCGCGTTGGGCTGAGCCGTTTGGGTTGGTCGCGATTGAGGCAATGGCAGCTGGCACGGCGCTCGTTGCATCAAAGATCGGCTCGTTGCCAGAGATTGTTGGCGACGCGGGCCTAGTCGTCGAACCTAAACCCGCCGAGATGGCCGCAGCAATCGATTCGTTGCTGGCAGATCCGGCCCGCCGCGAACTCTTAGGGAACGCAGGTAAACGTCGGGCCACCTGGTTTACGGCCTCGGCGGTAGTGCCGCGCTACCTCGCGGCATATGAAGCGGCTAAACGTTCAGGTACAACCTGAAACTTTGTCGTTTCGCTCGGCGTGCCGTCACGATTTGGACGAAGTTTTCGTCCTAGTCTGTCCGCATGTCCAGCCGCACACTTCCCCGTTCGCTGCGCGTGACATCCGCCGCGTTCGTGCTTGCTCTGGCCGCTCTCGTTGTGGTTGTCGCCGTGACCCTGCAATCGATTCCGGCTCTAATTATGGCCGCCTGCGTGGCCCTCTCGGCGGGGATTTCCTCGACCGTCCTTATGTCCGAAGAGATCCGCGATATGCGCCTGATGTTTGCGCGTGACCGGTCTCGTGACGCTCGGCTGCAAGCCAAGCGTGAGCGTGAGCATCTCGAAGTAGATGCTTCGTTCCGTCGTGCAGTCAGCGACCGGCTACGTGCCAGCGAAACTGAGATCGCGCGCTTGCGTGCCGATATCGCTGCTGGTGCCAGCCAGATCGATGAACTCGAAGAGCGCCTAGCCACTGAGCAAGAACTGGTTGCCATGCTTGGGATTCGTCCCGAGATCGACCCGGCCATTGTTTCGCCGCAGCCAGCCCTCGAAGCAGGACTCGAAAGCGACGAACTGCGCACTGCCTGAGGTTCTTTGACCCCAGCGGCCTAATAGTTAGGCCCGATGGGCGATAATGGACGCTGTGCCCGATTCGCGGGCAGGCAACGAGAGGGGTACCAGATGGCCGCCATGAAGCCTCGGACCGGCGACGGACCGATGGAGGTCACCAAAGAGGGACGCTGCATCGTGATGCGCGTGCCACTTGAGGGCGGCGGACGTCTGGTTGTGGAGCTGAACAACGAAGAGGCCGCCACACTCGGCGACGCACTCAAGGCCGTCTGACGCCGTGTACGGACTGACCGTCCGTTGGTCGTTAGCGGCGGCTCCTGCCGACACTCTGGCGAAACTTCGCGACTATGTCGAAAATGAGTCCCACGCTAAGTTTGCTGGTTTGCCAGGACTTAGGTTCAAGACTTGGCGGGCGCGCGAGGGCGAATGGTTCGAAGGGACCTACGTTTTCGTTAGCGACGACGCTCGTGCCCAGTTCCAAGCCGACTTCGAGCAGCGTGCAGCCGAAGTCCCCGGTACGAAACTTGTGGGCTCGCTGCCAGTAGTTGAGCCCTTTGAAGTGGTCGCGGTTGTTCGCGGGCCGGCAGGGTTCCGCTCAGCGGCCAAATTCGAAGCGTAGGCCGCAGCCGGCGTTCACTTGGCTTTCTGGATCACCAGCAGGCCGTCACCCAGTGGGATCAGCAGCGACGAAAGATCCTCGTCAGCACCAACACGTTCAATCAACTCACGAATCGCGAGCGTCTCTGGGTCACGCTGTGACGGATCGGCCACCCGGTCATGCCACAGTGCGTTGTCGAACACCACGAAACCGCCGGGCCGAGTCAGCCGCAGGGCCTCTTCGAAGTATTCGGCGTATTCAACCTTGTCGCCGTCGCAGAACACCATGTCGTAGCCGCCGTCATTGAGCCGCGGCAAAACCTGCAAGGCCGAGCCGGTAATGAGCCGAAAGCGAGTAGGACCAATGCCGGCGGCCAAGAACACTTCACGAGCCAGCCGCTGGTTCTCGGCCTCTAGGTCTACCGACGTCAAGACGCCGCCGTCGGCCATGCCGCGAAGCAAGGCCAAGCCCGAGACGCCAGTGCCGGTGCCGATCTCGGCGATGTTGTGCGCGCCAGCGGCGCCAGCCAAGAACGTCAAGGCAGCGCGAGCGCCAGGCAGTACCGGGACCACACCAACGGATTCGGCATGTTGACGGGCGGTTTGCAGGTGGTGATCCTCGGGCTGGAACTGCTCTGCGTAAGCCAAAGTCGCATCGGTGGTCATGGTGCCTCTTATTCATCGAACGGTTGACGTCAGCCTATCGACGTGACTGGGTCGCCACGGTGACCTTGTGCCGGTGTCGCTGGCCAAACGCGCGACACTTCGCCAACAGTCAGCGAACTCTTGTGGTTCTCTCAGAATAGGTAGCAAGAATTAGAACCATGACCGGCGTCGGCTTGGCCTCAGCAGATCAATCGCAAATCTATGCCCGACACAGTATTCAAGTTGGTCGATTGGCCTACCGGCTCACCGGCAACCGTCAGGACGCTGAAGACCTCACTCATGACGTTTTTTTGCGGGTGTTTGCCTCGATGGACGAATACGAAGACGGAAACTTTGAAGGCTGGCTACACCGGATCACCACCAACATGTTCCTCGATCGGGCCCGCAAGTCGGGTCGTCAGCGTTCCCAAGCGTTAACGCCAATGCACGAAGAGCGTCTCGTTGATCCGTCCGCGCTGCCTCATGACGTCGTGGTCGGGGCTGGTTTCGATCCCGATATTGAGGCCGCGTTGGCGACCCTGCCAGTGCGTTTTCGGGTGCCGGTGGTGCTGTGCGATGTCGAGCAGTTGAGCCAAGCTGAAATCGCTGACGTGCTCGGCGTGAAAATTTCGACGGTCAGAACTCGTATTCATCGCGGCCGGGCGATGCTTCGTAGAGAACTGCAACACCGTGAACCACTCGTTGGTCATACGCGGGTGCTGGGCAGCGTCGGCTGCTGACCGATTAACAGATCAACTGGTCAGGTAGCTTCCGAATCGAACGGCGGCTGCTCATTCGGCCCCAAGACTCGTTTTGTTGGCGTTTGAACTGGGGGCGGCTCCGAAAGCATCGCGTCGCGGATAGCGGCGCGCGGATCCAAGTCCCGCAAGTTCATGCCCTGAAAGTCCTCGCCCAACTCTGAAGCGAGTTCGGCCTTCGCGTTCTGGGCCATCTGACGCAGCATTTTGACGAACTGTGCGGCCTGTTTGGCAAGTGCCGGAAGTCGCTCTGGGCCGAACACAACCATCGCCACGACCATGATCGTGCCGATCTCCATCCAGCCCAGGCCCACGACCGGATCCTACAGTCGACCGGCCGGTGACAGACCCAATTGCATGCCGGCAAGGCCACGAGTCCGGCCGCTGAGTTCGTCGGAAATCTGCTGGAGCACCTTCGCGGAGGCCGCTTCGGGGGCCGCCGCAACGATCGGCAGTCCGCTGTCGCCGCCCTCGCGGAGCTTCTCTTCCAGCGGGATCTGGCCCAGGACCTTCACCTCGTAGCCGAGGCGAGCACTGAGAGTGCCGGCGACTTGTTCGGCGCCGCCGCTGCCGAACACTTCCATTTTTTCGCCGGTCGGCAACTGCAACCAAGACATGTTCTCGACTACGCCGACCACCCGCTGATGCATCATCGAGGCCATCGTGCCGGCCCGTTCGGCGACCTGGGCGGCCGCCTGCTGCGGGGTGGTGACGACGATTACTTCGGCGTTTGGCAGGTGCTGACCGAAGCTGATCGCCATATCGCCGGTGCCTGGCGGCAGATCGAGGAACAATGCGTCCAGATCGCCCCAGAAGACGTCGGCAAGCATTTGAACGAGTGCCCGGTCGAGCATCGGGCCGCGCCAAGCGACGACCTGATCCTTGCGCGGCTTGAGCATGCCGATGCTGATCACCTTGAGACTGATGTCGTTTTCGGCGTCAATTACCGCAGGTACCGGCATGATCATGTCTTCGACTTGAGTCGGCCGTTCGTCTCCAACGCCGAGCATGTCGGGGATCGAGTGGCCATAAATGTCAGCGTCGACGACGCCAACTTTCAGCCCGCTGCGGGCCATCGCCACTGCGAGGTTCACCGTCACCGAGGACTTGCCAACGCCGCCCTTGCCGGAGGCGATTGCGTAAACCTTGGTGAGCGAACCGGGCTGGGCGAATGGGATCTCGCGTTCGGCGCGACCGCCGCGCAACTGCGCCTGCATTTCTTTTCGCTGCTCGTCGGTCATCACGCCCATATCGACCCGAACGGTGTAGGTCGGGGCAACTTCGCCAACAGCGGCGGTGATGTCGCGGGTGAGGGTGTCTTTGAGGGGGCAGCCGGCAACGGTCAGCAGCAACCGCACCACGATTTCGGTTTCTCCGACGGTGACCGCATCTACCATGCCCAGTTCGGTGATCGGCCGTTTGATCTCGGGGTCATTGACCTTCGCGAGGGCCTCAATGATTTGTTCGGTGGTGGGCGCAGACATGCGGCCCAGTCTACGTCTTGGCCAAGAACGGCAGTTCGCGCCCTCAGTTGTCTAAATCGCCTTTGGTAGGCGATTCTTCGGGGTCTGGTTTTTCCAACTCGGCGAGGAAACCGCGCAGTTCGCTGCGCAGGAAGTCGCGGGTGGCGACTTCGCCCAAGCCGATCCGCAGACTGGCCACTTCGCGCGCGAGGAACTCCATGTCGGCGTGCGATCTAGCGGCGGCGTCGCGGTCCTGTTCGGCGGCGATCCGGTCGCGGGCCTCTTGGCGGTTCTGCGCCAACAGAATCAGCGGGGCCGCATAGGACGCCTGCAGGGACAAAATCAGCGTAAGGAAGATGAACGGGTAGGCGTCCCAGCGCGGTCGTTCTGGGCCCAGCGGCATATTCCACAGCAGCCAAATCGCGATAAAAACTGTCATCCAGGCGATGAAGCGTGCCGTGCCAAGGAACCTCGCGGCACCTTCGGCGAACTTGCCGAAGGCCTCGGGGTCCAGTTCACGCCTCGTGGACCAGCCTCGACCGAGACGTCGACGAAGTTGGCGTGGTTGATCTAGGCGTTCGCGGTCAGCCATTTTCGCGCCACCCTTCGGGAAGCAGGTGGTCGAGCACGTCGTCAACAGTCACCGAACCGAGCAGGTGCTGGTTCTCGTCGACCACCGGCAGCGCCACGAGATTGTAGGCGGCCAACAGTCCGGCGACTTCGGCAAGACTGGCGGTCGGCCTGGGCCAGTCAATGTCGTTGTCGACGATCTGGCTAACCAGAGTCGACGGCGGCTCACGCAGTAGCGCTTGAAAGTGCGCGATACCCAAAAAGCGACCAGTAGGAGTCTCCAACGGCGTCCGGCAGACGTAAACCGTCGAAGCGAGTGCCGGGCTTAGCTCGGGTTCGCGAATCATCGCCAAGGCCTCTGCGATGGTGGCGTCGGCGCCAACGATGACGGGTTCGGTGGTCATCATGCCGCCGGCGGTGCGCTCCTCATAGCTGAGCAGTCGGCGCACATCCTCGGCTTCTTCGGGCTCCATGAGTTCTAGTAGTTCTTCGGCCGTCTGGGCCGGCAATTCGCCCAACAGGTCGGCCGCGTCGTCGGGGTTCATCTCCTCCAAGACATCCGCGCCGCGTTCGGGGTCGAGCACGCCGAGGATTTCGACTTGGAATCGCTCGGGCAATTCCTCGAGCACATCGGCTAGACGCTCATCACCAAGAGCGGCGACGATCTCCATTCGTCGTTTCGGTGCTAAGTCGCGCAAGGCATTGGCTAAGTCGGCCGGTCGCATTTCGTCCATCGTTGCCAGCAGGTGCGTGGCGCCTTGGGCGCTGGCATCGCTGGCCAGACCACGAACCTCGTCCCAGGCAACCACATGACTGGCGCCGACTCGGCCGAACCGTTTGGTGTGTTCGGCGGTAGCGACGGTCGAGATGTACCAATCACGACGCGGGTCTTGCTCGATCGCTAAGTCATAGACGCTGGCCTTCACGTCATCGTCGAGGACGACCTGGCGGTCAAAAAGTTCGTGGACGACCAGTGTTTCGGTTGATCGCTGTTGAAAGCGACGCAGGTTCAGTACGCCGGTCGTGATGATCTGGCCCGAATCCATCGAGATTACCCGGGTGATCGGCAAGAAGACTCGCCGCCGACCGAGGATTTCGACCACTAAACCGAGGACACGGGGACGTTGCGAACTGGTGCGGACTGCAACGACGACATCGCGAAGTTTGCCCACCTGGTCGCCAGCCGGGTCGAATACTGCTTGGCCGACGATGCGGGACACGAAGATCCGGTTCGGCGCATTGGTCACAGTGCTGAGGTTACCGGCCAAGACGGCGCGAACCGTTCAAGGCAGGCGACTTTGCTTTGCGGCTGTGAGCGCAGTCGAAACCGATCTGGCCACCTCGGCCCGTCGCCGCGCAGGTCACCCCGGTAGGCTCAGTGCGATTCCCACCCATTTTTCAAGGAGTACAACTATGGGACGTCTGGCCACGACTGAGGGTCTAACTGACATCCAGTCCGAGATCCTCAAGACGATCACGACCTTTGTCAACGAGAAGATCATTCCGGTCGCCCAAGAACTCGAGCACGCCGATGAGTACCCGACCGAGATCATCGAAGGACTCAAAGAGTTGGGCGTTTTCGGTCTGACGATCCCCGAAGAGTTCGGCGGGCTCGGCGAGTCGCTGCTGACCTACGCGCTGGTCGTCGAGGAGATCGCCCGCGGCTGGATGAGCGTCTCGGGCGTCATCAACACGCACTTCATCGTCGCTTACTTGCTGATGCAGCACGGCACCGAAGAGCAAAAGGCCAAATACCTGCCGCGAATGGCTACCGGCGAGGTGCGCGGTGCGTTCAGCATGTCGGAGCCGGGCCTCGGCTCGGATGTCTCCGCGGTCAGCACCAAGGGCACCAAGCTTGACGACGGCTCCTACTCGATCACCGGCCAGAAGATGTGGCTGACCAACGGCGCCACCTCCACCTTGGTTGCACTGTTGTGCAAGACCGACGAAGGTGCCGAATCGGTATACAAGAACATGACCACCTTCTTGGTCGAGAAGGAAGCCGGCTTCGGCCAGACTGCTCAGGGCGTGACCGTTCCGGGCAAGATCGACAAGATGGGCTACAAGGGCGTCGAGACGACCGAACTCATCTTGGAAGACCACAAGATCGGTGCCGACCAGATTCTTGGCGGCACCCCGGGCAAGGGCTTCTTCCAGATGATGGACGGCGTCGAAGTTGGTCGCGTGAACGTGGCCGCCCGCGCATGTGGCCTACAGATTCGTGCCTTCGAACTCGCGATCGCTTACGCCCAACAGCGAAAGACTTTCGGCAAGAAGATCGCCGACCACCAGGCCGTGTTGTTCCGTCTAGCCGACATGGGTACCAAGGTCGAGGTTTCGCACAACATGATGGTCCGCGCGGCTCGCCTGAAGGATTCAGGCGAGCGGATGGACGTCGAGGCCGGCATGGCCAAGATGGTTGCCTCCGAGAACGCCAACGAGGTCGTCGAGGATTCGTTCAGAATCCACGGCGGCTACGGCTACTCCAAGGAATATGAGATCGAGCGGATCTACCGCGAGACCGCGTTCATGCTCATTGGTGAAGGCACCAGCGACATCCAAAAGATGATCATCGGGCGCAACCTGCTCAAGGATTACAAGCTCTGAGCGAGCCCAATTTCGCGTGAGGCGGCTCGTCCCTACTTAGGTGGGGGCGGGCCGTTTCGTCGTCGGGCCTAGGATCGAGTCATGGCCAAGATCTTTACGCTCGACTACCCGCAATCGCTCGGGGTTTTTGACTCCTACGCTGACGCCCAAAAGGCCGTCGACCACCTCGCCGATGAGCAGTTCCCAGTTCAAGACGTGCTAATTGTCGGCACCGACCTGAAGCAACTCGAACGCGTTACTGGCCGGCTGACTTGGGGCCGGGTCATCCTCAGTGGCATCGCCGCGGGCGCCTGGTTCGGACTGTTGATCGGACTGTTGTTGGGCATCTTCGCCGCGAAGGGCCAGTGGCTAAACGCGCTCGCCACCGGCGTGGCCATGGGCATCGTGTGGGGCGTGGCAATCACCGCAGTCGGCTACTTCTTCAGCCGGGGCGAACGCGACTTCTCCAGCGTCAAGGCCGTCCTGCCAAGCAAGTTCGAGGTCCTAGTTGAGCACAAGCACCTCGCCAAGGGTCAAGAATTGCTCGCCGGGTTGAAGCCGCCGACCAGTAACTAATTTCCAGCCGAAATTCCATCCCTATTCGGCTGTTAGGACAAAGGAAACCATGAGCAAGACAAACCCCGGCAACTTCTTTGAGGACTTCGAACTCGGGCAGGTGATTGAGCACGCGACCCCGCGAACCATCACCGACGGTGATCGGGCCCTCTACGGCGCGCTTTACCCGACTCGGTTTGCCGTGCCGTCTTCGGCCCAGTTTGCGGCCTCGTTGGGTCTTTCGCCGGCGCCGGTTGAAGAACTCATCGCCTTCCACATCGCCTTTGGCAAGACCGTGCCAGACGTATCACTGAACGCGGTGGCGAACCTGGGGTACGCCGAATGCCGGTTCCATCGACCGATCGTCACCGGTGACACTCTTTCGACGAAGTCTGAAGTGATCGGGCTCAAACAAAACTCCAACGGCAAGAGCGGCGTCGTCTACGTTCGCTCAACCGCGACCGATCAAAACGGCGAAGTCGTCCTCGACTGGGCGCGCTGGGTGATGGTGCACAAGCGTGACCAGGCCGCGCCCGCTCCCGAAACGGTTTTGCCCGAACTTAGTTCGGTTGTGGCCGCCGCCGATCTGCCGATCCCCGCGGGTCTGGACATGACTTCCTACGATTTCGCCGCCGCCGGCGAACCGCACCGATTCGACGACTACGCCGTAGGCGAAAAGATCGATCACGTCGACGGCGTCACTTTGTCCGAATCCGAGCACATGATGGCGACCCGCCTTTGGCAAAACACCGCCAAGGTGCACTTCAACGTTGAAGCCCGGCCCGATGGGAACCGGTTGATCTACGGCGGCCATGTCATTTCAATGGCGCGGGCACTGTCCTTCAACGGACTGGCTAATGCTCAACTGATCGTGGCGATCAACGGTGGTTCGCACGCGGCCCCAGCGTTCGCTGGCGACACGGTCTACGCCTGGAGTGAGGTGCTCGACAAGGCCGAAACCAGTGCGCCAGGGGTCGGCGCGATCCGACTTCGGTTGGTTGCCACCAAGGGGCGCGACGAGTCAATGACGCTGCGCGGTGAAGACGGAAAATACGCCACCGGTGTGCTGCTCGACTTGGATTTGTGGGCGCTGGTGCCGCGCTGAGGTTCTAGGGTTAGAACGTGCGCGTTGACCTCCACACTCACTCCAGCCGTTCCGACGGCACCGATACCCCTGCCGAACTCGTCCGCAAAGCAGCTGAATCGGGCCTTACTGGGGTGGCGTTGACTGATCACGATGCGACCGAAGGGTGGGCCGAGGCGCAGGACGCCGCCGACGAAGTCGGGATCAGGCTGATCAAGGGAATCGAAATCTCGACGGTGTTCGAGGGCGTCAGCGTTCACCTGCTTGGCTACGAGTTCGATCCGACGCACCCGGAGTTGGTTGGCGAACTCGACCGAGTCATTACAAGCCGGACTGAGCGGTTGCCCCGACTGCTGGACCGACTCGGCGAACACGGGATCGAGATAAACGCCGAAGAAGTTCTGGCCGTCGCCGGCGACGCGGCCGCCTGGGGTCGGCCCCATGTGGCCGACGCGATGATCGCCAAGGGTTATATCGCCGATCGCGAAGAGGCTTTCCGGGACTGGCTCGTGCCGGGCAAACCCGGCTATGTGGGTCGCTATTCGGCGGATCTTTTTGACGCGATTTCGTTGGTGCGCGCCGCCGGCGGCAAGACAGTAATAGCCCACGCGTGGGCCAGAGAAAGTAAGAAGAAGTTGACTGCCGAAGTGCTCGGGGAGTTGGCGGCCGCTGGCCTTGGCGGCATTGAGGTCGACCACCCCGACCATGACGAACTCGCGCGCGCCGAACTGACGAAGATCGCCGACGCTCTCGGCTTGGCGAAGACCGGGTCAAGTGACTATCACGGAACCGGTAAGGGCCACCAGTTTCACCTCGGGGCCAACACCACCGACCCTGAGCAACTGGCGCGACTCCTGGGTTAGTTCGCTTCCAGGAAGTCTCGCCATTCGTCGATGAACTCCTCGGGGCCCTCGACTGCTGGCGAGTGCGCCGCGGACGGCAAGATCACGATTTCGGTGCCTAGTCGTTCGGCCATCTTCGCTTGGGCATCGTGCGGCCATGCGTCGTCAGTCTCGCCGCGACCAACCCAGCAGGTAACCCCGGTCGCGGCAACCTCGTCAACGCGATCGGGCGCGTCGAGCAGGTGCTGAGTCATTGCCTTGAGCGAGGCCGGAGCGTTGGAGGTGAATCGTTTAGCTAGGAAGGCGGTGATCTGCGCGGGTTGCTTGAGGCCCTGATCTCGCAGTTGGTGAATCTGCAGCAGTGGCGTCTTGCCGATAGCCTGCGAAATTCGTTTCAGGGGGCGAGCAGGAGAGTCGCCAAGTGCGCCAGGGCCCGAACAAAGCAGACTCAACGTGCGGATCCGTTTTGAGTGTTCAATCGCCAGCACCTGGGCAACTAAGCCACCAAACGAATGCCCAAGGAGGTGGAACTTTTCGTCCCCGAAAGTCTGTTCAGCCAGCGAAAGAGCATCGGCCGCTAAACCCGAAAGCGAGTAGTCGTCATCGGGCGCGCCGGGCGATTCGTACTGACCCCGCTGGTCGTAGGTGACCACGTCGTAGCCGATTTCAGCCAGTAACGGCAGCACGGGCGTGAAGTCTTCCTTGCTGCCAGTCCAGCCAGGAATCAACAGAATCGAGCCACGTCGATCACCTTGCGCATGGCAAACCTGAGCCGCGAAAGTCGAGCGAGTGGTGGTGATGGTTCGCGATTCGACGCCATCGGGAACCTCGAGTGTCTTGGGGACGCTCATCGGCCGCGCTTCGCAAACTTTGCGACCAGACCCGCCGGAGCGTGCCGTGCGAGCATTGACAGGAATTTGTACCGCATTGACGGCACCGAAATCGGCTTTCCCTTGCTGAGGTCCTTAAGCGAGGCCTTCACCAGGGGGTCGGCCTTTAGCCACATCCAGCGCGGCACGTCGTCGATGCTGGCACCCATTCGCTGATGGAACTCGGTGCGGGTAAAGCCCGGACACAAGGCCTGGACCGTGATGCCCACGTCGGCGTAGTGGATATTGGCCCACTGGGAAATGTTCACCAGCCAGGCCTTGTGAGCTGAGTAGGCGCCGCGCGGAGTGAACGCCGCGACGCTGGCGACGTTGATGATTCCGCCGTGGCCGCGACCAGACATCGACTTGATGGCCGCGTCCATCAGGTGCATCGGTGCGCGCACGAGCAAATCCAATTGCCGGTCCTCGTCGGAGATGTCGGTGGTGCCGAACCAGCCGGCTAGCGAGGCTCCGGCATTGTTGACCAGCAGGTCGATCGGTCGGCCCGCTTCTGTCAGCCGGTTGGCGACTAAAGCCATGCCTTCGGTAGTGGCCAGATCGGCCACAATCACCTCGACCTCGACGCCGAATTTGGTCCGCAGCTCGCTCGCAACAGATTCAAGGCGTTCTTCGGTGCGCGAGACGATAACCAGATTCGTGCCGCGCGAGGCAAGGATTCGGGCGAACGCGTTACCAATTCCGGCGGTCGCGCCAGTGATTAGGGCAGTCCTCGTCATTGGCTTAGCATGCCAGTTGCCCCCGTGGAAGTTGCGCCCGGATCGGTCACGGCGAGCTAGGTCGCACTAGGTCAATGGCAGAATATGAGCGTGACCACCACGATTGCGCTTGCGAATCAAAAGGGCGGCGTCGCCAAGACCACTAGCGTCGCCTCGATCGGTGCGGCTTTGGCCGAGGCCGGACAACGAGTTCTGCTCGTTGACCTCGACCCGCAAGGCAGCCTGACTTTCTCCTTGGGCTTGGACCCAGAGGAGATTGATACGACCGTTGCCGACGTGCTTTTGGGCAAGGCTGCGGCCGTCGACGCGATTGTCACCACCGACGAGGGCATTGACCTGTTGGCCGCGAACATCTCTTTGGCCGAGGCCGAAGAGAACCTAGTAACCCGCACTGGCCGTGAGCAGCGGCTTCGGGTGGCGTTGGCCAAGGTTGCCGACGACTACGACTGGATTTTGTTGGACTGCCCACCGGCGTTGGGCGTACTCACCGTGGGCGCTCTCTCGGCCGCCGACGAGGTGCTGATTCCACTTCAGGCAGAGACCCTTTCGCACCGCGGCGTTGGCCAGCTGCTCGACACGATTCACGACGTTCGCCAGTTCATCAACACCGACTTGGTTATTCGCGGCGTGCTGCCAACGATGTACGACGGCCGCACCGCCCACGCGCGCAATGTTTTGGCCGCGATCGGCGAAACCTACGACCTGCCGGTACTCGAGCCGGCCATCCCTAAGACGATCCGGTTTGCCGAGGCGCCCGCGATCGGGCAGTCGATCTTGAGCACGGCCAAGAACCACAAGGGCGCCGACGCCTACCGTGCGATTGCTCAGGTGTTGATTTCGGGCAAATGAGCGAACTGCCACCGTACGATCCCGGACACGAGGACTCCGCCACGCGGACGAATCGTGAGGTCGGTCATCGCCGCATAGTCTGGCCTAACGTCGAACCTATGAGGCTTGAGCAGGCGCCAGCGCCGAAGGTCAAGCTGCGTATTGGTCGCGTCGGTCTGCTGGTGGGTGCAGCCACGCTGACGGCAGTCATTGTCGGTGCCGCGATCTTTCGGCCGACGCCAGATCCTGCCGCAGATGTTTCTGTGGCAGCGGCGACGGCAACTGCAGCGGCGGCGATCGAATCGGTAGCCTCGGCCGTAACTGAAGCGACGACTGCGCCGACAACTGAACCGACAACTGAACCGACTCCTGCGCTGACGACCGCAGCACCGGCTGCGCAGGCCAAGGCCGCAACGCCACCACCACCTGCCGGTTCTGGAACTGGTCGACGGATCGTCTTTGACCAGTCGGATCAGCGGGTTTGGTTGATTGAGAAAAATGAGTCAGTCGACCGCAGCTACCTCGTTTCGGGAAGTCGCTTCGACAACCTCCAGCCAGGCACGTACTCAGTGCAGTCCAAGCAGCGACAGGCAACGAGTTTCGACTACACCGGCACGATGGAGTATTTCGTGCGGTTTGCTACCGGATATAGCGCGCCGATTGGCTTCCATGCGATTCCGGTCTACAACAACGGCGAAATGGAACAGACCGTTGACCAGTTGGGCACCGCGCTGTCGGCAGGCTGCGTTCGCCAAGAGAAATCCGACGCGAAGTACCTGTGGGACTGGGCACCAATCGGCACCAAAGTCGTCGTAACCGCCTGAAACCTAACCCGAGCGCTTGCTTATTCGCTGACGGGCTTTGGTGTGCCCTGTTCGCCACTTGGGCGACGGCGACGACGGCGACGACGTGCCTGACCCTCACCCGCTGGTGCGTTTTGGTCGCCCGAACCTGCTTTGGCCTCGACCGGAGCGCCGGAGCGAGTACGAGTGCGCTGGCGGTTGGAGTTGCTGCGCTGGCTGTCACGAGACTGGCCGTCACGGGACTTGCCGCTGCGGGACTGGCCTGAACCGACGTCTGGGCGCGGCTCTTTCGGCGCTGCCGGCTTCAACCGGCCCTTCGCGTTCCGGTCGATGCCAAGGTCATGGAACAAATGATCGGAGGTCGAGTAGGTCTCAACCGGCTCGTCGAACGGCAGGTCGAGGGTCTTGTTGATCAGCTTCCAGCGCTGCAGGTCGGCCCAGTCCACGAACGTGATCGCATTACCGGTGGCGCCAGCGCGGCCGGTACGGCCGATGCGGTGCACGTAGGTCTTGTCGTCTTCGGGGCACGTGTAGTTGATGACGTGACTGACATCGGCCACGTCGATGCCGCGAGCTGCCACATCGGTGGCAACCAAGATGCTGACTTTGCCCTCGCGGAAACCATCGAGCGCCTTCTCGCGGGCCTTCTGAGCCATGTCGCCATGCAGTGGCGAGGCCGGGAACCCGCGATCGGCAAGATCGTCGGCAACTCGCTGGGCTTGGCGCTTGGTTCGGGTAAAAATGATCACTCGAGCCACGTCGTCGGCCTGCAGAATCCTGGCCACGACCTCTGGCTTGTCCATCTCGTGGGCCTGCCAGACGTACTGGCTGGTCGCCGGCACCGTCTGATTCGACTCGGCCGATTCGGCGCGAATGTTCATCGGGTGGCGCATGTGCTTTCTGGCCAGCGTGATGATTGCCGAAGGCATGGTCGCGCTAAACAGCATTGTCTGGCGGGTCTCGGGCGTGCGCGCCAAAATGGACTCGACATCGGGCAGGAAGCCTAGGTCGAGCATCTCGTCGGCCTCGTCGAGCACGAGGGCTTTGACGTGGCTGATGTCCAGGGCGCCACGGTTCACTAAGTCTAGGATTCGGCCGGGAGTGCCGACCACGATATCTACGCCAGCTTCGAGGGCTTCGAGTTGTGGCTCGTAGGGAACGCCGCCGTAGATCGTCAGGTTGCGGGTGCCGCGATTCTTCGACGCGGTTTCGACGTCGCCAGCGACCTGAATCGCTAGTTCGCGCGTCGGCGCGACGATCAGCGCCTGCGGCTTGCCCGCTTCGACCAGCTGGTCGTAATCGGCATCGTGGGGGGCGACAGTGCGCTGAATCACCGGAATGGCGAAGGCCAGCGTCTTACCCGTGCCGGTGCGAGCCTGGCCGATCAAGTCGGTGCCCATTAGGGCGACCGAGAGGGTCATTTCTTGGATGGGGAATGCTTCTTCGATGCCTTTGTCGGCAAGCGCGGAGGCAATCTCGGGCATAACGCCCAAGTCGGCGAAAGTAGTCAGGGGTCTGCTCTGTTCTGTGAACGATCTACTGCTGCGGATCTCGGAAAAATGCGGTGACCCTGCTGCGCAGGATCGGCGAATACTGCGCCAGTCTACCGCTAGCGACTACCTGCGGCGCCCTACCTCGCGCTAAAGTCCGAGCCATGACATCTGATGAAGCCGCGACCGGCCCGCTCGATGACCCTAACTACCGCTCCGGTGTGGTCGAACTTTTGGGCCTGCTTTGCTTTGGCGAACTCAGCGCCGTCACCGAACTGAACAGCGACGCAATGCGTTCTCCGGACCTGTCGACGCGGGTGAAGATCTACACGATGGCGGCCGCGGAGTGGGAGCATTTCGTGCAATTGCGCGATCGCCTCGAAGAGCTCGGCGAGGACCCATACGCGGTAATGGATTCCTTCAGCGAAACGTTCGCGCGGTTCCACCGAAAGACTGAGCCATCGGATTGGCTTGAGGGACTTATCAAGGCGTACGTCGGCGACGGACTGGCCGCCGACTTCTACCGCGAGATCGCAGCGTTCCTAGACGAAGACACCCGCAAGCTGGTGGTGGCGACAATGAGTCAGACCGGCAACAGCGAGTTCGTCATTGCGCAGGTGCGCGAAGCCATTGTGCAAGACCCGAAGATCGCCGGCCGCCTCGCGCTTTGGGGACGTCGGCTGATGGGCGAAGCGCTCAGTCAAGCCCAAATGGTGGTCGCCGAGCGAGACGAGTTGACCAGTCTGGTTGTTGGCTCGGCTGATCGCCCCGGCGGCTTCGATCTTGCCTCGATCGGGCGGATGTTCACCCGGATCACTGAAGCGCACGCCGAACGGATGGCGAAACTGGGCCTAGCCGCCTGAATGTCGGCCGCTCTGCACCTCAGAAGTTTTGGGGCCTCAGGAACTTGTCAGTCCGAAGCCGACCTTGCGGCCGGTGTCGGCGGTGAAATACAGGTAGGCGACGTTGTCGGCCGGGATGGCGACGGTGTGGCCCTTGCTGTCGGTGAGGATGAAAACCGACTCATCCTTGATCGCCGAGTTCAACGACGCGAGGATCGCATCGGGCTCGGCATCAGTCTCGACAGTTAGTTCGCGGGCGGCGTGCTGGACACCGATCTTGACCTCCACGGTCACTCAACTCCTTCGATCTTGGGTTTGGGGGAAGCCGCCAATCCCTCGCCAGGCGAGGTTGGAGGCAAGTTCGATTGCCTGCTCACGGGTCAGATCTGACTCTCCCGAGAGCCAGGCGCGAGCGCCGACATGTCCCATGCCGACGAGTCCGGCCGCAAGCAGTCGGGCGGCCCCTTGTGACAGCCCAGCGTCGGCGACGATCACATCGGCAATGGCGGCCGAAGATTCGCTGGTAACCCGGTCAACCAGTTCGCGAACGGCCGAGTCGCTGGTCAGGTCGGACTCAAAAACGAGGCGAAAGGCCTTCTCTTGGTCGGCGACGCTGTCATACCAAAGTTGCATTGTGGCTTGGACGCGCTCGGCGTTGTCTTGGGTGGAGGCCAGCGCCTCGCGAACCCCGTCGATTACCGAGTCAACCGCAGTAGAAATCAGCGCGGTGTAAAGCTCAAGTTTGCCGGGGAAGTGCTGGTACAGGACCGGCTTGGAAACCCCGGCTCGATCTGCGATCTCATCCATCGAGGCAGCGTGGTAGCCCTGCTCAACAAAAACGTCCAGTGCAACCGCTTGAAGTTGTGCCCGCCGGGCCGACCTCGGCATTCTGCCGGCTCGGGTCCTCGTTGCTGGATTCTCGGTCACCTCTACACCCTAGCCGCACGGTTACTCGCCAGTCACCAAGCGCGGCCAAAGCATCGCGTCCCAATCGGCGGACACGATGTCCGAGTTTTGGGCAGGCACGGAACAATAAGACCGGTCACTGAGTTGTATCCGGTGACATCGCAATCGAAGGAGAAGCCCGTGGTCGCCCCCTTGGTCGAACCCGCAGACGAATTGACCACCGATGAGGTCCGCCGCTACAGCCGGCACCTGATCATCCCCGACGTTGGGATGACCGGGCAAAAGCGCCTCAAGAACGCCAAAGTTCTTGTTATTGGTGCCGGTGGCCTTGGCAGCCCAGCGCTGCTCTACCTAGCGGCCGCTGGCGTCGGCACGCTTGGCATCATCGACGACGATGTGGTCGATGAGTCGAACCTGCAGCGGCAGGTTATTCACGGTCAGTCAGACCTCGACAAGCCGAAGGCAGTTAGCGCCGCGGAGTCTGTTGCCGAGACGAATCCGTACGTCAAGACGATCGTTCACCAAGAGCGCCTCGACAACGACAACGTGCTGGAGATCTTCAGCCAGTACGACCTGATTCTTGACGGCACTGACAACTTCGCCACCCGTTATTTGGTCAACGACGCGGCCGTGATTTTGGGCAAGCCTTACGTCTGGGGTTCCATCTATCGCTTCGAAGGTCAAGTGTCGGTTTTCTGGGCTCAAGAAGGCCCGCAGTACCGCGACCTCTACCCCGAACCGCCGCCGCCGGGAATGGTGCCGTCGTGCGCCGAGGGTGGCGTGTTGGGCGTGCTGTGCGCTTCGATCGGTTCGATCATGGTCACCGAAGCGATCAAGTTGATCACCGGTATCGGCGATCCGCTGATCGGGCGACTGATGGTTTATGACGCACTCGAAATGCGCTACTCAACGCTCAAGGTCCGCCGCGACCCGAACGGCGAACTGCCGACGGCGTTGCTGGGCGACTACGAGGCGTTCTGCGGCGCCGTCAGCGATGAGGCCGCTGAGGCCGCCGCCGACGCGACCATCTCGGTGACCACGCTCGATGGTTGGTTGAAAGAGCGCGCCGACGGCGGTCGTGACTTCGTGCTGGTAGACGTGCGCGAGCCGAACGAGTACGAGATCAACCAGATCCCCGGCTCGGTGCTGATCCCTAAGGGCGAGATCTTGGCGGGCAAGGCGTTCGATCGCTTGCCTCAAGACACGCAAGTGGTCTTGCACTGCAAGTCCGGAGTTCGCTCGGCTGAGGCTTTGGCCGTACTCAAGGGTGCCGGCTACGCCGACGCCGTCCACGTCGGCGGCGGTGTCGTGGCTTGGGTCAACCAAATCGACCCCAGTCAGCCGTCCTACTAAATTGCTGTGATTGACGTTTGGCCACTGACCCGCTTGGGTTGGTGGCCAAACTTCATTTTCACGGTTGGGTGAGTCATGGATGAGTCGTTTGTAGAAGCGGTCCTGCAGTTGGTCGAACAGGTTCCCAGCGGGCGAGTGGTGACGTACGGGTTGGTCGCGCAGAAACTTGGCCGCGGCGGCGCCCGGCAGGTTGGGGCGGTGATGGCTCGTGACGGTCACGCGGTTTGTTGGTGGCGAGTAGTGCGAGCAAACGGCACCTTGCCCCCGTACCTGATGCTCGAGGCGCAGCAGCATTGGCTGGCAGAACAAACTCCTGTTAGAAACGGTCGAGTCAACGTTGCGGCAGCGCTCGCCGACGGCTTCTGAGGCAAAAACTCGGTTGCGGAAAAACTGTCGGTCCGTTCTGGTTCGATGATTCCCATGCCAATCGAACTCACCTTGCGCCGCCCGAGCGCCGAACGTCGACCGGCGCCGACTTTGGACGACGCCCAACAGTCGGTGGTCGATCATCGCGGCGGGCCGCTTTTGGTGCTTGCCGGGCCGGGCACCGGTAAGACCACCACCTTGGTTGAGGCGGTTGCTGATCGACTCGAGCGCGAAGAGTTGAACCCCGGCGAGATTCTCGTGCTGACGTTCAGTCGCAAGGCCGCCGGCGAACTGCGCGAACGGATCGCGCAGCGACTGCCCGGCACGACCGCAACTGTGCCGGCGATGACTTTTCACTCGTTTTGCTACGCCTTGGTGAGAGAGTTCAGCGACCCGCAAGCATTTGAATCGCCGCCGGAGTTGCTGACTGCGGCCGCGCGCGATGCGGTGATTTCTGAACTGCTGGCCGGGCATTCGGCTGACCAATGGCCCGAATCAATTCGCCAAGCCTTGGGCACTCGCGGTTTTGCTGAAGAACTGCAGTCGTTTATGGCGGCCGCGGCGACTCAAGGACTAGACCCGGCGGCGCTGGCCGAACTGGCCCGCCTCAGCGGCAGGCCCGAATGGGCTGCAGTCGCCGAAGCAATCGAGGAGTACCACCAGGTCATCGACTTGGAGAACGTCACTGACTACACCGACTTGGTCACTCGGGCGGCGGCGATCGCGGCAGACCCGGACCACCGGCGAGTTTTGCACGACCGCTTCCGGCTGGTGGTCGTCGACGAATACCAAGATACCGACCCGCTGCAGGTGCAGCTGCTACGTGATCTGGCCGGCGACGGCCGCGACTTGATCGTGGTGGGCGACCATGACCAAGCGATCTACGGTTTCCGTGGCGCGGACCCCGCTGCGATCACCCAGTTTTCTGCCCAGTTTTCTTCAACTTCTGGTTCGGCGACGGTGGTGCCGGCGCCGATGATTGCGCTGACCGCGACGCGCCGGTTTGGTCCGCGAATCCTCGCTGCCGCCAAAGTTGCGCTCGGCAATCCGCCGGTTCCGCCAGGCCTTGACCGAACCGCGGTCGAGCGCCATCGCAACCTTAAATCGTTGGCGTCCACCGACGGAATCGTCGAGGTTGCGACCTATGTTTCGGCGGCGGCCGAAGCAGAAAACATCGCGTCCATGCTGCGGCGCGCACACCTCGATGATGGTCTGGATTGGTCGCAGATGGCGGTGCTGGTGCGAACGGGCGCGGACCTAACCCGACTGCAGCGTGCGCTGATTCCGGCCGGCGTTCCCGTTGAGGTTGCCGGTGACGAAATCCCGTTGGTTGGCGAACCGGCAGTCAGATCGCTGCTGCTGGCGCTAGAGGCCGCAGACTTGCTGGCCCGCGAGAAGCCGCTGGCCCCTGAGTTGGCCGAGGCATTGCTCACCGGGCCGTTGGGGGGCCTTGACGGTCCGGCAATGCGCCGACTCGGCCGTGCCCTTCGGCGGCGCGACCGCGAAACCTCATCGACCGATCAGATCGCAGCCGCGCTGCAAGATCCGGCGGCACTCGGTTTTGGGGCAACCGATCCGGCAACCGCTGACGCGATCGAGGCGGCCCGCAGTTTGGCCGCACTGCTGGCGCGCGCGGCCAAACTTCTGCGAACCGGTCAGCCACCAGAAGAAGCTTTGTGGAAGCTCTGGGATGGCAGTTCGTGGCCGGCCAGGCTGACCAATCAGTGGGAGAGCGACATCGAGTCGCGCGCGGCCGCCGACCGCGACCTAGACGCCATCTGTGCGCTCTTTCGCCATGCGGCCCGGTCAGAGGAGTTCGCCCGACGTCGCTCGGCCACCAACTTCATTGCCGACCTGCGCGCCCAACAGATTCCGGCCGATCAGATCGAGTCCAGCGCGGTGCGCCCAGATGCCGTCAGGTTGCTGACTGCCCACCGGTCCAAGGGGCTGGAGTGGTCGCTGGTCGTGGTTGCCGGGGTCCAGTCTCAGACCTGGCCCGATTTGCGCGGCCAGGGCAGCCTGCTCAAAGCCGAGGCGCTGACTGGCCCGATTGCACCTGGTGCGCGCGGCGAACGACTGCGGGAGGAACGGCGACTGTTCTATGTGGCGTGCACGCGTGCCACCGAGCGACTTGTCGTTACCGCTATCGAGACGCCAACCGATGATGGCGATCAGCCGTCACGGTTCGTCACCGAACTCATCGATGCCGGTTTCGGTCAGGGCGGTTTCGGTCAACCCGGCCAGCGGAGGCCGCTCGGTCGGCCAGCGCGACCGGTGTCGCTTCGCGGCATGATCACCGAACTGCGCCTGCTCGGCGAACAGACCCAAGACCCTGCAGTTCGCGCCGAGTTCGCGGCGATGCTCGCCGAGATCGTGGACGCTGACTTGCCAGCCTCGCGGGCGGCCGACCCTTCAAGGTGGTGGGGGTTGGCTGAGCCGACCATGGCCGACGTGCCGTGGCGGCCGGTCGATGAACCAGTGTCCCTGTCTGGCTCGGCAGTAGATGCCATCACCAGTTGCCCGCTGCGCTGGTTCCTTGGCCGAGAAGCTCACGGCGAGTCCGCATCGACTGCCGCCCAAGGTTTCGGCTCGGTGATCCACGCGATTGCCGCTGACGTGGTCGACCGGCAGGTTGAACCTGATTTAGCCGAAATGAACGCCCGCCTCGACGAGGTCTGGCACCGACTTGATCATCAGGCCGCCTGGTTGAGCGATCGTGAACGCCAAGCCGCGCAAGAGTCGCTGCTCCGGTTCGCGAACTGGCATAAATCGAACCCGCGAACCGTTTTGGCCGCTGAGCATCCGTTCCGGATCGAGTTGGTCGCCGGCGGCGAGCAGGTGGTGATTCGAGGTTCGATGGACCGAGTCGAACTCGATGCTGACGGCCGGGTCCACGTCGTTGACTTCAAGACGGCGAAGCGGCCCGCTTCGGGGCCAGAAGTTGCCGCCCATGCCCAACTTGGGGTTTATCAGGTGACGGTTGAAAACGGTGCGGTCGCGGACTTGGGCATCGACCACGCCGAAGCAGGCGGCGCCGAATTGGTGCATCTTCGCGTCGGTGCTGGCGCCAAGCGCCCAGACGACCCGAAGGTGGTCGCTCAGGCGCGACCAACTGGTGACGAACCCTTCTTTGCTTTGGACCTGATCGCTGAGTCCGCCCGAACTATCCGCGAGGAACAGTTGGTGGCTCGGCCGGGCAAGACCTGCGAGATGTGTGACTTCACTTCGGTTTGCCCCACCGCAACCGCCCCAACGATCGGAGCAAGCCAATGACAGCGCCGGCAAAGATCAAACTTATTCGCGACACCGAGCACCTCAAAGAAGTGCTCGATATTCCCTTCAGCCCAGATCAGTTGGCCGCGATCACTGCCGACCCGGCGATCCCGCAGGCGATCATCGCGGGCGCGGGTGCGGGCAAGACCGCGGTGATGGCCGCGCGAGTCGTCTGGCTGGTCGGTCACCTCGGTCTGGACCCGGACCGGATTTTGGGGTTGACCTTCACTGCTAAGGCTGCGGCCGAACTGGCCGGTCGGGTCCGTAAATCGCTCGAACTGGTTGGTGACTTTTCGGACTATGGCGAGCCAACGGTCTCGACCTATCACGCCTTCGCCGGCACCCTGATCGCCGAACACGGACTGCGACTTGGGATCGAACCTGACCTGCGGGTGCTCGCCGATGCGACGCGCTTCCAACTTGCTGCGCGAGTGGTTCGCGAACACCGTGGGCCGCTGAGCTATGTCTCGTCCTGGGTGCCTTTGGTGATCGGCGATCTGCTCGCCCTAGATGGCCAGTTGGCCGAACATTTGGTTAGTCCAGAGGCAGTGCGCGATTTCGATCAGGCTCGAATAGACGAGGTAGCGGCCTTGGCAAAACCACTCAAATGGAACACCGAGTTGGCCGACGCGTGCCGAAAGCGCGATGAGTTGACGGTTTTGGTCCAGGAGTACCGCGAGGCGAAGACCGCGGCCGCGGTGATGGATTTCTCCGACCAGATGGCATGGGGGGCGCAGTTGGCCGAGCTGGCACCAGTTCGCGAGTCGCTGCAAGAACGCTTCGACGTGGTGCTGCTCGATGAGTACCAGGACACCTCGATCGCCCAGCGTGACCTGCTGCAGTCACTGTTCGCTGGTCGCCCGATCAGTGCGGTCGGTGATCCAGCCCAAGGGATCTACGGGTGGCGCGGGGCGGCGTCGGGAAACCTGACCGGTTTCTTGAAGGACTTCCCAAGCGCGAACGGGACGAAAGGACAACTGTTCGGCCTGAACGTGACCCGGCGGTGCGCGCCAGAAATCATCGACTTGGCCGGTTATGTGGCCCGCGGCTACTACGAACAGGTCGCCGACGTGGTCGAGCCGCTGAAGGCGGCGCCAGAGAACCCGGCAGGACAGGTCAGCGTTGCGCTGCACGATTCGGTGGCTACCGAAATCGAGGTGCTGATCGACCAAGTTCAGGCGGCAATCGACCGCGGGGTTGAGCTAAGTGAGATCGCGATTCTGGTTCGCACCACCACCGAAAACGCCGAACTTGTGCGGACGCTGCGAGCACGTGGGATCGCCGTAGAGATTGTTGGACTAACGGGTCTGCTGCTCCAGCCAGAAGTCGTCGATGTGTTGTCAGTGCTGGCGATAATCGACGACGTCACCGCGAATCCGGCTGTTTTGCGACTGCTGACCGGTGCTAGATGGCGCGTCGGCGACCGCGACTTGGCGCTGCTGGGGGAGCGGGCCGGGCAACTGGGTCGAGCGTGGCGTCCAGAAAAACCGGGAGAGGCACCATCGGCCGAAGAAAAGCTAACTGCGGCCCTCGACGATGCCACCGCTGGCGTTGACCCGACCGAAGTGATCTCGTTGGCCGAAGCGATCGAAGTGCCCGGCGAGCTGGACTATTCGCCCGAGGCGCGCAAGCGATTTGGTGAACTAGCGGCGATGCTTAGCCGGCTACGCCGACACGCGCATGAGCCGTTGTTGGATCTGGCTCGCCGGGTAGTGCACGAGTTGGACCTAGACATCGAGCTTGCGGTGGCTTCCCAACCGACCGACAACCTCGGCCTGTTGCTCGACGCCATCGGCGACTACGCCCAAAACGACCGCTACGCCTCGCTGCCTGGTCTGTTGGCCTATCTGGCGGCCGAGCGCGAATACAACGGCGGGATGGAGTTGAGCGCGCCGACCGAGGCGAACTCGGTGAAAGTATTGACGATCCACAAAGCCAAGGGACTGGAATTTGACGAGGTGTTCGTGCCGTTCGTCGCCGGCAACGTGTTCCCCTCGGGTCGGGGGCGGTCACGCTGGGTGTCGAGCGCTGCCGAACTGCCCGGCCCGCTTCGCGGCGACCGCGATTCGGTCCCGCAAGTTTCAGGCTGGACCACTAAAGACTTTGACGAATACAAGGCCGCGATGACTGCCGATTCGCTGCTAGAAGAGACTCGACTGGCGTACGTGGCGTTCACGCGCGCAAGGCGCGGACTGCACATCAGCGGGCATCGTTGGGGTCGGACGCAGGTCAAGCCGCGAGGCGTCTCCCAGTTCCTGGCCGACGCGAAAGAATGGCTCGCGAATAAGGGTCAGGAGCCGGCGGTTTGGGCGCCAGAACCCGAGCCCGACGAGGAGAACCCGCACCTCAGCGACCTAAGCGCTGCCTGGCCGATCCAGTTGACGCCATTCGACCGTCGAGAGCGACTCGCAAGCCAGGTCCGCGAACAGTTAGCCAACTCAGCTCGGCCAGCCCCGACCTCGCCAGAGTTAGTCGGACTGCGCGCCGAACTGGATTTGCTCATAGCTGAAGCTCGGGCACGGAACGAGCGCGAATTGGCAGTGGACTTGCCGTCGACGGTTTCAACCAGCGATCTGCTTGCCTTGGTAGCCGACGAACCGGCCTATGTCCGCCGGTTGGCGCGACCGATGCCGCGCCAACCCTCGGCTGCGGCCAGGTTCGGCACCAGATTTCACGCCTGGGTCGAGGCTCGTTATGGCCAACAAACGCTGCTCGATCCAGACGAGTTGCCCGGCCGCGGTGACTTTGAAGTCGCCGACGAGTCGGCGCTGGCCGAACTGAAAGCCAACTTCGAGGACGGGCCGTTCGCGGGCCGTGAACCGGTCGCGGTTGAAACGCCCTTTAGTTTGCGCCTTGGCGGTCTGCAAGTCCCGGGCCGAATCGACGCGGTGTTCGCCACCGCTGACGGCTTTGAAGTCGTCGACTGGAAGACGAACCGCAACGCTGACGCCGACCGACTGCAGTTGGCGATCTATCGACTGGCTTGGGCCGAACTGCAGCAACTTGAAGTCGAAAAGGTGGTCGGTACCTTCTACTACGTTCGTCGCGGCGAGGTGCAGACGTTTACCGACCTGCCCGATCGGGCCGAACTCGAGCGACTGTTCGCGTTACGGTGAGGAAGTGGAATTTGCTTTCGACCGGACTCGTCACTTTCGCGGCGGCCACCTCCGCAAGACCATCGACCTAAAATCAGATCCGACGGTCAAGGTGATGGTTCTGGCCGCCGAGCAGGTGGCAACCGTTGACGGTCCGAGCCTGCTCTGGTTGAGCGCCGATCAGGCTCCCGAAGGCGAATGGATTCTGCTCGGCGAGCAGGCTGGCCAGACTTATGCGGCCGTCGCCGTGCAGCGAGTCCCACCCGAACTCGCGCCTGTCGGCATTCGTACCCTCGCGCCGCTGCTGAGCCCGGACGAACTGTCGCTGGCGATTCACGCCGTCGGCATTGCGAGGTGGCAGGAGGCAACCACCTACTGCTCGCGGTGCGCCGAATATCTCTACAGCTCCCAGGCCGGCCATCTGCGCACCTGCCCCAATTGCGACGCCGACCATTTTCCGCGCACCGATCCAGCAGTAATCATGTTGGTCACCGACGAGGCCGATCGCGTGCTGTTGGCCAGAAACCCTGGCTGGCCAGCCAAAGCCTTCTCCACGTTGGCCGGGTTCGTCGAACCGGGCGAAGGCCTAGAAGATGCGGTCCGGCGCGAGGTCGCCGAAGGAGTCGGCGTAACGATCGGTGAGGTCTCCTATCGGGCCAGTCAGCCGTGGCCGTTCCCGCAAAGCCTGATGGTTGGCTTTCGGGCCAGTGCCCAGACCACTGAATTGACCCTTGACCCGGTGGAGATCGCTGAGGCCGCCTGGTTCAGCCGCGAAGAGCTGTTTGCCGCCTGCCAGAGCAAACAAATCATGTTGCCACCACCCCGGTTTTCGATCTCGCGCTGGCTAGTCGAGGACTGGTACGGCGAGGCGCTGCCAGGTGGCTGGAACGTCAGCTAACAGTCGCAACTCAGCTGAGGCCGAGTTGGGCCTTTACTTGGGCGACCGACGGATTCGTCAACGCGGTCCCGTCGGCGAAAACGAGGGTAGGCACGGTTTGATTGCCGCCATTGGCCTGCTCAACGATCTTCGCCGATTCGGGGTCTTGTTCGATATCGACTTCGGCGAACTGGATGCCCTCGCGATTCAACTGTGCCTTGAGCCGGTGGCAGTAACCACACCATGGCGTGCTGTACATGGTGAAGTTGTGGGTAACCGAGTCGGTCATGGACTGTCACTTCCTCGCACTACGCTGTCGATCAGTTGCCGGGTTCGGCACTATTGAGCATTCCACCCCTATCCCAATCAGGAGATCATGACCCACTCTGAAGACCTGCTGGCCGGCCTAGATCCTGAGCAGCGCGAGGTTGCCACGACCTTGCGCGGGCCGGTTTGTGTGATCGCCGGCGCCGGCACCGGCAAGACCCGCGCGTTGACTCATCGAATCGCCTACGGCGTGGCCACTGGCCTTTACCAACCGACTGAAGTGTTGGCAGTGACGTTCACCGTCAAGGCGGCCGGCGAACTGCGCGAACGGTTGCGCGAGTTGGGTGCCGGCGGGGTACAGGCCCGGACGTTCCACTCGGCGGCGCTTCGGCAAGCCAGATACTTCTGGCCGCGGGTTTACGGCACCGAGTTCCCAGAAGTGATCCGGTCGAAGATGGCGCTGGTGGCCCAAGCCGCCCGCCAAGTCGGGGTGAAGGCCGACCCGGCTCTACTGAGAGATTTAGCGGCCGAAGTCGAATGGGCGAAAGTCTCCAACGTGCGCCCGGACGACTATGCGGGCGAAGCGGTCAAACGAGGCCGCGAGGTCGGCGACGTGAACCCGGTCGACGTCGGGGTGGTGCTGCGGGTTTATGAGCAACTAAAGCGTGATCGCGGCCAGATCGACATGGAAGATATCCTGCTCATCACCGCGGCCATTTTGGCCGACGACGAGGCAATCGCTGCCGAAGTTCGCCGGCAATACCGCTGGTTTGTGGTCGACGAGTTCCAGGACGTCAACCCGCTTCAGGCGACCCTGCTCGACTTGTGGCTGGGTGGGCGCGACGAAGTCTGCGTGGTGGGTGACCCGCGCCAGACGATCTACACCTTCGCGGGCGCGTCTGCGTCGATCCTTAGCGATTTTGCGACCCGAAAGTTCCCGGGCGCAACTCAAATCGAGTTGGTGCGCAACTATCGGTCCACCCCACAGATTGTTGCCGCAGCGAACGAGGTGTTCGCTGGCCGTGGCGCTTCGGTGAACCTCGGGGTTCGGCTGCAATCGCAGAACTCGGCCGGGCCGGCGGTCGATTACCGACCGTTCGCCGACGAACCGGCCGAAGCAGACGCGATCGCGAACCGGATCGTGGCCTTGGCCGCCCAAGGGGTGCCGTATCGCGAGATGGCGGTGCTCTACCGGATAAATGCTCAGTCGGAGGTCTATGAGGAGGCGCTCGGGCGGCTCAAGGTGCCATACACGCTGCGTGGCGGCGAGGGATTTTTCCAACGACCCGAAGTTCGCCAGGCGGTGACGCTGTTGCGCGGGTCGGCGCACGCGGGCGAAGGTGCCGGGCACCTGGTCGAAGACGTGCGTGCGGTGCTGGCGGCGATGGACTTCACCGAGACCGCCCCCACCGGACGGGGCGCGAGTAGGGACCGGTGGGAGTCGCTGAACGCGCTAGTGACGATGGCCGCCGACCTCGCCCAAGACCAACCGGCCGCCAACGTTTCCGCGCTGGTGCTCGACCTGGACCGGCGAGCAGACCAGGCGCATGCGCCGTCTATGGACGGGGTGACCCTGTCGACGTTTCACGCGGCAAAGGGTCTTGAGTGGGATGCGGTATTCGTTGCGGGCGCCCAAGAAGGCACGCTGCCTTTTGTGTACGCCCTCGACGATCCGATAGCGGTCGAGGAGGAGAGGCGACTGTTCTATGTCGGCCTGACTCGCGCCCGCCGCCATCTGATGGTGTCGTGGTCGGCGGCCCGCAAGGCCGGCGGACAGGCTAGGCGAGCCCCGAGTCGGTTCCTCGACCGGTTGCGTCCGGCCGACGTGGCGGTCTCGCGCGCGCCGAAGCGAAAGCTCGCCTTGGCTGCCGAGGACATCGATTACGACCACGACCTTTTTGAACGGCTGCGGGCGTGGCGAAAAGAGATCTCTACGGCCGAAAGCAAACCGGCATTCACGGTGTTCACTGATGCGACGCTCAAGGCGATCGCGGCGACCTCGCCGAGCAGTTCTGCCGCGCTGCTTCAGGTGTCGGGGGTCGGCCGCTCGAAGCTAGAAAAATACGGTGACGACGTCCTGCAGATTGTCGCTGGCAACTAGGCGCCCTGGCCTGCCTGCTACTGCTTGGGTTCGGCGAACCCGGGCAAGGATTCGGCGACGATTTGGCGAAAGTGAGCGGTCGCGCCCAACTGCGAAAGCATCGCCACGCCGCCAGACCAGACCCGATAGATCATCAGATACGACGGTGGGATGTTTAGTTTCAACGCCGTGGACATGCCCTCGGTACCGGGGCTGGTGATTCGCTGGCTCTGGCCGCGCAGCCAGTCGCGGCTAAAAGCGAACGTTTCGCTCTTGACCGGCTCGGCCAACGGGCCGATGTATCTGGCGAGCACGTTCACATCGATGTCGGTGCCAGGTCGGATGAACCCTTCACCGCGCAGCCCGACCAACACGGTTTCGTAGTCGTCCTCGGTGGCCGCGCGAAGTAGCGGTCCGATTACTGAAGGCAGGCCGTCGGGCAGTCGCGCGACCGCGCCAAAGTCCACCACCCCTAGGCGACCATCTGGCAGCACCCGAAAGTTCCCCGGATGCGGGTCGGCGTGCAGCAGACCGACCCGGCTAGGCCCGGTGAACAAGAACCGGACGAACGCTTCGGCGAGGCGGTTGCGTTCTTCTTGGGATTCGTCGTTGGCCACGTCGGCCAGCGAGCGATCGCCGGGCAACCATTCAGATACGAGGGCGTGTTCGGTGTGCGCCAGTGGCCTGGGAATGACAATCACTGGGTCGTCGGCGAAGCCTTCGGCGAAGGCGGCTTGAGCTTCGGCTTCGAGGGAGTAGTCCAGTTCTTCGACTACTCGTTTTTGCATTTCGGCAACCAGTGACTTCACGTCGATGCCCGGAGCGAACGTGCCAAACAGTCGAGCCAGTCGCGCTATTTGGCGAAGGTCCGATTGAAGTGCGGCGGCCGCGCCCGGATACTGAAGTTTCACCGCGACTTCGACCGGTTCGCTGCCCGGCTCGGGCAGGTACCAAGAGTGGTGAACCTGGCCGATGGACGCGGCCGCGGCGGCCTTGATTTCGAAGTCGGGGAACTGTGCTTCCCAATCTGACCCGAACTCGGCTGCCATCACTCGGCGCACCGTGGCCGGCCCCATGGTCGGGGCAGAATCTTGGAGTTTGGTTAGCGCCTCGCGGTAAGGCGCAGCGATTTCTTCGGGCAACGCAGCCTCAAACACGCTTAGCGCTTGGCCGAACTTCATTGCGCCGCCCTTGAGCTGGCCTAGGACCGAAAACACTTGGTCAGCGGTGCGACGTTGGACGTCGGTTAGCACGGCGGCGGCGGGCACGCCAACCATTCGTTTGCCGATGCCCCAAGTGGTTCTGGCGGCAAAGCCGGCCGGGATGCTTGCCAGTCGAGCGCCCCGGCGCAGGGCACTTCCGCTGAGCGGGGCTTCGGTTGCCTCGTCCGGTTTGTCGTCGGCCACCCCGTCAGGATAGTGCGCAGGGGTCAACCGGCGGGCTCATGCGGCCAACAGCAGGCATTCGCAACCGCTGGCGAACGGGACCGGCTGCAGTTCGACTCGGTCATGTGCGGGCCCAACCGAAAGCACGGCGCCAACTGTCGGGGCGCGCTCGCCACGACTGAGGTAGTCGATCTGGTTGGCCACTTCGGCGCTGATTCGAAAGAGCAATTGTGGGCTGATCGACAGCGGAAGTCGGCGGTAGCGTTCGAACTGGGGCAGCAGCGCGGCCCACGCCGGGTTCGTGGCCGTGATCAACTCGTCCAGGCAATTTAGGCACGGGGTTACTTGGGGGATGACGAGTGGGCCAATTCGCACGCGGCGTTCGTCGATGACGACCGGCAGGTGGGTGATCTGGGCGAGCCACAGGGACTCAACGTTCGAACGTGAAATCTCACCTGCACTGAGTAGGACCTCGACTTCGGGCGCAAGGCCTGGCGGACCGAATGCGGTGCGCAGATGTTGGGCGAGTCGCTCGGTTGACTGGTCGCTGCGAACGGCGACGCCGAACCGGCGCGGCTTTGGCGGCGGTTGGACAACGGCGCCGTGGGCGAGGAGTCGATTGAGCAAAGCTGACAGGTTTTCGGTGAACTCGGGGATGTCGCGGGCGACCTTTTCGGCTAGTCGCGCTTCGGTTTGTGAGCCGTCCAGCAGGCGCAGGACCCGCGCCAAGCCGGGAGTTTCGGCCACGACCACGCCAGGGGCGGTACCGATCTGAAGATGCTGGGCATCTCGGCGCAACAGCATCGCGCCGGGCGCGAGCATCGGTCCGAACAGGCCGGGATTTTCGCCAGGACGTGAGGTGGGAGCCGCCATAGGCCAATGGTGGCCGAGGTGAAGCGCCGGTGGGCCGTTGATCCACAGCCCACCGGCGCGGAGCTTCAGGCCTTGCCCAAGATTCGGTTGAGCTTGGTGCCGCATTCGGGGCAGATGCCCTTGGCCATGCGGGTGCCCTTTTCGCTCACGTGGACTTCACCGGACGTCTCTCGCTTTTCCTTGCACTTCACGCAGTAAAACTCGCCAGTCCAGGTCTCAGCCATTGGTGTCTCCTTGCAGGTGTCGTGCGACCGAATGTGGCACAAATCACTTTTAGCGTAGGCCCAGTCGTCTGTAAATACGCCGAAGCCCCCGGTCGGCGCGCCTTCCCCAGCACGCCGTAGCCAGGGGCTTCGACATCGCTCACCGTAGGGCCTCGGACGAACCTGGTCAATGCCTTGTCCGCGAGTTGTTTCCCCAGCCTGTGGACAACCTTGGGGACAAGGTGTGGGAACCGCCGAGCAAGGTTGTGGACGCTTTTGTGGAGTCATCGCGCCAGAGCCCGTTGGTCTGCGAAAACGTGATTACAACTTGTGGAGAAAAGTTGTCGGGAGAAACTCTAAAAAAATTTTTGCAGCGACTTCTTTTCGGCGCTGTCGGACCTCGGGCCTACGGTGAACCCATGGATGAAATCGAGGTGCGGCGCAGCCACCGCCGAAAGCGAACGGTTTCGGCTCGCCGAGACGGCGGTCGCACGATTGTGATGATTCCGGCGGACATGTCTGCGGCCGAAGAGGAGCAGGCGGTTGCTGATTTGGTGGCAAAACTCGACGCGAAAGCCAGTAAACGTTCGGTAGGCAAACTGGCTGATGCGCAACTGCAGCAGCGTGCGATCGAACTGGGGGATCGCTACCTGCCAGAAGCGCCGCGCGCCACCTCGATCCGCTGGGTCACCAATCAGAATCGTCGTTGGGGATCATGCACCCCATCTACCGGCGAGATCAGACTGTCGCATCGGCTCCAAGAGATGCCCGAATATGTAATCGATGCGGTCATCGTCCACGAACTCGCCCACCTATTGGTTTCTGGTCACGGACCCGCGTTTAAGAAGCTGATTAGCCGGAACCCTAAATTGGAGCAGGCGATGGCGTTTCTTGCAGGCGTTCAATGGCAGCACGAACAAGACTCCTGACCGATTCGTCGGTCGATTCAGGTAACTCGTCTAGGGCGAACCAGCGCACTTCGTCGGATTCGGCCGAGCATTGCGGTTCGGCACCGGCCGGCGCTACGGCGACATACTGGACGTCGAGGTGGTGACCGTTCTCGTGGCAGTTGACCCGGTGGCGCGAAAGCAGCGCTGGCGTTGGAACGATCTGAAGATCAGCGATCTGGGTTTCTTCGGTTGCCTCCCGCAGCGCGGCTGCGGCCAGAGACTTATCTTCTGGCTCGCAATGTCCCCCAGTTTGCAGCCACCGGCCGAACTTCGGATGTAGGACGAGGACGACTTGGTCGTGGTTCGCCGAGACCACTAGGGCGCTGGCAGTCACGTGATCGGGCGCACAAGACCTAGCGCCCGGTTCAGCGTTTTCGGCTGCGTGGGCATAGAACCGGGACTGCAGGTCTGCCTGGTCGCAGTCGGGGGCGTCCCACTCGGTTAGGACTCGGCGGATGTCTTCGGTGAGTTCCTTCACTCGGTCTTGTCGCTTTGGTCTGGTCCGTCGAGCAGTTCGGACAAGGCCGCATCGAAGTCGGCGTCGGACAGTTCGCCAACTTGGCGTTCAACGAACCCCAACGGGTCGTCAAGGTCAGCGGCCGACGGCAACAGGTCTGGATGGCTCCACACTGAATCTCTGGCGGTCGCGCCACGTTGTGACCGCAGCGCACTCCAAAGGTTTGCCGCATCGCGCAGTCGGCGTGGTCGAAGTTCTAGGCCAACGAGCGTCGCAAACGTTTCTTCGGCCGGCCCACCGCTGGCTCGGCGGCGCCGGATTGCCTCGTTGAGCGCGATCGCTGCGGGCATGACTTCGGCGGTAGCGACGGTGACGACTTCGTCAACCCAACCTTCTACCAACGCGAGGAGAAGTTCTAGGCGTTCCTTGGCGCGTTCTTGCTCGGGCGTGACTTGTGGGTCGAATAGGCCACCGGTCAGTGCTTCGCTCATCGCCTCTGGGTTCATCGGGTCGACCGAACGCATTTGTTCTTCGATTGAACCCAGGTCGAGTTTGATGCCGCGAGCAAAATCGCCGATCGCGTTCAGAACCGCATCTCGCAGCCACGGCGCGTGCGCGTAAAGGCGGTGGTGGGCGCACTCGCGCAACATCACGTAGAGCAGCACGTCGGCCTCGGAGGCTTCCAAGTCGGCTGCAAAACTCGCAACGTTGTGGATCAAAATTGCGGCGGTGTTCGCTGGACCTAACGGCAGCCCAACCTCTGTCGAAGACAACATCTCGGTTGCGAGGGTGCCGATTGCCGATCCGGCCTGCTGGCCAAACATTGCCCCGCCGGCTTGGCCAAGAATCGCCCCGAGCGGACCGACCATTGCTGCCATCTCCGCTGGCATCGCCTCACCCATCGAGGCCACCACCCGTTCGGCGACTGGCTCGATCATCACCTGCCAGCTTCCGATCGTCTGCTCGATCCAATCGGCTCGACTCCAAGCGACCGCCTTGTTCGCACCGGCTGGCAACTCGGTGACCTTGTCGAGCCACATTTCGGCCAGCTGTGCGGCGTCCGCGACGGCGCCAACCTGCCCCGAATGCGGGCTCGGATCTGGCCCGGCCGAAGCCACAGTTTGACGGGCAATGTCCTTGGCGAGTTCGTAGTTGACGGCACCCTCATGCGGCTGGAACATCCGCTGCACCTGCGACATCATCTGATTCAAGTCGAAGCCGCCTGCAGCAAACTGTCCAAACATCGCCTCAAACGGCGTGCCTTCAAACGGGTTCTGCGGGTTCTGCGCTGAGTCGTCGGCCATGCCTCCAGCCTAGGCGTTCGCGCCCAAGGCCGGGTGTCGGAAACCCCGGTTAGCCGGGGAAACCGACACCTCTGGTGGGAAACTTCCCACGATCAGTGACGGAAACCCCGGTTAACAGGGGAATCCGACAGGGCGCAAACAGGCTTTGCGAAGGGCAATAGGGTGTCGGTGTGCCGAATCCGATGCAGTTGAGCCGCCGCACTCTGACGTTGAGCATCTCGTTTTCGTTGCTGATCGTGTTGGTTTGTGCGGTGGCGTTCATGTCAGTCCCCTATGTGACGATGCGTCCGGGGCCGGTGTTCAACACGTTGGGCACGATCGGCGACGAGCCGATGCTGACTTTCGGTGACGACGTGCGCACCTACCCGACTGAGGGGCGACTGGACTTTACGACCGTTTCGGTCACGCGAAGCGAGGCGAAGATGTCGTTGCTCGGCGCAATTCAGGGTTGGCTCGACCCAGATATTGAGGTCTTGCCGCACGACTTCGTCTACCCGAATGGTCAGACGAATGAAGAGTCCGATGCCGAAGGCGCCGCCATGTTGGCCACTTCGCAAGACGCGTCAAGGGCGGCAGGTCTTCGCGCAGCAGGATTGAAAGTCGCCGAGGTGCCAGTGGTTGCCGGGGTTGAAAAGGGCAGCCCTGCAGACGGCAAGCTTGAAAAGGGCGACATCATTGCCAGCGTTGACGGCAAGAAAGTCAGCAACCAGGGCGCCGTCGCCGAGGCGGTCGGGACTCGCAAGCCGGGCGAGAAGGTCGAAGTCGGGTACGTGCGTGACGGCAAACCGGGTTCGGTCGTTTTGACCACCAAACTGCTCGGCGACGATTCCAAGAAAGCACGAGTCGGTATCGCCGTTGGTCCTGGCTTTCGTTTCCCCGTTGACGTCCAGAACCATATTGGCGACCGAGTCGGTGGGCCCAGCGCGGGGATGATGTTCGCGTTGGCGATCTACGACCAACTGACACCCGGGCCGCTAACTGGCGGTCAGAACGTCGCCGGCACCGGCACGATCAGTCCAGACGGAACCGTAGGACCAATTGGTGGGATCGGCCAGAAAATGGCTGGTGCGGCAGACAACGGGGCAGATATTTTCTTGGTTCCTGCCGGGAACTGCGCCGAGGCCGCCGCCGGCAGCGACCACGGTATGACGTTGGTCAAGGTGGCCAAACTTACCGAAGCCATCGACGCGCTGGACGTCTTGGCCAAGAACCCGAAAGCAAAGGTGCCGTCGTGCTGAAGATCGAAAACCAGGGCACTGATTCGCCGCTGCGCCAAGCAGTGTTGGAGGTCGAGGAACATGTTGGAGCGGCCGGCTGGGACCAGCCGGCGCGACTGTTCGCGCTGGTGCGCACGGCCGACATCTTGGCGGCGCAGCCGGAGCTGGCGGACCAACTTTCTGGACCCGATTCCTTCACCCCGGTTGAGCAGGAACTCCCGCGCGATCGTCACGCCGAAGACCTATTGCCCGAAATTGGTTGGCCCGCCGAAGTCGACGGCTGCGTCCTAGTGATGGAGCGACTCACCCTCCCGCCAGAGGCGGAGGCGGAACTGCCAACCGACCCGGTCGAGGCGGCCAACTTCGTTGCTCAGCACCCCGACCGGGGCGAAATGAGGATCATCGCGGGGGTGTTGCGCGACGGTTCTGAACATGCTGCAGTTCGGGCTCGTGGGCCTGAGGACGCCCCGTTACTGGAAGGTCCTGGCCTGCTGCCGGGATTGGTTCAGTTGCTGCATTCGACCCTCATTGAAGAACAGGACTAGCGCCCGCAAGCCAAGACGCTAGGAGTGGCGCAACCGAGCACCGCGTAGGCTGAGACGAACCAGACCCACAGCAGTGAGCCAGGAGAGTCGTGAGCGACATTTTCGGAGTCCAACCGCCGAGCCGTGAACCCCAGCCAACTAATCAGCGCCGTCGGGTGCTGGTTCCGACCCTGATAACGCTGGCGGTGTTGCTGGTTGTCGGGTCAGTTTTCGTCAACCTGTGGACCTCGCGGTTGTGGTACAAATCGGTCGACTTCCAGGGTGTTTTCACCACCGTATTGACGACGCGGGTGCTGTTGTTCGTCGGCTTTGCGATCGTCACGGCCGCTTTTGTCGCGCTCAACATTTGGCTGGCCTACCGCAGCCGGCCGAACCCGCTTGGCCTTCGCCGCGACGATCCGGCGGCCCGGTACCGATTCGCGCTGACTCCGGTGACGAAACCGGCGTGGCTCGCGGTCAGCGGACTTGTTGGTTTGTTCGCCGGACTGGTTGGCAACGGCCGTTGGGAGATCTTCCGGCTGTGGTTGAACGGGACGCCGTTCAACCAGAAGGATCCTCACTTCGGCAAGGACATTGGCTTCTACGTCTTCGACATGCCTTGGCTGCAGTTCATTGTCTCGTTCGTTTTCATGATTTTGATGATCACGATTCTGTTGGCCGTGTTCGTTCACTATGTGTTCGGTGGCATCCGGTTCGGTGGGCGAGGCGTGCAGTTCAGTCGCTCTGCGCAAGTCCAACTCGCGGTACTTGGTGGGCTCGCGATGCTGGTCCGCGCGGCGACATACTGGCTCGACCGCTATGCGATGACCTATGACACCTCTGGGCTTTTCGACGGAATCACCTATACCGGTGCGAACGCCCAGATTCCTGCGAAAAATATCCTGATCGTCGTTGCTGTCCTGTGTGCCCTGATGCTGTTCTCGACGGTGTTTCTGCGGTCGTGGACGCTGCCGATTGTTGGCTTGGGCTTGTGGTTCATCACCGCTATTTTGATTGGCGCAGTATGGCCGGCGATCATGCAGCAGTTCCAGGTCAAGCCGTCAGAGCCGGACCGCGAGGAGAAGTTCCTAGCCCGAAATATCGAAGGCACGCGTGCGGCGTACGGCGTTGACGATGTTGAAACGAAGCCGTACTCGGCCAAGACTGAGTTGACGCCAGCGGAGTTGAACGCCTCCGCCGAATCGCGGGTCAGCACACGTCTGCTTGACCCGACACTGATTTCGCCGGCCTTCCAGCAGTTGCAACAGGTTCGTGGCTACTACACCGTCCAGGAAACTTTGGACGTGGACCGATACCAGATCGGTGACGACCCGCAGCCCCAAGACGTCATCATCGCCGCGCGTGAAGTTGACCTTGACGGCTTGCAGGCTTCGCAGCGGACGTGGTCAAACGACCACACGGTCTACACGCACGGCTACGGCGGTATTGCAGCATACGGAAATAAGCGCGGACCCCAAGGCGAACCAGTGTGGGTAGTCAAGGACATCCCGCCCGTTGGACAGATCGAGTTCAGCCAGGCCCCGCGAATCTACTTTGGTGAGTTGTCGCCCGTTTACTCGATCGTCGGTCGTCCTAAGGGTGCTGAACCGGTCGAGGTCGACACTCCTCGTGGCAGCGGGTCCAGCGATGACGAGAACTTCTCGGCGAACGTCTATGACGGCAAGGGCGGGGTGCCGATGGGCACGCTGTTCAACCAGCTTTTGTACGCCTTCAAGTTCGCTGAGCCGAACATTGTGCTGTCTGACCGCGTCAACGAGAACAGCAAGATCCTCTATGACCGGCATCCGCGCTTGCGCGTGAAAAAGGTTGCGCCTTGGCTCACTTTGGACGGGGATACGTATCCAGCGGTTGTTGATGGCAAGGTCGTGTGGATTGTCGATGGTTACACCACCAGCAAGACGTATCCATATTCGGAGGCCCGATCACTAGATGAGGCCACTAGCGACACGTTGACTGAAAACGCCAGCCAAATCGCGTTGCCGACCGATCAGGTCAACTACATGCGCAACTCGGTCAAGGCTGTTGTTGATGCCTATGACGGCAGCGTCAAGTTGTACGAGTGGGACACCGAAGACCCGGTCTTGAAGACTTGGGAGAAGGTTTTCCCGGGAGTAGTGGAGCCGAAGTCGAAGATCAGCGAATCGCTGCTTCGCCACCTTCGTTACCCGGTTGATCAGTTCAAGGTGCAGCGCGACGTGTTGAGCCGCTATCACGTGACCGACGCGCAGACATTCTATGAAGACGGCGAACGGTGGAAGGTGCCAGAAGATCCGTCGAACGCTGGCGGAACGAAACAGCCACCTTACTACTTGTCGATGAGCAACCCGGGCCAGTTGGCGTCGCCTCGGTTCAGCCTGACGACGGTTTACTTGCCGAATAATCGGCAGAACTTGGCGTCATTCATGAGTGTGAACTCTGAGGCGTCTGACACCAAGAACTATGGCAAGTTGCAGGTGCTGGAGTTGCCGTCTGATACGCGTGTTGGTGGCCCGAACCAGATCGCGGCCCAGTTCGAATCGGACGCTGGCGTTCGAGCAGCGCTGTTGCAGTATGAGCAGTCGAAGAACACCCGCATTCTGCGCGGGAATCTGCTGACGCTGCCCGTCGGCGGCGCGATGCTGTACGTCCAGCCGATTTACATCCAGCGCGTGGGTGAGGGCTCTTATCCGGTGCTGCAGTTGATCACCGCGACGTTCGGCGACGGTGTCGGCGTGGGACAGACGCTCGACGAGGCGCTGCGGGTGGCGTTGGGCTTGGAACCGGGCTCGGCTCCGGAACCGGATGCGCCTTCGACTCCCGACACCGGCAAGGCGAAGTCGGCTGAGCAGCATTTGGCTGACGCGTCCAAGTACTACGACCAAGCTCAGGCGGCGCTGAAGAAGGGCGATCTGGCGACCTACCAGAAGCGGATCGACAGCATGGCTGCGGCGTTGGAAGCGGCCCAGAAGGCGCTGAAAAAGTAAGACTGAGCAGTAGTTGTTGCAGTTGCGGGGCGGGCCGAATGGTTCGCCCCGCAACTGTTTTCCGAGGTTTGTCGCGGTCCGCTTGACGGAGGTTTTGCCGCCGGCCTGCCCCCGATTAGGGTTTCGCGAGTCGACCCGGTAAACTGGTTTCACCGACGCGGGGTGGAGCAGCTCGGTAGCTCGCTGGGCTCATAACCCAGAGGTCACAGGTTCAAATCCTGTCCCCG
>DAONBX010000003.1:0-90759 GCA_035401705.1 Aeromicrobium sp.
GTCCGATGTCGACTGGCTCGCCATCGACAATCGGCATGGTCTGCTGGGCGAGGAAGAGCCCGCCGTCTTCGCCAGACAAGCCCACGGCGAGGTCGCCGTGAGTGTTCAGCAGGCCCACGAGTTCTGGTCCAACTTGACCTTTGAGGACCATCCGGACAACCTCCATAGTCTCTGGAGTCGTCACCCGCAGCCCGCCACGAAACTCACTTTCGAGGCCGAGCCGCTCAAGCATCGAACTGATTTGCGGTCCGCCGCCGTGAACTACCACCGGCTTGAACCCCGCCAACCGCAAGAAGACGATGTCTTCGGCGAAAGCACGCTTGAGGTGGTCGTCGGTCATCGCGTTTCCGCCATACTTCACGACCACGACCTTGCCGTGATAGGCCTTCAGCCACGGCAACGCATGCGCCAACGTGGCCGCCTTCGTGGTGGCCTTAGCCCAGTCCTCGGGGGCCCAGCCAGTGAGTTCAGTCATGTCGTTCCTCAGGTCGAGTAGGCGGAGTTCTCGTGAACATAGGCGTTCGTCAGATCGTTGGTCCAAATCGTTGCCGATTCGGTTCCGGCCTTCAGATCGATCGTGACGGTGACCGCGCGCTCGTCAAGGTTGACCAAATCGATCGACTCACCGATGGCAGAGTTCCGGCAAATCCAGACATCGTTGATCGCCACGTCCAAATCCAATGGATCGAATTGGGCCGTAGTGGTCCCGATCGAAGCCAACACTCGACCCCAGTTGGGGTCTTTGCCGTAAATGGCGCACTTGAAGAGGTTGCTGCGCGCAACCGACCGGCCGACTTCTAGCGCCTCGATCTCGGAGGCCGCATTGAGCGTCGTGATCGAGATTTCGTGATCGGCGCCTTCGGCATCTGCTAGCAGTTGCAGCGCCAAATCACGACAAACGCCCGTAAGCGCCTCGGTGAATTCCGCCAGTTCGGGCTTGACCTGGGCAGCACCCGAGGACATCAGCAGCACGGTGTCGTTGGTCGACTGGCAACCATCGGAGTCAAGTCGATCGAAAGTCTGGGCAGTCGCCTGACGAAGCGCCGAATCCAATTCAGCAGAGGTCAACTCAGCATCGGTGGTGATTACCACCAGCATCGTCGCCAGCGCGGGTGCAAGCATGCCTGCGCCCTTGGCCATCGCGCCGATAGTCCAGCCAGTCTCGTGCTTGAAACTGGACTCTTTCGAGACTGTGTCGGTAGTCATGATCGCCCCGGCGGCCGCCGCTCCCCCGCTCGCGTCGGCGACAGCAACCGCCGACCGAACCCCAGCGAGGAGTTTTGGCTCGTCAAGCAGCCTGCCGATTAGTCCAGTGGAACAAACCTGGACGTCTATTGGCCCGATACCGAGCAGTTCGGCAGCCAATTCGGCGGTGCGATGAGTCGCCGCGAAACCGTCTGGGCCCGAATAGCAGTTGGCGCCACCGGAGTTGAGCACGACTGCTTTGGCGGTTCCGCCCTTGATTGCCTGCTCGCTCCACAACACCGGATGAGCCTTGCAGCGGTTCGAGGTAAAGACAGCGGCCGCGGCCGACGACGGACCATCGTTGACCACGACGGCGAGGTCGGGCTTGCCGCTTTCCTTCAACCCAGCAGTTATGCCGGCGGCCCGAAAGCCAAGCGGTGCGGTTACTCCGGTGGTCATGGGGCTACTCCGATCGTGGAAAGTCCGGTGGTCTCTGGCAGTCCGAGGGCAAGGTTCATCGACTGGATCGCGCCGCCGGCGGTGCCCTTGACGAGGTTGTCGATCGCGGTGACCGTGACCAACCGCCCGGCCAACTCATCTACCGCAACCTGAAGTTGCGCGGAGTTTGCCCCGAGCGTGGCCGCCGTGGTCGGCCACTGACCTTCGGGCAATAACGCCACGAACGGCTCAGTTGCATAGGCCTGCTCATAGGCGCGGCGAACAGTCGCCGCATCGACACCGGCCTTCAACCGGCCGGTCGCGGTCGCGAGAATGCCCCGCGACATCGGTACCAACGTTGGGGTGAAGGAAATGGTCACCTCTGCCGCACCGGTTTTACGCAAATTCTGGATGATCTCGGGAATGTGCCGGTGAGTGCCACCGACGGCATACGGTGCGGCCGCACCGAGCGCTTCACTCGCCAACAAGTTGCTCTTAAGCGCCTTACCCGCGCCTGAGTAACCGTTGGCGAGCACTGCGACGAGGTCGGTGGCTTCGATCAGTCCGGCAGCGATCGCCGGTTGCAGACCAAGAGTCACGGCAGTGACGTTGCACCCAGGCACCGCGATCCGCTTTGCCCCGGCGAGCAAATCGCGTTGCTGCGAATCCTGGCCGGTGATCAGTTCAGGCAAACCGTATGGCCAAGTGCCGGCATGTTCGCCGCCGTAATAGGCAGCCCAGTCTTGACTCGACTCGAGCCGATGATCGGCTCCACAGTCGATGACTAGGACGTCTGCTGGCAATTGGGCCGCAATCTGACCAGAGGCGCCGTGTGGCAACGCCAAGAAGACCACGTCATGTCCGGCAAGGACGTCAGCGGTCGTCTCCTGAACGACCCGGTCAGCCAGCGGCAGCAAGTGGGGCTGGTGTTGACCCAAAAGCGACCCTGCACTTGAGGCGGCCGTGAGCGCACCGATCTCGACCTGCGGGTGCGCCAACAGCAACCGCAGGACCTCGCCGCCGGCGTAACCGGTTGCCCCGGTGACCGCGACTTTGATGGTCCTCATCAGTCTGCTCCGAACTCCATTGCGGCGTCTTCGAGGGCAAGTTCTTCGTCGCCTTCGATGCCCGGGTTGGCTTCGATCCGCATCGCTCCGCCGGCCGGCAATTCGCCGAACAGGGTGCCGTTCTCAACTAGGACTTGGCCCTGATCGAGCGGCTGGGAGGCATACATTTCGAGTTTGGCTCGCGAGTCGGCGATATCTAGGTTGCGCATGGTCAACTGACCGATCCGGTCGGTGGGGCCAAAGACCGCGTTGTCGGTCCGCTCCATCGACAGCTTCTCCGGGTGGTAAGAGAAGTTGGCACCTTGGGTGTCAAGGATTGAGTAGTCGTCGCCGCGCCTCAGTCGCATGGTGACGCTGCCGCTGACGAGCGAGGCGACCCACCGCTGAATCGATTCGCGCAGCATCATCGCCTGCGGGTCGAGCCACCGGCCTTCGTACATGAGTCGACCCAACCTGCGGCCGTGAGCGTGGTAGTTCGCGATCGTGTCTTCGTTGTGGACCGCGTTCACTAGCCGCTCGTAGGCAATCCAGAGCAAAGCCATCGCGGGAGCTTCGTAGATGCCCCGACTCTTGGCTTCGATGATCCGGTTTTCGATCTGATCGCTCATCCCCAGTCCGTGACGACCACCAATGGTGTTCGCTTCGTGGACCAGTGCGACCGGATCGGCGTAGCGGACACCGTTGATTGCCACCGGCCGGCCTTCTTCGAAGGTGACGGTGACGTCCTCGGTGTCGATGTCAACCGCTGAATCCCAGAACTTGACGCCCATAATCGGGTCAACCGTCTCGAGCGAAACGTCTAGGTGCTCGAGTGTTTTGGCCTCGTGGGTGGCGCCCCAGATGTTGGCGTCGGTGGAGTACGCCTTTTCTTGGCTGTCGCGGTAGGGCAGGCCGTGTTCGGTGAGCCAGTCGCTCATTTCGCTACGGCCGCCGAGTTCGTGCACGAAGTCGGCATCTAGCCAAGGCTTGTAGATCCGAAGTTCTGGATTGGCCAACAGGCCATAGCGGTAGAACCGCTCGATGTCGTTGCCTTTGAAGGTCGACCCGTCACCCCAGATGTTGACGTTGTCTTCGTGCATCGCCCGCACCAGCAGTGTGCCGGTGACGGCCCGACCAAGCGGGGTGGTGTTGAAGTAGGTCTTGCCGGCCGAGCGGATATGGAACGCTCCGCAAGCCAGCGCGGCTAGGCCCTCATCGACGAGGGGGCGCTTGCAGTCGATTGCGCGCGCTAGTTCGGCGCCGTACTCCATCGCCCGACCCGGCACCCCGGAAATATCGGGCTCGTCGTACTGACCCAAGTCGGCGGTATAGGTGCAGGGCACCGCACCTTTGTCGCGCATCCAGGCGACAGCAACAGAAGTATCGAGGCCGCCTGAAAAGGCGATGCCGACGCGTTCGCCGGCGGGCAGACTAGTAAGAACCTTGGACATGTGGAACATTATTGCACACTTCTGCAAGTCTTTGCACTACTGGGTCTTTCCCGCTAACCGCACAACATGCTCTAACCTCCAAGCATGAGTCGTCTCGTCCTACGCATCGGCGCCGCCATCGCTGCGATCGCCCTGATCTTCTTCCCAGCGTTGGGATCGTTCTCCACCTCGGAGTCCTATGGCACAGTCGACCCCGTTGTAATCACGAACTATGACGCGATCTACAACGTGGCTGCTGACGGGACGCTGCTCGCAAGCGAGACGATCGAAGCCGAGTTCCCCGGCGGTAGGCATGGAATCTTTCGCTACTGGGATCTGGCCGACGCCGACCACAAATCTGTTCGATACCTGCCGAAAGACATTTCGATCAAACAAGACGGCGGTAGCGTCCCAGTCGAAATGTCTTGGGAAAAGGGGCGAACCCTTCGCGTGGCCAAGATCGGCGACGCGAACCAAACCCTCGAGCCCGGCAAGCACACGTACACCATCACCTATCGAATCGATGGGGTTCTGGGCCCGGCCAAGGACGGCAACAACTGGGACGACTCAAAGTCCGCTTTCAACTGGCAGGTGATCGCTGCCGGGTGGAGCATGCGCATGGAGAAAGCCACCATCAAGGTTGCGCTACCGAAGTCGCCGGAAACAGTTTCGTGCCACCTTTCCGATAGTCGCGAGTGCGAAGTCTTAGCGGCCAAGACAGCGGCCGATGGCAAGACCGTGCTGAGGATGTCTGCGGCGGATATTTCCCCGAACACCGCGATGCGGTTCATGTCGACGCTAGATATTGCTGCGCCCGATCGAACGAGCGTGCCATGGCCGATTGCGCTAGACCCAGTGTTCGGCAAGCGGCCGTGGGGCGTATTGGCGGCATTAGCGCTTGCCGCGGCAGCGTTCGGCGCGAGTTTTCGGGTCGATCGCCGCACCGTCGAGCGCAAGCCAAATTACCCCGTGATGTTCGAGCCCCCCGCCGGACTCGGCCCAGTCCAAACCGTGTTCGCCAAGGAAGAGCAGATTCCTAAACGAGCATTGACCGCAACCCTCATGCATCTGGCTGAACAAGGGCACGTTGACCTGGTCGAGCACAACGGCGACTGGACGGTAACGAGCAAACTCGATGAAACGTCCTTCGCCAAGCTCGACCCGCCGGCACGTCAACTGGTTACCTCCCTGGGTTTGGCCGCCGCCGGCAGCACTTTCTCTGCCGACGGTTCAGTCTCAGCCGGCAAAACGTTGCAGAGTGCCCAATCGGCAATCGGGTCCGCAACGAGGCTTTGGGCCACCTCCTCGGGTGAGTTCACCGCCGAGGAAAAGGTGACCTGGTGGCGCGTCGGAATCATTTTGGCCGCCATTGCGGCCGGGCTTTTAGTCTTCCTTGGCGCCCCTGGCATCACCGCCGCGCCATTTGTCGCACTAGTCGTGGGCGGAGTTGGCGTTTTCGCTGTCGGCGCCGCAACCCGTCGCACTCAAAGTGGTCGCGAGGTGTGGTCGCGCGCCGGCGGTTTCGAACGCTTCCTTAGCACCGACTCGGCCAAGGACCGGTTTGATTTCAGTGGCCGCAAAGAGCTCTACACGTCCTTCATCCCTTACGCTATCGCCTTCAATGTCGCCGACAAGTGGGCGAACAAATACAAGGTTTCGACTGGCGAGACCGCCCCAATCCCGGTTTGGTACGGCGGTGGGCACGCGGCCACATCTTCGGGCCTGTTCGGCAGCTCTGACCCGTTCGCAAGTTTCGAGTCATCACTATCTAGTTCCATCAGCGCTTACACGGCCACTCAAAGCTCGTCTTCGGGTGGAGGATTCAGCGGAGGCGGCGGCGGTGGCGGCGGTGGCGGCGGTTCTTGGTGACCGTGGGCGTCAAACTCAGTAGGGTCTTACTCAACAACTCAGGAGGCAACTCGTGGTACTGCTAATCATCCTCGGCGTAATCGCCGCGCTAGTCCTGTTCGGAATCGCGGCGTTCAACAAGCTCCGCAAAGCTGACATCGGTGCGCAAGAGGCGTTGGGTGGAATTGACGTTCAGCTCACTCGCCGGGCGGATCTGATCCCGAACCTCGTCAACACCGTAAAGGGATATGCAACTCATGAGCGGGCCGTATTTGAGGCGGTCACCGAAGCTCGCGCCGGCGTAACTGCCGCTGCGAAGGACGGCACGGTCGAGCAGAAGGCCGCCGCAGAAGCCAAGATGGACAAGGCGCTCGTGGACGTTATGGCTGTGGCTGAGGCCTACCCAGACCTAAAGGCGTCGGAAAACTTCCAGCAACTGCAAGCCGAACTGAGCGACACCGAAAACAAGCTCTCGTTCGCTCGCCAGTACTACAACGACGCGGTCCGCGTGCTCAACGAGTTGGTACGCACGATCCCGTGGATGTTCTTCGCCGGCATGGCCAGCGTCAAGGAACGATCTTTCTACGAGGCCCCAGCAGGCCAGGAGAACGCGCCAAACGTCCAGTTCTGAGTCTTTCAACGATTCGGCCGCAGGTGCACTAGTGCACCTGCGGCCGAATCGTTGAAGATCAGGAAACCTTCGTCATCCAACCATGCTTGTCATCGGCGCGACCGTACTGGATGTCGACGAGCGTCTCGCGGATTCGCGAGGTCACCGGCCCGGGTTCGTCGGCACCGCCGACCTCTCCGCCGGCCCACTTGAGTTTGCCAACCGGGGTGACGACCGCGGCTGTGCCGCAAGCGAACACCTCGCTGATCGAACCGTCAGCCACGCCCTCACGCCATTGGTCGATTGACACCTTGCGTTCGACGACGTCATGGCCAAGGTCTCGCGCAATTGTCAGAATCGAGTCTCGAGTGATCCCCTCAAGGATCGAACCACTCAACTCGGGAGTAACGATCGAGCCGTCTGCCAAGACGAAGTACAGGTTCATCCCGCCCAGTTCCTCAACCCATTTGTGCTCCACCGAGTCCAAGAAGGCCACTTGGGCGCAACCGTTGTCGAACGCCTCCTGCTGCGGCAACAAACTGGCGGCATAGTTTCCACCGCACTTGGCCGCACCCGTTCCGCCCGAGGCCGCCCGCGAGAACGATTCGGAAAGCCAGATGTCGACCGGTTTCACGCCACCGGCGAAGTAAGCTCCCGCCGGGGAGGCGATCACCGAATAGGTGACGTGGTGGCTTGGCCGGACCCCGAGGAAAACCTCGGAGGCGAACATGAACGGTCGAAGGTAAAGGCTGCGCTCTTCGCCAGTCGGCACCCAAGCTCGGTCCGCCTCGATCAGCGACCGAACCGATCCCATAAACCAATCTGTGGGTAGTTCAGGCAACGCCAGGCGGCGTGCGGAGCGCTGCAGCCGAGCCGCATTCTGTTCTGGCCTAAACGACCAAACCGAACCGTCGGCGTGCGCGTATGCCTTCAGGCCTTCAAAAATCTCCTGGGCGTAGTGCAATACCGCCGTGGCCGGGTCGAGCAGCAGCGGCCCGTACGGCACGACGCGAGCATCGTGCCAGTTCGCTTCGGGCGTCCACTCAGCCAAGAACATGTGGTCGGTGAAGTAGTTACCGAATCCAGGGTTGGCCAAGATCTCGTCGCGCTCGGTCGAACTTTTTGCCTGCTGGTTCAGTTCGATCCGAGGCGAGAACGCGGGAGTTGTCATGTCGGACACGTTAGTCCTTTCGAAGAGTTGGTCTAATAGAGGTCAGTTGACCGCTACCTGACCGGCCACCCGACTTGCGATGGCCTCCCCCACCTCCTGCGTGGTTCGAACTGCACCTGCACGAGCGGCGATGTCGGCCTCGACAGCCTCGCTGATCCGAGCGGCCTCGGCCGGATGCCCGAGGTGCTCAAGCAGCAGACCGGCCGAAAGGATCGCCGCAGTTGGATCGGCTTTAGCTTGGCCGGCGATGTCTGGGGCAGAACCGTGAACAGGCTCGAACATGCTCGGGCTCGTGCGGTCCGGGTTAACGTTGCCGCTAGCGGCCAAGCCGATACCACCGGTGACTGCGGCAGCCAAGTCGGTGATGATGTCGCCGAACAAGTTGTCGGTGACGATCACATCGAATCGGGCCGGATCGGTCGCCAAGAAGATGGTGGCTGCGTCGACGTGTAGGTAGTCCACGGTGATTTCGGGGAACTCGACAGCAACCGCGTTGACCGTGCGCGTCCACAGGTGTCCGGCATGCACCAACACGTTGTTCTTGTGCACCAACGTCAACTTCTTACGCGGGCGCGCCTGAGCACGGGCGAAGGCGTCACGGACGACCCGCTCGACGCCAAAGGCGGTGTTCAGGCTGACTTCGGTAGCAACTTCGTGCGGCGTGCCGACGCGGATTGCGCCGCCATTGCCGACGTAAGGACCTTCGGTTCCTTCGCGAACGACCACGAAGTCGATTTCGCCAGGATTGGCCAGCGGAGTGGGCACCCCCGGGAAGAGTTTGGAAGGACGCAGGTTCACGTAGTGATCCAGTTCGAAGCGCAGCCGCAGCAGCAGTCCGCGCTCAAGCACACCGGAGGGAACCGACGGATCGCCGATCGCGCCGAGCAAGATCGCGTCGTGGCCGCGGATCTCGCCAAGCACCGAATCGGGCAGCGTCTCGCCGGTGGCGTGCCAACGCTTCGCACCAAGGTCGTAGTCGGTCCGAGAAAAGGAAATATCCGAATCCGCGGCAACGACATCAAGGACCTTGAGTGCCTCAGCGGTGACCTCTGGGCCAATGCCGTCTCCGGCAACGATTGCAAGCGAGTAAGAGCTGGTCATAGCCATAATCTTACGCCTTATGTCTCAAATGCTGAAACCGAAATCTTAGCATTTGGTCAGTTGTCCTCGGGCTCGAAATCGAACTCTTCGTCGCCGTCGCGCAGGTGTGCCGGACCCCATTCGGTGGTCACAGTTGGTTCAAACATTTCGTACTCCTCTGAAGTGGTTCTGTTGGTCTGCAGGAGCCGGCGAGGCTGACGAACTGCCATGCCCAGTCAAAAGAGACCAGGGAACCACGACGGGTGAGCCGTGAGGGATTTCAGAGGAGCGAACCAGGTTTTGGTTCAGGTGCATCTGCGGCAGAGCGTCAGGCCAACGCCAAAACTCCGCGGCAGGAAATGGCCTAAGAAGACCTGCCGCGGCAAGCTACTACTACGAGTTGCTTCCGCATGACCATGACGATACACCACAAGTGGAACAAAAAACTGCCCGAACTCGATGAGAACTACGTCTCACGAACCGGTCAACTGTCTCGACCCCGACCTAGCGTGGAACACTTAACAAATGAGCTCACCGACCGAAGTCCCCGATCTGGTTGCCCAGACCCTGGACCTTTCCCGACGCCGTGGGTTCATCACCTCGACCCGAAACGAAACGGGCAGACTGCTGGCTTCGTTGGCAGCTTCGCGTACTGGCACCCTCGCCGAGTTGGGCACCGGCTGCGGTGTTGGATCTGCTTGGCTTTCCAGCGGCGCCCCCAAGGGTTCACAAATTGTTACCGCCGAGCTCGACCCTGGCTTGGCCAAAGACGTTCAAGAAATTTTTGCTGATGCCCAGAACGTTGAAGTGACCTGCGGCGACTGGGCAGTTTTGGAAAAATACGCGCCGTTTGCCATGCTCTTTGTTGACGTACGCGAGGTCATGGCGAGCATCGACGTCCTTGCCGACTTGTTGGAGCCCGGCGGAATCGCCGTATTGGACGACTTCGTCCCCTCGCAGTTCTGGCCGCCAATCGTCGACGGGCAAGTCGACACGGTTCGCGAGCAGTGGCTAACCGACGAGCGCTTCGCCGCCGTCGAGATGCTGATTGATCCGGACGCGAGCGTAATCATTGCCACTCGCCGATAGTTTATCGGTCCAAGCCCGTAGTCAGATTGGTCTATATGGTCGAAGAAACGGGGCAACGTGGCCCCGGGACGAAAGGCAAAGAAATGTCTGACCTAGAAGCCACTGAGAACTCAACTGGCGGGGTACGCGTAATCGGACTCTTGTCCATAGTCATCGGCGCAATCATGATCTTCGCCGGCGCCGTCACTTGGTTTGTCATCACTGACCAGTTGGCGGCCCAGCACATCACCGTTTCCGAAGATGCCGCAAACTTCGGCGGCAAGGAAGTGAAGGGCCCCTTCACCGCCTACGCCCAAGCCCAAATCATCGATAAGCATGCGCTCGAAGCAACCGGTGGCAAGACCTATGCCCAGCTCGACCAGGATGATCCGCTTCGCCCCGTAGCCATGAACGCCTCGTTCCTGCGGGCATCGCTATTCACCTCCGTCGTCGCGTACGGCGTGGCATTCTTCGCTGCGGGCGTCGGCCTGATGTTCATCCTGTTGGGTTGGTCGCTTCGCCGCTTGGCGCCCTGACAGCAGTTGGGCGAGGTTACTTTCACCAAAAGCGCAACCAAAAAATGACGGTGGCTCGAACCGATTGGTTCGAGCCACCGTCACTTTTAGTTTGACCGGCAAATGCCTCAGGTCAGCGGGCCGCGCTGCCCTCGGTGTAGTCGTCGTCGGCCTGCTTCCACGAGAAGTGCGAACGCAACGCCTTGCCGGTGGCCTCGATTGGGTGACCGGCTTCCTTCTCACGCAGCGACAAGAACTCGGCACCGCCGTTGTCCTGGTCGCCGATGAAACGCTCAGCGAAGGCACCGGACTGGATGTCGGCCAAGACCTCACCCATCCGCGCCTTGACACTCGCGTCGATGACGCGCGGGCCCGAAACGTAGTCGCCGTATTCGGCCGTGTCAGAAACGCTCCAGCGCTGCTTGGCGATGCCGCCCTCCCACATGAGGTCAACGATCAACTTGAGTTCGTGCAGCACCTCGAAGTACGCGATCTCGGGCTGGTAGCCAGCCTCGGTGAGCGTCTCGAAACCAGCCTGGACCAAGTGGGACACGCCGCCGCACAGCACGGCCTGCTCACCGAACAGGTCGGTTTCGGTCTCTTCGGTGAAGGTCGTCTTGATGACGCCGGCGCGAGTGCCGCCGATCCCCTTGGCGTAGGACAGGGCCAGATCCCAAGCCTTGCCCGAGGCGTCCTGCTCAACCGCGATGATGTCAGGGATGCCGCGGCCAGCGACAAACTCACGACGAACGGTGTGACCTGGTGCCTTAGGGGCAACCAAGATCACGTCGACGCCCTCAGGCGCGGTGATGTAACCAAAGCGCACGTTGAAACCGTGGCCGAACACCAAGGTGTCGCCAGCGGCGAGGTTCGGTGCGATCGATTCCGCGTAAACGTGACGCTGAACCTGGTCGGGGGTAAGAATGACGATGACATCGGCCTCTTCGACCGCCTCGGCGACCGGCAAGACCCGCAGGCCTTCAGCCTCAGCCTTCGCCTTGGACTTGCTGCCCTCGGCCAAGCCGACGCGAACGTCGACACCGGAGTCACGCAGGTTGAGCGCATGGGCGTGACCCTGGCTACCGTAGCCGATAACGGCCACGTTCTTGCCCTGGATCAAAGCCAGATCAGCATCGTCGTCGTAGAACAATTCAGCCACGATTCTCGGTTCTCCTTGATAGTTGTGAGGCAGCGGACGCGAGCGCGTACGCAAAGTTTTCAGCCGTTTACGGCACCGGGCACGGCGCGCAGGGCCCGGTCGGTGATCGAGCGCGAACCGCGCCCGATTGCCACTCGACCAGATTGAGCAATTTCACGGATGCCGAACGGTTCCAGCACGTTCAACATGGCGTTCAGCTTTGCCGCGGCACCCGTGGCTTCGATCGTGACCGAATCATTAGCCACGTCGACGACCTTGGCCCGGAAAAGCTGCACCGTTTCAAGCACCTGACCGCGAGTAGCGAGGTCAGCCTTGACCTTGATCAACATCAGTTCACGCTCAACCGCATTGCTTGAGTCAAGCTCGACGATCTTGAGCACGTTGACCAGTTTGTTCAACTGCTTGGTCACCTGCTCCAGTGGCAGTTCCTCAACGTTGACCACGATCGTCATCCGGGAGACCTCGGGGATCTCGGTGGGACCGACCGCGAGTGAATCGATGTTGAAGCCGCGACGCATGAACAGGCTCGAAACTCGAGCCAAGACGCCTGGCGTGTTCTCCACGAGCACGCTCAATGTGTGTTGGGGCATCAGAGGTCTTCTTCTTCCCAGTTCGGCGCCAAATCGCGCGCGATTTTGATGTCATCGTTGCTCGTGCCAGCGGCCACCATCGGCCAAACCATGGCGTCACGCTCGACCACGAAGTCGATTACGACCGGGGCGTCATTGATGCTCATGGCTTTGGCGATCACTTCGTCGAGTTCGTCTTCGCTTTCACAGCGCAGGCCCACACAGCCATAGGCTTCGGCAAGTTTCACGAAGTCCGGAATCCGCAGCGCACCAATGGACTCAGGTCCAGTGTGCAGGTCGGTATTTGAGTAGCGGCCTTCGTAGAAGAGCGTCTGCCACTGACGGACCATGCCAAGTGAAGAGTTGTTGATAACCGCAACCTTGATCGGGATTCCCTCGATCGCACAGGTGGCCAACTCTTGGTTGGTCATCTGGAAGCAGCCGTCACCGTCGATCGCCCAGACAACGCGCTCTGGTGCGCCTACTTTGGCGCCCATGGCCGCCGGAACGCTGTAACCCATCGTGCCGGCACCGCCGGAGTTGAGCCATTGGCGGGGACGTTCGAAGTCGATAAAGTGCGCCGACCACATTTGGTGCTGACCCACGCCAGAGGCGTAGACCGCTTCGGGGCCGGCGACCTTACTGATCCGCTCAATCACGGTTTGCGGAGCTAGGCCAGTGCTGGGCTTGTCGTAACCGACTGGGAATTTGGCCTTCAGCCCAAGCACAAACTCGCGCCATTGGGCATATTCGCCAACCAACTGGTCTTCGTCCGCCTGCTTCTTCAACGCCCGGACGAGATCGCCGATCACTTCGCGCGCGTCACCAACGATCGGCACGTCCGCTTCGCGGTTCTTGCCGATCTCAGCGGGGTCAATGTCGGCGTGGATGACCTTTGCGTCGGGAGCGAATGAGGCCAGATCGCCGGTCACCCGGTCATCAAATCGGGCACCGAGGGTGATCAGCAGGTCTGCCTTCTGCAGACCAGCCACCGCAGCGACTGTGCCGTGCATGCCAGGCATGCCCAAGTGGAGTTCGTGGGCGTCTGGGAAGGCACCCCGAGCCATCAACGTGGTGACCACAGGAATCTGAGTCTGCTCGGCCAGCTCCAGCAGCTCGGCGGACGCATCAGCCTTGATCACGCCACCGCCGATGTAGAGCACCGGCCGTTCGGCCTCGGCAATCAACCGGGCAGCTTCACGGACCTGCTTGTTGTGCGGTCGCGTGGTCGGCCGATAGCCGGGCAATGCCAACTCGTTTGGCCATTGGAAAATCGTGTCGGCCTGAAGCGCGTCCTTGGCGATATCGACCAGCACGGGGCCGGGACGCCCCGTCGAAGCGATATGGAAGGCCTCAGCGATCACTGTCGGGATTTCGGCCGGATCGGTGACCAGGAAGCTGTGTTTGGTGATCGGCATGGTGATGCCGCGGATGTCGGCTTCTTGGAAGGCATCTGAACCGATAACGCTGCTGGCCACCTGTCCGGTCACGGCCACGATCGGCACCGAGTCTAAGTAGGCGTCGGCGATTGCGGTCACAAGGTTGGTTGCGCCCGGGCCGGAGGTGGCCATGCAGACTCCGACCTTGCCAGTGACCATGGCGTAGCCCTGCGCGGCATGGCCAGCGCCCTGTTCGTGGCGAACCAAAATATGGCGGATAGAAGAGTCGAAAAGCGGATCGTAGGCGGGCAAAATCGCGCCGCCGGGGATGCCGAAGATAACCTCTACGTCGGCCTGTTCCAGTGCACGAACGAGGCTTTGCGCCCCAGTGATCGTCTCCGGTGCCGTCTCGGTCATTTCCGTACCCATCTCATCGTTGGTCGTCCGCGTCGAAGTCGTGGACCGCGGTGCTCTTTCCATCTTATTGCCTCAGGTTCGTAGTCGTTTCATCGCATGAAAAAACCCTCGGCCGTGAGGCGACGAGGGCAAGACGCGCGGCACGGGGCCAGCGCGTCAAATAACTACGAGAAGCAGATTCTGCATGTGCCCATATTGCGCCCCTAATCGCGAATGGTCAAGTCGTGAGACACCTATTCCGAGATGTGGACAACTGCGCCGTTCACCAAGGGAAAGGTGCGTAATCCTTCAGGAACACTCCGTACAGATCCTCGCCGGCCTCGCCGCGCACGATCGGGTCATACACCCGGGCCGCGCCGTCAACAAGATCAAGTGGGGCCTTGAAGCCCTCTTCGGCCAAACGCTTCTTCGTCACATGGGGGCGCTCGTCGGTGATCCACCCGGTGTCGACTGCAGTCATCAGGATCTGGTCGGCCTCGAACATTTCGGTAGCGCTGGTTCGGGTCAACATGTTCAGTGCCGCCTTGGCCATGTTCGTATGGGGATGTCCTGGCCCCTTGTAACCGCGCGAGAACTGTCCTTCCATCGCCGACACGTTCACCACATAGGTGCGGTCGGCTGCGGCGGCGGCCATCGACGGGCGCAGCCGACTGATCAAGATGAACGGTGCGACCGAGTTGCACAACTGGACTTCCAGCAACTCCAGGGCGTCAATCTGCTGGACGTGCTGGACCCAACTGTTGGTGTCCACCAAATCAGGCAGCAGCCCGCCAGCGTCGATTCGCTCGAGATCGGCTGAACCGGCCTCAAGCGCAATCTCAGTCAGTTCATCGGCCGTGATCGAGTCTTTCGCCAAGGCCGGATGAGCGCTGACCGAGCCGACCAGCGAAGCCGGGTGGGCGTCGCTGGTGTGGCCGAAAGTCACCAGTTCGGGGATGAACCCCTCGGGCAACTCTTGGGTTTCGGCGTCGGCAATCGCCGAATAGGCGCCCGGTTGGCGCTTTACGGTTTGAGCCGCGTTGTTGATCAGAATGTCCAAGGGGCCGGCGGCCGCAACCTCGTCGGCCAACCCGATGACTTGGGCCGGGTCACGCAGGTCGATCCCAACGACTTTGAGCCGGTCCAGCCAGTCTGCGCTGTCGGACTGGGCGGTGAATCGACGGACCGCGTCGCGCGGAAAACGCGTCGTGATCGTCAGGTGAGCGCCATCTCGCAGCAGCCGCAACGCGATATACATGCCGATCTTGGCGCGACCGCCCGTGAGCAGCGCCCGCCTGCCAGTCAGGTCGGTTCGGGCATCTCGCTTGGCGTGACTGCGGGCGGCGCACTCAGGGCAGAGTTGGTGATAAAAAGCGTCAACAATCGTGAACTTTTGCTTGCAGATATAACAACCGCGAGCAACCTGCAGCACGCCCGCGGTCGCCCCCGGCGAGTTCGAGACCAGTTTGATCCCGGCGGTTTCGTCATCGATTCGCCGTGCCGAACCGGTCGCCGTCAACTCCACGACTTCGCGGTCGGCGGCGTTGACTGCCGCCCGCTTGGCCTTGCGGCGCTGGCGCTTTACGTCCTTGTAGAACTTCCCGCAGGCGTGGCGCAGGGCAACGTATGACTCGTCTTCTTCGCCGAGGAACTGCGCTTGACCTAGAACTTTCAGCGCGGTCGCGAGTTCTTCGTCGGTGAAATCTGACACCACCGAAGCCTACCTACCCCGGTTCCGCCGATTCGATTCAGCCGGTAACCGCACCTTGGGCGGCCGAACTGACGAGCTTGCGGTACTTGGCAAGTACGCCGGTCGTGTACTTGGGCGCCAACGGCTCCCAACCAATCTTGCGGCGTTCGAGTTCATCGGCGTCGATCTCAACGTCGAGGGTCCGGTTGGCCACATCCAAGGTGATCGGATCGCCGTCGCGCACGAACGCGATCGGACCGCCGTCAACGGCCTCGGGCGCAACGTGACCCACACACAGCCCGGTCGTGCCGCCGGAGAACCGTCCGTCGGTGAGCAGCAGTACGTCCTTGCCCAAACCTGCGCCCTTGATCGCGCCGGTGATCGCAAGCATTTCGCGCATACCCGGTCCGCCCTTTGGACCCTCATACCGGATCACTACGACGTCGTTAGCGACGATCGTGCCGTCTTCGAGCGCATCCATCGCGGCGCGCTCGCCGTCGAATACCCGGGCAGTCCCGGAGAATACGTCCGAGTCGAAGCCGGCGCTCTTGACGACGGCACCTTCGGGGGCGAGCGAGCCGTGCAGGATCGTCAAGCCACCGGTCTTATGGATCGGCTTGTCGAGCGGGCGAATGATGTCGCCGTCGAGCCCCAAATCGATTTCGGAGAGGTTCTCGGCCATGGTCTTGCCGGTGACGGTCATGACGTCACCGTGCATCAGGCCAGCGTCGAGCAACGCCTTCATCACCACGGGGATGCCGCCGACCTTGTCGACGTCGTTCATCACGTAGCGGCCAAACGGCTTCAGGTCGCCCAGGTGTGGCACCTTGTCGCCGACGCGGTTGAAGTCTGCCAACGTCAGGTCTACTTCGGCCTCGCGAGCGATAGCCAGCAGGTGCAACACTGCGTTGGTCGATCCGCCAAGTGCCATCACCACGGTGATTGCGTTTTCGAATGCTTCTTTGGTCAGGATCTGTCGCGCGGTGATGCCCTTGCGCAGCAGGTTGACCACTGCTTCGCCGGACTTGATGGCGTAGTCATCACGGCGACGGTCCGGTGCCGGCGGGGCGGCCGAACCCGGCAGGCTCATGCCCAGTGCTTCGGCGGCCGAAGCCATCGTGTTTGCGGTGTACATGCCGCCACAGGCGCCTTCTCCTGGACAGATTGCCCGCTCGATCTTGTCGACCTCTTCGCGGGTGATTAGACCCTTGATACAGGCGCCTACAGCCTCGAAGGCGTCGATGATCGTTACGTCTTTGCCGTCGACATTGCCCGGCATGATCGACCCTGCGTAAAGGAAAACGCTCGACAGGTCGAGGCGCGCGGCGGCCATCAGCATCCCCGGCAGGGACTTGTCGCAACCGGCCAATAGGACAGAACCGTCGAGGCGCTCGGCCATCATCACGGTCTCGACCGAGTCGGCGATGATTTCGCGGCTCACTAGGGAGAAGTGCATGCCTTCGTGCCCCATGCTGATGCCGTCGGAAACGCTGATCGTGCCGAATTCGAGCGGATATCCGCCGCCAGCGTGGACACCTTCTTTGACGGCCTTAGCTAACCGGTCAAGCGAAAGGTTGCAAGGGGTGATTTCGTTCCAACTCGATGCGACACCGATCTGTGGCTTTACCCAGTCGTCGTCGCCCATGCCTACGGCGCGGAGCATGCCACGGGCGGCGGCCTTTTCGAGGCCATCGGTGACGTCGCGGCTGCGGGGCTTGATGTCGATCTGGTTCGAGTCGGTGGAATCGGTCATGGGACATAGGTTACGACTCGCCCGGTCCGCTAAAACAAGGGCACGAGCGCTAAGGCGATGAACCAGCTCACAAAACTGCCTACGAGGACATACTCGGCACCGGAGCCGTCGCCTTCGTCCCGGTTGATCTCGGGAAACCGCAAGATGCCTTTGGCCGCCATAATCGCTGCTACGCCACCGATATTTCCACTCACCGCGAGCCCGAATACGAGCACCCTTTCTAGCGGCCCGATTACTCGACCACCTTTGAGGCGTCGTTCTTGAGCGAGCAGTCCGCGCCCGACGTTGTCCAAGACTGCGCGCACGATTGAGTTGGCCGGTCGAACTTGCGCCACCACAATCACCAAGCCCAGCACGAACGAATCGAATTGCACGCTTGCCAGCGAAGGAATTTCCAAGGATTCGTACCAATTGGCAAGCGGCGGGTGTTGGCGTTCGATTGCCGGCGAGGCGACCAGAGCCGAAATTGCAGCAATGCCAGAGGCAATCATTCCCGGCACGCGCCAGGACGCGATGTTTTGGGCGCTCGCCCACCAGAGCCCGACGATTGCGGCCAGGAAGCCGATGCCTAGGTTGTAGCCCAGTCCGTAGGCCGCGGCAATTACCGCTGCCGCTAGAACGGCAACCTCGGCGATGACCCAGATTCCTTGGTCGAACCGGTGCAAGTATTCGCCAAGACAGATAGCTAGGAGAACTAGCGCCAGCAAAGCCATTAGCCGATCAACTCCAGACCTTCGAAGATCGCCAACGCTCCACTTCGTCGTAAAGATTGTGAGACCGCGGAGGCCGAAACTTGTTCGCGTTGGGCCAACTCGACCTGAGTTACCCCCTCCAGTAGACCCAGCAGGAGGCGCCGTTGACGTCCGGTGAAGTCGCTGACCAACTGGTCGCGAGTGAGTGTGTACGCGTTCACTAGTCCCCCATCATGCAGCCAGGTACGGAGCCCGGCCAGTCGCGACTCGCGCCGCTTTACTTCGTCGATCGCCGACCTCGCGTCCCACCAGGCAGGGCCGTCTTGAGTCAGACCGTAACTGCTGGCACCGACAACTTCATAAGTGCCGTGAGCAATGCCGAACCTTGCGTCCATTGGCTCTGGCAGCGCGAGGCGTACCGCAAGTGTGGCGACCAATGCCGAACGCTGGTTGGCGAACATCGCCTGGAACTCATCGCCGATCGTCGCGGTTAGGGGCTGGATCGCGGGCACCAGTTTGTTCACCCTAGCGAAGGCAGCGAGCATTGCCGCCTGCGTCTCGGCGCGAGAAGGTGCTTCTCTGGATCGGACGAGATCGCCAATCACTGCCCACGCCGGCGCCGACACCGATGAAGCGTTTTGCTTCACTTCCATAAAATGAAGTTTAGAGCTTCATTCAGTGATTGTGAAGGGTTTTGCTTCACTTTTTGGTTTCGGCTTGTTCTTGGCTACCCAGCGCTCAACTGCTTGGTAGCCGGTGTCGTACAGGTTTTGACGCTGCTCGGCAGTCAGATCGAAATCGGTCCAGCGAACGCCCTTTGGTTTGACGAAGATGCTGCGGTTTGCCGAGGTTGGATCGCTTACGTGCCGCACCTGAGTTGAGTCGACAGTGGTGCGGATCAAGTTGGTCAACAAAGAAACGGGGCCGGTGACTGGTTTGGCCTTGGCGCGCTCACCAGCTGGCGAACTAAGCCGGACGCCAAGGGTCGGCCACCTAGCTGGGAGTCCGTCATCGCGATCAAACAGTTCGATCGGATAACTGCGCAACAGCGAACCGTCGGCCAAGGCCAGTTGCCCAAACGGAGATTTGACCCGAACTGGTTCGAACAGGAACGGGATCGCCGCCGAGGCTCGCACCGCCCGCGCAACTGAAAACTCGGCGGGGTCGTGGCCGTGTTTGGCCAGATCCCACGGCAAGTACATGATCCGCTGGCGCGACAGGTCGCTGGCGGTAACTACGAGTCGGTAGGACAGTTCTGGCGGCAGCGAACTGCCCGGATCGACGAACGTCAAGTCACCGAACTTGCGAACACCAAGATCACCAAGGACGCCAGCGAGCCACTGTTGCAGGTGCGCGCCAGGGTGTGCACCGAGGTGGAAAAGCACGCCCCACGCGTCGGCGCCACGCGGCCACCAGCGAATAGTTCGCGGGCCGCGTCGGCGATCAAGGAAGGAGGTGTAGTCGATGGTGCGCAAAATGTCATCGACTCGACTGAAGGGTTCGCCGGCCTGCTGCATCGCGGCAATCACCGAACCGACCATCGCGCCGGCCGAGGATCCACCGATCCGCGCAAACGAATAGCCGTTGTCGATGAGTGCCGCAGCGGCGCCGACCAGGGCAATACCTTTTACTCCCCCGCCCTCAAGCACCAGATCGACAGTGCGCGCGTCATCCACGACTCGAGTCTAGGAGACGCAGGTTCGGATGCGCCGACCCGAAACTAGGTCGTGCGTCGAAAAACCGGTCCGGGTCAGGCGTTCGCGATTTGCGAGATTCGACCTGGCGTCAGGTCAAGCAACCTGGCGCAATCACGGACAGTGAATCCGCGGTTGCTTAGTTCGGTCACTATCGCCGAGGTCGCGGACTGAAGTTCGGCTTCGCGAGCAACTAACTCTGCACGCGCCCGACCGAGTTCGAGTGCCCTCGCGACAAGCTCGTCGCTGAGGTCGTATTCGGGTTCAACTTCAACAGGCGAGTCAACGGGCAGGTCTGCCATCAAAATGATTACTTCAACAATCGACTTGAGCAGTACATCGATCGAGCGAGCGTAGGTATGAGCACCTCGAACACTTGGCACATCGGCAAGCCAAGCGTCGTTCTCGCGACTAATCACAACCCGATAGCTCACAGCAACCAACCCCTTCCAAGCACCGGTGCAAGATCTGACTAGATCTTGCACAGCGTCCCCGTCGGCAGGTCGCCAGGATGCTGCGGAATAGCCGTGCTGGCAGAGCGCCCGGTTCACTTCCCTTGCTCTCCCAAGTATATGTTTAGAGGCTAAACATGGCTACTGTCGAACAGGTTTCCACAGGCTGGCCGTCATCATCTGGCCTGCATTTTTTGCTTCATTACAAGGCCCGAGGGGAATGTCCGCGCGGCTTGCGTACGCCTCAGCCGAGCTTCTCCATGATGAGTTCGCGGACGCGACCGGCATCGGCCTGGCCGCGCATTTCCTTCATCACAAAGCCGATCAGGGCACCAGCTGCGGCCGCCTTGCCATCTCGGATCTTTTGCACGGCCGCCGGGTCGTTCTCAATCGCGCGGTCGACTGCGGCGCTCAGGGCGCCGTCGTCGGACACCACCTCAAGGCCGCGGGCAGTAACGACTTCGTCAGGGGATCCCTCTCCGGCCAGCACGCCCACAAACACTTGGCGCGCCAACTTGTCGTTGAGTCGACCCGCGTCGATCATTGCCTGGATCTCAGCCACCTGCGCTGGCGTGATGGCCAGCGCCGAAACGTCTGTGCCCTGCTCGTTCGCCGTGCGGGCCAACTCGCCCAGCCACCACTTCTTCGCAGCCGCAGGTGCCGCGCCGGCGGCCACGGTGTCGGCCACTAGGTCGAGCGCACCGGCACCAATCGTGTCGCGCATGTCGAGGTCGTTGAAACCCCATTCGGCCTGAAGTCGCTTGCGGCGATCGGCCGGCGGTTCGGGCAGAGTCGCACGCAGTTCCTCAACCCAAGCCGGGTCAGGCGCGACCGGCGCCAAGTCAGGTTCGGGGAAATAGCGGTAGTCATCGGCATCAGATTTTGGACGACCAGCCGAAGTGCTGCCGTCAGCTTCGTGGAAATGGCGAGTCTCTTGAATGATCGAGCCGCCGCCGTCGAGGATCTCGGCGTGGCGGCCGACTTCGAACCGAACTGCCCGTTCAACCGAGCGGAACGAGTTGACGTTCTTGGTCTCTGAGCGAGTGCCGAGCGTGTCCGAACCTAATGGCTTGAGTGAAAGGTTCACGTCGGCACGAAGCGATCCCTGATCCATTCGGGCGTCCGAAACGTCGAGCGCGACCATCAAGTCACGCAAGTAGTTCACGTAAGCCCGAGCAACTGCCGGGGCCTTGTCGCCGGGGACCTCGATCGTCTTGGTGACGATTTCGATCAACGGGATACCGGCTCGGTTGTAGTCCAACAGCGAGTGGTCGGCGCCATGAATCCGCCCGGTGCTGCCGCCAACGTGCAGCGATTTGCCGGTGTCTTCCTCCATATGAGCGCGCTCGATTTCGATGCGGAAAATTTCGCCGTCAACCTCGAGGTCGACATAGCCCTCAAAAGCGATCGGCTCGTCGTACTGCGAAGTTTGGAAGTTCTTCGGCATATCTGGATAGAAGTAGTTCTTGCGAGCAAACCGGCACCAAGTAGCGATGCTGCAATTGAGCGCCAACCCGATCCGGATCGCCGACTCGATCGCCTTAGCGTTGACCACCGGCAGCGCACCTGGCAGACCCAAACAGACCGGGCAAACCTGAGTATTCGGCTCGGCACCGAACTCGGTCGGGCAGCCACAAAACATCTTGGTGGCCGAGTTGAGTTCGACGTGCACCTCCAACCCCATCACCGGTTGGTAGCGGGTCAGCGCGTCCTCGAAGGAAACGGCAGTCTTGCTCATCGGGCCACCTCAAGTTCGGGGATTAGCGAGGCGAAAGCCGCACCGTCGCGTTCGGTCAACAGACGTTCGAGCGCCGCGCCGGCGTTGTAGAGTCGGTCGTCGCCAAGGGCAGGCGCCAAGAACTGCAAGCCAACTGGCAGGCCCTCAGACAAACCAACCGGCAGCGAAATGCCCGGCACGCCAGCGAGGTTCGCCGGGATCGTGGCAATGTCCTGCAAATACATCGCCAACGGATCGTCGAGCTTTTCGCCGAGCGGCCAGGCGACCGTCGGGGCGGTCGGCGAAGCCAACACGTCAACCTTGGCGAAGGCGTTCTCGAAATCCTGGGCGATCAAGGTGCGGACCTTCTGTGCCGAGCCGTAATAGGCGTCGTAGTAACCGCTAGAAAGCGCGTAGGTGCCCAAGATGATCCGGCGCTTGACCTCATCACCAAAGCCCGCATCGCGCGAGGCCGCCATGACCTGCTCGGCGCTGGGGTCGACTACCCCCTCCGGGGAAACCCGCAGGCCATAACGCATCGCGTCGAACTTGGCCAAGTTGCTGCTCACTTCGCTGGGCATCACCAAGTAGTAGGCGGCCAAGGCGTGCTCAAAACTCGGGCAGGAAACTTCGACGATCTCGGCGCCGGCTTTGGCCAGCAGTTCAAGCGATTCGTCGAACCGGGCGCGCACACCAGGCTCAAATCCCTCGCCGCCAAGTTCAGTGATCACACCCACGCGAAGCCCGGCCACGTCGGCGCGGCGCGCCGCCGCAACCACTGGCGGAACCTCGGCAGCCAGACTGGTCGAGTCACGAACGTCATGACCGGCCATCACTTCGTGCAACAGGGCCGCGTCCAGCACCGTGCGAGTGACCGGACCAGCCTGGTCGAGACTGCTGGCCATCGCCACCAGTCCATAGCGCGACACTCCCCCGTAAGTCGGCTTTACTCCGACCGTTCCGGTGACCGCGCCGGGCTGGCGGATGGAGCCGCCAGTGTCGGTGCCGATCGCCAGTGGCGCCTCGAAGGCGGCCACTGCCGCGGCGGAACCGCCGCCGGAACCGCCGGGAATTCGGCTGGTGTCCCAAGGGTTGCGAGTCGGGCCGTAGGCCGAGTGCTCAGTCGATGAGCCCATCGCGAACTCGTCCATGTTGGTCTTGCCCAAGATCGGCATTCCGGCCGCCTTGAGCCGAGCGACGACGGTCGCGTCATAGGGCGGAATCCAGCCCTCAAGCATCTTCGAGCCGCACGTGGTCGGCAGGCCGGTAGTGGCGAGGACGTCCTTGACCGCCACCGGAACCCCTGCGAGCGCCGCCAAGTCCTCACCGGCCGCCCGGCGCCGGTCTACCTCTGCAGCAGCAGCGAGGGCGCCGTCTGGATCAACGTGCAAAAAGGCATTGATCTGGCCGTCGACCGCAGCAATCCGGTCTAGGTGCTGTTGGGTGATTTCCACCGAGGTCGTCTGACCCGAGGCCAGTGAGTCAGCCAGCTCGGCGGCGGAGAGTCGGGTCAAGTCGCTCATTCTTCCCCCAAAATCTTCGGAACTAGGAACCGCTGCTCTTCGCTGGCCGGCGCCATCTCAAGTGCCTGCTCTGGCGTCAAACCCGGGGTGACCACATCGGGGCGAAACACGTTGGTCAGCGGCACCGGGTGGCTCATCGCTGGCACGTCGGCGCCGGCAACACCCTGGACGACCTTTACGTGTTCAAGGATTGCGGGCAGGTCGGCGCCGAGTCGGTCGAGTTCGTCGTCGGACAACTCGATTCGCGCCAGACTCGCCAAGTGCGCGACGTCGTCGCGGGAAATCTCGGGTGAGGACATGGCTTTCATCTTAGTGAGCCGCAACGACTCGCCCTAAGTCGCGTGCCCGTTCACCTGTTGTTTCACCACGTCACGTATATCTTCTTGTCATGCTCCCTTCTTCACTGCTCAATCGAATCCCCGAAGGCTTCACGGTCATCGACGAGGACGATGACGACCCAATCTTGGTCGACCCGGACGGAAACGTAGTCGAAACCTGGCGCGAGGGGTACCCCTACGACACCAAGATCACTCGCGAAGAGTACGAGCATGAAAAGCGCCTGCTGCAGATCGAACTGCTGAAACTGCAGTACTGGATCAAGGACACTGGTCAACGGATCGTGATGGTTTTCGAGGGCCGCGACGCGGCCGGCAAGGGCGGCACGATCAAGCGCTTCACCGAATGGCTCAACCCTCGCGGCGCTCGCGTCGTCGCGCTCGAGAAGCCCACCGAGGTCGAGTCGGGTCAGTGGTACTTCCAGCGCTACGCCCAGCACCTGCCCACCAACGGCGAGATCGTTTTCTTCGACCGCTCTTGGTACAACCGTGCCGGCGTCGAGCGGGTGATGGGGTTCGCGACGCCGGAGCAGTACACCGAGTTCTACAAGCAGGCGCCCGCGTTCGAGAAGATGTTGACCGGCGACGGCATCCACCTGATCAAGTTCTGGTTCTCGGTCAGCCGCGCAGAGCAGTTGACTAGGTTCACCATTCGCCAGATCGACCCGGTGCGTCAATGGAAACTCTCGCCAATGGACTTGGCGTCGCTGGACCGGTGGGACGAATACACCGAAGCCAAAGAAGCGATGTTCAAGAAGACTGACACGAAGAAATCCCCGTGGACGGTGGTCAAGAGTAACGACAAGAAGCGGGCTCGCCTTGCGGCCATTCGCCACGTGTTGTCGCGGTTTGACTACCCGGGCAAGGACTACGACGTAGTCGGCGCTCCGGACCCACAGGTTTTGGGCATGGCGGCCGACCTGTTCGACACCGAGAACGCCGACTTGGACTGAACGGTTCGAAAGCTTTTAGCTTTGCGGTCCCTCGGCGAGCAGGCGGGTGAACCCGTCCTCGTCGAGGATCGCAATGCCTAACTCCTCGGCTTTGTCGGCTTTGGAGCCAGCGTTTTCGCCCACCACGACGTAGTCGGTTTTCTTGCTGACCGAACTGGACGGTTTGCCGCCCGCGGCGATGATCGCCTCTTTGACCGAGTCGCGGGTGTAGTTCTGCAGCGAGCCGGTCGCCACGATCGTTAGCCCCGATAGCGGCCCTGCGGTCATGGTTGCCGCGCCAGGGCCGGGGTGCCCTTCGATCGCGAAGCTCACCCCGGCAGCCGTCCAGCGATCGACGATCTCTAGATGCCAGTCGACTTCGAACCATTCGGTAAGCGAGTCCGCGATGATCGAGCCGACGCCCTCAACGGCAGATAACTCGGCAATCGTCGCAGCCCGGATCGCCGCCAACGAGCCAAAGTAACCGGCCAATGCTCGCGCCGCCACCGGCCCGACATGACGAATGTTGAGCGAAACTAACTGGCGCCACAGGTCTTTGGTTTTCGCCTTCTCGAGTTCTTCGAGGAGTTTTTCGGCTTGTGAAGACGGCTCGCCGGTCTTGACTCGAAATGGCGTCCGACGAATCGGCTCACCGGTCTGCTCGTCGAGTTTGGTTTCACCGGTCTCGGCGTCGCGCACCAGCACTTCGATCGGGACCAGTTGGGCCAAGGTCAACTCAAAGAGGCCCGCCTCGGTTTCCAGCGGAGCACCGATTCCTTGCGTAAGAGCCGCGGCCGCGACCTCACCTAATGCCTCCACGTCCAGCCCGCCACGAGAACCAATGTGCTCGACTCGTCCGCGGACTTGGGCCGGGCAGTCGCGCGCATTGGGACAGCGCTGATCGATATCGCCGGCCTTCATCGAGCGCAGCGTTGCCCCGCACTCGGGACAGGCCTTCGGCATCACGAATACCTGCTCGCTGCCGTCGCGCAGGTCAACCACAGGACCGAGAACCTCCGGGATCACGTCGCCGGCCTTGCGCAGCACCACCGTGTCGCCGATCAGTACGCCTTTGGCCTTGACGACATCTTGGTTGTGCAAGGTGGCCTGACGCACGACGCTGCCGGCCACCCGAACTGGCGCCATCACTGCATACGGGGTGGCGCGGCCGGTTCGTCCCACCGAAACCACGATGTCGAGCAGCTTTGTTTGCACCTCTTCTGGCGGGTATTTGTAGGCGATCGCCCAGCGCGGAGCGCGGCTGGTTTCGCCCAGTTCGCCGTGCAGCGCCAGCTCGTCGACCTTGACGACAACCCCGTCAATTTCGTGCTCAAGATCGTGGCGGTGGTCGCCGAGTTCGGCCACCCGATCGATTACCTGCTCACTTTGGTCCAATACGCGCGTGTTCGGGCTGGTCGGCAGTCCCCACTGACTCAGTAAGTCGTAGACCTCGCTTTGGGCGGCCACCGGCGGATTGGGCCAGGCGCCGATCCCGTGGACAAAAAGTGTCAACGAACTTATTCGCAGTTGAGCGGCCTCAAGCTCTAGACCCTCTTTTTTATCGACCTGTTGACGTAGTCCCCCGCTGGCCGCGTTTCGTGGGTTGGCAAATGGCGCGAACCGACGCATCGCCGTTGCTGCGGCCCGGTCCGGATCAGTGCCGCGAGCAGTTGCTTCGGCGACGACTCGATCGCGAAGCTCGCTCTGGAAAATGTTGAGGCGTTCAAAAGCCTCGATGCCGATGAACACCTCGCCGCGCACCTCGACCAGGTCCGGGTGCCCGGTGCCGGCAAGTTTCTTCGGGATGGAGTCCAAAGCCAGCGCGTTTGCGGTGACGTCCTCACCGACGCGGCCGTCACCACGAGTAGCGGCCGAGGTCAGGACGCCGTTTTCATAGCGCAACGAAATCGCCAGACCATCAATCTTGGCTTCAGTTAGCCAGCGAACCTTTCGACCGGCCAACCGTTCGGTCTTCAAACACCAGTCTCGTAGTTCTTGCGCGCTAAAAACGTTGTCTAGGCTGAGCATCCGTTCGGCGTGTTCAACCGGCGAGAGCGCCGAATTCGTCGCCGCGCCAACTACAAGCGTCGGTGAGTCTTGGCCTTGCAGTTGCGGGTGGAGTCGTTCGAGTTGGGCCAGCTCGTGAATCCACGCGTCGTATGTTGCATCGTCAACGAGGGAAACGTCTTGGCCATAGTAGGAATCTTTGGCACGCTCAATCTGGTCCAGCAGCTCCTCAACTCGGCCGCGCGCGGTTTCCAGATCTGGTTGATCTGCCGGCGCCTCGTCGAGGGTCGATTCTTTGCTCACTTCGGCCATGGCATGAGCCTAGTGCGAGCCACCGACACTAGCCCCACTCAGCCAAAGGAGGCCGCGGTCTGGCCGACCTGCGTCAACTCTTGGCGTGCGGTTGGCGGCGTGCGGTTGGCCAGCCCACAAGCCGGGGTGGCGACCGATCGACCTGCGAACACGTCGATCCCAAAGCCGAGCCGATCCATGAACTCTTCGATCTGGCCGGCAGTACCGCCACCGAACCACAGGTCAGTTCCGGCCTCAAAGACCTCGGCCCATTCGTCGGCGAACTGCGCCAATTTCAGATCGAACGAGATCGCGTCGAAGCCGGCACCGGCGATCAGCCCGACCGGCACGCCGGGCGCGCAGGAGTGCAGAACTGCGGTCGCCCCCGCAGCGTGAACCACCGAAACGAGTTGGCCGAGCAGCACGTCGGCCTCGGGCGGCTCGATGGTGCGATGTTTGCCAAACCCACTCGCGGTCGGCACCGAACCGGCCAACACTGCCGATATCGCTGGTTCGTCGATCTGCACGATCAAGTCGGCTTGGCCGAATCGCCGATTGAGGTCGACTAAGTGGTCACTCAGGCCTGCCGCGAGCGCCTCGCCAAGTTCGCGGCGCGCGCCATGATCGGCTAACAGTTTGTCGCCGCGGGGACGCTCTACGGTGGCGGCCAGCGTCAGCGGTCCGGCGAACTGCTGCTTGATCGTGACCTCGAGCCCGTCAGCCAGTTCCTCTAGCCGGTCAAGATCTTGGGCCAGCAAGGAGCGGGAGCGGCGCTGGTCGATTCCTTCGCCCGGAGCCAATCGCCAACCTGCTGGCTGCAAATCGATCGGCAGCGGAACAACCCCCAACGTCCGACCGATCATCGCCGCCGGCGCGCCCCGATCAGGCAACTCCGGCACAAAGACGATGCCGCCATCACCAAAGGTGTCGATTACGAAGCGAGCCACCGAGTCGAAGTCGTCGCCCGGCATCGAACCGATCCCTGTTGCTTGCACCCGTCCATCTTCGCGCCCAGTCGATCGGTCAGAATCGTCAGGTGTTGATTCGTCTTGCCGCTACCGATGATCTGGCCGCTCTTGTCGAGCTAGCGGCCCGGACTTTCCCGCTTGCCTGCCCGCCGCAGATGCCGGCCGAAGATATGACGGCGTTCGTGGCGCAGCACCTTGCGGCGAAGAACTTTGAAGCATTCTTTGCCGACGAGACCGCCGAGATCCTCGTGGCCGAGTCGGCCGGAAAACTAGCCGGCTACACGCTGACTTTCGATCGCGAACCGTACGATGCGCACATCGGTGAACTCGTCAAAAACCGCCCCACTGTCGAACTGAGCAAGTGCTACGCCGACCCATCGGCTCACGGGACAGGCATCACCGGACAACTGATGGCCGAAGTTCTCGGACGCGCCAAGAGTCGCGGCGCCAAGAGCGTTTGGTTGGGCGTCAACGGAATGAATGAGCGCGCCCAACGTTTCTACGCCAAACACGGTTTCAAGGTCATCGGCGATCGAAAGTTCATCGTCGGCGATCAGACCGAGGATGACCTCGTGTTTGAGCACGAGCTTTAGGAATTGGCCGCCTCTGCTGTCGACTGACCAGCCAGCCAGCGCGACACTGCCCGAGCGGCAACTCGACCGGCACGGTTCGCCCCGATCGTCGAGGCCGATGGACCGTAGCCGACCAACTGGACCCGCGGATCGGCCACCGACTGGGTCGCGGTCAAGAAGGTCGAACCGAGTTGGATTCCGCCGTGGGGCGAGCGCAGTTTCAACGCCGCCAGATGGTCCACATCTGGCCTAAAACCGGTAGCCCACAAGATCACGTCTACCTGTTCGAAAGTGCCATCGGCCCAACGCACCCCGGTCGGCTCGATCTGGCTGAACATTGGCCGGCGCTGGTACGCGCCTAGCCGCTCGGCCTCGGCTTCTTGGGGGCGAAGCATCAGACCAGTGACACTGACCACGCTTTGGGGCGGCAGACCTTCTCGCACCCGCTCTTCAACTTTGGCTACCGCCTCGCGGCCTTCGACTTCACCGAAACCGCCAGTGCGCCACACGGGCTCGCGTCGGGTTACCCAGATCGTGTCGGTGATCGGGCGAAGCGCCCCGAGGAACTGCACCGCAGATGCCCCTCCCCCGACAACCAGCACCCGTTTGCCCGCGAACTGCCCCGGGCCCGGGTAGTCGACGGTGTGCAGTTGGCGACCGGCGAACGTTTCCTGACCCGGGTAGTACGGAATGAACGGCCGGCCCCACGTGCCGGTCGCGTTGACTAGGGTGCGCGTTAGCCAACTGCGTCCGTCAACTGCACGCACTCGCAAAAGTCCGGCCTCATCGACAACTGAGTCAACCTCGACCGGCCGAAGGACCGACAGTTGGTGCTCGGCTTCGTAGTCAGCGAAGTAGCTCGGCACAAACTCATTGGCGCGCTCTGGGCCGATTGCCGCTGGCAGTTCTTGGTCGGGCAGATCGGCCACCCGGTGGACATCGGCCATCGTCAGCGCGTCCCAGCGGTGTTGCCAGGCGCCACCGGCCGAAGCATTTGCGTCCAGCACGACGTGGTCGATGCCGAGGCGCTCGAGGTGAAAGGCCGCCGACAAGCCGGCCTGTCCCGCCCCGATCACGAGCGAGGAAGCGATGGTCACGCTTGATTTAACACGCGCCGTTGATCGGTCATTCCGAGCGCGGCGACTCAGTTAGCGGACCCAACCGGCTCGACCCAGGCAGTTCGCGCAATCGTCGCCGAGCCAACCACGCGAGTCCGGTCGTAAATTACGCAGGCCTGACCGGGCGCGATGCCTTCGGCTGGGTCGTGCAATTCGACGATGACCTGGTCTCCGTCGACCGTGACCCGCGCGCGATGTTCACTGCCGTGGGCTCGCAGTTGGACGGTGCAGTCGAGTTCAGTGGTCGGCGCCTCACCACACCACAGCGGTTTTATCGCCTCGATCCGGCTGATCGCCAAGCGTTCGCGCGGGCCGACGGTGACGGTGCGAGTGACCGGCTCAATGTCGAGCACATAGCGCGGCTTGCCGTCGTCGGCTGGCACTCCCAGTCGCAGACCACGACGCTGACCGATCGTGAACGCGAACGCGCCCGTATGACTACCGACTTCGGCGCCGGTTTCGTCGACGATCGGGCCGGGCTGAGCGCCGAGTTTGTCCTCCAACCAGCCGGCATTGTCGCCGTCAGAGATAAAACAAATGTCGTGGCTATCTGGCTTGTTCGCCACTTGCAGTCCACGTTGCGCGGCCTCGGCTCGAACCGTCGTCTTGGGGTCGTCGCCAAGCGGGAACAGCGAGCGACGCAACTGATCTTGAGTGAGCACGCCAAGGACATAGGACTGGTCTTTGCCATGATCCTCGGCTCGGTGCATTTCGACGACGCCGTCGTTTTCAACTAGTCGGGCGTAATGGCCGGTGACCACGCCATCAAAACCAAGAGCCAGCGCCCGATCGAGCACGGCCGCAAACTTGATCTTCTCGTTGCAACGCAGACACGGGTTGGGAGTCCGCCCGGCGGTGTACTCGGCGATGAAGTCGTCGACGACTTCGTCGGCGAACTCATCGCTCATGTCCCAAACGAAGAACGGAATGCCGATCGCGTCGGCGGCGCGCCGGGCATCGCCCGCGTCCTCGATCGAACAGCACCCACGCGCACCGGTTCGATAGGACTTGGGGTTACGACTCAACGCGAGGTGAACCCCGGTGACCTCATGGCCAGCTTCGACCGCTCGCGCGGCCGCAACCGCCGAATCCACGCCGCCAGACATCGCTGCAATAACTCTCATGATGTTCTGCTCCGTACGAGTCCGGCCGCGCGGGCACGTTCACACACCGCCGGCAGCAATTCGAGTAGTCGATCAACATCAGCGGCCGTCGACGTGTGGCCAAGGCTGAACCGCAACGAGCCACGCGCGGCCGCATCGCCAAATCCCATGGCCAGCAGCACGTGACTCGGCTGCGGGACACCGGCCTGACAGGCCGAACCGGTTGAAACCTGCACCCCTTGAGCATCTAGGAGCATCAACAACGCGTCACCTTCGCAGCCCGGGAAGGTCACATGCGCGATGTTTGGCAGTCGGTGGCCGGGTCCGGTTTCTGGGTCGCCGTTGATGATCGCCTCCGGTACGACCCGTTCAATCCCGCGCACGAGCCGATCGCGAAGCGCCTCAATCCGCGGGCCGGACTCACTCTGATGTTGGACCGTCAGGTCCAGTGCGGTCGCAAACCCAGCAACCAGAGCCGCGCCAACCGTGCCTGACCGAAGATCGCGTTCCTGACCGCCGCCGTGAAGCAGCGGGGTCGCATCGAGTTCGCGGCGGATCACGAGTGCGCCAACCCCTACGGGGCCACCAAGTTTGTGGGCCGTGACGGTCATCGCGTCCAAGCCAGTGCCCGCAAAGTCGAGTTCGAGATACCCGGCGGCTTGAACCGCATCCGAATGCACCGGAATCTGGTGTGCGCGCGCAAGTTCGACGACTTCGCGTACCGGTTGAATCGTGCCCATTTCGTTGTTGGCCCACATGGTGGTGATTGCGGCCACATCTGCAGGGTTCGAATCGATCGCCTCACTCAGAGCATCGAGTCGGATCCGACCCTGCTGGTCTACCGGCGTGACGTCGATCCGTGCCTGTTCGTGGGCGGCAAGCCACGTCACCGGATCGAGCAAGGCGTGATGCTCGATCGAACTGAACAAGACCCGATTACGCAGCGGGTTGGCCGAACGGCGCGCCCAATACAAGCCCTTGATCGCTAGGTTGTTCGCCTCGGTGCCGCCTGAGCAAAAAACGACCTCGCTGGGGCGGGCGCCGAGCCGTTCGGCGATCAGTTCACGAGACTCCTCAACGACCCGTCTTGCTCGCCGGCCGGCTTCATGCAGGCTCGACGGATTTCCGGTGCGCAAGAACTCTTGCTGCATCACTTCGACTGCCTCGGGCCACATCGAGGTGGTGGCCGCGTGGTCGAGATAGACGCTCGGGGCGATTTCAGTCATCGGTTCAAGGGTAGTCCGGTCTTGTTCACGCTCAACCACAGATCAGGGTGAGAGCGGCCACTACCTCGGCCAGCGCCTCTTCAGTGAACGTTTCGTCGAAGGTGAATCGGACCGCGCTCTGGGCGAGAGTGCGGTCAAATCCCATCGCCGTCAGCACATGACTTGGCTCATCGCTACCCGCGGCACACGCCGACCCACTCGAGCAGACGATGCCGCGGGCCGCCAGATCAACCAGCACTGATTCACCAGAGCGGCCCGGGAAAACGAATGAGGCATTGTTTGGCAGCCGAGCGGTTCGGTCGCCGGTGAGTTCGGCGCCGAGCGCTTCAACCTGGCAGATGAACTCGTCACGCAGACCGCTCAACCGAGCAGCCTGGTCGCCAAGCTCGGCCCGTAAGCCCAACGCCGTCGCTAAGCCGACCGCACCAGCGACGTTTTCGGTGCCAGAACGGGCGCCATCTTGTTGGCCGCCACCGTGGATCAGCGGCTCAAATTCGAGCCGCCGGTTCAGGTAAAGCAGGCCGATGCCTTTTGGCGTGCCGAGTTTGTGACCTGAAATCGCCAAGGCGTCGACTCCGAGGTTAGACACATTCAGGTCGAGCCAGCCGGCGGCCTGGACTGCATCAGTGTGGAACCACGTACTGTTTTGGCGGGCGACCTGGGCAAGTTCGGCGATTGGCTGAATCGTGCCGACCTCATTGTTGGCGTACTGAATCGACACTAGGCAGGTGTCGGGTTGCAGTGCTTGGGCTAAAGACTCCGGCGAGATCAGCCCCGTTTGCCCCACCTCAAGTTCGGTCACCTCGTACCCGAAACGCTCCAACCAATGTGCGGCCTCAAGGACTGCCGGATGCTCAATCGCGCTAACGATGAGGTGCTTTCGCTCCTGGTCGGCCAGCGCGATCCCTTTGACCGCCAGATTGTCGGCCTCGGTACCGCCGGAGGTGAAAATGATCTCGGCGCCATGGACGCCCAACAGAGCCGCGATCTTGGCTCTGGCATCGTCCAGGGCAATCTTGGCAACTTCGCCGTACTCATGATGACTGGCCGGGTTGCCAAAATGCTGGGTCAGCCACGGCCACATCGCCTCGAGCACCTCGCGGCGAGGCGGCGCCGTCGCCGCATGGTCCAGATACATCAGGAAATCCGCAGGTCGAGCCCAAGGTCGAGACTGCGCACGCTGTGCGTCAGTGCACCAACGCTGATGATGTCGACGCCGGTCTTGGCGATTTCGCCGATCGTGTCGAGGTTTACTCCGCCGCTGGCCTCGACCAGGGCACGGTCGCCAACGATTCGCACGCCTTCGCTCAGGTCGGCCAAACTGAAGTTGTCGAGCATGATCGTGTCGACCCCGCCGGCCAGAACCGGTTCGATCTGATCGATCCGGTCGACTTCGACTTCGAGGTGCGTGGTGTGTGGCAGTTCGGCTCGCGCCGCCTTGATCGCCGCGGTCAGGTCTTCGACCAGGGCAAGGTGATTGTCTTTAGCCATCACCGCATCCGAGAGGCTGAAGCGGTGGTTGAATCCGCCACCGCAGCGAACCGCGTGCCGCTCGATCGCTCGAAGCCCGGGGGTGGTTTTGCGGGTGTCGACCACCCGGACGCCCGGCCCAGCAGCTTCGACATATTGCGCCGTGAGCGCGGCGATCGCGCACATCCGTTGGACTAGGTTCAACGCAATTCGCTCACACCGCAAAATTGCTCGGGCCGAACCAGAAACCGATGCCAAAACGTCGCCGGCTTCGAACCGATCCCCCTCGGCGAAGAAGATCTTGACGTCGGCGGACGGGTCGATGGCCGTCATCGCCACCTCGAAAACTTCGGCACCGGAAAAAACTCCCGCTTCGCGGGCCACCAGATCGGCGGTCGCCGTTGCAGTGGCCGGGACGAACACCAGGCTCGTCAGGTCGCCGTTTGGTGAGTCCTCACGCAGTGCCGCCTCGACGATAGAAACGATGGCGGTTCGATCAAGCATCAGTTTGCCTCCGTCAAGATTTGGACACCCGAGTGGTGGGCGAGATTCGGTACTGTCTCGGGGAAATCAATTCGGTGGTGACCGCCGCGCGAGGACCGACGCGCCAAGGCACTAGCGACCATCGCGCGCGCCACGGTGAGCATGTTGCCGTCCTCGACAGATTTTGGATCCAACTGTTCGGGCGCGGACCACGAACCGAGAATCTGACTTGCGTTCGACAGTCCGGCCTCGTCACGCACCAGCCCGGCCGCATCCCACATCAGGTGCTGTAGGTCGGTGCGGTTGACCACTTGGCCACTCGATGAGGCAGGCGGCAAGACGATCGGTGCGCCCCACTGCTCGTCGAACTGCGGCGCGAACTGATCGTCCAACGCCGCCACCACCCGATTGCCAAAGACTGCGCCTTCGAGTAACGAGTTCGAGGCCAGTCGGTTCGCACCGTGAAGGCCGTTGCACGCCACCTCGCCGACCGCGAACAGTCCCGGCAGGGAGGTCCGACCCCAAGCATCGGTGCGTACGCCGCCCATGAAGTAGTGCGCCGCCGGGGTGATCGGGATCGGCTCGCTGGACCAGTCGAAACCGTGATCGCGGACTGCTTTGTCGATGTTCGGGAAGCGCTTGGCCAAGAATTCCGCACCGAATGCAGTCGCGTCCAACCGCACTGGTATCCCGCCTTGGGCAGCCATCGTTTCGGCGACCGCCCGAGCGACAATGTCACGCGGTGCCAGCTCGGCATCTGGGTGCAAGGCGACCATAAAACGCTCGCCGGCCTCGTTGAGCAGCACCGCACCTTCACCGCGTACCGCCTCACTGATGAGGGAGTTTCCGGGCGCGGCCAGTGAGGTCGGGTGGAACTGGTAGAACTCCAAGTCTGAGGCGACCGCGCCGGCTCGTAGCGCCATCGCGAGGCCGTCGGCAGTGGCCACCGTCGGGTTGGTCGTATAGGGGAAGAGCTGCCCGGCGCCGCCGGTCGCGAGCACTACCGCATCGGCTAGCAAGATTTCATCGTCGAGCAGCTTTACCCCGACCACACGACCGTTCTGGACCGCAAGGTCGACCGCCATCGTGTTCTCACGCACGGTGACGCCGCTTGATTTCAGCGACTCCAACAAGCCGTAGGCGATCGCGGCACCGGTCGCGTCGCCGCCAGCGTGCAGGATGCGCGCATGCGAGTGTGCCGCCTCAAGTCCACGCGCCAACTCAGCGCCGTTGCGGTCGAACTCGACACCACGCTCGATGAGTCGCTCGACCGCGCCCGGACCTTCGGCACACAGCGCTTCGACAGTAGGGACGTAGGAGATCCCGGCGCCGGCCTCAAGCGTGTCGGCGACGTGCGATTCGACCGTGTCGGGGGCCGCGGTGACGACCGCTACGCCGCCCTGGGCATAGCGCGTGTTGCTTTCGTCAAGGCGCGACTTGGACAAAACAGTTACGTCCCAGCCAGCGTCGGCAGCGCTTAGTGCGGTGGTGAGTCCGGCAACGCCAGAACCCAAGACGAGTACGTGCTTTCTAGCCATGACAGTCCTTACCTAGCAGTCTTCCCAAGTCTCACTTCGGCAACGCGGCGAGCATGCGCTCGAGCGCGACCTTTGCGTGAACCGCGACCTCGTCGTCAACCACGATCTCGTTTCGCACTTCGCCTTCGACGAGGCCGTCGAGCACCCAGGCCAAGTAACCGGGGTGGATCCGGTACATCGTCGAGCACGGGCAAACCACCGGGTCGAGACAAAAGATCGTCTTGTCCGGGTTTTCGGCCGCTAGTCGATTGACCATGTTGATTTCGGTGCCAACCGCGATCGTCGTGCCGGCCGGTTGGGCGGCAATGAACTTGCGGATCCCATCGGTGGACCCGGACGCATCGGCAGCGTCAACTACCGGCATCGGGCTTTCGGGGTGGACGATCACCTTGCAGCCGGGGTGCTCGGCGCGGGCTTGGTCGATCTGAGCGACCGTGAACCTCTTGTGCACCGAGCAAAAGCCTGGCCACAAGATCACCTTGGCGTCGAGCAGTTCCTGCTCTTGGACGCCAAGTCCGGGCTTTCGCGGGTTGATCATCGGCATCTGCTCGAGCGAAATGCCCATCGCCTTGGCGGTATTTCGGCCGAGGTGCTGATCGGGGAAGAACAGCACTCGTTTGCCTTGGCTGAACGCCCACTCCAGCACGGTCGAGGCGTTCGAGGAGGTGCAAACGATGCCGCCGTTGCGCCCGCAGAACGCCTTCAACGCGGCCGAGGAGTTCATGTAAGTAACCGGAATCACCGGCGCGAGGTCACTTTCAGCGGCTTCGGCGGCGTAGATCTCGGTGAGTTGTTCCCACGCCGACGCAACGCTGGCCTCGTCAGCCATATCGGCCATCGAGCAGCCGGCCGCGAGGTTCGGCAAGATCACGTGCTGTTCGGGCTTGGCCAAAATGTCGGCGGTCTCGGCCATGAAGTGAACGCCGCAAAACACGATCGTCTCGGCGTCTGGCTTGGTCAGCGCCGCGTTGGCCAGCTGGAACGAGTCGCCGACGAAATCGGCGTACTGGACGACCTCGTCGCGCTGGTAGAAGTGGCCGAGGATGACGGCCCGGCCGCCGAGGGTTTCCTTTGCTGCCCGGATTCGCCCGTGCAGTTCCTCGTCAGACATCTTTTGGTACGCCACCGGCAGTTGACCGGGTCGGGTGATCGGCTCTGGGATCGGGTCGCCGACCGAAGCGCCTGGCCCATATCCGGGGAATTGGTCAAACTCCCACGGAGACTTCGCCAACTCAGTGTCGCAGGTGCTCGCGGGTGCGGCGACGATTAGGTCGTTGATCGAACTGGTCATGATCTCTCCAGGCGGTACAGGGCCGGTGGGCGGTGACTTGTTCCTGCAAGTTGTGCACCCGTGGCAACAATTTTCGGATTTGCTAATGCTTGGCGGCGAAAGTTCGCCGGGTCGAGTCGGATTTGCCGTACCGCCTCATGAACTTCGCGCAGGTCGGCGATCGTGAACTCGTCGCCGGTGAAGGCATGCGCAATATCGGTGTAGGTGATCTTTGCTCGCAACCTACCGAGCGCATAGGCCACGATGTAGTTGTGATCGAAAGCCAGTTGCGGCACATCGTCGGCCACGAACCATTCGACGTTCTCGCCGTCGATGGCGCGGACGTCCTCGTCGGGGCGAACGAGTGCCCAATAGACGATCGAGACGACCCGATCTGGCGAACGGTCGAGGCCGCCGAAGCTATACAACTGTTCGAGGTGGCCCGGCTCCAGGCCGGTGGTGCGCTGCAGCGTTCGCCTGGCCGAATCGACCAAGTCCTCGGCTGGTTCTAACGGCCCGCCCGGCAAGGCCCAACGACCTAGGAACGGTTCGCGGATTCGCTTGACCAGCGGCAGCCACAATGTGTCCTGGCCGGTTTGCGGGTGCGGACGCAGCGCAAAGATGACCGTTGAAACCGCTAGATCCACTCGCTGTTGCATCGCACACCTCCTTAGGGTCGAAACGACTCTAAGCCCCCCTTATGGTCATGTCAACAATAAGCGCGATGTGATCTGAATCTCACTGGAAGTCGCGTGAGCGATGGCCAGGGGGCAGGCCCGGATCAAGGAGCCGTTCGATTTTCTCGGCGACCAGATTTACCGCACCCTGCTGATGCTCCAATCGGCCCTGAATCACGACGGCGGCACTGGTTCTGGCGACCTTTCGGTGCCGCTGCCAAACCGCCTCGAACACGACGACGTTGAGCATGCCGGTCTCGTCTTCGAGGTTCAGAAAAGTCACCCCACCGGCGGTATACGGACGCTGGCGATGGGTGATCAGCCCGCCGACTGTCACTCGGCGGCCATGTTCGCGCTTGGCCAACTCCCCCACCGACAGTGCCCCACCGGCAGCCAACCGGCCCCGCAAGTGCGCGAACGGGTGCTCCGTCGGCGAGATTCTGGTGGCCGCCAGATCGGCCAAAGTCAATTCGACTTCGCTCATCAGCGGCAGCATCGGCGGCGGCGCCACGATGGCGGTGCCAGCGAGTCGGTCCTGACTGTCGGTGTAGCCGGCGTTCCAGATCGCTTGGCGCCGTGTCAACCCGAAAACATCAAACGCGCCGGCAGTGGCCAACTGTTCTTGTTGCGCCCGGCTCAAACCGCACCGGCGCACCACATCTGCCATGTCGACGAACTCGCTCTCGGTGCGCGCGGCGACTATCCGTTCCGCGTCGGCCGCCGAAATCTGCTGCACCGAGGTCAACCCCAAGCGAACCGCATGATTGCCGTCGAGTCGATGTTCGCGGTGATCGGGCGGCGCAGTCGAATCGAACGGACCCACCGGTGGCTGCTTGGCCGTTCGACAATGTGGACTGCCAGTTGGGCCCTCGTGGCCAGCAATTGGCTCAAGATCCGCGTGCACGCCCGAGGCCAGAATGCAGGGCTTGTTGATCTGGACGCCGTGCCGGCGCGCATCAGCCACGAGCGACTGCGGCGAATAGAACCCCATCGGTTGCGCACGCAACAAGCCGGCGAGGAAGGCGGCCGGGTAGTGCAGTTTCAGCCAACTGCTGGCATAGACCAACAGCGCAAAACTGATCGCATGACTTTCGGCGAAACCAAAGTTGGCAAACGCCTGAATCCGGCCGTAAAGATCGTCGGCCAGTTCGCCGGTTATGCCCTTGTCGGCCATCCCCGAATACAGCTGCTCGCGCAGTCGGCCGATCTTCTCGATGCCGCGCTTTGATCCCATCGCCCGACGCAACAGATCGGCTTCATCGCCGGTGCAACCGCCCAGCGCCATCGCTATCTGCATCAACTGCTCTTGGAACAGCGGCACCCCCAACGTCCGCTCGAGAATCGGTTCAAGCACCGGGTGCGGGTAGGTGATCGCCTCCTCGCCAAGTTTTCGCCGGATATACGGATGTACCGCACCACCTTGAATCGGGCCGGGCCGGATCAGCGCGATCTCGACGACCAGTTCGTAGAATCGGCGCGGCCGCAGTCTGGGCAGGGTGCCGATCTGGGCGCGACTTTCCACCTGGAATACGCCGATCGAATCGGCCCGACAGAGCATGTCGTAGACGCCCTGCTCTTCTTTCGGGATTGAGGCGAGAGTCCAGCGTTCGCCCACTCGTTGCTCGACCAGATCGAAGGTGTACTGAATCGCGCCGAGCATCCCCAGGCCCAACAGGTCGAACTTCACCAAACCCATATAGGCGCAGTCGTCCTTGTCCCATTGCAGGACGGTGCGTCCGGGCATCCGCGCTTTCTCGATCGGCACCACCTCGCCGACGGGCCGTTCAGTCAGCACCATCCCGCCGGAGTGGATCCCCAAATGGCGAGGAGCTTTCATCGCCTGCTCGGCCAGCGCCACCACGGGCGCCGGAATATCGTCGGGTTCCTGGGTTCGAATGGCAGACCACGACTCAATTTTCTTGCTCCACGCATCCTGCTGCCCGACCGAATAGCCGAGCACTTTTGCCATATCGCGCACGGCCGACTTGGGCCGATAGCTGATCACATTGCAGACTTGGGCGGCATTTCGCCGGCCGTACGTCTGATAGACCCACTGGATGACTTCCTCGCGGCGATCGGAATCAAAATCGACGTCAATGTCTGGTTCCTCGTCGCGGGTGGAGGCCAAGAACCGTTCGAACGGCAAGCCGTAGGCGATCGAGTCGACCGCGGTGATACCTAGGGCGTAGCAAACTGCAGAGTTCGCCGCCGAGCCCCGCCCTTGGCACAAAATCCCTTGACTGCGCGCAAACGCCACGATGTCGTGAACGATCAGAAAGTAGCCGGCAAAGTCTTTCGACTCAATTACCGCCAATTCGCGCTGGAGTCGGGTCTCGGCATCGGCGCGGACGTCTTGATAAAGCCGGTCGGCACCCACACGGACGAGTTCACGCAACCAGCTCATCGGAGTGTGCCCCGCCGGCACCTGCTGCTTGGGTAACTTCGGTGAGGCCTTGCGCAAATCGAAGGCGCAGTCGGCGGCGATCTCAACTGATCGGGACATCGACCCCGGCCACCTCGCGAACAGGGCCGCCATTTCTTTACCCGACCGCAGGAACGGCGGCGGGGCCAACCAGCCGTCCAGTTCGGCCAGACTCCTCCTGGCGCGGACGGCGGCGAACGCTTGGGCCAGGCGCGTATCGGCCACCCGGGCGGCGTGGACGTTTCCGGTGGCCACCGTCGCCAGACCAAGTTCGCCAGCCCAACTCGCGAGCGCGTCGTTCGTTCGACTGTCTTCAGCCGAGCCGCTGGCAGTCAACTCCACGACCACCGAATCAGACCCGAACAGGTCAACTAGCCGCCGCAAACCCGGCAACCCCTCGCGGCGAGTCCAGCCTTTGCGACAGCCGGTCAGAACCGTCCAGTTACCGCGCCCGCGGTCGACTAAATCGTCGAGGTCGTACTTGGGTTGCCCTTTCTGCTCACCGGCAAGATTTGCTTCGGTGATTGCCGAGGCGAGCGCGTGGTAACCCTGCACACCGCGCGCCAACACCAGCAGGTGGTCGCCTTGCGGGTCGGCGATTCCGGCTTGCGGCGCGGTCAGCCCCAAAGAAAGTTCGGCGCCGTAAACGGTGCGCAGTTGGTGAAGTTGAGCGGCTTCAGCGAACCGGGCCGCGCCGCTGAACCCGTCGTGGTCGGTCAGCGCCAGCGCCGTCAACCCCAGTCGAGTCGCTTCGGCAACTAGGTCCTCTGGCCCGCTGGCACCGTCGAGGAAGCTGTAGTTGCTGTGGCAATGCAGTTCGGCGTAGGGCACGGTCATTTCTGGTCGCACGGGCTGTTCGGCTGGGTCGTAAGCACCACGCTTTCGGGAGAACGCCGGGCCGTCACCACCGTCTGGCGGCGGCGACGGATCACGCCAGCGACCCGATAACCGGGCCTCAAGTTCTCGCCAGGAGATATCTGGGTTGTGCCACGCCATCAGTGCACCCGCCCGACCGGCGGATTGGCTATTGGCGACTGCCTAGTCATATCGCGCCTCGGTCCACCATTGGCCGTTCTCAACGACCATCAGCCAGGCGCTGCCGTCGACGCCGACCACTTGGAACCTAGCGATCCTGCGCGCAGCGGCCTCGTCCCACCATTGCTCGTCGACTGGCCACGGCCCGGCCCAAGCCGCGACCGGTTGCCAGTCGACCGAATCGGCTGGCTGAAACTGCGCCGGTGCGGCCGAGACTGCACCTCGCCCACTCACCCGAACTGGCGCACCTGCCGCCCCGACGACTTTGGCCGGCTGCGGATTAGCGAAAACGGTGGCTGGCGCCGGCGCCGGCACGCTGCCCGGCCAAGGTTGGTTGCGGGGCCGCTTGGCTACGGCGAGTTCACCCCATGGCGCCGACAGTCTGCGGTCGGCCGGGCCACGCCCACCTTGAACGCCAACGGATCGTACGCCCTCTGGCCCGACCAGCGCCTGAATCCGAGCCAGGGATCGTTCGACCTGCTCATTCGGCCCGCCACCGAACAGACCTTCGGCGTGATCGCCAATCGACTCGACTTGGACCGGCACGAACCGGACTGCAACCACCGGCGCGGCCGGCGGCTCAGCCAGAAGTTGCCAACGCAGTCGGTCGAGCACATCGGTTGAGGAAAACCAGCGCGGGTGGCGCCAAACCCGGCCGGTAGATCCGTGGTTCGACTCGGCCTCGGTGTCTACTTCGATTCGCAGGTTCATACACACTGAGCCGGCCGCATCCAGCGCGCTGATGAATCCCTCTGCACTTTGGCGACAACTGAACACGACCGCGTCTGAGCGCTCCAGCGGCGGCTCAAAACTCACCGCTGCGGTTAGCTCCGGCGGCGGCACTCGCCGACCGACAGTTCGCGGTTCAACACCACTTGCCAAACTGTGCAGCAGGAGCCCGTGCGGACCGAACCTCGCCAACACATCCGCGGCCGCCAACGCCGCGAAGTCGCCGAGGCGGTGCAGGCCGAGGCGACGAAGCAGAGTGACTAGTTCTAGGCCAGCGCCTTTCTCCGGCCCGGCGTTGGCGATATCGAGAACTTCTACGGGCAAGTCACGCAAATAATCAAAGTTCTTACCCGGTGGCACGATTACCAGTTCTTGAGTCGCCGCCTGCCGGGCAGCCAACTCGGCAACAAAAACCCCATCAGCGATACCGATGCGCACATCCCAAACGCCTTGATCAACCAGCAGTTCGGTAAGGATCGCTGCGGCCTCTGCCTCGCCGCCGTAGAACTTTTCTGGCACCGTCAGCGCCGCCAGCCCCGGTCGCAGCAGGCTGACGGTCGGGCTGAACTGGTCGATCACCGTCAGCACCTCGTCGAATGCTTTGGCGTCGACCTCAGCACGATGGTCGACCACGACAAGGTCTGGACATCTTGACTGAGCATCGCGGCGGCGCATCCCACGTCGAACGCCGTTTGCTCTTGCCTGCGGCGTGCAGGCCAACACGATCCCCTTGGCAAATACTGCGAGTGCCGTATCGGCCGGCCGGTCCGCCAATGCCACCAGCGCGGGCCAATCGGGAACCCAGACAACTAATTGCCGCATTAGCCCGCCACCTGCCGTTCAACCCCCCGCTGAGGCTGCTGCTGCGCGGCCGAAACGCCCTCAAATACTGGCGAAACATCAGCTTCAGCGCTTGGGAACCACAGCCGGCGCGAACCGGTGACGCGGCCACTGCGTTCGACCACGACGGTCACCTGGCGAGAGACGAGATGGCCGTGGCCTTCATCGGGACCAGACCAGACTGGGTCTTGCCAGCGCAGACGCGCATCGGCGCGCGGCCAGTCACCCACCGCGACTAAGGCGGCTTGGCGCTGGTGCAATCTAGCGCGTAGGCGACCTGCTTCGCGTTCGGGCAAGCCCACCTGATCGACCATCACGATCCCGACCGAGTCGGCGAGCGCGCCCAGCACTGAAGCCGGGTCAGCGCCAGCGTCGGGAATCCAAACCGTGCGCTCCAGCAAGACGCCTACCTCGGCCGCCGCCTCAACCCCCACCCGGTCAGAGCCGACGATCGCGCACCAAGCGCCATCGGCCGAAGGCCCGGCCAGCAGCAAAAACGCCAGGCTAGGAACGTCAACGGCGTAGACGCCGCCGGGCTGCAACGAAAGCAACCCCTCAAGTGCCGGGTGGGTGGACAGCGAAAGCACCGACGGCCGGCCCTGCAGCTGCCCGATCTGGGCGCGCAAGTCCGCTACGACGCTCGACTTCGTTCCGGCTAGGGCCATTCAACTAGTATCGAACATTTGTTCGAACTAGTCAATCGGGTCGACCGGCACTGCTCAACTCGAGAGTTCGATCGTTCCGCCGGGGATCGCATCCAACAGTCGGCGGGTGTACTCCTGCTCCGGATTCACAAACACCGAATCGACACTCCCGCGCTCGACCATCTTGCCTTTTTCCATCACCAAGACTTCATCGGCGATCTGGCGCACCACGGCCAAGTCATGGGTGATGAACAAATACGAAAGACCAAGTTCGGCCTGCAAGTCGGCCAACAGTTTCAGGATCTGAGCCTGAACCAAAACGTCCAACGCGCTGACCGCCTCGTCGAGGATGACAGCCTCTGGTTCGAGCGCTAGGGCCCGAGCCACTGCCACCCGCTGACGCTGACCGCCAGAAAGCTCACTTGGGTATCTGCGCGCCACCGACCACGGCAGCGAAACCTTGTCGAGAAGCTCTCGCACCTTGGCCTCGCGCTCAGACTTGGACCCGATCGCGTGGGTACGCAACGGCTCTTCGACCGAGCGGAAGATCGAATACTGCGGATCAAGTGAGGCATAGGGGTTTTGGAACACCGGCTGCATCTGCCGCCGGAAAGCAAGCTGCTGATGCTTGCCCTTCAACGTCGAGACATCGACCCCGTCGAACTCAACTACGCCACTGGTCGGCTTCAGCAAATCCAGCACCATGTTCGCCACGGTGGATTTACCAGAACCAGACTCGCCAACGATTGCCATCGTCGTACCGCGGCGCAGTTTGAACGAAATATCGTCAACTGCAGTGAACTCGTTCTTATCCCACGGCGCACCACCTGGGATGGTAAAAACCTTGGTCAGATTCTTTACCTCGATGATGGTCTCTTTGCCGCGACCGAACTCGCTGCCCGCCGCCGCGACCTCGTCTGCGGTCTCTTCAGCAACTTCTTGAGCCGCTTCGCGGATATGGGTCCGGTTCTGCGCCAATAACCGCTGGGAGGCCAACGAAGGCGCACTAGCGATCAGCCGCTTCGAATACGGGTGCTGAGGGTCCTGCAAAATCTCCAAAGCCGGGCCAGACTCGACGACTTGACCCTTGTACATAACCACCAGATGGTCGGCGCGCTCGGCCGCCAAACCGAGGTCGTGCGTGATCAACAGCACCGCCACGCCAAGCTCATCAGTTAGCCGGTCGAGATGATCGAGAATCTGCTTTTGCACCGTCACGTCCAGCGCACTAGTTGGCTCGTCGGCAATCAACAGTTTCGGCCGCGCGGCCAAACCCATTGCAATCAAGGCGCGCTGGCGCATACCGCCACTGAACTCGTGCGGGTACTGCTGAGCGCGACGAGCAGCATCAGGCAGTCCGGCCTCCTCGAGCAACTCAACAACTCGACGATCGGCCTCTTTGCCCGTGGCGACGCCGTTGACTTCTAGCGCCTCAGCGATCTGTTTACCGACCCGGATCAACGGGTTCAGGTTGCTCATCGGGTCTTGGGGCACTAGACCAATCTCAGAGCCGCGAACCGCGAGAATCTTCTTCTTGTCGGCGTTGGCGATCTCCTGGCCGTCAAACAGGATCGAACCACCAGTGACTCGTCCAGTTCCTGGCAGCAGCCCGATAATCGCGTGCGCCGTCGTGGACTTGCCCGAACCAGACTCGCCCACAATCGCGACAGTCTGACCTGGGTAGATCGTCAGCGAGGCACCTCGAACCGCCTGAACTTCGATCTTCTCTTGGCTAAATGCCACTTGAAGATCGGTGACCTGCAACAACGGTGTTGGATTCATTCGCGGTTCCTAGACTTCGAATCAAGAGCATCACTGATGGCATCGCCCAACAGGATGAAGCCAAGCGAGGTGATTGCCAATGCGGTGGCTGGCCAGAACATCACGCCAAGGCGGATACCGGAACGAACTTGCACCTGAGCTGCGGCCAAGTCGTTGCCCCACGAGACGACACCGGGAGGAAGACCTAGTCCCAAGAAAGAGAGTGTCGCCTCGGCCACGATGTAAACACCGAGCGAAACGGTGGCCAATACGATCACGGCCGACATTGAGTTGGGTACTACGTGACCCCAAAGGTTCGCCCGGCGCGTCTTGCCGATGGCGCGGGCTGCGTTGACGAACTCTAGGTTCTTCACCTCCAGCACCGAGCCGCGCGCAATACGAACCACTTGCGGCCAGCCAAAGGCCGCTAAGGCAAAGACGACGGTAAAAATCGAAGCCCAGTAGCCGCGGTTTGGCCACAGGTTGTTGATCACCGAAATGCCCACCAACGCGCCCAGCAGCAACGGGATGGCAAAGAAAATGTCGGCGATGCGTGAAACCAGCGTGTCAGTAATGCCGCCGTAGAAACCAGCAAAGGCGCCCAGCAACACACCAGGCAGGGTTACCACCAAAGTCGCAAAGAGACCGACGAGGACTGAGGCTCTCGCGCCGTAGATTGTTCTGGCGAAAACGTCATAGCCTTGTTTGTCGAAACCGGCGATATGCCCCTTACTGGGGCCATCAAGGCTTCGACTTAGGTCCGCATAGGTCGGATCGATATCGGTGAACAACTGTGGGAAGCACACCACGATGGTGACTACCGACAAGATCGCCGCAGAAACCCAGAAAAGCCAGTTTGAGCGCAGTTGCTTCCACGCTTCCTGCCACTGATTTTCAGGGCTTCCAGTGTCGTCAAACGAGCCGGTGTCGGCCAGCGGAGTTTCCTCCACCGCCGCGACAAATCGTTCCTGACCGGGCAGGGCAATAGGAGACTCAGGCATAACGGATCCTCGGGTCGAGCCAGGCGTACAACAAATCAACAAGCAAACTCATCACGATGTAGATGAACACCATCACCGTCACGACCGAAACGATCGTCGCGGTTTCGCCCTTTCGGACTGCTTGGAAGGCTAGGTTGCCGACTCCGTTGATGTTGAAGATGCCCTCGGTGACGATCGCACCAGCCATCAGGGCCCCCAAGTCGGCACCCAGATAGGTGACCACCGGAATCAGCGAATTGCGCAGGACGTGGCGTCGGTTTACTTGCCCATCGCTCAGACCCTTTGCCCGGGCCGTACGCACATGGTCACCAGTTAGGTTGTCAACAACTGAGGTGCGGGTTAGCCGCAACACATAGGCAAATGAGACCAGTCCCAACACCAAGGCCGGGACGATTAAATCCGGTATTGAAGGATCAGAGCCAACAACAATTGGTGCGATCCCCAGTTTGACTCCGAAGATCAACTGCATTACGAAACCGAATACGAAGATCGGCACCGCGATCACCAGCAGCGAAACGATCAGCATCGTTGAATCGAAAAGCTTACCGCGCTTGAGGCCCGCGTAAAAGCCGGCGATGATGCCGAAGAAAGCTTCGATAATCAGCGCCATGACAGCGAGTTTGAAAGTGACCGGAATTACCTCGGCCAGCACTTCGCTAACTGGTCGACCTGAGTAAGTCATCCCGAAGTCGCCGTGGAGGGCATTGCCCAAAAAAAGTAGCCACTGAACGATGAATGGCTTGTCAAGGTTGTACTGGGATTCAAGTTGCGCCTTGACCGTCGCCGAGACTGGCTTGTCACCAAATAGTGCCGCGATCGGATCGCCCGGGATCGCAAAAACCATCGCGTAAATCAACAGGGTCGAACCAAGCAACACGGGAATGGCCTGAAGCACACGCCTTCCTAAGTACCACCACATCGTTGTCGCCACCTCCCAGCACGGAGTTCTGCCGCGCCTTGTTGTCTGAGACTACTTAATCCTCACCCCCAGATGCGTTATCCGCACCGGAAGAAATATTGGCTTGCAGACAAGTGGGGCGGCGCACACAGGCGCCGCCCCACCATCAGCTAGACATCACTTGGTGATGTTCTGGTACTCCGGCTTGTTCTGCCAGTTGAACTCGACGTTCTTGACGCCCTTGGCGGCAACTGCGGCGACGTTGGTGTTCCACAACGGAATCGCCGGCAGTTCCTTGAACAAGATCTCCTGCGCGTCGGCGAACTTCTTGGCCGACTCCTCGCCCGTGGCCGCTAGACCTTCATTGAGCAACTTGTCGAACTCCTTGTTGGAGTAATCGCCGTCGTTCGAACCAGCACCGGTGCCGAAGATTGGACCGAGGTAGTTGTAGACCGACGGGTAGTCGGGCTGCCAGCCGGTACGGAACGCGGTACCGATCGTACGATCGGTAACCTTTGCCCGCAGTTCACTGAAGGTCGGGTAGGCCTTCGGCTCAGCATCAATACCTAGGTTGTTCTTCAACTGGTTGGTGAGCGCCTCGACCCATTCCTTGTTGCCCGGGCCATCAGCGTTGTAAGCAACCTGGAATTTACCAGCGAACGGCTTGATCGCATCAGCCTCGGCCCACAGCTTCTTCGCACCAGCAGCGTCGAATTTCAGCACGTCCGAACCAGGGATGTCCGCGGTGTACTCGGGCATCAGTGGGCTGGAGAAATCGGTCGATGGCGTACGCGTGCCATCGAAGATCTTCTCGGTGATTTCCTTGCGGTTGATCGCCTTGCTGATCGCTTGACGACGCAGGTCGCCTTCTTCGCCGCTGAAACCAGCAAGCGATTCTGGGATGGTGATCGTGCCGTTAACCGTGCCGGGTGCTTCGAAGCCCTGGACGGTCTTGTCGGTCATGAAGGTGGTCAACGCGCTTGGCGGCGCCTGATCCATGACGTCTAGTTCGCCGGCCTGGACCTGGGAGTAGGCGCCTTCTGGGTCACCTAGCAACTTGAAGGTTACGCCGCCGTTCTTGGCTTTGCGGTTGCCGTCGTAGTCCTTGTTCGGGACCATGACCGCTTCAGCGTTGTGTTCCCACTTTTCGAGATTGTAAGGACCGTTGCCGATTGGTGCCTTACCGAAGGCTGCCATGTCTTTGAAGGCCGCTGCGGGAAGCGGGTAGTAAGCCGCATAACCAAGTCGCAGCGGGAACAGCGCCTCGGGCGCCTTCAACGTGACCTCGAGGGTCTTGTCGTCGATAACCTTCACACCCGACATCTCGGTGCCCTTGTCGACGATGATGCCTTCGTCGTCAGTGCCTTCGAACGGCGAGTAGAAGTAGGCCTGCAACTGGGCGTTGGCGCCAGTGGCGCCGTAGTTCCACGCATCGGCGAAGGACTTAGCAGTCACTTCGGTGCCGTCGCTGAACTTCCAGTCTTTGAGCTTGATAGTCCAGACCTTGTTGTCGTCAGACTTGATCGAATCGGCAACTTCGAGCTCTTGGGAACCGTCGGCCTTGTAGCTAACCAGTCCCGCGTAGATGAGGTCGATGATGTTGCCGCCGCCAACTTCGTTCGTGTTGGTGGTGATCAGTGGGTTCTGCGGCTCAGTGCCGTACGCAGTGATGACTGCATCAGTCTTATCCGAACCGTCGTCGCTTCCACCGCCGCAAGCGGCCAGCGTGAGGCTGGCGGCTGCCGCGAGGGCGATCCCTGCGATAGCTGAACGCCTAAGTCGCATGAATTTCCTCCTGTGATGGGCATGCGTGAACGCACGCGCGTCCTTTATAACTATCACCAGAAGTCGGCGAATCCCACTGTCGACGAGCGACTTCACCGAACTGCAACCAAACCAACGAACTAGGTAACCCCTAGTTATCCCTGGCTATGCCAAACGACCCCGCCCCACAACGTGGGACGGGGCCGTTCATAACTGAACGCGCTAGCGATCAGCCCTTGCGCTTGGTGATCTCTTCGGTTGCCTGCGGCAGGACCGTCTTGAGGTCACCGACGACACCGAAGTCGACGAGCTCGAAGATCGGCGCTTCTTCGTCCTTGTTGACCGCAACGATCGTCTTGGACGTCTGCATGCCGGCGCGGTGTTGGATCGCACCGGAGATGCCGTTTGCAACGTAGAGCTGCGGCGAGACGACCTTGCCGGTCTGGCCGACCTGGAAGGTGTGTGGCTTCCAGCCGGAGTCAACCGCGGCGCGCGACGCGCCAACGGCCGCACCCAGCACGTCGGCCAGGGCTTCGACCTCGGAGAAGTCGCCACCGGTGCCGCGGCCACCCGAAACCACGATTGCGGCTTCAGTCAGCTCTGGACGGCCGGTGCTGACGCGCGGCTCGCTGGCAACGATCTTGACCTGCTTGGCAGCATCAGTTACGTCGAACGAGACGGCCTCGACTGCACCAGCGGCCGGGGCCGCCTCCGGAGCTGCAGCATTCGGCTTTACCGCAATAACTGGCGCGCCCTTGGTGACCTGCGCGGCAACGGTGAAGTTACCGGCGAACACCGACTGCGTGGTGGTGATCGTGCCGCCATCGACAGCAACGTCGACCGCGTCGGTGATCAGCCCTGCACCGGACTTGAGCGCGACGCGAGCCGCGATCTCTTTGCCCTCGGCGCTCGACGGAGCAAGCACCGCGACCGGAGACTTTTCGGCGACCAAAGCCGCAAGAGCCTCAGCCTTGGGCGCAACGAGGAACTCGTCGTACACCGAGTCGGCGTAGGAGTAGATCTTCGCGGCACCGTACTCGGCCAACACTGCGGTGTCGGCTTCGCCGAATACCACGGCCGAAGGCTCGCCGATGCGACGAGCGATCGTCAACAACTCCAGCGAGGGCTTCGTGACCTTGCCAGCAGCAGCATCAATCAGAACAAGAACTTCACTCATGGTTTCAGGCTCCTACTCACACGAACTTCTTGGACGCGAGGAACTCGACGAGCTTGATGCCGCCGTCGCCCTCGTCGGTGACGATTTCGCCAGCGGTACGCGGCGGACGGGCCGTCGTCGAATCAACCTTCGACGAAGCGTTGTCCAAGCCAACTTCAGCGGCGTCGATACCAAGATCGGCCAGGCTCCACTCATCGACCGGCTTCTTCTTCGCGGCCATGATGCCCTTGAAGGACGGGTAGCGGGCTTCGCCGGTCTGGTCGGTGACCGAGACGACGAGCTTGCCGGTGGCTTCGATCTGCTGGGTGGCGGCGTCGCCATCGCGGCGGATCTTGACGACATCGCCGTCAACGCTGATTTCGGACGCGTAGGTGACTGCTGGCAGGCCGAGGCGTTCAGCGACCAGGGTCGGGACAACACCCATACCGCCGTCGGTCGAAGCCATGCCGAAGAAGACGAGGTCGTACTCGAGCTTCTCGATTGCCTTGGCCAGCACCAACGAGGTGGCGATGGCATCGGAGCCGGCGATCGCGTCGTCCTCGACGTGGACGCCGGCGTCGGCACCCATCTGCAAGGCCTTGCGAACGGCGTCGGCAGCGTCGGCCGGGCCGACGGTCAGCACGGTGACTTCACCGTCGCCGGCTTCAACTACCTGAAGCGCCTGCTCAACTGCGTACTCGTCTAGCTCAGAGAGAAGTCCATCGACATTCTCACGATCGACGGTGTTATCTGCGGGATCGAACGTCCGGTCGCCAGTTGCGTCCGGGACGTACTTCACAGCGACAACGATCTTGGTCACGAGGACCCTCCTGTGAATTCGGGGTGCGAGCCCTTTTGGCACTCGCAATTTTCAGTTCCACCTTGCCACGCGTGCATTTCCACGTGTGAGGTGACCCTTTCAAGCGGCGATGTTACCCGAAAGTAACGCCACGAAACGAGCCAGCGGCTGTGGCGTGGCTCACTTTCCAGTGAAGGATGCCTTGCCGGGGCCGTTCTCCATGAACGAACGCATCCCTTCGCTTTGGTCATCGGTGGCGAAAAGTCCGGTGAAACCGACGCGCTCAATCTCCAAGCCAGTCTGCAGATCGACTTCGAGGCCACGGTCAATCACGTCCTTGGCCGTGCGCAGCGCGATCGACGCTCCCCCAACAAATTGGGCGGCCCAATCCAAGGCGCGCTGGTAGACCTCGTCGGCCGGGTGGACCTGATCGACCAAGCCGATTGAGAGCGCTTCGGTCGAATCGACGAATCGGCCGGTGTAAATCAGGTCCTTGGCCTTGGCCGGACCGACGAGTCGCGCCAATCGCTGCGTGCCGCCCGCGCCGGGGATGATTCCCAGCAGAATTTCGGGCTGTCCGAGTTTTGCGTTCTCGGCGCAGAACCGAAGATCGGTTGACAAGGCAACTTCCAAGCCGCCGCCAAGGGCGAAGCCGGTGATAGCCGAAACGGTCGGCTTACCGATCGCAGCAAGCGCGCGAGTGAACTCCTGCAGCAGATGGCCGTGGGCGAGCATTTGGGCGTAACCCATCTCGGCCATTTCCTTGATGTCTGCGCCGGCGGCAAAAACTCGTTCGCCGCCGTAAACCACGACCGCACTGATGTCGTCGCGACTGTCAGCCTCGCGGGAGACTTCAATGAGTTCACGCTGAAGTTGGGCGTCGAGGGCGTTCATCTTGGGTCGATCCAACCGGATCGTGCCCACGCCATCGGTTACTTCAAGTTGGACGAACTGCCCCATTGTTCTTGCCTCCTGGTTGTGGTGGCTTTGAGCATAGGAGACGGGCTCAGACTCAAGAGCCGAGGGTTTGCAACGCCGTCCCGCTGAGCCGATAAGTACGCCAGTCCTGCATGTCCACCGCCCCTAATGAGCGATAGAAGTCGATCGAGGGGGTGTTCCAATCCAGCACCTGCCACTGCATTCGGCTGTAGCCCCGCTCCACGCAGATCTGGGCAAGTTGCTTCAGCAGGGCAAAACCTAGACCACTGCCGCGATGGGCCGGATCGATGTAGAGATCTTCGAGGTAGATCCCGTGTACTCCGTCCCAAGTCGAGAAGTTGAGGAACCAGATCGCCGTGCCAACTACACGACTGTCTTCTTCAGCCACTAACGCAAAAACGGCCGGGTTAGATCCGAAAAGTCGCTCATGAAGTTGCTCGGCGGTCACGACGCACTCTTCGGGCGCACGTTCATACGCCGCGAGATCATGGACGAGTCGAACGAGGTGTTCGACATCGGCTGGAACGGCTTGGCGAATTCGCGGATCAGTCACCACCTGATTCCATCACGAACACCGGTAGCCTCAATCAGGTGACCGCGGCAACCTCTCTTCACGATGGTGTTCTGACCCTCAAGCCGACTTCTGGGGCCAAAGACTTGACTGGCTTTGCAGTCCTGCTTTCGGCTGAGCGGATCGGCACCGTCGCACTCCAACACGCACCGGGCAAAGCTGGCCGTACCGCCGGTTCGGTCCGGTGGAATTTCAACGCCGGCACAGGCCAGTCGGTGGCCGCGCGCGCGATCGGTCTGGCGATTGACTTCTCCTTTGCCAAGTTGGGTTGGAATCGAGTCGAAGCGCGAGTGGCCGCAGACGATTCGACTGGACTTCGTTACGCCTCAATCGCCGGCCTGCGTCGCGAAGGGGTCGCCCGCACTGCGGGCAAAGAATCTGACCAGGTGATCCTCGGTCGAATTTCTACCGATCCGCCAGCGTTCAGCCGAGAAGGCTTCGTCGCGATCCTGAATGCGGGCCTGCCGCGAAAGCGAGTAATCGGCCAAGGGATCTTGCGCGATGAACAGGGCCGGATTCTGCTTTGCGAACTGACCTACAAGAAGGAATGGGACCTGCCCGGCGGGGTAATCGAAGTCGGCGAGAGCCCAGCGTTTGGTCTTGTTCGTGAACTCGAAGAAGAACTCGGAATAACCGTGACCGTTAACTCTTTAGTGACGATGAATTGGCTGCCGTCGTGGCGTCAATGGGATGACGCCTGTCTGTTCGTTTTCGCTCTCGGCACAGTCGACAGTTCAATCGTCGACGAAATGCATCTACAAAAGTCAGAGATCGCGGCCGTCCACTGGTGTGATGCAGCAACCATCGCCGAAAAGGCCACCGGTGCCACGATCGAGCTAACCCAAGCGCTTAGCCGCGGACCGCTGCCCGGATATCGCGAAGCACCCCTTCAACCTGAATAGGACGAATTGACGCTCGTGGGGGCGCGTAAGAATTCCTTGGCCGAAAAAGCGATCCACCCCAGCTGAATGATGATGCCCAAGGTAAAACCGACTATTGAATATGCGCTTCCTGGCACTGTTCGGTCCATCCCCGTAACGTAAAAGGTCAGCAGCAGAACGCTGGGCAGATGGGCGAGCGCGGAGACGAACTGTCCTTTTCGACTTGCCGATTCGCTGCGAAGGAACAGCGTGACGGTCGAGGCGATCAGCATCGGAACACCCAACCAAAACGCGATGATCGGCACTAGATACTGCAGGGTAATGAGCGCAGTGTCGCCGGCTGCAGATTCCCAAGTTCGGGCACCAATTGTTAGCGCTACGGCTACTACCAGCATCGAAGCCGCATAGGCGCAAACAGAAAACACTGCGTCCCACTTATAGCGATTCACCTTTGCCAACCTCCCCGACTGTGAGCAGATTTAGGAATCGGCATCCCTGAAAGTGGAACCTACCCTCAGAACAGCGCTGCGGCTAGGGACCTGCGGGCTTGGGCAACTCGCGGGTCACTCAAACCGACAACGGTAAAGAGTTCGAGAAGGTGTTCTCGCACCTGATTGCGATCGTCCTGGTCGATTCGCTTGATCAGTTCGATCAGCCGAATGAAGGCGTCCTCGACGTGGCCGCCGCTGACGTCTAGGTCAGCGACCAATAGTTGGGCGGCAATGTCACCGGGGGCGTCGGCCGCCGCCTTGCGAGCTACCTGTAGATCCGCAGTCGAGGTGCGCGCGTAAAGCTTTGTCGCCGCGAGTCGCTCGGCGACTTCGGCGTCAGCAGGAGATTGCGCCAAGAGCGTCTCGTACTCGGTGATCGCGGCGGCAAAGTCCCCGCGGGCGTAGGCCTCGTCGGCGACGGCAAACCGCGGATCATCTTCGGGCTCTGGTTCGTTCTCGGGCTCGGCGCCGGCGGATGCGGACGGTTCGGCCAGACCAGTCAGGCCGTTCTCCTGCGCTAGGCGCACCAACTCATCGAAGTAGCGTTTGATTTCGGTGCCATCAACTGTGCCTTGGAAAAGCGGCACCGGCTGGCCTTGAACCAGTCCGACGACCAGCGGGACGCCTTGTGCTTTGAGTGCTTGGGCGATGCCCGGGTTAGCGTCGGCGTCGACCCGAGCCACCTGAAGTGCGCCACCGTAGGACGAGGTGGCGGCCACGAGAACTTGAGTGAACTCAACACTCTGCGGCGAACGAGGCGACCACAGGGCGATAACGACCAAGTGGCGCATCGACGATTCGACCACCGACTGGAAGTTCGCTTCAGTCGCGTCAATCGCGTAAACAGCCGCACCGGGCGCCGCTGATGCGGTCGTTTCCGGACGCGGCTTTGCAAGTGCAGATAGGTCGATGGCGCCAGGGCGCGAGAAACTCATAGGCCAAGTGTAGGAAGGCGACTCACAACTGGTCGAACCGCTCGGTGTGCTCAACCGTTTGGGTCACTTCGTCCTCGCCAAATTTCTGGCGTTGGGACTTCGCCACGATCTTCGAACGACGCTTGCTCTCAGCGCGCACCGCATTGTTGATTTCGTGGTCGACGTCCAAAATTTTGGGCACATTCTTGATTTCGCGAAGACCCTGTTCTTGGGCCGCGGACTCAAACACAAAGTGACCGTAACCAAAAACCCGACCTAGCGGCGGCCGAGTCATCGTCATATCCAGAATGCGATTCACCGGCATGGTCGCGACTCGGGCAGTGAAGAACCCGCTGAGCCGAACTACCCGCCAATTCGTGACCACAAAAACATCGCGCCACTCTAGGAATGCCCGGGCGAAAAAGAAAGCCACGCCAAGCAGCGACAACCACCACAAGACCTGCCAAGCAGGGTTGGTAGCAAAAACCATGACCAACAGGATGAGCAGGCTAAATCCCAATGCCAGCACCGCCGGCAGATAAACGATTGGGTGCTTCGGCACTACGCGCAGCACCCGTTCACCAGAACGCGGATTCAGTCGCTTTTGCAGTCGAGCATTGACGTCTGGATCGGGAAATGGTTCGTTAAGCCGAGCCCAGAATCGGCGCCAAAGCGTCGGCGAAGCCTCTTCAATCCCGATGCGCTCGTCCATGATTGGCGCTCAGAACAACTCCGAGACGAACACTCCCACTTGCCTGAAGGCGTTAATTGCCGCGTCGAACGCACCCCTGACCGCCGCCGCAGCGTCCGCAGGCGTGCTGAACAGGTAGTAGAGCCCAAAGCCCACCACAAATAGGATTACTGCCTTCTTCACCACGCGAATAGTTTTACCGCACCTATAGCACGAACTGAGGTAGGCGCGGCGCAAAACCTCAAGTTTCGGTTGAAGCAAGCAAAGTTTCGGCAGCAGCAAAAGGATCTAGGGTGCCAGCGGCCACCTTCGATGCCAACTTATCCAGTTCAAGACCGTCGTCGAAACTGAACCGTCGCCGGACTCGATCGAGGGCGATCTGTTGGATTTCGCGGCGAACCCGAGCAGTCCGTCGCGTGGCCAAAAGCCCAGCAGATTTCAAGTAGTCAAAGTGTGCGGTGAGGTCATCGGCCAATTCGGCGATGCCGGTCCCGGCCGAGGCCACCGTCAAATTGATTGGCCGCTTCCAGCCGTCGGCCGGCGTTGACAGGGACAACATCGACCGCAATTCACGCCTAGTAGTAGCCGCGCCCTCACGGTCAGCCTTGTTGATGCAGAAGATATCGCCGATTTCGAGGATGCCGGCTTTTGCGGCCTGGATTCCGTCACCCATCCCCGGAGCAAGCAGCACCACCGAGGTGTCCGCCATTGAAGCAACTTCGATTTCGGACTGGCCAACACCTACGGTCTCGAGCAGCACGACGTCGCAACCGGCGGCGTCAAGTACCCGAATGGCGTGCGGGGTCGCCCAAGACAGTCCGCCAAGGTGTCCTCGGCTGGCCATCGACCGGATAAATACTTCGGGGTCGGTAGTGTGTTCGCCCATCCGGATCCGGTCGCCCAGCAGGGCGCCGCCGCTAAAAGGCGAAGTTGGATCAACCGCCAGGACACCAACGCGCAGGCCACGGGCCCGGAACTCGGTCACTAGAGCCGCGGTGGTGGTTGATTTGCCGACCCCGGGTGAACCCGTCAAGCCCACAACGTGCGCTCGGCCAACTAACGGGGCCAGCGCCGCACTGATCTTGGGTAATTCGTCTGATTCGGCCTCAACCAAAGTGATCAGACGTGCCACCGACCTGGCCTCGCCGGCTTGAGCCCGCGCGACCAGGTCGGTGACGTCTGTGTTTCTCAGGTTTCAGGCCTTTGGTACGCGGATGATGAGCGCATCACCCTGTCCGCCGCCGCCGCAAAGGGCGGCCGCGCCGATTCCACCACCGCGACGGCCAAGCTCGAGCGCAAGGTGAAGCACGATGCGCGCGCCGCTCATTCCGATCGGGTGACCGATGGCGATCGCGCCACCGTTGACGTTGACCTTGTCTTCGGAGACGCCCATCTTGGCGGCCGAAACGATGCCGACTGCGGCGAAGGCTTCGTTCAGTTCGAACAGGTCGATGTCCGCGACATCGATGCCTTCCTTTTCGGCGGCCTTGATGATCGCGTTGGCCGGCTGCTCCTGCAGCGTCGAATCGGGACCCGACACGTTGCCGTGGGCACCGATTTCGGCGATCCAAGTCAAACCGAGTTCTTCGGCCTTGGCCTTACTCATCACCACGACCGCGCAGGCGCCGTCGGAGATCTGGCTGGCGGTGCCGGCCGTGATGGTGCCCTCTTTGGAGAACGCCGGGCGCAGGCGGCCAAGGGACTCAGCGGTCGTGTCGCCACGAACGCCTTCATCAGCCGAAACGACGATCGGGTCACCTTTACGCTGCGGAATTTCAACCGGCACGATTTCGCCGTCGAACAGGCCGTTCTTTTGTGCGGCAGCAGCGAGCTGGTGCGAGCGGGCGCCGAAGGCATCCTGCTCTTCGCGGGTCAGGTTGTCCGAACCAGCATTGCGGGTTTCGGTGAGTGAGCCCATCGCCTGATCGGTGATCGCGTCCCACAGGCCGTCGTACTCCATGTGGTCAAGCATGGTGGCCTTACCGTACTTGGTGCCCTCGCGCGAGCCCTTGAGAATGTGGGGGGCCTGCGTCATCGACTCCTGACCACCGGCGACGACGACGTCGTACTCGCCGGCGCGGATCAGTTGATCTGCCAACGCGATCGAGTTGATGCCAGAGAGGCAGACCTTGTTGATGGTCAGCGCGGGTACGTTCATTGGAACGCCGCCCTTGACTGCGGCCTGGCGGGCCGGAACCTGGCCGGCTCCTGCTCCGAGCACCTGGCCCATGATCACGTAGTCGACCTGGTCACCGGTGATGCCGGCCTTCTCTAGGGCGCCTTTGATGGCGATGCCACCGAGGTCAGAACCCGACAGGGTCTTGAGGCCGCCGAGCAGGCGACCGACTGGGGTACGGGCCCCGGCGACGATTACGGACTGAGTCATTGGAACGTGCTCCTTCAATACGGACGTTGTGGCAACTGTACTCGGGGCAGGCGACGGGCCATTAGGGCATGTCAGCGCAGTCGACTACGCTTTCGCGACATGAGCAGCGACACCCTAGTTCCGGGGCATCTCCTTACCGCCATCGACCACGTCGGCATCGCCGTTGCCGACCTAGACGACGCAATCGAGTTCTACTCACGAGTTTTCGGGCTTGAGTCGATCCACGAAGAAGTAAACGAAGAGCAAGGCGTGCGCGAGGCGATGCTCGCAGTCGGCGACTCCGGCTCTTGCCTGCAGTTGCTTGCCCCCCTTGACGAAACGTCCACGATTGCCAAGTTCTTGGACCGCAATGGTCCGGGCATCCAACAGCTCGCGTACCGTGTCACCGATATCGACGCGGTTTCGGCCACCCTTCGCGACCGCGGCGTTCGCCTCCTGTACGAAGTGCCCAAACGGGGCACTTCAGATAGCCGCGTCAACTTCGTTCACCCGAAGGACGCCGGGGGCATTCTGGTCGAGTTGGTCGAGCCTGCGACGAACGCCACACACTGATTTGGCGACTCCAGTAGCCAGCTAAGTTTCTCGCCAGTAACATTCCTGCAACGCCCAAAGTCACCTGCGAAGGAAAACCAGTGCAGCATATTCTTGACGCCATCATGTCCGGCGATCGTTCAGCCGAGACATATTCAAATCTTGAACTCCCGAGCACCTACCGTGCGATCACCGTCCACAAGGACGAGGAAAACATGTTTGAGGGGCTCACCTCGCGCGAAAAGGACCCGCGCAAGAGCCTGCACCTCGACGACGTGCCGCTGCCAGAGTTGGCGCCGGGCGAAGCGCTCGTTGCCGTCATGGCCAGCGCGATCAACTACAACACCGTTTGGACCTCGATCTTCGAGCCTGTCTCGACCTTCCGCTTCTTGGAGCGTTACGGCCGCCTCTCAGAGTTCACCAAGCGCCACGACCTGCCGTACCACGTTGTCGGCTCGGACTTGTCCGGTGTCGTGCTGCGCACCGGCCCGGGCGTCAACGCTTGGAAGCCTGGTGCCGAAGTGGTCGCCCACTGCCTGTCCGTTGAGCTCGAGAGCCCAGACGGCCACGACGACACGATGATGGACCCAGAGCAGCGCATTTGGGGCTTTGAGACGAACTTCGGCGGTCTGGCCGAACTGGCCATCGTCAAGTCCAACCAGTTGATGCCAAAGCCAGGTCACCTGACGTGGGAAGAAGCCGCATCCCCGGGTCTGGTCAACTCGACCGCCTACCGCCAGTTGGTCTCCAAGAACGGCGCCAACATGAAGCAGGGCGACGTCGTACTGATCTGGGGCGCTTCCGGTGGCCTCGGCTCCTACGCCACCCAAATGGCCCTAAACGGCGGAGCCATCCCGGTCTGTGTCGTCTCGAGCCCAGATAAGGCCGAGATCGTTCGTTCGCTCGGCGCCGAACACATCATCGATCGCTCCGCTGAGGGCTACAAGTTCTGGAAAGACGAGAACACCCAGGACCCGAAGGAATGGCAGCGGTTCGGCAAGAAGATCCGTGAGCTCACCGGCGGCGAAGATCCCGACATCGTCTTCGAGCACCCGGGTCGCGAGACCTTCGGTGCCTCGGTTTATGTCGCACGCAAGGGCGGCACGATCATCACCTGCGCCTCGACCTCGGGCTACATGCACCAGTACGACAACCGCTACTTGTGGATGAACCTGAAGAACATCAAGAGCTCGCACTTCGCGAACTACCGCGAGGCGTTCGAGGCCAACCGCCTCATCGACAAGGGCCTGATCCATCCGACCGTTTCGAAGGTCTACAAGATGGAAGAGACCGGCCAGGCCGCGCTCGATGTTCACCAGAACAAGCACCAGGGCAAGGTTGGCGTCTTGACGCTGGCCCCCGAAGAAGGACTTGGCGTCTCGGATCCAGAGAAGCGCGCCAAGCACCTCGCCGAGATCAACCGCTTCCGCGGCATTTGAGTTCGGCTCCTAACGGACCAAGAAAGCGGCGGGTCTTGACCTAGGGCAGTTTCCCTGTGGTCAAGACCCGCCGCTTTGCGTTTCACGTCGAGTCACGCTTGACGGCTGGCTAGTTGATTCTCTTATTCAGTCCGAGCAGGAGAACCGCCCCACCCAAAGTAATCAGAGCCAGAGCTGACAACGCCATTTCAAGACGTGGCCCGCCGGCATTCGCAAGTTCGCTTGACTTGCTTGACTCAGCGTTGGGCGTAGGCGGATCTGTTGGCGTGGGGTCGGCCGCCGCAACTACCTCGATTTGGCTGGCTGCCGTTAGTCCAGTGGTCAGGTGCGTGGCAGTGATCGTGTGCGGCGAAGCGTGCGGGAACCGGACTAGGTCGCCATCGACTTCATCACTCGAAACTGAGGACGTCAGCTCATACTGACCTGCAATGTCTACCGCGTTTCCTTCAAGGTCGACTGCGGTGACGGTGAACTGGATTGACCCGCCTTGGTCAACCTTTGCCACGCCCGGAGTAATCGACAACGTTGCAGGCAGGCCAGTGCCGATCGCGACACTGAAAGTCGCCGGCGCCGATGTGCCGCCTGGGCCGGTGGCAGTGACTTCAAATGAGTAGTCACCTTTTTTAGAGGGAGTCCCCCGTACCTCACCTGTCGTCGCGACGAGTTCCAGTCCGGGAGGCAAGTCGGCCGGGTTGACCACGGCGTAAGTGCCGATCGGCCCGGCGCTCGTTGGTGGCAACTGATCTGTGTATGGCGCCCCGACCGACCCAAACTGCAGTGCCTTTCCAGTGATCGCTGGTGCCGCGATCGGATCGACCGTCTCAATGTCTAGGGCTGCGCCGTAATAACAGAGTTGATCCCCCCAAGACTCGTTCGTAACTTCAAGCACCCAATCGCCTGCTGCCGCCTCGCCGGCGAGGGAGTCCAAGACTCGGCCCGCAGTGTGGAATACGCCGCTTTCGGGGTGGCGGTCGTTCGGGTCGGTTCGCTCCGGGCTACCGACCTGCATCGGTGCGTCATCGTCCAGGATGACCTCGACGTGCTCAGCTTCCCAAGGGCTCGGATAGGTGATGTTTGGATCGGCCTCATCAGGGTCGTCGGTTAGGTGACCGCTCTGAATCAAGGTGACCCTCGTGCCGGCCGGCGAAACTAGGTCGAACTTGATTTCGTTGTTCCACGATAGGAACCCACTTGGGTTCGAACACCAGTCGCCAACTTTGTGAAAGTTCAAGGTGACATTGATGTCGGAGATCTGACCGTCGAGGTCTACTGGAATCGTGCGGTTGACCGTGTCGGCGTCGACGACTATCGGAGCCGAGGCCGGTTGGTCCTCGAATTGGCCGGTCGCTGCGGTGGCCGAGGTGGCCCCAAGCCCGAGCGAAATTGATCCAAGAAAAAGCGCGGACAATCCCGCTGCATAACATTTACGCATAAAATCCATATTTCAGTAATCCTACTAATGCATGACATGCACTAACATATCACCTGCACTCACTCGTTTTAGGTGAACCGTTACGAGCCAGGCGGCGTGTACTCGTTGCCTACTAGTTCGCTCAAAGCGATAAGGATCCGACTCGCTGGCGTCAAACACCGCTCATCGGCAAGCCCTGACTTTTCGGTTCCCTCTCCTGCCTCGCAGTCTCCGACCCGAATGTCGCTATTTACCGCAACAGCGACCGTCGTGCCGCTCACCGTGTCGAAAGCCATCTGTGTGTTGTAGCCGGGCAGGGAACCTTCGTGTCCAACCCAACCGCCGTAGCAGGCAAACCCGAGTCCATACCCGATTTGTTCGCCCGCAGGAAAACTGCGCAACCGCTCCGCGGCAACTTCGGGCTTCAAAAGACCCTGGCCGGTAGCGAGCGCATGACCGTAGGTCAGCAGGTCGTCAACGGTGGAAACGAGGGAGCCCGCAGCTCCAGCCCAACTCGGATTCCAGAAGGTTGTTTCCTGGCCAGTGCGTTCGTCGCCTGGCTCTAGGCCCTGGTTCGTTAGCCCGCGCGCATAAGGCGATGGCAGGTCAGTGGCCGCTTTGGGCCAAACCGTCTGTTTAAGTCCGAGCGGGCCTGAGATTTGATCGGCGATCAACTCTGCAATCGACTTCCCGCTCGCCTGCTCGATCGCCGAAGCCAACAGGATCGTGTTGGTATTGGAGTAGTCGAACCCTTGGCCCGGCTCGAAAAGTGCTGGCTCAGCGTCTACATACGCCACCAAGTCGGCGCTGGTAAATGATCGTTGCGGGTTGGAAAATAGGGCGGTTTGAAACGCATCCTGCTTGGTATAACTCGCGATCCCGCTGGACATGTTGGCTAGATTTCGCAGGGTAATGCGATCGCCGTTGGCGATGCCGGGCCAATAGCGCTCGAGCGGATCATCGAGCGAGAGCACTCCCTGCTCATCGAGTTGAATCGCGATCGTACCGGTAAAAGTCTTGGTGATTGAGCCGATCCGCGTATGGGTCTCTCGACCCATTGAGGCGCCTGCTCCACCCGGTGCATCAACTTCGGCCGTACCGAACGAGGCCACCCACGTGCCGCGGGCACTGCTGATCCCCACGACTGCCCCTGGACTGCCGGTTTCTTCGAACGCATCCTCGGCGGTGGTCAAAAACCGCTTCGCCTCGGCGCCTCCATATGACTTGCTGCGGTTTTGCGGCCTAGTTTTGGCGGCTTCTTCGGGGTGTGCGACGCACGAGCCGGCCTGCTCGCCGTTGGCCGAATCGGCGCCGCTGCCTCGGCCTTCACCTGCTACTTGCGAACAGGCACTTAGCGCCAAACACCCGACTGCCGCCAAAAGGACTGTTCGTCTCCTACTTTGCCAATTCATCTGGCTACCTGCCCACTTGAGTTCGGTTCGTCGCGAAAAGTGGTTCGCTTAGCCAAGACCGCAACGAGCAGGAAAAGTCCGATGGTCGATAGGTAAAGGGCCGCAAACAAGGGCATCTTTGCGTCCGGCCTGATCGACAGGGCCGGAGTGTCCCACAGCGCGTGCAGTAGCAGCGGAATTGCAAAAGCAATAGCCAACACCCACCAGTTGGCCCGCTGGCCGCGCTGAAGCCTACTCCAGCAATAGGCCAATGCAGCAGCGGCGATCGCGGTCCAAAACGCGTGCAGCCCGAACCCCAAGCCTGTCCGAATTGCCGCTAGGTGCAGTTCGGCGGCAAACCCGGCGCCGCCATTAGCAGCCGAACTCGAATCAATCACGTAGGCCGCGTTCTCGGCTATTTCGAATCCGGCCCCGACCACGAAACCGTAACGAAGTCCGTCTAGCGGCGTTACTTGGCCGACCGCTGCGACCAGGGCCAGCACACCTAAAACCCCTGCCAAACGCAGCGGGTCCTCGTCCACCGGAGCTGCGATCGAGGCGGCGAAACTGTCTAGGCCGAGGCGGTGAAGAGTTGAGTAATACCCAGCGTTGGCCGAAGCGGCAACTACCGGAACGACAGTGAATCCCCAGGCGAATGCAAGGGCCGCCAGGGCACGGACCTGTCTGTGCGTTTGTGCGCGCTGCCATTGCTGCTTCCGAGCCGGTTTTCCCACCCAATAGGCAATGAGGCCAAGCGCCAATGACTGCAGGACTACCAGCGCGAAAGCAACACCGGCCGAGGTGCGGTTGAGATTTCCCTCGACCAAGGATCGAAGCTGCAATGGGGCACAGACTCCGATGATGACCACCATCACCCACCAACTGGGCTGTCGCCGCATCGAGAACGAATCCGCCATTACCGCTCCCCCGAGACGAGCTCGACGCTCGCCAGCATTCGGCTCAGCGCCTTCTTCGCATCAGCCGCGGCCTTCTCATCTTCGGGTGCACCTGAGCCTGGCAGGTAGGCGGCCTCAACAAGCAAACACGACCGAAGCCTGTCCAAACGCTGCTCAGCCGGGCACAGCGAAATGCTTAACGCGGGGGAATCACCGGCAGACAGGTCGTACTCGACCACCCGCGCATCAAAAGGCGTATCGAGCAGTAGGTCTTCGGTTGGTAGCAGCTGGGCGCCCGAGGGGAGCGTGGACCGCAGCAGTGCCTCGACGTTGTCGACATCGCCGTGCAAGGAGACTTCAAGACGCGCTGCCCTGTTCGCCACCACGAGTTTTCCGTCGCCGTCAGTGTCAAGACGGTTCCAACCCGCAGGGGCAATCAGGCCGACCTTGAGTGGATTCTGCGAATCACTTGTTTCGAAGACGACGCGTTCAAAGATTCCAACTCGACCTAACTGCGGATGCGGAGCAAGGGCCGCGAAGACCTGTGGCGCTAGGAGTACCGCGCCGACAATGCCTAGAATCGCGACAGCCGAAATCCACTTTCCCATGATTGCTCGACTGACTCTCTGCTGACGGATCGTTTATGCCAGTTGATCGCTGGACAGACTCACCGGCGGCCGAGTCAGGTAGCTCGCCCCCCACAACACGAAACCGATAATCGGGATAAAGATGTCGGTGTAGAGCACAGTCCCGGCATTGTGTGAGGACATATTCCCGTTCTCGATAATGTCCTGGATATGAACTGCTGCTGCTCCCCACAGGAAGCAGGCTGGCACGATCAGGCCGGCAAACTTGGTGCTAAACGGCATGCGTTTTAGTGCAGCCATGATGCCGAGCAAGCCCATGCCGAAGCTGGCAAAGCCGACTTCGGCCTGGAAGCCGTTGTCTTCCCAACCGATTAGTTCGGCCGAGTACTCGCCAAATGCCGTGTGCATGATGCCGTTGTAGAGGTAGGTGATGCCGATACCAACGAGCAGGAACCAGTTCAAAAGTGTCACCCACGAGCCGTGCAGGCCAGGCCGGCGAATCACGATCAGGATTGCCGCGACAACTAGGCCAAAGACTGCAAACGTCGCAGTGAAATTCATCAGAGTGAAGCGGATTGTCCCGCCGATGACGTCTTCCATTTACCGTGACACCTTTCATACAGAAATAGAGAAACTAGCATAACTGCACTTATGCTTACGTTATACATAATCCATAATCTACCGATGAGACGACAGGGAGGCAGGCACCGTGGGCAGGCAATCGACACCGGATCTCAGCGAAGATCCACACTTACCAACTGGGCAAAAACCGACGTCTCGCCATGACCGCCGGAAGGCGCGCACTCGCGACAAGATCACCGATGCAGCCAAAAAACTATTCGCCGAGCGCGGCTACCTCGAGACCTCGGTCGAGGACATAGCAGAGACAGCCGATGTCGCCGTGCGCACGATCTACATGCACTTCCCTTCCAAAGCCGCGATCTTGTTGGACTATTTCGATCGATGGCTATTAGCCCTAGTCGCCGGGCTCAAAGCCCGCCCGATCGACGAGCCAATCGCTCACGCACTGGCACACACGCTGACTGAAATGGCAAACCAAGGCTGGGAGGATCGCAGCTACGGCGACGTGGCACAGTCGCCACCGTCTGCGCTCGGACTAATTTCAGGCCCACCAGAGGTCGCCGGGTACATGATGCACGCCTGGGCCGATGCACAGTCGCAAATCGCACAAGATGCCGTTGATCGCGGTGATTTCGAACCTGACTCCCTTGGGCCTCGCGCGCGAGCAACCGCGGTTTTTGCTGCCTGCATGGCACCGATTTTTACCGCGCAACTTTCGCTTGAAGGCGAGCCGCTGCCTCCCGATGCGACGGCAAACGGCCTGATCTCGCAGTTCATTACCGAACTCACCCGAGGCGACCTGTAACCCTCGCCTAGATTCACATGAACCACTTGCGTCACTAATGCATGCTTTGCAATACTAACTTCAATGTACTCGTATAACTGCTGCTAAAGGAGCGCAAATGCCTCAGAATCACTCCGCGATGAATAGATCGGTAGGCCAAAGCAAACGCTGGCTTGGCCTAGTCGCCGCAACCGTAATGCTCGCTAGCGGCGCTGCCGCTTGTTCCGAAAACACCGGCGAGGCCAACAAGTCGGCAGGCGGAAGCCAGCCGGACAAGGGAGCCATCGCCCAAGCAAACGACGTCGTAGTCGAAGGGGACCTGGTTTCAACTAAAGAGCCAGATGGTGGCGACGGCTCTGGCCTAATCCCCGACGAAATCGAAGATGACATCCAAGCCGCCCAGAAGGCTCAGGCAAGCGTCAAAGTTGCGGTCGTCAAGGACGACAGCGACCAGGTTGTACCCAAAGCAGCGACCAAGCAAACGACTCAAACAAAGGCGATCAGCGCCGTAAAGAGCGCCCTTCCTAGCGATCCACGGATCGCCATGGATATCAACACTGCAGTACCGCTTCAACGCATTGCCTGGAGCCAAAGCCCGAACTACAAGGCCTGCCACGACCTCGATCGTCCGCCCTACACGATGACTGCAGATTCGAAGAATCACTGGTGCATGAACATCGTGCTACCCACCACTGACGCAGTTGTAGATGTGCGTTACAAGATCGGCGGAACACGAGAGATCCTGCACATCACCTCACGGGTGCCTTTTATGGGAGACAACGTTCTTACCTGCGACATCTTGAACAATGGCGACGGCCAACCGGTCCTGAACTCGAAGTATGTCTGCGAGAAGAGTTGGCAAAACGTTGGCGAAAACTACGGCCACGGAAACAATCCCAAACCTCTAATCGTTCTAAAAGAAAAGCCCAAGAAGACCGTCACCGACCCCAACGAGGCCCAAAAACTAGTCAAGGAGAACTGCATTGACGGCGGGGCCAAAGGCAAATGTAACTACGACGCGGCAACACAAAAGGCGTACCTCCAGCCGTCGAGTGAATGGCGACTCTATGGCGACCCACAGAGCAACTGCAATTCCAAAGAGGCCGAAGACCACATCGTTAAGAGCAAGGTGGAGATAGCTTGGGAAGACCGGTTCGGCGGCAAGGTTGGCTACGAGGTCAAGTTCATTGAGGTGATCAAGGCCGGACTGGAAGCAACCTATGAGCACGCCATTACCGAAGCGCGCGCGTTCGAGGAAGAACACAAGGGCTTCGTCGAGTACGGCACCATGCACGCCTTCTACGTCCAACCGGGCATGGTGCACGTAGCTGGAGATATCTCCATTGTCACGCCCTACAACGTCTACTCGGTGCCCGACCAGCAGTTTGATATTCCACTGTCGAAGTCATGGCAACCAGTTCAGGGCCGCGGACAGATCGTCCCTCGTCAAAACGTGCACTCCACCCATGTGAAACTCACCTGCAAGAACGGAATGCCCTCTGGCGACCTTCCTGGGTTCGCCGATCGCGGTGTACCTGAAGATGCCTTGGACGGCAACGGCAAGGAAATCGACCAAGACGCAACCAAGACCTCGGCTTCGGTGTCGAAGGCGTCGAGTTAGTCACAAAATGTGAGCCTGTTCCCGGCGGCTCGGTTTCAGAACCTTGCCGAGCCGCCGGGCTCAGTCCCGTGGTTCGCCGATAGTAAGGACCGAAATGTCAACGAACGCCACCAAGGGCAGTCTTCGATACGCCCTACTCCTGACTGCGTTAGTCCTGATCCTCACAGCAGGTTGCACTGCCGGATCCGGCGAGCAGAGCAAGAAAGCCAGTGCCTACGAACCCTCAGCGACGACAATTTCTGGAGCACCAGACAAAGCGACACTCGACCAAGAATTCGAAAAGATGCTCGCCGCAGAAGCAGCCAAGGCCTCAGCGCTCCCAACCGTGGAGCCCACCGAACCCAGCACAAAGGCAGAAACAGGCCTGCGGTCAAAAGGTGGTTACGAGCGGCCCACCATGGAATTTCAACTCGTCTCGGGCGTGGGCCTTGAAAGGTTGCGCTACGAAGCGGGACCAACAGCTATTGACGGCTGTCGAGAGTTACCCGATCGACCGCCATTCAAAGTCGAATACCCGCCAAAGGGAAAGTTCACTTCCGAGGAGTTCTGCCTTATCCCCCGCGGAAAGGACATCTCCTTAGAGGCCCACTATTCGATAACCTACGGGTTGGCCAAAATGCCAGCACGGCTACGGATAAAGGCCGTCCAGCCCTGGATTCGCGCGAACTCACTCGATTGCGATGTGTACGTCTATCAGCCGAACTGGGGCTGGCAAAAGCACAACGACTGGGGAATGACCTGTGAAAAGTCATGGCGTGCAGATGGGGGCCGTGGACTGGATCCAAAGCCAAAGATCCGGCTGAAAATGGATTGAACCTGTTCCACCAGCGAATCGGTCTAGCGACTAATTAGAGCTAGCCGGACCCGCGAAAATGCAGTCACTGCAATTGTGCATTTTCTACGGTCAATGACGTAGGCTTGCCGAATGTCAGCACCCGATAACGCTCAGCCACCAGGGCGGCAAGAACGACGAAAGGCCGCCACAAGAGCGAAAATCTTGGACGCGGCCGAGAAGCTTTTTGGTGAGCGTGGCTACGAGCACACATCGATCGAACACATCTCCGAACTGGCCGATGTGGCCGTTCGCACGATCTATATGCATTTCCCAACGAAGGCGGCGATGATGCTCGCCTACTTCGACAGTTGGATGGATGCCTTCTCTGAGGCACTGCGCCAGCGACCGATCGACGAACCTGTTGCCACGACCGTGCACGAGTCTCTGGCCGCAATGGGAGCCGCCGGCTGGGTGGAAAAGATCGAGAACGAGGCGGTTCACGTCCATCCCATTGCCGAGCATCTTGAATCCGGCTCACCCGATATCGCCGGTCACATCCTCCAACGTTGGATGAGCGAGATGAGCGTCCTAACCGTTGACGCCCAATCCCGTGGAGACTTCCCAGTGGGCTCCTTGACACCGCAGGCAAGAGCCACGGCGATTTTCTCGTCGTGGATTGCGGCAATGTTTGTTGCTCGCCAGCGAAGCCTAAACCAGCTCAGCACCTCAATTGAGCAGGTGGACGGTGCTGGGATTCAGGTGCTGTCGCTCATCACCAGCGGCAACCTCTAACGCGGAACTTCCCTAAACACCGCGGTCGTGCGATCTGCGTAGGCGCTGGAATCGGCGCGGTCCATCGGACCGTCCCACACGCGTGGCAGCGGCAGCTCAGCGGCAGGGTTGAGCCGAGCCACAATCTCGTCGAGGGCACGTTCGGTGTCACCGACCCAAAGGTGTTTGCCGCCAGCCACCGCAATGACTTCGGCTTGGGGCACCGCAGCGAACCGCTCGCGGGCCTGCTCAGGTCGCAGGTAGTCGTCCAGTTCAGGGATCAATGCCACCAACTGCCGGCCGTCTTCGGCCCACGCCGCTAGATGCTCAGGCTGGCTGTAGCGCAGCGGCGGCGACAGCAAGATGGCTCCCGTCACGTCCGGTTCGAGCCCGTACATCAGCGTCAGGTCAGTGCCAAAAGACCAGCCGACGAGCCAAAGGTTCGGCAGCGACTCAAACTCGGCGAACTCGATTGCCGCCGCGACATCAAAGCGCTCGCCAATGCCGTTGTCGAACTCGCCCTCGCTGCGACCCCGCACACTCTCAGTGCCGCGAGTGTTGAACCGCAGCACGGCGATGTTCGCTTGGGCGGGCAGCCGGTAGGCGGCCTTGCGGAACACGTGGCTGTCCATCATGCCGCCGTGGGTGGGCAGCGGGTGCAAGCAAATCATCGTGGCGACTGGATCACCCTCGGCCGGCAACGCCAACTCCCCCACCAAAGTCAGTCCGTCGGCGGTGTGCAGTTCGATGTCTTTACGCCGTGCGGGTAGAACCGAACTACCGGTGATCTTCTGGCTCACGGGGTCCATTCTTGCGCAGTGCAGGTGGGCCGATCTGCCCAGCGTCAACTGTGGCGCTCCCAGCAACTGCGGTGCCAGTGCCGCCGTTCGTTGATTCCGTCGCTCTCGAGCAGGCTCGGAATCTCGGGCCAGACAACGTAATGCGGCGTCGCCGGCGCGATCAACTGGTCGCAGCCGGGACAGCGGTAGGACTTAGCGGAGGTGGCACCGGTGATGAAACGCTGCCAAAATTCGCCAGCGCGCTTATGGACCAACTGCTCGGGAGTCGTCGGTATCGCCCGTCGCGACGCCCGCGCGGCGGCCGCCTTACGTTTGGACATGCCTTGAGCCTATTGGTTCAGATCTAGTGCCTCAAAAAAGATCGGGCACGAGCGATTGCTTCGCTCGTGCCCGATCAGCGACCCAACGGGGTCAGACTTCTCAGTAGGTGTGGAAACCAGCCTTGGTCTTGCGACCGAGCTTGCCGTCGGCAACAACCTGCTTGAGGCTCTCGGCCGGTGCCCATCCCTCGTGACCGAACGCGCCAACCAAGGTCTCCTGGATTGCCAGCGAGACGTCGTTGCCGACAACGTCTAGCAACTCGAACGGGCCCATCGGCAACTTGGTGGCCTTCATGGCGTCGTCGATCTCGGTCATCGAAGCCGCGCCGGACTCCAGCAACAAGATCGCGTCATTCAAGTACGGGAACAGCAACGCGTTGACGATGAAGCCCGCGCGGTCACCACAAGACACCGGGTGCTTGCCAGTGCCGAAGCAAAGCGCCCTCACCGTCTCGTCGACATCGGCGGCGGTCTCTTCCGTAGTGACAACTTCGACCAACTTCATGATCGGCGCCGGGTTGAAGAAGTGCATACCAATGACGTCGGCGGGACGGCCCGTAACGTCGGCGCAGGCCTTGATCGAAAGCGAGGAAGTCGTGGTTGCCAAAATCGCGCCCGGCTTGCAGATCCGGTCCAGATCGCGGAACAGGTCCAGCTTGATGTCCAGATCTTCGGCGATAGCCTCAACCACAATGTCGACGTCGGCGAGGGCTTCGCGCTCGGTCGAACCGATCAGCCGATCGAGGATCGCGGACTTGCCGGACTCATCAAGTTTGCCCTTGGCAACCGACCGGTCGAGGTTCTTGGTGATGTAGGCCAAAACGCCGTCAAGCTTCTCGGCCGAGCGGCCGATGAAGACCACGTCGTAACCGGACTGGGCGAAAACCTGGGCGATACCCGAAGCCATCGTGCCGGTTCCGACAACGCCGACCTTCTTGATCTCGCGCTTGATCTGCGGCACTTCGGCGCCAGCGCCACCTGCCTCGGTGAAGGAGGTGCCATTGTTCGCGGCCTCAACGAGGGTCGCGGCCGGTTGGTGAAGCGGATCGCCGGTCTTGGCGAACTGGGCCTCTAGACCTGCCACGACGGTCGCGGCGCCGAGCGCATCAACCAGCGCCAACGGGCCGATCGGGTAGCCGCAACCAAAACGCATGCCAGCGTCAATATCGGCCGCCGTTGCATAGCCAGCGCCATACATATTTGCCGCGTGGTTTAGGTAAGGGAACAGCAGCGACTGGGCGATTTGGCCGCCCTCGTCAGTAGCGGTAATGCTGTCGACGATTTCCTGCATCAAGAATCTCCTTCAAGGCTTGGCACGTCGGCATCGAAGTCGGCCGAGTGTTCGTGACAGACTAGCGTGACAGTTCTGATGTCCCGATGGGAGACCCATGTCGAAACGTCTGGCGATTGCCGCAATTGCAGCAGTCTCGGTTGTGAGCCTTACCGGCTGCGCCCGAGATGATGCCCCGGCTGCCTCGAACCCAACCAACTCAACCGCCCCGACGTCTTCGGCGTCATCGTCGGCCGCAGCCGTCGACGTGGTCGGCACGTGGCGAGACGAGGAGGCCGACTGGACTGTCCACTTCAAGCCCGACGGCACCTTCGTCGAGGACTACCAGGGCAACAAAGGCTTCCGCAACGGTCAATACGTAGTGACCGCGAAGACCGTGACCCTTGAAGGCGACGACGGTGAATCGAACGAGGGCACCATCACCAACGGAACCCTCGTATTCCGGCTTGGCACCCTCGTTCGCCAGTGAGGATCGTCGTCGCTCGCTGCCAGGTTGACTACACCGGGCGGCTGACTGCCCATCTGCCGCCTGCGGTTCGGGTGATCATGGTCAAGTCCGATGGTTCGGTACTCGTCCACGCCGACGGCGGTTCCTACAAGCCGTTGAACTGGATGAGTCCGCCGTGCACCCTGCGTGAGGGCACCGCCGAGGACGGCGTGACTGAATGGACGGTTTCGGCGACCAAGTCCGACGATCGTCTGCGAATTCGCCTCGAAGAGATCATGCACGATTCAAGCCACGACCTCGGCATAGATCCCGGCCTGCACAAGGACGGCGTGGAAAAGCACCTCCAAGAGCTCTTGGCCGATCACACCGCCAGCCTGGGCGAAGGCCTTTCACTGGTGCGGCGCGAATACATGACCGCGATCGGGCCGGTCGACCTGCTGTGTCGCGACGCGGCCGGCGGTTCGGTCGCAGTCGAAATCAAACGGCGCGGCGAGATAGATGGCGTGGAGCAGTTGACGCGTTATTTAGAACTAATGAACCGCGATCCAAAGCTTCGACCGGTTCGGGGTATTTTCGCCGCCCAAGAGATCAAGCCGCAGGCGCGCACGTTGGCCAAAGACCGCGGAATCGAATGCGTCACCGTCGACTACAACGAACTGCGCGGTCTAGACGACCCGTCTTTGCGGCTGTTCTAGGTCGCCTACAGCCGTTCAGACGCGACAGACTCGAAGGTCCGCCCAAACGGCCCGATGATCAGTGCCGTCAATGTCGACTACGCCCGAATCAACGACACTCAAGTTGCGGACCAAGATGTGGTCGATGTCAGTAAAAGCCGGGTAGCGCCGGTCCATCGGCCAAGTGGCCGGTGGCCACAACCCCGAGGTGTCCGACATCGACCGCTTGGCGTCACGAAATGGCGCATGGGCCATCGAAGCGTTGAAGTCGCCTGCCAGGATCAGCGGCACCCCGCGATGCGAACGCTGCCACTGACCCAACTCGAGCAGACCGTCATGCCACAGATCGAGCCACTTTGGCAGCGGCGGCAGTGGGTGCACCGCCTTGAACAGCACGCTCTGCTCCCCCACCGAGATCCGCATAATCGGTTGCTGGAAGGTTACAGTTTTGGACTCGGCGGTTTCGGGGACACGTTCAGCCGGGTACCTAGAGAGGATCACCGTGCCAGAGGAGTCACGAGTCTCGACCGTTTGCCCGCTTCGATAGGTGAAGCGTTTTCCAGCCTTAGTCTGTTTGAGGTCCGCGATCATCATTTCAGTGACTTCTGGGATCACCAAGACATCGATGTTGTAACGTTCCACGGCGGCCGCGAGCTGCGCAACATCAGCCTCGCCATAGAACGCGTTGATCGACATCACCGCGATTCGATCTTCGGTTGACTTACATGCCGGCGCGTTGCTAATCCCAACGATCGTCACCAAAGCAGCCGCGATGGCGACAACGTTTGCCGCCACCGCAAGCCATGCTTTTGTTAGGACCGAGAAAACTCCCAGCACCAACGCAACCACCAGCCAGACCCGCCCTAAAGCCTGCACCGCTGGCAGCCAAGTGGGCGCCAACCGATCCAGAAACGGCGTTGCTGCCAACGCCAAGACGCCAAACGCACCGATCGTTAAAAGCGCCCGAAGCACCCGCACGAATCAGGCGCCAGCAATTGGCGGCGCGGTCGGATCGGCCGATTCGCCGGTCTCTTCGCGGGCCACCCAGTCCTCGATTCGTTCGAGGTCGCCGCTTGCGCGCGTCACCACAGCCAGCAAGTCGCCCATCTTGGCAACTTCTTCGACCTGCTCCTTGATAAACCACTGCATGAACTGGTCGGACGCAAAATCGTTATCTTGGCGCGCAACTCGAGTCAGTTCGTTGATCTGCGCAGTCACCCGCTTTTCTTGGTCGAGGGCCAACTGCACTGGCTCAACGACATCAGCGAACTCCATCTTGGGGGCATCGAGCGCCGGAATGGCCACCGACTCGCCTTGGTCCAAGAGGTAACGCACCATCATCATCGCGTGATCGCGCTCTTCGAGGGCTTGGGCATAGAACAGGGCAGCCATCTGCGGCATGGTCAGCGCATCGAAATAGGTGGCAATCGCCACGTATTGCTGATGTGCGCCGAACTCGTGGCCGATCTGCTCCTGCAACTTCGTTACGAACTGGGTTGAAGCCATGATTCCTCCCTCTGGCTAGGTCAGCCTAACCTCACAATGGTACCGTTTTAGTTGTGTCGAAGAGCCCGAAAAAGAAGTGCTGCGTGACTAAGCCGCGTTGTAAACGCTGCCCAATCCGCATGCTCAATGAAGGCACGCTACCGGACGGGTACACCGTCAAGAAGCGCAAACTGGTCAAGGTCAAAAAGAACACGAAGTCCACCAAGTCCAAGAAACCAGTACCCGCCTAAGCACCCAGCCTTTCGGTTCCGACACCTTTTAGTTTCGACTACTCAAAGCCTAGAGGCGACCGGGGACTAATTCCATGAAGGACAGGCGACCCTGAATACTTCAAACCGCCATGTGGTTTGCCTTGCGAATTTCGTCAACGACTCGACTCATGATGTCGGTCATACCAAAGTCCTTCGGCGTGAACACTGCGGCGATCCCGTCAGCTTCCAACTTCTTGGCGTCAGATTCGGGGATGATGCCGCCGACAATCACCGGCACGTTCGTCAGTCCGGCCTCGATCAGGCCCTTTTGAACCTCGGGCACCAACTCCATATGCGATCCCGAAAGGATCGACAAGCCAACAACGTGAACGTCTTCGGCAACCGCAGCAGCAACAATCTGCTCTGGGGTCAGCCTGATGCCTTGGTAGATGACTTCAAAGCCCGCATCGCGGGCGCGAACGGCAACCTGCTCGGCGCCGTTTGAGTGACCGTCAAGGCCCGGCTTGCCAACGAGGAAGCGTAGCCGGCCTTCCAACTCATCGCCAGTGGCCTTCACTTTGTCGCGAACAGCAGCCAATTCTGATCCTGCTTCGACCACACCACTGACTCCTGACACGCCCGTGGGCGCCCGATACTCACCGAATACGTCCCGGAGTGCACCGGCCCACTCCCCCACGGTTGCGCCAGCACGGACGGCCGCCAGAGTAACCGCCATTAAGTTCTCATCGGTGTTGGCGGCGGCCTTGACCGCCGCGAGAGCTGCGTCCGTAGCCGCCTGATCGCGCTGGGAGCGCCATTGCTGCACGTCGGCAATAGCGTTGGCCTCGGCCTGCGGGTCGGCCACCATGATGGCGCCGTCGAGGTCGGCGGTCAACGGCGACGGCTCGGTCTCGGTGTAGCTATTGAGGCCGACAACCTTGATTTCGCCGGATTCGATCTTTGCGCGGCGCTCAGCGTGCGAGCCAACCAGTTCGGATTTCATGTAGCCAGAAACGACCGCGGCAACCGCACCGCCCATCGCCTGGACCCGATCGATCTCGGCCTTCGCTCCGGCGATCAGTTCGTTCACCTTCGTCTCGACCACATGTGAGCCGTCGAAAATGTCGCCGTATTCAAGCAAGTCAGATTCAAAGGCTAAAACTTGCTGCAGTCGCAAGGACCACTGCTGATCCCACGGGCGCGGCAAGCCGAGTGCCTCGTTCCAGGCGGGCAACTGAACCGCCCGCGCACGCGCGTTCTTGCTCAACGTGACACCGAGCATTTCCAAGACGATCCGCTGGACATTGTTTTCTGGCTGCGCCTCGGTCAGGCCGAGCGAGTTCACCTGGACGCCGTAGCGGAAGCGGCGCATCTTGGGGTTCTTCACGCCGTAGCGGTCGCGCGTGATTTCTTCCCACAACTCGCCAAACGCGCGCATCTTGCACATCTCTTCGATGAACCGAACGCCTGCGTTGACGAAGAACGAAATGCGACCTACAACCTGCTCGAACTCCTCTTCAGGCACCTGGCCGGAGTCCTTGACCGCGTCCAGCACTGCAATCGCCGTGCTCATCGCGAAAGCGATTTCCTGGATTGGGGTCGCGCCGGCTTCCTGCAAGTGGTAGCTGCAGATGTTAAGCGGATTCCACTTTGGGATGTTGGCGACCGTGTAGGCGATCATGTCGGTGGTCAACCGAAGAGATGCCTCCGGCGGGAACACGTACGTCCCACGCGAGAGGTATTCCTTGATGATGTCGTTTTGAGTCGTGCCGGCTAGCGCGGCGGGCTCTACACCCTGCTCCTCGGCCGCGACCTGGTACATCGCCAACATCCACATTGCGGTGGCGTTGATCGTCATCGAAGTGTTCATCTCCGACAGCGGGATGTCCTGGAACAACCGGCGCATAGCGCCAAGGTGCGGGATCGGGACCCCAACCTTGCCAACTTCGCCGCGCGAGAGGATGTGATCGGGGTCGTACCCGGTCTGGGTCGGTAGGTCGAAGGCGACCGACAGTCCCGTCTGCCCCTTGGCGAGGTTTCGGCGGTAGAGGGCGTTCGACTCGGCGGCCGAACTGTGGCCGGCGTACGTTCGCATCACCCACGGGCGATCAGGCTGCACAGACATGGGGAAAGGTTACCCGTCGGCTTAGCCGGCCCCAGCAACGGCCGCCCCCGTGAGACTCAGGCGCCGCTGCGGTCTCCGCCTGGCACCCACAGGACGTCGCCTGCGTCACGGTTGGCGTATCTGGCCAAGATGAACAGCAGGTCGCTGAGTCGGTTCAGGTACTTAGCGACCAGCACGTTGATCGTGTCACCGTGCTCCTCAATCGCCAGCCAGGCGGCCCGCTCGGCTCGACGCACTACCGTTCGCGCAGCGTGCAAGTGGGCCGCTGCCGCCGTCCCTCCCGGCAGAATGAAGGAATCGAGTTTCGGCGTGGCCTCGTTGAAGCGGTCGCACCATTTTTCGAGCCGATCGATATAGTCGGGTTCGACGCGCAGCGGCTCAAACTTGGGCTCAGCCACGATCGGGTTACCAATGTCAGAACCCAGATCGAACAGATCGTTTTGGATATGGGTCAGCACCGTTGTCGCGTCCGAATCGAGCTCACCAGTCGCAAGGGCGACGCCAATTTGGCTGTTGGCTTCGTCGGTGTCGGCGTAAACAACCAGTCGCGAGTCGTTCTTAGAAGTGCGAGAAAAATCGACCAGATTGGTCGTGCCGTCGTCGCCAGTGCGCGTGTAGATGCGAGTGAGGTGAACCATAGGAACACCCTAGCCAGCGTCGCGACGAGCAATCCGGGTGGCTCACACCACCCTGTTCACGCCGCGACCTGGCGGCGCGGCCTCTAGCCAGGCCAACAAGCCAGTCAGCGAGTTTTGACTTAGGGCAAACTGCTGCACTCCATCGGCGGCCGACGCGCCGATAATTACGCTGTCGCGGTGCAGGGCATAATCCTCGGCCCCCTCGGGGTCGCGGCGCCCCTCAATCATCACTTCCCCACGCACGAAACGATGCCTAGCTTTTGGTGAAAGCGAGAAGGTCCGGTACCACGTAATTTCGGTGTCCCCGTAGACCGCAACGCCAAGCATCCAACCTCTGGCGGAGTGCTCGATCCCGTGATTGACGCATAGCTCAAAGGTTGCGCCCATCCGCGAAATCCATCTACGCCGAAAGATCAACGCGCCAATAGCTAGGAACCCGAAAAAGACAATGAGCGCGAGGGAGTCAACAAGCCACCACCAAAACGGCACCGTTTACTCCCTCGCGCTCAACAGGTCAGAAAGACTTCCCGATCAAACGGAGTTTAGCCTCAGCACGGCGAACTGCGTATTCGTCTTCGCTGCCACGAGCCGACTCAAGTTCGGCGGACACAACAGCCTCGTCGATGTCTTCGGCCAAGAAGGTGTCTTCAGACAGGATCGAAACCCGATCTGCTGCCACCGAGATGAATCCTTCACTGACTGCGGCACGAACGGTGTCGCCTTCAGCCGGGATGATCTCAACGACACCGGGCACCAACAGTGACAGCAGCGGAGCGTGACCGGACAGCACGCCAAGGTCACCCTCTGCAGTCCGGGCGATGACCTCGCGGGCCTGTCCCGACCACACAACGCGGTCAGCGGCCACGAGTTCAATCTGCAACGTCATGTCAGCTGCCTCAGCTGTTCTTCTGGATCTCGGCCCACTTCGCGTCGACGTCGTCCAGACCGCCACACATGAAGAACGCCTGCTCGGCCACGTGGTCGTAGTCACCGTTGCAGATCTTGGTGAACGCGTCGATCGTCTCGTCGAGCGGAACGGTCGAACCTTCGATGCCAGTGAACTGCTTGGCAACGTAGGTGTTCTGGCTCAAGAAGCGCTGAATACGACGGGCGCGCGCCACGATCGTCTTGTCCTCTTCGCTGAGTTCGTCGACACCAAGAATTGCGATGATGTCTTGCAATTCCTTGTTGCGCTGCAAGATGCCCTTGACGCGGTTCGCCGTCTGGTAGTGATCGTCAGCGATGTAACGCGGGTCAAGGATTCGCGACGTCGAGGTCAGCGGATCCACGGCCGGGTAAATACCCATCGAGGCAATTTCACGGCTGAGCTCGGTGGTGGCGTCCAAGTGAGCGAACGTCGTTGCCGGAGCCGGGTCGGTGTAGTCATCGGCCGGCACGTAGATCGCCTGCAGCGAGGTGATCGAGTGACCGCGCGTCGAGGTGATTCGCTCCTGCAGAACGCCCATCTCGTCAGCGAGGGTTGGCTGGTAACCAACGGCCGAAGGCACGCGGCCCAACAGCGTCGAAACTTCCGAACCGGCTTGAGTGAAGCGGAAGATGTTGTCGATGAACAACAACACATCCTGCTTCTGAACGTCACGGAAGTACTCGGCCATCGTCAGTGCCGACAGGGCGACACGAAGACGTGCTCCCGGCGGCTCATCCATCTGGCCAAAGACCAAGGCGACCTTGTCCAGAACGCCGGCTTCTTCCATTTCAACCATGAGGTCGTTGCCCTCACGGGTGCGCTCGCCAACACCGGCGAATACCGAAACGCCATCGTGGTCCTTGGCAACACGAGCGATCATCTCTTGGATGAGCACGGTCTTACCAACACCAGCGCCACCGAACAGGCCGATCTTGCCGCCGAGAACGTACGGCGTCAAAAGGTCGATGACCTTGATGCCGGTTTGGAACATCGCCGTCTTGGATTCGAGTTGATCGAACGCCGGCGCCTTGCGGTGGATGCCCCAGGTCTCGCCTACTTCGAACTTCTCGCCTTCGGCCAGGTTCATGACCGTGCCGGTCGTGTTGAAAACCTTGCCCAAGGTGACGTCGCCCACCGGCACCGAGATCGGCCCGCCGGTATTGGTCACCGTGGCACCGCGAACGATGCCGTCGGTCGGACGCAAGCTGATCGCACGCACAAGACCATCGCCAATGTGCTGCGCGACCTCAAGGGTCAACGTTTCCTTGGTGCCAGCAACTTCAGTGTCGACTAGCAGTGCGTTGTAGATGTCCGGCATCTGATCGGCCGGGAACTCGATGTCGAGCACCGGGCCGATGACCCGGGCGACCCGTCCGCTGGCAGCGGCCGAATCGGTGGTCGTCTCTTCGACGGTTGCAGTCATGGTGTCTCTCTCAATCGGTTTGGGCAGCGTCAGCGAGCGCGTTCGCGCCACTTACGATCTCGCTGATTTCCTGGGTGATGCCGGCCTGGCGAGCTTGGTTCGCCAACCGGGTGTACTTCTGGATGAGGTCCTCGGCGTTATCGGTCGCGGACTTCATGGCCTTCTGACGGGCCGCAAGCTCTGAAGCTGCGGACTGTAGGAGGCAGTAGTAGATGCGGCTGTATAGGTACTTGGGCAACACCGCGTCGAGAACTTCAGCCGCGCTGGGCTCAAATTCGTAAAGCGGCAGAACTTCGGACTCAGCCGGAGCTTCTTCGCCTTCGACAATTTCGAGCGGGAACAGCCGAATAGCTGTCGGTTCCTGCACGAGCATTGACCGGAAGCGAGTGAAGACCACATACAGTTCGTCGACAGTCTGCGAAGGATCATTCGACTCATCAGCTGACTCGCTACGAGCGCCACGGGTAATCAGCTCATCGCCAATTTCACGGGCATCATCATAAGTAGGCTTGTCGGAGAAGCCCGTCCAAGACTGCTCGAACGCACGCTGACGGAAGTTGAAGTAGGACTCGGCCTTACGACCGGCGAGGAAGTAAGTGACTTCCTTACCTTCGCCGTGAAGACGCTCCACCAACTGCTCGGTCTCTTTCAAGACGCTGGAGGCATAAGCACCGGCCAAACCACGATCGCTGGCAATCACCAAGATTGCCGCACGCTTCGCGTCTGGGTTCTCCGTCGTCAACACATGGTCAACGTTGGAGTAGGTGGCCAAGGCCGACACCGCACGCGTGAGTTCACGCGCGTACGGTGCGGCCGCGGCTGCAGCCTGTTGAGCCTTGATGATTCGCGACGCGGCGATCAACTCCATCGCGCGCGTGATCTTTTTGGTCGACTGAGTCGACCTGATCTTCGCGCGGTATTCGCGGAGTGAGACTGCCATCGGTCAGCCTCGCTTCTGTCGAACGATCTGCTCCTGCTCGACCTCTTCGTCAGCGAGCGCTTCGAACTCTTCGTGACCGGCCTTGACCGAACGGCCATCGCTGGTCTCGAACTGATCGAGGAACGCGTCATAAGCGGCGACCAAAGCAGTCTCGCTGGAGTCCTCGAACTTGCCGCTTTCGCGGATCGAGTCAAGAACGCCCTTGTTTGTGCGCTTGACGAAGTCGAGGAACTCGGTCTCGAACCGGGTGATGTCGGTAACCGGTACGACGTCCAACTTGCCCGTGGTCGCAGCCCAGATCGAAACTACCTGCTCTTCGACCGCGAACGGTGCGTACTGGCCCTGCTTGAACAGTTCCATTAGGCGCTGACCGCGAGCGAGCTGTGCCTTCGAGGCCGCATCTAGGTCAGAGGCGAACATGGCGAACGCTTCCATGGCGCGGTACTGAGCCAACTCGACCTTGAGCGAACCGGTGACAGCCTTCATCGACTTGGTCATCGCAGCGCCGCCGACTCGCGAAACCGAGATGCCGACGTCAACCGCAGGACGCTGGTTGGCGTTGAACAGATCGGACTGCAAGAAGATCTGGCCGTCGGTGATCGAAATGACGTTGGTCGGGATGTACGCCGAAACGTCGTTGGCCTTTGTCTCGATGATCGGCAGACCGGTCATCGAACCAGCACCCAGCTCGTCGCTGAGCTTGGCGCAGCGTTCGAGCAACCGGCTGTGTAGGTAGAAGACGTCGCCCGGGTATGCCTCGCGGCCCGGCGGGCGGCGCAGCAACAACGAAACGGCGCGGTATGCCTCAGCTTGCTTCGACAGATCGTCAAAGATGATCAGAACGTGCTTGCTCTGGTACATCCAGTGCTGGCCAATGGCCGAACCGGTGTACGGAGCGAGGTACTTGAAGCCAGCCGAATCCGAGGCAGGCGCGGCGACGATCGTCGTGTACTCAAGCGCACCGGCTTCTTCAAGGGCGCCACGCACCGAAGCGATGGTCGAGCCCTTCTGGCCGATACCGACGTAGATGCAGCGAACCTGCTTGCTCGGATCGCCTGACTTCCAGAATTCCTTCTGGTTGATGATGGTGTCGATCGCGATGGCGGTCTTGCCAGTCTGACGGTCACCAATGATCAACTGACGCTGACCACGGCCGATCGGCGTCAGGGAGTCAATGGACTTCAGACCGGTCATGAGCGGCTCGTGGACGCTCTTGCGCTGAACCACGTTGGGGGCCTGGAGTTCGAGTGCGCGACGGCCTTCGATGCCGGTGATCTCACCAAGTCCGTCGATCGGGTTACCGAGCGGATCGACGACGCGACCCAAGTAGCCCTCACCAACAGGAACCGAGAGCACCTCGCCGGTGCGCTTGACCTGTTGGCCTTCTTCGATACCGGCGAAGTCACCAAGGATGACCACACCGATCTGGCGGACGTCGAGGTTCAACGCCAGACCGAGCGTTCCATCCTCAAACTCGAGCAGTTCGTTGGCCATCGCGGAGGGAAGTCCCTCAACCTGTGCGATGCCGTCGGCCGCTGACGCGACGACGCCGACTTCTTCGGCTTCGCCTTGCGCCGGCGTGTAATCCGACACGAACTTCTGCAACGCGTCGCGGATCTCCTCCGGACGAATCGAGAGTTCAGTCATGCTTTGTGCCTGCCTTCTTGTGCGAACGATGCGTTCTAATCAGCCTGCGATGCGCCGACGGGCGGCTTCGAGGCGGGTGGACATGGTGGCGTCGACGACCTCGTCGCCCACGGAGACGGCGATGCCGCCGATGACATTGGGATCAACCACGGTGTTGAGCTGGATCGCTCGGCCGTAACGAGTCGTGAGCGCGGCGGTAAGCCGAGCACGTTCATCGTCGCCAAGTTCGTAAGCAACCCGAGCAACGGCAACGAGCCGATCCTCACGTGCTGCCACTTGACGGCTGAATGAATCAAGGACCTTCTCGAAGGAGGCAGTGCGCGCGACTGCGGCTTGAGTCAGCAATGCCAAGGTGGCATCAGTGACTTTGCCGCCAAATACGTTCTTGAGCAAGGAGGCCTTCGCCGTAGCGGCGACGGCCTTGTCCGAAACGATTTGACGCAGTTCAGCTGAATCGTGGATAACGCAACCGGCTTCGAAAAGCTCGTTTTCAAGAACGTCACCGTGACCCGCCGCGTCGGCGGCGCGGGTATAAGCCGCGACACCGGCGATTTCGAGACCGTCGGTGAGGTCGCGACCGGCGGCCCAACGGCCGCCTACGGCAGCGTCAAGCACCGAGTTGGTGGTCTGGCTGATTTTTCCGGCGAAGATGCCTTCAACAAGCTTGCGCTTGCCGGCGGCATCAATCGACGGATCGGTCAGCACCCGCCGAGCCGCCACTGCGCCGTCGAGGATCTCGACAGCGCCGAACAGTTCGGCGCCAACCTGAGCCACCGAGTCGGCCGCAACCGCAGAAACTGCGGTCAGGGTCTCGTCGAGCGACTTAGCTGAAGAACCACGCATCAGTTGGCCGACCCCTCGAGTTCGTCGATGAAGCGCGAGACGGTACGACGCTGCGCATCCGTATCGGCCAGCGACTCGCCGACGATCCGGCTGGCAAGTTCAGTTGCCATGCCGCCGACTTCAGACTTGAGTTGGGCTACTGCCTGCTGACGCTCAGCGGTGATCTGAGCCTGGGCTGCCGTCACGATGCGAGCGGATTCGGCCTGGGCCTGTTCGCGCATTTCAGCGACAATCTGAGCGCCCTGCTCACGCGCTTCCTCACGGATGGCTGCTGCCTCATGACGGGCATCAGCCAACTGCGCGGTGTACTTCTCTAGCGCTGCTTGAGCTTCCTTCTGCGCGGACTGTGCTTCCTCAATGCCGCCTTCGATGGCTGCAGTGCGGTCGGCGTAGGCCTGCTCGAAGTTCGGAACAACGAACTTCACTACGAGGAAGTACAGGATCGAAACGACGACCAGCGAGAGGACTACCTCAGAGAGGATCGGCACCACTGGGCTGTGCCCTTCACCCCCTGAGGAGGCCAAAATTGTCGAGATCATTTGAGTACCCGATCAGAGTACGAACGCGAGCGCGATGCCGATAATCGCCAAGGCTTCGGCAAGGGCGAAGCCAAGAATCGCGATCGACTGCAGGCGGCTCTGCGCCTCGGGCTGACGTGCGACGCCGTTGATGTAGGCGGCGAAGATCAAGCCGATGCCGATGCCTGGGCCAATTGCAGCCAGGCCGTAGCCGATCATGTTCATGGAGCCGGAGATTTCCACGGCCATTCCTTTCGGTTGGCGACGCTGATGCGCCGTCGGTTGTCGAAAACTAGTTATTAAGTTGTAGGCCGACGAATCAGTGCTCGTCGGAGAGCGCCCCACCGATGTACATCGCGGTCAGCAGGGTGAAGACATACGCCTGTAGGAACAGGACCAGCACCTCGAGGAAGCTAACGAGGATGCCAAGAATGAAGGACAGCACGCCAACTGGGGCGTACCACGGGTTGCCCGAGTCGAAGATCAAGAAGGCAGCACCGGTGGCGAACAAGATCAGCAACAGGTGGCCGGCGAACATGTTGGCAAACAAACGCAAAGCCAGGGTGGCCGGACGGACCAAGATCGTCGAGAGGAATTCGAGCGGGATGATCAGCAACAGGATCACGCCGCTGACTCCCGGCGGCACACAGACGTGCTTGAGGTAGCCGAAGAAGCCGTGCTTGTAGACGCCGCAGGCGTTGTAGACCACCCAGACGAGCAGTGCCAGCGGGATCGCGAAACTGAAGCGCGAGAAAGACGGGAACTGCAGGAATGGGACGAGGCTGAAGTAGTTGTTCACCAAGACGAAGGTGAAAATCGTGAAAAGGAACGGAACGAATTTGATGAAGTACTGCGACCCAACCAAATCGCGGGCAATGCTGTTACGCACGAATCCGTAAACATACTCACCGGCGAACTGGAGTTTGCTGGGAACAACAGCCTGCTTGCGCGATGCGGCCCAGAAGAACCCGACGATTAGCGGAACCGAAAACGCCAGCAAAAGCATCGGCTTTGTAATTTCGAGGGAACCAATTTCAAAAACCGGGGGAAGCTCGAAACTCTCAGGCCCTGGTGGCTGGAACGCCTCGCCTCCCTCAGAACCGAGGACGGCGGTCAGCACAGCGTTAGTCGCGGCGGACAATCGATAACCCTTCTATGGCGGCGATACCGTCAAGTACCGACGTCGGTTAATTCAGTGCGCGCAGTTCTTGCTTGCGGCTCAGTTGTCTCGTTGTGCCATTGCAATTGTGTAGATGCCCAATGCGGCACCAACGACTACTCCAATGGCCACCATGAACGATGTGTCCCACCAACGGTCGAGCAGGTAGCCCAGCACGCCGTAGAAGATCACTCCGCCGCTGACTCGCCCGAAGGCGACCCAAGGGTCTTGCATCGGCGGGATGTCGTTCATTGCATGTCAAAATCTATCAGGGTCGGCTTTGCTGCCTGAAGGCAGGTCATAAGTCGGAGTGCGGTCTTGGGTGGCGTCGAAGATCCGCGCGCCGATCCAGACGAAAGTGACCACGATAACCGTCAATGAGATGGCCTTTGGTTCGAGTTGGCTGCCACCTTCGACCGCTCGGCTAAGGACTACGAACAAGGCGACCAATGCCAACACCTTGGTAAAAAAGAAAAGCATGGCAAATAGCAGCGAAAGGCCCGGACTCGTCTTGGCAACCGGCCCCAGAACCGCTGGCGTAGAGCCAAAGAAAGCGATCACGATCAGCCCGCCGACGATCGCGCTCAGCGCACCAGGAACCCCGGCGGCCAAGGCCGCAACCACCGCACACACGAAGGTGGCGGCTACCGCAAACACCACCGTGAGTTTACGACCCCTCATGATGACCACAACTTTTCTTCGAGCCTAGGCAGGAGGAAGATCGCCGCCGCGATTACCGCCGTCAGGACAGCAATTGCGACAAACAACTGCCAGCCGCTAAACAGTCCGATGGCCACGACTCCAAAAGCAACAAGTGCAGCGCACGCGTACATCAGCAGGACGGCGCGTCGATGCGAGTGCCCGATCTCGAGCAAACGGTGGTGGATGTGCATCTTGTCGGGACTGAACGGCGAACGGCCCGCGCGGGTGCGACGAAGCACCGCCATCACCATGTCCAGGAATGGAATAGTCAAGATTGCGAACGGCAAAATTAGTGGCAAGATCGCAGCCGGCAGCAAACTGGAACTCGACCCACCGATGCCTTCGGAAAGGCTGGTCGCCGGGAACTGGCCGGTGAGGCTAATCGCGGAACAAGCCAACACAAAGCCCAACAGCATCGAGCCCGAATCACCGATGAACATCCGGGCCGGGAAAAAGTTGTGCGGCAAGATCCCCACGCACGCCCCGGCGAGACTGATCATCAACAGCGCGGCCGCAACGGCCCGGGTTTCACCGTTCTCCACCGCGAGCACGAACGCGTACACGAAAAAGGCAATCGAGCCGATTGCGGCCATGCCGGCGGCCAGCCCGTCGAGGCCGTCGACGAAGTTCATCGCGTTCGCGGTCGCCACGATCAAAAACACCGTCAGGATCATTGCTTGGGCCTGATCTAGGCCTAGGTACGTGTTGGGCAGTGGCAAATACACAAAGTGCAGCCCCATCGCCACCGTGATCACCCCAGCAAGAACTTGGCCGGCGAACTTGCTGAGCGCGTCAAGTTCAAACAGGTCATCGATCACGCCGACTAGACAAATGACGGAGCCGCCGACCAAAACTGCTCGAACATCGGAGAAAACTGAGTTCTCGCCACCTGAAAGGAACGGCAAACTGGTAGCGACTAGGTAAGCCACCAAAAGTCCGCCGAGAATCGCCGGGCCGCCAAAATAGGGCGTAGGGATCGCGTGCACGTCACGGTCTCGCACCTTGGCCACTGCGCCGAGTTGCTGCGCGCTTTGGCGAGCGATAGAGGCCAGCAAGTAGGACCCAGCAATCGCGACACCAAAAATCACCAGATACTCACGCACCGGGCACACCGCCGAACGGCTCGATCGTGTTGTTGAACTTGTGCAGCGTTTCGAGGCTGATTGCACCTTGGCGAAGCACCCGCGGAATCGGCCCTGTCACGTCAAGGATGGTCGATGGCAGACTGCCCGAACTCGGTCCGGCGTCGAGGTAAACAGCGACGCTTTCGCCGAGCATTGACTGGGCTTCGTCGATCGTGGTCGCGGCCGATTGACCGCTGAGATTAGCGCTACTTACTGCGGTAGGACCGGCAACCCGAAGCACCGAGCGGGCTACCTCGTGGTCGGGTACTCGCACCGCGACGGTGCCGTGAGTTTCGCCAAGATCCCAAGTGAGCGAGGGCTGAGCGGTGAACACCACGGTGAGCGGACCGGGCCACAGTTCGTCGAGCAGCTCGCGCAACCAAGTTGGTGGGCGTTCGGCGGCCAACGCATCAAGCGTTGCCGGCTCGGCGATCAAAACCGGCGGTGGCATCTCACGACCGCGGCCCTTCGCCTCAAGCAGCTTGGCGACGGCCGCCGGATCGAAAGCATCGGCAGCCAGTCCGTAGACCGTGTCGGTGGGTAGAACCACTAGGTTCCCCGCACGCAGCGCCGAAGCGGCAGCGTCAATGCCAGCTTCGGATTCAGTTTCGCAGTCGAATCTCACCGGTTCATCGTACGGATCGCTGGGCACCTCGGTGTCGGTCATGGGCGGCGAGCCGTAACAAAGCGTGGCCGGTCGGCAAGGTCAAGGTGATCACGGACTTCGGCCCACCGCTCGGTGAACACCGCTGGGGCGCTTTCGCCTTGGGCGTCAGCGTGCTCGGCGCCGACCACTCCCCCAGGCCGCAAAAGCCGCCAAGCAACCTGTTCGACTACGCGCATCGCGTCAAGTCCATCGTCACCGGACCACAGTGCCAACTGCGGGTCGTGATCGCGCGCTTCAGGCGCGACCGACTCCCACGCGTCGAGCGGAATGTAGGGCGGATTGGCGACGACTACATCGACTTGGCCGTCAAGGTCGGTGAAGGACTCGGCCATGTCACCCAGCCTGAGGTCAACCCCGGTGCCGTCGAGGTTTCGCCTGGCCCACCCATAGGCAACTTCGTCGAGTTCGACCGCGTGGACTTTGGCCGCGGGAAGTTCGTGAATGATCGAAAGTGAGATCGCGCCAGATCCGGCGCAGAGTTCAACAACTACCGGCGGCCGGTCCGCGCCCGCGTCCCGTGCCGAATCGATTGCCCAGCCAGCCAAAAGCTCAGTCTCCGGCCGCGGGATAAATACTCCCGGCCCAACCTCTAGGTCGACATAGCGGAAGGCGGCCGAACCGGTTAGGTGTTGCAGTGGCACCCGAGCGGCCCTCGCTGCGATCATCTCTTGGAAGATCTGGCGCTGGGCGTCGTCAGTACGAACAGTCAAGGTCAACAAGGACCGCGGCGTGCCGGTCACATGGCTGAGCAAAACCTCGGCATCGTGCCGAGGCGACGCAACACCAGCGTCCTCAAGCTTTTCGGCCGCGTCCTCCAGAAGTTTACGAGTGCTCATTTTGGCGACTCCAACGCGGCCAGTCGCTCGGCCAAATCGGCCTCGACGAGCGAAGCGATGACGTCATCCAAGGCGCCGTCAATAACTTGATCCAAGTTGTAGGCCTTGAAGCCGGTGCGGTGATCCGAAATCCGGTTCTCGGGGAAGTTGTAGGTTCGAATTCTCTCTGACCGGTCGACGGTGCGAACCTGCGAACGGCGAGCATCGGCCGCATCGGCGTCGGCTTGCGCCTGGGCCGCGTCAAGCAGTCGTGAACGCAAAATCCGCATCGCCTGGTCTTTGTTCTGCAACTGGGACTTTTCGTTTTGGCAACTGACCACAATCCCGGTTGGCAAGTGCGTGATCCGCACGGCCGAATCGGTCGTGTTCACGCTCTGTCCGCCCGGGCCTGAAGACCGGAACACATCAATGCGCAAGTCGTTTTCGTTTAGTTCGACATCGACGTCTTCGGCCTCGGGCAACACAAGTACACCTGCCGCCGAAGTGTGGATCCGGCCCTGAGATTCGGTAACGGGCACTCGCTGGACACGGTGGACGCCACCCTCGAACTTCAACAGCGCATACGGCGCCTGGCCAGGCTCGACACCTGACTTGGCCTTGACGGCCGCCGTGACCGACTTGAAGCCGCCAAGCGGGGTCTCAGTGGAGTCAAGAACCTCGACTTTGAAGGCGTGCCGTTCAGCGAACCGCTCGTACATTCGCAGCAAGTCGGCGGCGAACAATGCCGATTCGTCGCCACCTTCGCCACCCTTTATTTCAAGGATTACGTCTTTGTCGTCGGCGTCGTCGCGCGGGACTAGTAGCCCTTCAAGCCGCGATGCCAACTGCGAGATCTGCAGTTCGAGTTCGGCCGCTTCGTCGTCCATGTGGAGCTCTTGGGCCGCCACCAAATCGGCGGTCGCCCCCTGCCAGTCGTGGTAGGCACGGATTATCGAGTTCAGCTCGGCATATCTGCGGCCAAGCTTCTTCGCCAGCCGCGGGTCAGCGTGCACGCTGGGGTCTGCCAACTGTTCCTCTACCTGGCCTTGCTCAACGATCAATGACTCGACTGCTTCGAACATCGCTCGACCTCCAGAGGTAAAAGTTCTCGGTCATGACAACGGCGCCGGTCACTCCAAGTGGAGATGACCGGCGCCGCGATAAAACTAGTTCTTGCCGTACCGCTTCTGGAAGCGAGCAACGCGTCCGCCGGTATCAAGAATCTTCTGCTTACCGGTGTAGAACGGGTGGCAGGCCGAGCACACGTCCGCGCGAAGAACGCCTTCGATAGCGGTGCTGCGGGTCTCGAACGTGTTACCGCAAGTGCAAGAGACCTGCGTAACGACGTATTCGGGGTGAATGTCCTTCTTCATGGTGTCCTCTCGTGGTCGCCGGGTCAGCACGCGGCGCGCGCCGTGAACCGGAACCTGCCATACATTGTGCCAGCGCACCCCCAACGTACTCAAATCGGACTCGTTTCGCCGGGTCGTACTAGCGTTTTAGCGGGCTCCAACTAAACTAATCCCATGGCCGCGAAGCTCCCCCGAAGCAAGACTTCAATCCTTGCATTGACTGTCCTTATTTTGTTCGTCGCCTCAGTCGCTTATATCTGGACTGAATACGGCACCAACCGAGCGATCACCCTATTGGTCGCGGGGGTGGCAGTTTTTGCCCTTACTTGGTTGATCCTCGCTTTGGTTTCAGTGCTGCAGGTTTTCACCTCCAAGCGACCAAAAAAATACGAACAGAACGAAGTGCCACTTTCAAATACTCAGCGCGACATCGGCGACCGTCGACCGCTCATCCTCGATCATGAGAGCGACCGCCCCAAGACCGCCGCGCCGGCACAGCCCGTTGAAGAAGAACCCCCGGCTCCGGAGGGCGGGCGACAACCTGGCAGCCGGCGAACGAACGCCGATTCCTGACTCAGTTGGACGAATCCAGCAACGTTTCAATATCCGAAGCGATGTCTTGGGGCTTTGTAGTAGAGCCGTACCGCTTGACCACGTTTCCTTGCTGATCTACTAGGAACTTGGTGAAGTTCCACTTGATTGCCCCACCCAAGATCCCTTTCTTCTCCTGCTTCAGCCACGAGTAAAGCGGGTGGGCGTTCGCGCCGTTCACCTCGACTTTGGCGAACATCGGAAACTGCACCCCAAAGGAAGACTCGCAGAAATCGGCGATTTCAGCCTCGGTCCCAGGCTCCTGGTGGCCGAACTGGTCACACGGGAACCCCAAGACCACGAACCCGCGAGGCGCATAGGTGTCGTAGAGATCCTGAAGCGGACCGTATTGGGGCGTAAAACCACATTGGGAAGCAGTATTGACCACCAGCGCGACCTGGCCGCGGTAGTCGGCCAACTGTCGGTCGGTGCCATCAAGCGCCGTCGCGCTGAAATCCCATGCGGTTGTCATGGCTTCAACCCTAGCCAAGAAATGCCAACGGCCAGGAACCCGAGTCGGTTCCTGGCCGTTGAGTTGACGATCAGTCGTCGCCGTTGTTTACGCCACCTGGCATCGTCTTGTTGATTTCCATCAGGAACTCGACGTTGCTCTGGGTCTTCTTGAGCTTGCCGAGCACGAGTTCGAGACCCTGCTGACCGTCCAAGCCCGAAAGCAACCGGCGCAGCTTCCAGATGATCGCCAACTCGTCGCGAGCCATCAGCAGCTCTTCACGGCGAGTGCTGGAGGCTTCAACGTCAATCGCCGGGAAGATCCGCTTGTCGGCGAATTCACGACGCAAGCGCAGTTCCCAGTTGCCGGTGCCCTTGAACTCTTCGAAGATGACCTCGTCCATTCGCGAACCGGTCTCGATGAGCGCGGTGGCCAAAATCGTGAGCGAGCCGCCGTCTTCGATGTTGCGGGCCGCACCGAAGAACTTCTTCGGCGGATAAAGTGCCGACGAATCGACACCACCGGACATGATTCGACCCGAAGCCGGCGCCGCCAGGTTGTAGGCGCGACCCAGTCGGGTGATGCCGTCGAGCAGCACGACTACGTCATGGCCAAGCTCCACGAGTCGCTTGGCTCGCTCGATCGCGAGTTCGGCAACCGCAGTGTGGTCGGCGGCCGGACGATCGAACGTCGACGCGATGACCTCACCGTTGACGGTCCGCTGGAAGTCGGTGACTTCTTCAGGACGTTCGTCAACCAGAACGATCATCAAGTGACATTCAGGGTTGTTTTCGGTGATCGCGTTCGCGACCTGCTGCATGACCATCGTCTTACCGGCCTTAGGCGGCGAAACGATTAGTCCACGCTGGCCTTTGCCGATCGGCGAGACAAGGTCGATCACTCGACCAGTCATGCCGCCGGCCGGGCTCTCCAGCCGAAGACGCTCTGAGGGGTAGAGCGGCGTGAGCTTGGAGAACTCCACGCGCTTCTTCGTCTCTTCGGAGTCCATCCCGTTGACCGAGTCGACCTTGACCATCGGGTTGAACTTCTCTTTGCGCTCGCCCTCGCGCGGCTGGCGAACCTGACCGACGATCGCGTCACCGCGACGAAGGCCAAGCTTTCGCACCATCGACATCGACACGTAGACGTCGTTTTCGCTGGGCAAGTAGCCCGTCGTGCGAACGAAGGCGTAGTTGTCTTGGATGTCCAAGATGCCGGCGGCCGGGACGAGTACGTCGTCTTCGGTGAAGGTCGGATCTACTTCAAGACCGCGGTTGTTGCGGTTACGGCCCCGACGGTTGCGACGACGGTCGTTGTCGCCGGGTCCACCCTGACCACCTTGGTTACCTTGGTTGCCCTGGTTCTGGCGGCCCTGGTTGCCCTGATTCTGGCGGCCCTGGTTGCCCTGATTCTGGCGTCCCTGATTCTGGTTGCCTTGATTCTGGTTGCCTTGATTCTGGTTGCCTTGATTCTGGTTGCCTTGATTCTGGT
>DAONBX010000003.1:90859-97143 GCA_035401705.1 Aeromicrobium sp.
TCTGGTTGCCTTGATTCTGGTTGCCTTGATTCTGGTTGCCTTGATTCTGGTTGCCCTGACCACCTTGGTTTCCCTGGCGGTTCTCGTTCCTGGGCTCATTCTTCTCGGCTTTTTGCGCTGGCGCCTTGGCCTCGGCATTGTCTGCCGTTTGGGCCGGGTCTGCATCAGCGTTCTTGGCCTGTTTCGGCACCCGCTTTGCCACTGGCTTATCTGCTGGCTTATCGGCCGGCTGTTCGCTGGCGCGTGGGGCCGACGCTGGCTTGGCTTCGCCACGGGCGGCCTTGATCGCGTCGATCAGTTGGCCCTTGCGCATCTTGCCAGCGCCCTCGATCGACAGTCCCGCTGCGATCTCTTGGAGCTCGGCGATCACCTTTCCGCCAAGGGCGCCACCGGTTTTCCGGGGAGCCTTCGCAGGTGCCTTTTCGGCGCCTTCTGCGGGCGTGGGATCGACCGTGGTTGATTCCGTCACACGTTGTCCTTAACAGGAAGGCCACAGTCCTGTTCGAACCCTCGGCCAAAAGACTCTGGGTACAGGATTGCCCGCATCTGACGGGCGAGGAAGTGGCGTTACGTCGGGGAGAAGATCTCGACTCCGACAGCAACTACTGTAGCACGACGTAGGTCACACTAGGTGTGCGCCACGCGAAGCAACCTGAAGTTCTCGGTGCAGCCAACCTTCGGGGTTCCAATCGCTAAGCCCATGCCCAAACGCCAGCACCGTGGGTCCGGCGCCGGAGATCACCGCAGGGACTCCTTCGACACGCAATCGTTGAACTAGCTTGTACGAGTCCGGCATCGCTGCAGCTCGATAGGACTGGTGTAACCGATCCTCGGTCGCGGACAACACTCGCTCTGGTGCCCACACCAATGCCGCCACCAGCAAAGCCGCCCGACCAGCGCTAAACGCAGCATCTTCATGAGGCACCGATTCGGGAAGCAGCCCGCGAGCAACTTCTGTCGAAACCGGCTCTGGCGGGACGAAAACAGTCACCTCCGCCGCCACCTCAAGGCGAAGCGACTCGGCGCTGGCACCGTCGATCCACGAAATGGTGAAGCCGCCAGCCAGCGCCGGCGCCACGTTATCGGGATGACCTTCTAGATCGGTCGCCAGTCGGAACAGCGCCTCGTCGTCAAGCCGCTTTTCGCCATCAATTACCAACGCTCGCGCCAAAAATACGCCAGCAGCAATTGCGGCGGCAGAAGAGCCCAACCCTCGACCATGCGGAATCGTGTTGCGGCAGGTGAGGTGGAGCCCCGTGGGTCGCTCGCCCAATAGATCGAAGGCCGCGACCATTGCCCGATAGAGCAGGTGGGTCTCATCGCGCGGCACCTCGTCGGCACCCTCGCCTTCGATGTCGAAGGTCAAGCCAACTTCGGTGACTTCGGCGGTCACATCGTCGTACCAAGACAACGCCATTCCGAGCGCATCGAAGCCAGGACCTAAGTTCGCGCTGGTGGCTGGCACCCGAACGGTTACCGGACCTGATTTCAAGGTCATTTGAGCCCGGCGGCTTCCGCGGCGGCGTGAACGTCGGCGTCAATAACCTTGTCGACTACCGACTCGATCCTCGAAAGTGGCGTATCGATGTCTTTGAGTCCGTGGCCAGTGACCGTGATGGTGATGGTCTGGCCCGCCGGAACCTCGCCGGCAACCACTGCCGCGAGCAAGCCGGCTACGCCAGCAGCCGAGGCCGGCTCGACAAAAATGCCTTCATTTCGCCCGAGATCGCGCTGCGCGTCAAGGATCTGCTCGTCGGTTACCGCATCGATTCGGCCACCGGACTCGTCACGGGCGTTCTCGGCCAGCGTCCACGAAGCCGGATTTCCGATCCGGATCGCCGTCGCGATCGTTTCAGGGTTGGTAACCACCTCACCGCGAACGATTGGGGCCGACCCTGCGGCCTGAAATCCCCACATTTGTGGGCGCGAGGCCGCATCCCCGGATTGGTGGTACTCGACAAATCCCTTCCAGTAAGCGCTGATATTGCCAGCGTTGCCGACTGGAAGAACGTGAATGTCCGGGGCCTTGCCAAGCACATCGACAATCTCGAACGCAGCGGTCTTTTGACCCTCAAGGCGCATCGGATTAACCGAGTTGACTAGGGCGACTGGGTATTCCTTTGCCAAGCCGCGCGACAGGTTCAGGCAGTCGTCGAAATTGCCACGAACCTCGATGATCTCGCCGCCGTGCATAACGGCTTGGGCCATCTTGCCCGCCGCGATCTTGCCCTGGGGAACCAGCACGATCGGCGCGAGGCCAGCGCGAGCGGCATAGGCGGTCATCGAGGCTGAAGTGTTGCCAGTCGATGCGCAGACCACAGCCCTTGCGCCCTCGCCGACGGCCGCAGAGATCGCCGTGGTCATGCCCCGGTCCTTGAACGAGCCGGTCGGGTTGTCGCCCTCAACCTTGACGAACACGTCGCCTGCGACAAGGTTGGACAGCCACGCCGAATGGATCAGCGGCGTGCCGCCCTCACCAAGCGAAATCACTGGCGCATTCGGATCGAGTCCGATCCGATCGCGGTACTCGTTGATTACGCCACGCCACGGACTGGCCATCAGGAAACTCCTTCAACTCGCATGACCGATGACACCCCGCGCACCATCGACAAGCCACGCACTTGGTCAACTGTTGCCGTCAACGCGGCATCTTCGGCTTCGTGGGTGACTACCACCAATTGGGCATCGTCGCCGCGACCCTCTTGACGCACGGTCTTGATCGAGACGCCGTGGGTCGCAAATGCTTGGGCAACCGCAGAAAGAACGCCCGGGCGGTCGTCGACATCGATAGAAATGTGGCACCGGGTTTTGGCTTGGCCGATGCTGAGTACCGACAGGTCAGCGTGTGCCGACTCCCCCGGACCGAATACGCCATCAACGCGGTGACGGGCAACAGTTACGACGTCGCCAAGGACTGCACTGGCAGTGGGGGCACCGCCGGCACCGGGGCCATAAAACATCAGTTCGCCGGCGGCCTCGCACTCGACAAAGACCGCGTTGTAAGCGCCACGCACGCTGGCAAGCGGGTGCGTGATCGGGATCATCGCCGGATGCACCCGGGCCGAAACGGCCGTGCCGTCTTCGCTGATTTCGCAGATCGCGAGCAGCTTGACGACGCTGCCCATCTCACTGGCCGAACTCACGTCGGCGGAAGTAACTTCGGTGATGCCTTCGCGATGGACTTCGCCGATCGTGACCCTGGTGTGGAAGGCCAAACCGGCGAGGATTGCCGCCTTTGCGGCCGCATCGAAACCTTCAACGTCCGCGGTCGGATCGGCTTCGGCATAACCGAGACGCTGCGCCTCGTCGAGGGCGTCATCGAAACTGGCCCCGCTCGTGGTCATCTGGTCGAGGATGTAGTTAGTGGTGCCGTTGACGATGCCGAGAACTCGCGTTACGCGGTCGCCAGCCAGCGACTCACGCAGCGGACGAACAATCGGGATCGCGCCGGCAACGGCAGCCTCGTAGTACAAATCCCGTTCGGCCTTTCGCGCCGCCTCGTACAGTGCGTCGCCATCTTCGGCGAGCAATGCCTTATTGGCAGTAACGACCGAGGCGCCACTGGCAAGGGCCGCCAAAATCAGTTCGCGGGCCGGCTCAATCCCGCCGATAACTTCGATAACGACGTCGAGGTCACCGCGCGTCACCAACGCTTGCGCGTCCGTGGTGAAAAGTTCGGCAGGCAAATCCAAATCGCGCACCCGCTCTAGGCGCCTAACCGCAATTCCGACCAGTTCGACGGGTGCACCAACACGACGACCTAATTCCTCGGCGTCGCGGGTCAAGAATCGAGCCACCTGCGTGCCGACGACTCCGCACCCGAGCATGGCGATGCGGATTGGCCGTTTAGACGATGAGGTGGTCACCAGCCAAGCCTATCGGCGAAGGGACGACCCCCGTGTTGCAGTCCGCAGTTCAGGACTTGGCCGGGATTCATTCGACGTCGAGTCGCAGCAAGTCTTCTTCGGTTTCGCGCCGGATAATCACTCGAGCCTCGCCTGCCCGCACCGCCACCACCGCAGCCCGCGGTACATGGTTGTAGTTGCTGGCCAAGGATCGACAGTAGGCGCCAGTTCCAGGCACCGCCAGCAAGTCACCGGCTTTCACGTCGGCCGGCAAGAACTCGGCCTTGACCACGATGTCGCCGGACTCGCAGTGTTTGCCGACAACTCGCGCCAGCACCGGCTGTGCCGACGATTCACGATTTGCCAGCGTGCACGAATAGTCGGCCCCATAAAGCGCGGGGCGAATGTTGTCGCTCATGCCGCCATCGACCGAAACGTAGTGTCGCGAACCGCCACCGTCCAAGCCGACAACCTTGGTGGTCCCGACCTCGTAGAGCGTGAAAGTTGACGGGCCGGCGATCGCTCGACCCGGCTCTATCGAAAGTTGGGGCACGTCGATCTTTAGAGCCGCGCACTCGTCCGCGACGATCTTGGTCAGTTCACGGCCAAGATCGGCGGCCGTTCGCGGATCGTCCTGAGTCGTGTACGCAATACCGAAACCGCCGCCAAGGTCGAGTTCGGGCGCCGTAACTCCTAGCTCGCGCGCGATCTGCTCGTGCAAACGCAGCACTCGCCGAGCAGCAACCTCGAAGCCATCGGAAACAAAGATCTGCGAACCGATATGCGAATGCAGGCCTAGAAAGTTCAGTCCCTCGCCGTCGAGGATTCGCCGGACTGCCGCAAAGGCAGCGCCGTCGGCAATCGAGAAGCCGAACTTCTGGTCCTCGTGCGAAGTCGAGATGTATTCGTGCGTGTGCGCCTCAACGCCAGCGGTCACCCGGACCATCACGTTCGCGGTGACGCCAAGTTCGCCAGCCAACGCGATTAGCCGATCGATCTCGTCGACCGAGTCGACAATGATCCGACCAACGCCTACTTCCAGGGCGCGGCGAAGTTCGGCGACAGACTTGTTGTTTCCGTGCAATCCGATCCGCGCGGGCGGGAACTCGGCGCGCAGCGCGACCGCCAACTCGCCACCGGTGCACACGTCAAGGTTCAAGCCCTCCTGCTCGACCCAGCGGGCCGTAGCCACACTCAAGAAAGCCTTGGCGGCGTAATAGACCTCGGCGCCGGCGAAACCCTCCTTGAACGCCCTTGCTCGGGCGCGGAAGTCGTCCTCGTCGACAACGTAGAGTGGCGTGCCGAACTCGGCCGCCAGTTCGCGCGCCGTCTCACCGGCGACGGTGAGTTCCCCGTCGATCTTGCTCACGTTTGCCGACCACAATTGCGGCACGATCTGATTTACGTCCTCGGGGGCACGCAGCCACTGCGGGCCTTGGCTTCCGGCCTGGCCGTGCAGCGCACCGGCTTCATGCGATCGCATGTTCACATCCTCTCGGGAGCGGTAACGCCGAGTAGGTCTAGGCCGTTGGCGATTACCTGCCGCGTCGCCGCGACCAGAGCGAGTCGGGCTAGGTGCGTTGGCGATGTTTCTTCGTCGCCGTGCGGCAGCACTCGGCAAACGTCGTAGAACTTGTGGAAGGACGCGGCGGTGTCCTCTAGATAGCGGGCAATCCGGTGCGGTTCACGAAGTTCGGCCGACCGGGCGACCACCCGCGGGAATTCTGCTAGGGCACGCAGTAGGTCACCGGCACGGTCTTCGCTAAGCAGCGACGGATCGAACTGAGTCAGATCGACCTGCAAACCTAGGTCGGCCCCGTTTCGCAGGATTGACGACAGCCGCGCATGCGCGTACTGGACGTAATAGACCGGGTTGTCGTTGCTCTTGCGCGTCATTTCTGCGATGTCGAGCGTCAACGGCGAGTCCGCCGGATAGCGAATCAACGTGTAGCGCAGTGCGTCCACGCCGATCAGGTCGATCAGTTCGCGAAGCGACACGATCGTGCCGGCCCGCTTACTCAGTTTGAGTTCTTGGCCGTCTTGGAGGATCTTCACCAACTGGCCGATCAGGACCTCGATTTGCTCGCCTGGGGTGTCGCCGACGCAGGCGGCCATTGCGTTGAGTCGGCCGACATAGCCGTGGTGGTCCGCGCCCAGCAGGTAAATACACGGATCGAAGCCACGATCGCGCTTGTCGACGTAATAGGCGGTGTCAGAGGCGAAATAGGTCAGTTCGCCGTTGCCGCGCAACAGGACCCGGTCCTTGTCGTCACCAAAATCGGTGGTGCGCATCCAGGTTGCACCTTCGGACTCGAAGATCCGACCTTGCTCGCGAAGGCGGTTCATTCCTCGTTCGACCGCGTCCGAGGCATGCAGTGAACGTTCAGAGAACCAAACATCGAAGTGGGTAGCGAACTCGGCGAGTTCGCTCTTGTGTTC
>DAONBX010000004.1:0-76813 GCA_035401705.1 Aeromicrobium sp.
GCGAGCTGGGTTTAGAACGTCGTGAGACAGTTCGGTCCCTATCCGCCGCGCGCGTAGGAAACTTGAGAAAGGCTGCCCCTAGTACGAGAGGACCGGGGTGGACGAACCTCTGGTGTGCCAGTTGTCCTGCCAAGGGCACGGCTGGTTGGCTACGTTCGGAAGTGATAACCGCTGAAAGCATCTAAGCGGGAAGCATGTTTCAAGATGAGGTTTCCCACTGGATTAACCAGGTAAGGCCCCCAGCAGACCACTGGGTTGATAGGCCGGAAGTAGAAGCGTGGCAACACGTTGAGCTGACCGGTACTAATAGGCCGAGGGCTTGTTCCTTACAAAGATCTACCGCGTCCACTGTGAGGTTCCCGAGATATGATCGGGAGCCAAAGCGAAAGCTTAGGTTTAGTTGATATCTCTATAGAGTTTCGGCGACCATGGCGAAGGGGAAATACCCGGTTCACATTCCGAACCCGGAAGTCAAGCCCTTCAGCGCCGATGGTACTGCACTGGAGACGGTGTGGGAGAGTAGGACGTCGCCGGACAATCATTAGCGCGAGGCCGCTCCTTCGGGAGCGGCCTCGCTGCATTTCACCTGCAATTGCATAAGGATTTATCGTGGCAGATCAGCGCAACTCCAAGCCCAATGGGCGCGACCCCAAGGGCGGTCGCGGCGGGAAGTCTGGCGGCCCAAGCAGTTCGCGCGGTCGTTCTGAGCGGAGCGGTTCAGCACCGCGGCGTGGTTCAGACGATTCGCGTCGTAGCGGAGGCGATCCGCGTCGAGGTGGCCGTCCCACCGGATCCGGCAGGCCTGGACGCCCACAAGAGCCTGAACGCACTGCCGACCAAAAGGTTTACGACGGACCGCCGATCCCAGACGACATCGGTGCCAAAGATTTGGACAAATTCGCCCGCCAAGAACTTCAGGGATTGCCCGAGAAACTGGCCGAAAAGGTTGCTCGCCACCTCGTGATGGCCGGCAGTTTGCTGCATGAAGACCCCGAACTGGCGCATAAGCATGCGCTTGCCGCGCGGGCGCGGGCAATGCGGGTGGGCCTCGTGCGCGAAGCGACCGGTGAAACGGCATACGCCTGCGGGAATTGGGCCGAATCGCTCAGCGAGTTTAGGGCGGCAAAGCGGATGACTGGCCGCCAGATTTACGCGCCGATGATGGCTGACGCAGAGCGGGCGCTCAAGCGCCCCGAGAAAGCTTTAGAATTTGATCGACCCGAAATCAGGGCCGCGCTCGATGAGGCAGGAAATGTCGAACTTTCGATCGTGGTGGCCGGAGCGCGTCGCGATTTGGGTCAAGTGGACGCTGCCCTGCAGATCCTCGAAACCGAGCCGCTAAATACGAAGGGCCGCGCTGATTGGGTCACTCGTTTGCGCTATGCGTACGCCGATACGTTGTTGGCCGCGGGGCGCAAAGCCGAGGCCATCACTTGGTTCCATCGGGTGGCTGGCACTGATGCCCATGAAGCCACTGACGTCCTGCAACGCCTTGCTGAGTTGGAAGGCTGACTTAGTTCAGTTGCTTTCGACCGGCAAGGGCACTTCTAGAATTTTCCCAGGAGCGTTTGGCGGTTCGGCTCAGCGATAGTCTCACTCCATGTCCACTGTGTTGAAGTCGAGCGATGTGCCCCTAGCGGGCGCGTTTGAAGCGATCTTCTTCGACCTCGACGGCGTCGTCTATCGCGGGAGAGCGCCGGTCAACGGCGCAGTAGCGGCGATCGGCGCCATTTCGGCCGGAGCGTTCGGGTTCCTGACGAACAATGCCAATCGAACGCCCCAGGCAATCGCTGAACACCTGAAGTCATTAGGCATTGCTACGACCGCTGACGCCGTAGTTACTTCGGCTCAAGCAATTGCCGGGGTTATTGCGAGCGACCTTCCTCCTGGAAGCCCCGTGTTCGTAGTCGGCGGTGAGGGCCTTCGTGCGGCTGTTCGAGACGTTGGACTAGAACCGGTGTCGCAGCGTGAATCGAGTCTTGCTGTGGCTCAGGGGTACTCTCCTGACCTTGGTTGGCGTGACCTGGCCGAAGTGTCGTATGCCGTTCAATCAGGTATGCCTTGGTATGTCAGCAATCTAGACCTAACTATCCCAACCGATGCGGGAATTGCGCCCGGAAATGGTTCCCTAGTGCAGGCGGTTGCCACCGCTACCGGCGCAACTCCTGTTGTGGCAGGTAAGCCGTTTGCGCCGCTTTTCGATGCGGCGAAGTCAAGGTTCGGCGTTGAGGCGCCATTGATGGTTGGTGACAGATTAGATACCGATATCCGAGGTGCGAATCAGGCTTCGCTCGACTCGTTGATGGTGCTTACCGGTGTCAACTCTCTTTCCGACCTGCTTACTGCGTCCACTGTGGAACGTCCCACGTTCATTTCGGCTGACCTAGCCGGATTGCAGCACGTTCACCTGCCGGTGACTGTCGAAGCGAACAAAAGTCGCTGCGGGACAGCTATTGCCCAAATTGAAGGCAACACGCTTCACGTGAGCCAGGCAGGCAAAGATTCGACGCAGTCTTTGCGGGCTCTGGTGACACTGGGTTGGCAGTTTGTGGACGAAACAAACGAACCACTACAACTCGATGCGAGAATCGACTTATGACTGATACGCCCACTGGCGCTGAAACCTCGGTTCCCGAGTCGATTACGTCGCAAGTTTCGGATTTGCTTACCAGTCTCGAGCAAGTCGAGGTCGCCGAGCACCCAAGCGTTTACGAGTCGATCGACCGGTTGCTGCGCGACCGGCTTTCGGCTCGCCCGGGCGTAGACCAGTGAGCCGATGAGCCGCCGAGTCCGCCTTGATGCCGAACTAGTTCGCCGTGGCCTCGCCCGTTCGCGTGACCATGCCGCGAGTCTGATTGCCAGCGGGCAGGTGCTCGTCTCTGGTCAAGTTGCCAGCAAGGCAGCGACGCAGTTGACAACAGATCAACCGGTGTTGGTGCGTGACAACGACGACCCGAACTGGGCCTCTCGCGGCGCCTACAAATTACTTGGCGCTCTTGAAGTTTTCGAGCCGCTCGGGCTGAGCGTTGCTGGTCGCCGGGCCTTAGACGCGGGCGCCTCAACCGGAGGCTTCACCGACGTGCTGTTGCGCCGCGGAGTCGACGAAGTCGTCGCGGTCGACGTTGGCTACGGACAATTGGTCTGGGCGTTGCAAAGCGATCAGCGGGTTCATGTTTTCGACCGGACAAACATTCGGTCGATCGACTCCGAACTTATCGGCGGTGCGGTGAACCTTGTGGTGTCTGATCTGTCATTCATCTCGTTGACCCTGGTGGTCGGTGCACTTGCCTCAGTTTGCGACCCCGGCGGCGACATGGTCCTGATGGTCAAGCCGCAGTTCGAAGTCGGCAAGGACAACCTTGGCAAGAATGGCGTCGTGCGCGACCCGGAACTTCACGCTTGGGCAGTTCATCAAGTCGCGCAGGCGGCCTGGTCTGCAGGCTGGGGCACCAAGGCGCTCGCGCCAAGTCCGTTGCCCGGCCCTGCCGGAAACGTGGAGTACTTTTGCTGGTTGAGGACCGATGCCCCTGAACCGTCGCTTGAGCAAGCACATGAGGCGGTCGCAATCGGACCGCTGAAGACCACAGCGATCGGCACCGAAGATCTGACTCTAGGAGGTAAGCCGTGAGAAGGGTTCTATTAGCGGTGCATATTGCCCGCGAAGGCGCACCTGCAATTGCGGCCGGATTCGCGCAGGCGCTTCAGGGCGCGGGAATCGAAGTTCGCGTGCTTGACTCCGAAGCAGCCGCACTTGAAGCGGCCGGGGCGCGCGATTTGGTGATCGTCGCCGGCGAAGTGGGAGTGGCCAACGATTGTGAACTTGCTGTCGTGTTCGGCGGCGACGGAACGATCCTGCGCGCAGCCGAACTTTGTCGTGGAACCGGAACACCCGTTTTGGGAGTGAACCTCGGACATGTGGGCTTTCTTGCCGAAGCCGATGAGGAGGATTTGGCCGACGTCGCCAAGTCGGTCATTGTCGGTGGCCTCAAGGTTGAAGAACGCCTAACCGTTGACGTCTCGGTGATTACCAACGGCGAAGTTGTTGCCACCAACTGGGCGCTAAACGAAGCATCAGTTGAGAAGGCGTCTAGGGAACGGATGCTGGAAGTTGTTGTCGAGATCGATGGCAGACCGGTTTCTCGAATGGGGTGCGACGGCGTAGTTTGTGCGACTCCAACTGGGTCAACTGCCTATAACTTCAGCGCTGGCGGGCCGGTGGTTTGGCCCGAGGTTTCGGCCCTGCTGATGGTGCCAATCAGTGCTCACGCGTTGTTTGCCCGGCCAATGGTCGTTTCGCCTGAATCCACGCTCGCAGTCGAGGTGGTTGGTCAATCCAGCACCGGCGTACTTTGGTGCGACGGCCGCCGGGCGGCCGACTTGCCAGTAGGTGCCCGAGTAGAGGTTCGCCGGGGTGCAGAGACCGTGAAACTGGCTCGGATCCATCCGGCATCCTTCGCCGATCGACTAGTTCGGAAGTTTGAACTGCCGGTTTCTGGCTGGCGAGGTGCGAGCGCGCAGGAGCGCCGCTGATGTGGAACAGCCTTCGACTTGAGTCCCTGGGCGTAATCGAAGAAGCCGAACTTGAGCTTGGCTCGGGTTTCACCGTAATAACCGGCGAAACCGGCGCAGGTAAGACAATGGTTGTCACTGCGCTTGGGCTACTGCGCGGTGAACGTGCTGACCTTGGTCTGGTCCGCCGTGGGGCCGACCGCGCTCGTATCGAGGCCTCACTCTCGGTTCCATCGCAAATAGCCGAGATAGTAAAAGACGCTGGGGGAGAGGTTGATGACGAACTCGTTGTCGCCCGGATCTTGACGGCACAAGGGCGAACTCGCGCTGTCGCTGGCGGAGCCACCGTGCCGGCGGCCTTGCTGGCCCGAATCGCCGATGAACTGGTGGCAGTGCACGGTCAGTCCGATCAGCAAAGGCTCGTTCGGCCGCAGGAACAACGGTTAGCGTTGGATCGGTTTGCCGCCACGCCCGTTGAGGACCTACTCAGCAAGTATCGGCCGCAATACGCCCAGGCGCGCCAATTGCGCACCCGGATCGAAGACCTTCAAAACAACTCGGCCCAGCGTCTGCAACGCCTTGATCTGTTGCGTCACGGACTGGCCGAGATCGATGAGGTGGAGCCGGTCCCGGGTGAAGATGAGGCGTTAGCAGAGCAGGAGGACCGGTTAGCCCACGCCGAAGGGTTGCTTCTAGCCGCCACCAACGCTGCCGCAGCGCTCAGCGACGACGACAACTCGGCGGTTTCTGCGCTGGCGACGGCAAGGACCATTCTTGAACGCGCCGGCGGGCACGACGCCGCCTTGGACCAGCTTACTGATCGCCTTGAGCAGGCGGCGATAGAGCTTTCCGACGTCGCCTCAGAGCTCTCCAGTTACGCCGCAAGAGTTGATTTAGATCCAAACAAGTTGGCTGCAATTGGTGACCGGCGCTCGGACCTAGCGGCGCTGAAGCGTCGCTTTGGGCCGACGCTGGCTGATGTATTGGATTGGGCCGCCAACGCTCGCCTAGAAATCGCCGAACTAGATTTTGACGACTCGACCGTTGCCGAACTTGAGCAAGAGCTACAAGCGGTTGATTTGCGGGTCATCGACCTAGCCGCCCAACTGACAAAGGAACGCCAGCAGGCGGCCGAACGCTTCGTTGCCGAGGTGAGTGTTGAACTTGCTGAACTGACCATGCCTTCGGCCAGGCTTGAAGTAAGGGTCACCGCGGGCGAGCTGGGACCTTTTGGAGCCGACGAAGTTGAGATCTGGTTCGCAGCCAACAGCGGCGCCGAACCACGTCCGCTCGCTCGGGCGGCCAGCGGCGGCGAACTTTCACGACTCATGTTGGCTATCGAAGTTGTTCTAGCCGGACGAGACTTGGTGCCGACCTTGGTCTTTGACGAAGTCGACGCCGGTATCGGTGGTCGAACAGCGGTCGAGGTGGGACGCCGATTGGCTCGACTGGCCAAGCATGCGCAGGTGATCGCGGTAACCCACCTGCCGCAGGTGGCGGCTTTCGCGGATTCGCATTTTGTGGTCAGTAAATCCGACGATGGTTCGGTCACTCGAAGTAGCGTCGTGAAACTCCAAGACGATTCAAGAGTCGAAGAGGTGGCGCGAATGCTTGCCGGTGTGGAGGACTCAGAGTCCGCCCGCGAGCATGCGCGCGAACTACTTGAACTCGCTGCTTCGGGCTGACTCAGCCAGTTCTTCGACCCACGGTCGGCGTGTCGAAGCCAGATATCGACGGCTGCACGTTCAAATGGAAAGCATCATGCCCATCTTGAAGCGACGGAAAAATTCGACTCCCGATGGCCCCGGCGTAGCCGGCCCAGTTCGGCTTTGTCGCACCAGTGATGAATTGTCGGTCGTACGCACCGGCGACATCGTGGTGGTCGACATTGCGGATCTAGAAGCCGATCATGCACGGCTGCTGGTCGATCGAAAAGTCGCAGCGGTCGTCAACGTTTCTGCCTCGACCTCAGGCCGATTCCCGAATCTTGGTCCGCAAGTTCTGGCTGAGGCATCAATTCCGCTAGTCGATCGCGTCGGCGAGTCGCTCTGGCAGTCTCTACGAAGCGGTGATCGGGCGCGGATATTTCAGGGCCAGATCTTCGTCGGCGATAAACTCATCGCGACTGGAACCGAAATGACGGCCGGACTAGTTCGAGATCAGCTGGACGAGGCGTCCTCGGGTCTTTCTAGTCGACTGGACTCAATCGTCACCAACGCGGCCGACACGCTCCGCCGAGACCGGGCAATGCTGCTCGAAGGTGCGGGAATTCCGGCGGTCGTGACCCCAATCCGCAATAAGCCCGTCGTTATTGTCTACGGCGGCAAGGGCGCCGCGAGCGAACTAAAATCGATCAGACGTTTCATTTCCGATAACGATCCGGTTTTAGTTGCGGTTGCCGCCGGTGCCGAACTGTTGCTCAACGCCGGTCTTCGCCCGAACCTCGTAGTCGACCGGGCAGACCAACTTAGCGAGCGAGTAATCGATCGGGCCCGCGAACTCGTCGTAGTTTCACCTGTCGGTCGCCTCGCCAACCCGGAGCGTTTTGAAAAGCAAGGGCAACAGCCGGTGATTTTTGCTTCTGCGGGCGCGCCAGAGAACCTGGCACTTCTGCTCGTCGACCAGTTCGAGGCCGCCGTGATTGTCCAAGTGGGCGGCTCGGCACGGTTATTGGATCTTGTTGAAAGCGACGCCGCCGATGCCGCAGGGAGTTTCATTACCCGACTTCGCGCAGGATCGCGGGTAGTCGATGCACCAAGCGTGGCCTGGTTCGCGAGTCAGCGGATCGGTTGGTTCACCCCGATCATCCTGCTGGTGGCCGGTGTCGCCGCAGTTGTCGCTGCGGTGGCAACTACCAGTGTTGGCAGCGACTGGGTTTCGCAAATCTCAACTGACTTGACCTCTTGGATCGAAGGAGTTTTCTCGTGATCAATCTGCGCTACCACGTCATCTCGCTGGCGGCGGTCCTGTTCGCGTTGGGAGCAGGAATTGCGCTTGGCGCAGGAGCGCTGGGCGGCGCAGACGAACCCGTCGAGGAAACAACCTCCGCCGTGCAACAAATCACCCCGGCCTTGGCCGGTTTCGACGCTGGTTATGCAACTGCGACTGCATCGACGCTGCTTTCGGCAACGCTCAAAGATCGATCTGTGCTCGTGTTGACGCTACCAACGGCTCGCGAAAACGAAGTCAGCTCGCTGGTAGACAATCTGACTCTTGCCGGTGCGAAGGTTACTGGCGAGGTTGGCTTGACCACGAAGCTCCTTTCGCCCGCAAACCGAAAGTTTGTCGAAGGTGTGGCCACCCAGTCGAACCCCGACGGGGCTACCGATGGCAGTGATTACCAGAAGGTCGGTGCGGCAATCGCGCGTGGCTACCTAGCCAAAACCGCGGCCGAGTCAGACGATACTGCGCGCACGATTCGTGCCGCCTTCACCCAAGGTGGACTGCTTGAAGTTGAAAAAGACCCACAAGGACAAGCTCAACTCGTTCTCGTGGTTGCGGGCGTACCTGGCGCGGGCACGGCCGGTGAGAACACCGTGGTTGCCGGAATGATCGGCGGAATTGATGCCGGCGGGCTTGGCACCGCGGTCGTTGGTCCGGTGCCAGCAGGCGAAGACGGAGTGGTCAACGCGGTCCGCGAATCTGACGCAGCCGGAAGCGTGTCGACCCTTGATGTGACCGATACGAGTACCGGTCGAGTGGCCGCGGTCCTTGCCCTCGTGCAGGATTTGGCCGGAAAGCCGGGTTCGTGGGGGACATCGAAGGCCGCTGACGGGCCGTTCCCCAATTGATCTGGGTCGCCCCAGGGCGAGTTTGCGGCATATGGCCGATCGCACTCAAACACGCTGGTAGACTGGAGTTCCGTGGAGCACCGTAGCGGTAGATCAACGCAGATCCCAGTCTCGGTGGGCGTTCTTGCCCAGTTCCGCATTCCCTTCGGAACCACGGAGAATCACCTTGGCAACTAATGCGGTCACCAAACACGTTTTCGTTACTGGCGGCGTTGTGTCGTCGCTTGGTAAGGGGCTGACCGCCTCCAGCCTCGGACGACTTCTAAAGTCCCGTGGCCTGCGTGTCACGATGCAGAAACTCGATCCGTACCTCAACGTCGATCCGGGCACGATGAATCCGTTCCAGCACGGCGAGGTTTTCGTCACCGATGACGGTGCCGAGACGGACTTGGACATCGGCCACTACGAACGGTTCTTGGATGAGGATCTGGTGGGCCGAGCGAACGTGACCACCGGTCAGGTGTACTCCGAAGTGATCGCCCGCGAACGGCGCGGGGACTACCTTGGCGACACCGTCCAAGTGATTCCGCACATCACCAATGAAATCAAAGACCGAATGCTTTCAATGGGCGGCCCGGACGTTGACGTGGTTATCCACGAAATCGGCGGCACGGTTGGCGACATCGAAAGCCAGCCATTCCTTGAGTCGGCTCGCCAAGTGCGACACGAAGTCGGCCGCAACAATGTGTTCTTCCTGCATGTTTCGCTGATCCCGTATATCGGCCCATCGGGGGAGTTGAAGACCAAGCCAACCCAGCACTCGGTCGCCGCCTTGCGGTCCATTGGCATCCAGCCCGATGCAATCGTCTGCCGATCTGATCGGCCGGTGCCGGACGGAGTCAAGCGCAAGATTTCGTTGATGTGCGACGTCGACGATGAAGCAGTCGTTACTGCAATTGACGCCCCATCGATTTATGACATTCCGAAAGTGCTGCACGAGGAAGGGCTGGACGCCTATGTCGTTCGCCGCCTGGATTTGCCGTTTAGAGATGTCAACTGGAGTGAGTGGAACTCGCTGCTGGAGAGGGTTCACAATCCGGCCGAGGAAGTAACGATTGCCCTCGTTGGCAAGTACATCGACCTGCCTGACGCCTACCTTTCAGTCGCTGAGGCCCTGCGCGCTGGCGGGTTCGCCAACGACGCGAAAGTCCACCTGCGTTGGGTTCCCTCCGACGAGTGTGCGACTGAAGCCGGCGCGGCTCAGCAGTTGGGTGACGTTGACGGCATCTGTGTCCCTGGCGGATTTGGAATTCGCGGTATCGAAGGCAAACTTGGCGCACTCACCTACGCCAGAACGAACCAGATCCCGGTCTTGGGATTGTGTCTGGGACTTCAGTGCATGGTAATCGAGTACGCCCGGACCGTCCTAGGTATCGAGGACGCGAGTTCGACGGAGTTCGATCCCGAAACCAAGCACCCGGTAATCGCGACGATGGCCGAGCAGCATGCCTTCGTCGAGGGTGCTGGCGATCTTGGCGGCACGATGCGTCTTGGGTTGTACCAAGCGAACTTAAAGCCGGGCTCGGTCGTTGCCGACCTTTACGGCTCGGACAAGGTCGAGGAACGCCACCGTCACCGCTACGAGGTCAACAACAGCTATCGTGACCAGTTGGAGCAGGGCGGGTTGGTCTTTAGTGGCACGTCTCCAGACGCCACTTTGGTCGAATTCGTTGAACTGCCCCGCGAAGTTCACCCGTTCTACGTCGCCACCCAGGCTCACCCGGAACTTCGGTCACGCCCGACCCGTCCGCATCCGCTTTTCAGCGGGCTGGTGAAGGCAGCGTTGACTCGCAAACTCGAGATGCGACTGCCGGTAGACAAAAAGTGAACCAACACCCACGGCTGCCGGGGTTTCTCGCTACCGACCTTCGGGTCGGCGATCAGTCGTGGCCGCTGGCAGCAAGTGAAGTCGGTTTTGCCAACGGCTACCTATCCCTGACCGTTGACACGATCGTTTCGCCTGCTGGCGGCGAGCATCCACGAGTCGTGGTGCATCCGCATCGGGCGGTTGGGGTAGTGGCGATCGACGAGCAGCAGCGGGTTTTGCTGGTTGAGCAGTATCGGCACCCGATGGGTAAGCGAATGCTGGAGATTCCCGCCGGAATCATGGATGTCGCCGGTGAAAGCGCCCAAGTGACTGCCGAAAGAGAACTACTCGAGGAGACTGACCTGAGGGCATCTTCTTGGGCGCAGTTGCTCACGATCGCGCCAACTGTGGGGTACTCCACCGAGAAGATCACCCTGTTTCTGGCCAAGGATCTGACGGCAGTTCCCGCGGCCGATCGGGTTGTTCGCGAGGCTGAGGAAGCCGACTTGGTTAGCTGGTGGGTCGACCTTGCGGCTGCAGTTGAGGCAGTTTTTGACGGACGAATCACCGACGCAAAAACGGTGGTGGCGATCTTGGCTGCGGCCCGTCCGTGAGCCACGCGCCGACGAACTTAGATCGCGTGGTGGCTGAGTACCTTTCGCACCTAGCGATCGAACGTGGCTTGGCCGAGAACACGCTGAGTTCCTATCGCCGCGACCTCGTTCGGTACGCCGATTTCATGGCGGGTCGCCACCGCCAAGACCCGGCGGCGATCACCGAGGCAGACGTTGCGGCCTTCGCTGCGGCTTTGCGCGCGGGCGACGACGAGCATCAACCGCTCGGCACCTCGAGTGTGGCCAGAACGATTGTGGCTGCTCGCGGATTCCACAAATTCTGTTTGCGTGAGCAACTGGTGACAAATGATGTCACCGCCGCCGTACGTCCGCCGCGGCAACCGTCTCGACTGCCTAAAGCGTTGCCGTTGGCTGACGTTGAGGCGATTCTTGTCGCGGCTTCAGAACCGGGTACTGCCTTGGCCAAGCGAGACCGCGCGCTCATCGAGATTCTTTACGGAACCGGGGCCCGGATCTCTGAGGCGGTTGGTCTCGATATTGACGACATCGATTTGGACCAATCTTCAGTGCTGCTGACCGGCAAGGGTTCCAAGCAGCGGATCGTCCCATTGGGGTCCTTTGCTCGCGAGGCGGTCGAGGACTATCTGACTTCGTCGCGGCCAACATTGGCTGCCGTCGCAGGCAGTGGTCCAGCGGTATTCTTGAATGCTCGAGGCGGTCGGCTTTCGCGACAGAGCGCTTGGACTGTCCTGACCAGGGCCGCTACCCGCGCCGGTGTTGACGCCGACGTTTCTCCTCATACTTTGCGGCACTCGTTCGCCACGCACCTGCTTGACGGTGGTGCCGACGTCCGGGTGGTTCAGGAGTTGCTTGGCCATGCCTCCGTAACTACGACACAGATCTACACGCTGGTCACTATCGACAAACTGCGCGAGACTTATGCGGCATCGCATCCGAGGGCACTACGGCAGAATCACTGAACTCGATTCGGACGCGTGTAGAGTGAGCCAGCAGTGTCTCTGAAGAGGAAGCGGGACTGATGAAGCCAAGTGAGATCGGCCCTACGGGACGACCGTTTCCCGACCTCACCGACGTTGGACCGCGAAAGGCAGAAGGACCAGCCGTCGTCATCTCGATGTGCAATCAAAAAGGTGGCGTAGGTAAAACCACGACCACCATCAGTTTGGGTGCAGCGCTCGCCGAAACTGGTCGCCGGGTGCTCCTGCTTGACTTTGACCCGCAGGGTTCAATGACGGTTGGTTTGGGCTACAACGCACACGAGATTGAACAAACGATCTATCACGTGTTGATGGACCGTGAAATGTCGATCAAAGACATCATTTTGCCCACCACCGTTGAAGGTCTGGACCTAGCCCCGGCCAACATTGACCTTTCGGCCGCCGAGATGCGGCTAGTAACCGAGGTGGGCCGCGAGCAGGTGCTCGCCCGGGCTTTGCGCGATGTAAAGCGCGACTACGACATCATCTTGATCGACTGCCAGCCATCGCTGGGTTTGTTGACGGTAAACGCACTTACTGCCTCAGACGGCGTCATAATTCCACTCGAATGCGAGTATTTTGCGTTGCGAGGGGTGGCCTTGCTGAATGAAACGATCGAAAAGGTTCGCGACCGCACCAACTTTGACCTTCGGGTGATCGGGCTACTCGGCACGATGTTCGATGGTCGCACCTTGCATGGCCGCGAAGTCCTGCAAACTCTCGTCGATGGCTGGGGTGACTTGGTGTTCCACACCGTTATCCGCCGGACGGTGAAGTTCTCTGACGCAACCGTCGCCGGTGAACCGATTACCGAATACGCCAGCACTTCGCCCGGCGCTGAGGCCTACCGTCAGCTGGCCAAGGAAGTGTTGCACCGGTGTCCCGACGCGTAAATCTGCCAGGTGCTGACGAACTCTTCCGAGCGACCGCTACCGAGGATCAAAAGCAGGACTCGTCGCCGGCTCCGGGTAAGGCCAAGCACGACGAGAAGATGACGATCTATTTGACGAGCGAGGAACTCCTTGCCGTTGAACAGGCGAGGCTGCAGTTGAAGTCGTTGACCGGCCGCAAAGTCGATCGCAGTCGACTGGTCCGAGCAGCGATCGCTGGGGCACTCGCCGATTTGGAAAGCCGCGGTGCCGACAGCGAGGTGGCAACTCGGCTCCAAGAGAGCTGAGGGCCGGACGAATGGCTGCTGTCCCCGTCCACTCCGGCGAGGTCGTCGAAAAAGAGTTCTCGATTTCGCTCGGGAACTTTGAAGGCCCACTCGATCTGCTGCTCCAGTTGATTGCAAAACACCAACTCGATATCACTGAAGTTGCCTTGTCGGTAGTCACCGCCGACTTCATTGCCTACACCCGTCAACTCGACGATGATCTCGAGCAGGTCACGCATTTCTTGCTGATTGCTTCGACTTTGCTCGACTTGAAGACGGCCCGGCTTTTGCCGCAGGCCGAAGTCGAAGACGAAGAGGACTTGGCGCTGCTTGAAGCCCGAGACTTGCTATTCGCCAGGCTGATGCAATACCGCGCCTTCAAACAAGTAGCAGCAATTTTGGCAGAACGGTTCGAGAATCAGCTGCTGCGGCATCCGCGAGCGGTCCCGCTCGAACCGAGGTTTGCTGAGCTGCTTCCCGAAGTTGAGATCAACGCAACCGCTAGTGACTTAGCCGAGCTCGCGGCCGCTGCGATGGCCCCGAAAGTCGTGCCGTTAGTTTCGTTAGCCCACCTGCACGCGCCGGCGGTGAGCGTGCGCGAGCAGGCCCATCTCGTCGTCGACCGACTGCGTCGCGAACGCTCCTTGACGTTTCGGGCAATCACGCAGGATGCGCCCGATTCGATGACTAAGGTCGCACGATTTTTAGCGTTGCTTGAACTGTTCCGCGAGGGTGTTCTGGGCTTTGAACAGGCGGTGCCTTTGGGGGAGTTGACCGTTCGGTGGGCGGGCAGCGATGACGGAGACATCGACGTGGGTGACGAATTCGATGAACCACTCTTATCTGAAGACGAACAAACCGGAAGTGCTGATGAGTGAAGCTGATGAGCAGTTAGAAGTTGCTGAGGTCAATGTCGATCTTCGACCGGGGCTCGAAGCAGTTTTGATGATCGCTGATGAACCGGTCGATCACTTGACCTTGGCTCAGGCGGTGGGGCATCCGCCAGCAGACGTTGAGTTGGCGCTGGTCGAACTTGCTGCCGAGTACACCGAGCAAGGTCGCGGGTTCGAACTGCGCGAACTGGCTGGCGGATGGCGGATCTACAGCCGCGAGGAATTTGCCGAAGTAGTGTCGAGGTTTGTGCTTGAGGGCCAGCACGCGAAGCTGAGCCAAGCGGCGCTGGAGACACTTTCAGTCGTCGCCTACCGCCAGCCGGTCAGCCGGTCGAGAATCTCGGCGATTCGTGGAGTAAACGTCGACTCGGTGATGCGCACGTTAGTGACTCGCGGGCTAATCGTAGAACTTGGCAACGACGCTGAGTCCGGCGCAATTCTCTACGGGACAACCAACTACTTCCTCGAACGGATGGGATTAGGCAGCATCGAAGAGTTGCCTGAATTGGCGCCCTTATTGCCCGAGTTGGATGACCTAGATGTCGAACTCGAAAGAGTGGCCGGTGAGGTCGCCGGCGCCGAGTCCGAACCTGCAACCGAAGACCAACCCGCGACGGAGGAGCCAGGTGTCTGAGCCGATTCGTCTGCAGAAGGTGCTGGCAGCTGCCGGGGTCGCCAGTCGCCGTAAATGCGAGGAGTACATGGTTGCCGGTCGCGTCGAGGTAAATGGCGAGATCATCACTCAACTTGGCGCCCGCGTTGATCCGGTCACTGATGTGATCAGGGTCGATGGCGTCCGTCTGCCACCGGTAAACGACAACGCATACGTGCTGCTCAACAAACCGCGAGGTGTGGTCAGCAGCATGGCCGACGAACAAGGTCGACCAGATTTAGGGCAGCTTCTTTCTGGGCGCGAAGACCGACTTTTTCATGTCGGGCGCTTGGACACCGACACGTCTGGACTGCTGATCCTGACAAACGATGGCGAGCTTGCTCACCGATTGGCCCATCCCTCCTTCGAGGTCACCAAAACATATGTCGCCCTAGTGGAAGGCGCGGTCCCGTCGACGCTGCGCAAGCGACTGCTGGCCGGGATCGAACTTGAAGACGGTGTTACGAAAGTAGACCGGTTTTTGGTTCGCGACAGCAGGTCAGGCAAGAGTCTGGTCGAACTGGACCTGCACAGTGGAAAGAACCGGATCGTTCGCCGGTTGTTGGCCGAAGTCGGCCACCCGGTCATCGAGCTAACCCGAACGGCCTTCGGGCCGCTGAAGTTGGGTGATCTCAGGGCCGGAGCGATGCGTGACCTGTCGCGCGATGAGGTCGGAGCGCTGTTCGATAGCGTTCAGCCATGACAGAGCACCAGCGCACAGGCCCAAAAATGGGCCCGGTTTTGGTGATCGGTTGTGGACTGATCGGCACGTCGGTTGCCTTAGGCCTTAGTGCCAAAGGCGTACGGGTGCATTTGCGCGACCAGAACCCGGCGAACGTGACGCTCGCCGAATCCTTGGGCGCAGGCGTGTCCGACCCCGTTGCCGAGCCGGACCTAGTGGTCGTGGCGACTCCGCCGTCAGTTGTGGTTTCTGCCGTTCAGTTTGCTTTGTCGGAGTTCGAGGAAGCGACCGTCACCGACGTGGCCAGCGTGAAGCGGTCGATCGTTGAGGCGATTGCTGATCCTCGGTTCGTTGGCGGCCATCCGATGGCCGGCAAGGAACGCTCTGGCCCGATTGCCGCCACGGCCCAACTGTTTGAGGGGCGCGCCTGGGCGATCGTGCCCACCGAAAATTCGGCTACTAAAAGTATTGCCATGGTTGAGCAGCTGGCTAGCGACCTCGGTGCGGTGCCGCGAATAATGACGGCCGAAGCCCATGATCGGGCAGTTGCATTGGTTTCACATGTTCCTCACTTAGTTTCGGTCCTAACCGCCGGACTGCTCGCTGACGCAGACACCGCGGATCTGGCCTTGGCCGGCCAAGGTTTGCGCGATGTCATTCGAATTGCTGGCAGCGACCGGGGACTTTGGGTCGACATCATCGGCAGCAACGCCGAACAGGTTGGACAAGTTTTGGACTTACTCGCCGACCGTCTCGACGAACTGCGCTCATCGGTCCACAGCGCCGACGGTTCAATTGCCGAGTACCTAGATTTGGGTCGCGCCGGCGTGGCCAAGGTGCCAGGAAAACACGGCGAGCAGCCCACTGCGTTGGCGGGCGTATTTGTCTCGATCGATGACACGCCTGGTGAACTTTCGAGACTGTTTAGCGACATTGGCTTGGCCGAAATAAATATTGAAGACATGCGCATTGACCACGAACTTGGCCGAATGGTCGGCGTGGTCGAAGTGATCGTAAAAGCAGCGGTCGCACCGACGCTGCTCACCTATCTGATCGACCGCGGCTGGTCCGCGTTCAGCTGAGGAGAGAATTTGTGACCACCGTAATTGCGGTTGATGGACCGTCAGGTTCGGGCAAATCGAGCACCTCTCGTGGCGTAGCCACCAAGTTGGGGTTTGCCTATCTCGATACCGGTGCGATGTATCGGGCGATGACGTGGGCGATGCTCAACTCGGGGGTGGACGTTCATGACGCGGGAGCGGTTGCGGCCGCAGCGGCCGGCGTTGAAATTGGCAGCGGAACCGATCCGGTCGAGCCGACAATCACGGTCAATGGGGTTGACGTCTCTGGCCCCATTCGCGATGCCGACGTGACCGCGGCAGTAAGCCATGTGGCCTCGGTGCCGCAAGTGCGCAGCCAACTAGTGGCCCTGCAGCGCGCAGCGATCGCGGCAGCCGACCGTGGGATTGTCGCTGAGGGGCGTGACATTGGCACGTCGGTCGCGCCAGAGGCCGATTTGAAAATCTATTTGGTCGCAGACCCCGTAGCAAGGGCCGAGCGCCGCGCTGCCGAACTGGGCATAGAAGATGCGACTGCTATGGCCCAGGCCCTAGCCAAACGAGACGCAATCGACTCGAACCGAGCGGCCTCGCCATTGACCCAGGCTGCCGACGCAGTAGTGGTAGATGGGACGCATCTGACCCTCGAAGAAGTGATCGACCACATCGTTGGCCTCGTCCATAACTGAGTCCCAAGATACGGACTTCGCCCCATGCGCGACCAGTGGCAGGTGCGAGTTGGAGCTCGCGGCACCTCTCTGGCAGAATAGTGACTTGCGTCCGGTGTCGTTCAGGCCCTCTCTCCTGACGGCTCGGCCCTAGATTCTGGCTCGGCTTGCCCCACAAGTCGGTCCACATCACTCGAAGTTCTACTCACCAAGGAGACACCACAGCCGTGGCAGTCAAGATTCGCCTCAAGCGGATGGGCAAGATCCGCACCCCGTTCTACCGCATCGTCATCGCCGACAGCCGCACCAAGCGTGACGGTCGGGTTATCGAAGAGATCGGTACGTACAACCCCAAGACCGAGCCGTCGACGATTCACGTTGATTCTGAGCGTGTGCAGTACTGGCTCGGAGTTGGTGCCCAGCCGACCGAGTCGGTTGCCGCCATCTTGAAGCTCACCGGCGACATCGGTGGCAAGGCCACCTTGAAGCACCCAGAGCCCAAGGCCGACAAGGCCGCGTTGTTCGATGCGGCGCTCAAGGACTTGCACGCCGAACCGAAGAAGGCCGCGACCACCACCAAGGCCAAGAAGGAAAAGGCCGAGGAGCCCAAGGCTGAAGAAGCTGCGGCCGAAGAAGTGAAGGCTGAAGAGGCTCCGGCCGAAGAAGTGAAGGCTGAAGAGCCGAAGGCTGAAGAGGCCTGATCGTGGCCGGTCCCATCCAAGAAGTAGTCGAGCACCTGGTTGCCGGAATCGTCGACCACCCCGATGAAGTTTCAGTTCGGGCGAAGCAGACTCGTCGCGGTGACCTTTTCGAGGTTCGGGTTAACCCCAACGACCTCGGAAAGGTAATCGGCCGTCAGGGCCGTACTGCGACCGCGATCCGTACTGTGGCATCGGCTCTTTCGGGATCCGATGGCGCTCGGATTGACTTCGTGGACGTCGATCGTCGGCGTTGAGCCAAAAATGCGTGTCGTAATCGGCAGGATTGGCCGAGCCCACGGCATTCGCGGCGACCTAGTAGTCGATCTCAGGACCGACGAGCCACAGTTGCGCTTTGCGCCCGGCTCGTCGGTCCTTTGTCTTCTCTCGGGGTCCGAGCGCCGGCTGACAGTTTCCAAAACTCGAATGCACAGCGGTCGGTTCTTAGTTTCATTTGCCGAAATCGCTGACCGCACTGCGGCCGAGCAGATTCACGGTGGGATCCTCGAACTGGCGGTTGACCCGGCAGACCTTCCGGCTGAAGACGACTCCTATTACGACCGACAACTGGTCGGCTTGACGGTAGTTGTCGATGGGCGAGAGCGTGGAACAGTAACCGAAGTCCTGCACCTCCCCGGTCACGACTCATTGCTTTTGGATCTTGACGGCATAAAGGTTCAGGTCCCATTCGTCCAGGAGTTGGTACCGCAGGTTGATCTGACAGCCGGCACGATCACGGTTGTGGAGCGGCCGGGGTTACTTCAACCCGAGGACGCGAACGAGGTGCAATAGTGCGTATTGACGCCATCTCGATATTCCCTGAATATTTTTCTCCCTTAGAACTCTCCCTGCCTGGAAAGGCGCAAAAGAGCGGACTGCTGGATTTTCGCGCCCATGATCTACGCGACTGGGCTCACGATCGCCATCGGACGGTCGACGACACGCCATATGGCGGTGGCGCCGGAATGGTTATGCGGCCCGAGCCTTGGGGTGAGGCGCTGGATGAGGTTTGTACTACCGACGCGGTGGTAATCGTTCCCACGCCCGCTGGCGTGCCATTCACGCATGCGGCTGCGGCGCGGTTGTCGGCTGAAGAACACTTGGTTTTTGCGTGCGGCCGCTACGAGGGCATCGACCAGCGAGTCATCGACCAGGCGAGTCAGACTTGGCGGGTCGAGGAGATTTCGCTCGGCGATTTTGTCGTTAACGGCGGAGAGGTGGCAGCCCTCGCGGTTATCGAGGCAGTGGTGCGACTGCTGCCGGGTTTCATGGGGAATCCAGCTTCGCTCGCCGAGGAGTCCCACGTTGATGGGCTGCTCGAATATCCCGTCTACACCAAGCCCGCCGCTTGGCGAGATCGTGCTGTTCCCGAGGTTCTCCTTTCCGGAGATCACGGCAAGATCGCGGCATGGCGTCGTGAGCAATCCCTTGAGCGGACTCGGCTTCGTCGGCCTGATTTAACACAGAACTGAGCGGCGTAACACGGCAGAAACGAAACTGTTGGGTCTGCGTAATCGGCCTTGATCAGGATCGTTTCAGACCCGCGGCAATAAAGCCCGGGCGCGAATCGTGTTTCCTACCGCAAAGAGGTTGATATGGAACCCGGAACAATCTGGCTGCTTATTTGCGCCGCTCTTGTTCTCTTTATGACTCCCGGCCTAGCGTTCTTCTACGGTGGCCTAGTCAGGGCCCGCAGCGTCATCTCGATGATGATGCTCAGTTTTGGTGCCATGGGTCTGGTATTCGTCTTGTGGATTCTTTACGGATTCAACATGGGTTCGGCAGGCGAAGCGGACCTGATCCACGGCTGGCTCGCGAACCCGTTCTCCGATTTCGCGCTGCAGGGCCTCGCAACCGGCGAGGACACCTCCGGGCTTGCCGGTGTTGCTTTCGGGGCAACATTCGCCGTAATCACCGCCGCACTAATTTCTGGCGCCGTGGCTGACCGGGCACGCTTCTTCCCGTGGATGCTTTTCGCGGGACTTTGGGCGACGATCGTCTACTTCCCGTCCCAAGGTTGGGTTTGGGGCTTTGACGATGACGGCATGACCGGCTGGATAGGTACGATGACCATCGGGGAGGCCGTCCCGATCGACTGGGCTGGCGGAACCGTCGTTCACATCAGTGCAGGTGCTGCCGCATTCGCTCTCGCGATTGTCCTCGGCAAGCGGGCCGTCGGTTTCGCTAAGGAATCAGCCGAGCCGCACAATGTACCGTTGGTGCTTATCGGTGCTGCGATCCTCTGGTTTGGTTGGTTCGGCTTCAACACGGGTGCAGCCACCGACGGCAATGGCGGGTCGCTGATCTTCTTGAACACGATCGCGGCGCCGGCTGCTGGCATCATCGGCTACATCGTGGTTGAGCACTTCAAGGACGGAAAACCCACCGCAGTCGGTGCCGCCTCGGGAATCGTTGCTGGGTTGGTTGCGATCACGCCAGCTTGCGCAAACCTCACGCCACTATGGGCAATTGTCCTTGGACTGCTCGCCGGTGCGATCTGCTGCTTCGCGATCGACTTAAAGTACAAGCTTGGCTACGACGACTCGCTCGATGTTGTCGGCTTGCATTTGGTCGCGGGCTTCCTTGGCTGCCTATACTTGGGCTTCTTTGCCACCGATACGGGCCTATTCACCGGCGGAAACATCGACCAGCTGATCGCTCAGATCATCCCGTCGGTATTCGTCGCGGTCTACTCATTTGGAATCGCTTTTGCTCTGGGTAAGGCAATCGACTTCACGATCGGTTTCCGAGTCACCGAAGACGAAGAAGTCGCCGGAATCGACAACGTGCTTCACGGTGGTGGCGCCTACAAGTTCGACTGAGTCGAGTTGAGTTAGACAATTCCTTGCAACGCCCCGTCCCTGATTTCCTTAGGGGCGGGGCGCTGTGGCATGATTGAGCGTTGGTGCTGGACGGTTCTGCCACGAGGGAGCCACCATTAAGCACCACCCGAGATCATTTCGAAAACTGACATCCGCAGGTGACTTGTGGCGCCGGCGAGGAGAAAACCATGACGAACGTCATTGACCAGATCGCCGCTCAAAGCAAGCGCGACGACGTACCCGACTTCCGGGCCGGCGACACCCTCAAGGTGCACGTGAACATCGTTGAAGGCAACCGCTCGCGTGTGCAGGCATTCCAAGGCGTCTGCCTCAAGGTGCAGGGTTCTGGCATCGGCCGCACCTTCACCGTCCGCAAGGTGAGCTTCGGCGTTGGTGTCGAGCGGACCTTCCCGGTTCACTCGCCCGTCATCGAGAAGATCGAAATCGTTAGCCGCGGCGATGTCCGCCGCGCGAAGCTGTACTACCTGCGCAACCTGCGCGGCAAGGCAGCCAAGATCAAGGAAAAGCGCGACGTCTGAGTTCGCTGCTTCGCGGCCCTCGACTCCTTTACTGGAGTTGGGGGCCGTCTTTTTTGTCGAGAACACGCGGCCCGGGCGCAGATCCGTGGGCGCGGCAGATACCCTCATCAGGTGACTGAGCAGAAGCGGCAATTGAGTTGGTGGCAGGAGTCGATTCTCCTAATTGGTTCGGCTCTCGTATTGGCGCTAATCGTAAAGACGTTCCTGTTCCAGGCTTTCTACATCCCGTCGGGCTCGATGCTGCCGACTATGCAGTTAAACGACAAAATTTTGGTCCAAAAAGTGTCCTACTGGTTTGGGGGCGAACCGCAGCGCGGCGATATCATCGTTTTCCGCGATCCGGGTAACTGGCTCGGTCTTTCTTCAGAGCAGGATTTGAACGGAGTTCAGCGGGCCCTAGAAATGGTCGGCCTTTATCCCTCTGGCGGACACCTGATCAAACGGACAATTGGCGTTGGCGGTGACAACGTTCGCTGTTGTGACGCCAAAGGGCGCACCGTCGTGAACGGTGAATCGATCGATGAGCCGTATCTAAACGATAAGAGTGTGAACGCCGAACAGACCTTTGACGTCACTGTCCCCAAGGGTTATCTATGGGTCCAGGGCGACAATCGGGGCAACTCGGAGGACTCGCGGGCGCATATGGGCGAACCCGGCGGTGGGTTTGTCCCGGTGAAGGATGTAGTCGGGAAGTCATGGTTGCGGGTCTGGCCATTGGACCGATTCGGTTTTATCGAACAAACTGATGCATTCGATGATGTGCCTGCGCCGTGACCGCAGCGCCAACGCTTCGTTTTGAACGTCAACTTCTGCGCGGCGGGGCAAGTGCTTTGGCGTGTAGTGACGAGGCCGGGCGCGGTGCGCTGAGCGGACCGGTGACCGTGGCGATGGTGCTCGTGACCGATGGCACGGCACCGGCACCTACCGGGGTGCGCGACAGCAAACTGCTCAGCGCCAAGGCCAGGAACTCCCTAGTTGATCCAATCAAGAACTGGGCGGTGGCTTGGGCGATCGGCAATGCGTCCTCCGCCGAGATAGATGAGTTCGGCATTGTGCCCGCGATGAGGCTGGCCGGACACCGCGCAATCGCCCAACTGGCGCCTGCGCCTGACTTGATTCTGCTCGATGGAAATCATGACTATCTGACTTCCCCAGACCAAGACGCGCTCTTCGGGCCGCCGGTGGTATTTGGCCAAATTCCGGAAGTTCGCACGTTGGTCAAAGCCGACCTGAGTTGCGCGGCGGTGGCGGCTGCCAGCATCTTGGCTAAAACCTCTCGCGACAATCACATGATCGCACTGTCGGCCGAACACGACCAATATGGTTGGGACGTGAACAAGGGCTACGCCTCGGCCGAACATATGGCGGCGCTCAAGCGTTACGGACCAACAAAACATCATCGTCTTTCGTGGCGGCTTCCCGATCAGGAACAGTCGTCGACCAAGGCCGGTACGATGGCCGACACGTCGAGGATGAAGGAGGGTTCCGGGTGAGTGCCGAGGACCTAGAAAAGTACGAAAACGATATGGAACTTGCGCTCTACCGTGAGTACCGTGACGTCGTCGCGATTTTCAAATACGTTGTAGAGACAGACCGACGGTTCTACTTGTGCAATGCCGTTGACGTAAAAGTACGCTCAGAATCTGGCGATGCCTACTTTGAAGTGACGATGAACGATGCCTGGGTCTGGGACATTTATCGACCAGCCAGGTTCGCGAAGAATGTGAAGGTTCTTACCTTCAAGGACGTCAACGTGGAAGAACTTCAAGACTCCGACTTCAAACTGCCAACGGTGTGACGAAGAGTATTCGCGCCAAGGCATTTACCCAAGTTCTTGCCAACACGCTGCTCGCGAACGTCACGATCAACTTCCTCTGGTTTGCCCTGACGTTCTGGGCTTACTTGGAAACCCGTTCGGTGCTGGCGACCGGCATCATCGGCGGTTCCTACATGTTGTTGCTTGCAGTATTCGCGATGTATTTCGGCACGCTGGTAGATCGGCACCTCAAACAGCGCGTGATGTTGTTGTCGAGCGTCGTCACCTTGGTGGCTTTCGGTCTTGCTGGCGGGCTATACGCCTCCGTCGGACCAGTCGAAATCGCGAACTTGAGCCGCGGTTGGTTTTGGCTGTTTGTGGCCCTAATCCTGTTCGGTTCGGTGGTTGAGAGTCTGCGAAATATCGCGCTTTCCACGACAGTCACCTTGCTTGTAGACGAAGACCGCCGAGCAAATGCGAACGGACTTGTCGGCACGGTGCAGGGTGTTGGCTTCATCGCCACGAGCGTTTTCAGCGGGTTGGCAATTGGCCAACTTGGCATGGGCTGGACCTTAGTAGTCGCAATCGTTCTCACCGCAGTATCGACAGGTCATTTGTTTACCTTTCGGATTCCCGAGGAGCGGCCCGAACACAGCGCCTCCGATGCGCCAAAGGTTGATTTTGTGGGGGCGTTTGCCGCGATCCGTGCTGTTCCCGGACTGCTTGCGATGGTGCTGTTTGCAACCTTCAACAACCTCATCGGTGGGGTCTACATGGCACTGCTGGATCCGTATGGTTTGGAACTTTTCAGCGTCGAAATGTGGGGAATCATTTTCGGCATCGCCGGAACCGGGTTCATTGTCGGTGGCCTGATAGTGGCGCGATTTGGCCTAGGCGCCAACCCAATCCGAACGATGCTGTTAGTCGTAGCCTTGATGGGCGTGATCGGCGCCTTCTTCACGATTCGCGAATGGGGTTGGCTGTTCGCCGGTGGGATCTGGCTCTACATGGTGCTAATCCCCCCGATTGAGGCCGCAGAGCAAACCGTGATCCAGAAGGTGGTTGAGTTTAAGAACCAAGGACGCGTGTTCGGCCTGGCCCAAGCGTTCGAGTCTGCTTCTGCACCAGTTACCGCGTTCCTGATTGCGCCAATTGCCGAGTTCTGGATCATCCCGTCATTTGAATCGCCGGCAGGTGCCGAACGCTGGGAGTGGCTGCTCGGGCCGGGTGAAGGCCGCGCGATTGCGTTGATCTTCCTAATTAGTGGTTTGGTGATGGCAGCCGTTGCGCTTTGTGCGATGACAACTCGTTCGTACCGGATTTTGTCGGAAAAGTTTGTTGCCGAGTCCGATGTCGGCCTTCTGTAGGGCTGATTTTCCACAGTCTGGATTTCTGAACACAGGCCCGCTTTTGCCCCTGTTGGGAGCAAGTGCTGGCCGCAATGCTCATTCAATGACATATGCGCGCAACCGGGCCCTTGGTGATTATGGCGAACGAGTCGCCGCCGAACATCTCAAATCAGTAGGCATGGTGATTCTCGATCGAAACTGGACCTGTCGGTTCGGCGAGATCGACATCGTCGCCCGCGACGGGTCAACTTTGGTCATCTGCGAGGTGAAGACCCGAACCTCGGCCACCCACGGCACTCCGCTGGAGGCGGTCACCGGCCAGAAGGCGACCAGGCTCAGGCGGCTTGCTTCGGCGTGGCTTGAAAGTCACGCGGTCCTACCCGACAGCGTCCGCATCGACGTCGTCGCCGTTCGAGTCCCGGCCAGCGGGGCGCCGCAGGTCGAACGCGTAACTGGGGTGGCCTGATGGCCTCGGTTCATGCGATTGCCCTTGACGGTCTAGCGGGGCGCCGCGTCGAGGTCGAAGTAGATATCGCTTCAGGGATGCCAGCGACAGTCATGGTTGGGCTCGCCGATGTGACCGTGAGCGAGGCACGAAGTCGCGTGCGCTCGGCCGTCGTGAACTCGGGGGCCTCGTGGCCAGACTCGCGCGTGACAATCAACTTGGCGCCGTCCAGCCTGCCCAAGAGCGGACCCAGTTACGACCTCGCGATGGGCTTGGCAATTTTTGCGGCCAAGGGCGATATCCCACTAGATCGGATCGCCACGTCGGTGTTCTTTGGCGAACTGGCCTTAGACGGCCGGTTGCGGGCAGCTAGGGGAGTGCTGCCCGCAACCCTCGCGGCGGCCGGTGCCGGGTTTGAGCGGATCTTTGTGCCGGAGGTGAACGCGGCTGAGGCCGAGTTGGTGCCTGGGATTGACGTCATTGGGGTTCGCTCGCTTCGGCAGGTCGTCGCCATGCTCCGGGGCGAGGAAGAGCCCGAAGATCCACCAGTGCCGCCGTTGCGTGAGTCAGACCCACAATGGGCATCGGCGGCGGGGGTTGAAGACCTGCACCTTGCGGATGTGGTTGGCCAAGAAGATGCGCGGTTGGCGACCTTGATCGCGGCGGCCGGCGGGCATCACCTCCTGTTGGTGGGCCCGCCAGGGGTAGGCAAGACAATGCTGGCCCAGCGGTTGCCGTCGTTGCTACCAGACCTTGAAACTGAAGCCTCGCTTGAAACCAGCGCAATCCACTCACTGGCAGGCATGTTGCCGGTCGACGTTCCGCTGCTCACCCGGCCGCCCTTCCTCGATCCGCATCACACCGCCAGTGCGGTGTCAGTAGTCGGGGGAGGAAGCCGCGGAATCAGACCGGGGGCGATGTCGCTTGCCCACCAAGGAGTCCTGTTCTTGGACGAGGCGCCAGAGTTCGCGATTAACGTGCTTGAGGCCTTGCGTCAACCGTTGGAAAGTGGACAGATCGTCGTCTCGCGGGCGGCTCAAACGGCTGTTTTCCCGGCACGGTTTCAACTGGTGCTGGCCGCCAACCCTTGTCCTTGCGGGAATGCCGGTTCGGTGATGCAGAAGTGCGAGTGCACCGCACCGATGAGGAGGCGCTACTTCGACCGGCTATCTGGACCGATTCGAGATCGAATAGATATCCATCGGGTGTTGGTTGAACCGAGCAGGCACACCTTGAGTCGTGACCTTGATTCGGCCCCGTCCACGGCAGCAATTCGTGACCTAGTTCGCCAGGCGCGTGATCGACAGACGGCGCGTTGGGCCGGCACTCGGTGGCAAATCAACGCGGCCGTTCCAGGGGTTGAACTTCGCAAAAACTGGCCGGCCGCCGAAGCAGGAATGCAACTGTTGGAGCGCCAAGTTCGGTCAAACAAGACGTCTCCGCGCTCGGCAGATCGGATTCTGAGACTGGCTTGGAGCGTCGCAGACCTATGCGGCCGGGATCGACCTGAATTGGCTGACGTGCAAACCGCGTTGGACCTGAGGCGCGGCAGTCCCATCGGTGGCGACGTTGCTGGCATTTTGGCGGCAGCATGAAAGACGTTTCGGACCGCAGAGCCAGACTCTTGCTCTCGTTGACGATCGAACCTGGCGACCCAAGGCTCGCAGAGCTACTCGATACCTCGGACCCAAAAGAGCTTTGGCAGGCAATTTCTGGTGGGCGAATCGCCAATTCGCAAGCTTGGACCTTGGCTGCTGAGACCGCTTCGGCTCGCGCCGACCGAGCGTTGGCCGATGCCAAACTAGTTGACGCGAGATGGGTCGTGCCCAGGGACAACGACTGGCCGACCGGTCTGGACGACTTGGCTCACTGTGAATCGGTTGGGCAGGTGGCCGGCTCCCCGCTGGGGATTTGGGTTCGCGGCGGCGCGGACCTACTCGATCTCATGGCCGCGCCGATCGGAGTCGTTGGTGCTCGCTCCAACACGACCTACGGGGCCGAGTGCGCCAGCGATATTGCGGCAGACTGCGCCGATCAAGGACACACCATCATCAGCGGGGCAGCCTTCGGTATCGACGCCTGTGCCCACCGAGGAGCGTTGGTTGCAGGCGGGGCAACGGTCGCGGTGATGGCCTGCGGCGTCGATCTGGACTATCCACGCGCCCACGCAGCGCTACTTCGAAGAACCGCCGAGGAGGGGTTGATCATCAGCGAGTACGCGCCCGGCATTCAGCCTGCGCGACATCGATTCTTGGTGCGGAACCGGTTAATTGCGGCGATGTCTGTTGGCCTTGTCGTCGTGGAGGCCGCCGGTCGCAGCGGTTCGCTGAACACCCTCAATTGGGCCGACCGACTAGGCCGGACGACGATGGCCGTACCCGGGCCGGTGACCTCACAAGCATCGACAGGAGTTCACCGGGCGATCCGCGACGGCAAAGCGCTGTTGGTGACCTCAGGAAAAGAAGTGCTGGCCGACACGTTTGGCTGGCTTGATAGCTCCGAAGTAGACCTTGCACCGGGGCCTCGGCGCGTCTTGCAGCGGTTGAATCAAACACCATTGAGTGAGTCTCAACTGGCTGCCGGACTCAGGTGGGGGACGGTTGCCGTCGGCAGATCGTTGCGGTTGCTGGAGTCTCACGGGCTGGCCGAGACAGAAAACGGGCTGTGGGTTAGTCACACTCCGATGGCTTCGTCAACGGCCGGTTAGGCTCGTCTTGTGAGTGCAAACCATGACCTAGGGCAGGGCAGCGGAACGCAGCCAAGCGACCCCTTCGGCTATTGGGAAGCTAGATACGGTTCGGCCGAAGGGATCTGGTCGGGCAACGTCAATCAGGCGTTGGCCGATTCGATCGCCGATCGGACCGCTGGTACTGCACTCGACCTTGGGGCCGGCGAAGGTGGCGACTCGCTCTGGCTGGCGCAACGCGGCTGGCAGGTCACCGCAGTCGATTTATCGCCGACCGCGTTGGCTAGGGGCGAGGCTGCCGCAAGTCGCGCGGGACTGGGTGAAGCGGTCACTTGGATTGCCGCCGATCTTGAAGCTTGGACTAGCGAGAAGTCCTACGACCTCGTTTCGGCTTGCTTCCTGCATTCACGTGCTCGATTAGACCGCAGTTCGATCTTGCGCCGGGCCACCGAATGGGTCGCACCAGGGGGGCTGTTCTTGGTGGTAGCGCATGCCGAACCGCCGCCGTGGGCCAGCAACAATCATGAACCGATGGACTGCCCAACGCCAGCAGAAGACCTTGCGATCCTCGAACTTGGCAAGGACTGGACGACGTTGATCACCGAAGTGCGTGATCGCCAGACTTATTCACCCGACGGTGAACCCGCGATCTTGCGAGACGGTGTTCTGTTAGTTCAGCGCAAGGAATAGTTAGCCGTGGGTTTCGTGGGCCGCCAACTCGCCGTGGCCTAGTTGATCGAGAGCATGATCGGCGACCTGAGCTAGTACCTCTAGTCCGTCGCGAACGCCGCCGGTCGAGCCGGGCAAGTTCACGATCAGTGTGCGGCCAGCGATCCCAGAAACTCCGCGCGACAAACTTGCGTGACTGGTCTTTTTCAGGCCGCGCGCCCGGATTGCTTCCGAAATTCCAGGTGCTGGCCGGTCGACGACCGCGGCGGTCGCCTCCGGGGTGTGGTCGTCTTCGGTGAAGCCCGTGCCGCCGGTAGTTACGATCAGCGCGCAGCCAGCCCCGACGAGTTCGCGAAGAAGATCGGCAACTTTCGGACCGTCGGCGATCACATGTGGGCCATTGATTTCGAATCCTTGTTCGCGTCCCCAGTCAGCTATGCGCGGCCCGGTCAGGTCGGGCCGGCGTCCAGCAGCGGCACGAGTGGAGGTGACAACCACGCCCAAGACTCGCTTCGGCTCACTCACTTCGGCTCCAATCGTGGGTTCCACCGGCCTTGGACTCTACTTGGATCTGTTCGATCACGGCCTTGGCGTCAACGGCTTTGACCATGTCGAACAAGGTCAAAGCGGCTACTGAAACGGCCGTGAGGGCCTCCATTTCGACACCCGTCGGCGCGGTCGTGGCCACGGTGGCGGTGATCCGAACAGAATCGGCCGAGGCCTCAAAATCAATCGTGATTGCCCCGAGCGGAAGTGGGTGGCACAGGGGAATCAGGTCCGGGGTTCGTTTTGCCGCCATGATCGCGGCGATCCGCGCAGTTGCCAAGGCCTCACCTTTGGGCAGGTTGGCAGTCATAATCTGCTGAACAACATCGGGGCGAGTGCGAAAAATCCCCGATGCGCTGGCCACTCTCTTCGTGGTGGCCTTGGCGGTCACGTCGACCATATGGGCGCTGCCGTCGGCACGATAGTGGCTTAGGTTTTCATTAGATTTAGTCACGCGATCCTCCACCACTCCACCGTATCGCCGGCCGAGAGCGAGGTGACCTGCTCGGGCACGAGCACCAGCAGGTCAGCGCGAGCGTATGAAGCCATCAAATGAGAACCAGGCCCGCCGATGAGGTTCACCTGGCCAGCATCGTCGAGGCGGCCGCGCCGTACCTGAAGCCGACCGGCAACTGACTCCAGTGGCTCTGCCAGCGGTGCTTGTCCAGATTGACGCCATGGCGCCAATCCAACTGATTCGGCCAACGGTGGGCGTAGGAACAACTCAAATGACACGAGTGCGCTGACTGGGTTTCCCGGCAGGCAAACGACCGGAATAACCCGGCCCAAGACGTCGATCTGCGCGAGTCCTTGGGGCCCGCCAGGTTGCACATCAACGTGACCGAACCAAGCCTCTGGCGCCCCGGCTAACGCCTGGCGAACCACTTCGCGAGTTCCGGCGCTCACGCCGCCGGTAGTAATGATCAAGTCATTAGAAAGGCCGATTTGCTCCAGGAGCTCGCTGAGAGCTTCTGGGTCATCGGGGCAAACATGAGTTGTGGCAGCTAGGCCCAACTGGGTTGCGGCTGCCCGAAGCGCAGTTGCGTTGACATCTGGTACGTCGCCGTTTGCAACTTCACTTCCGGTGCTGACAATCGCCAGCCGTAGGCGCGGCGCAACGTTTACGCTTTGGACTCCCGCGGCAACGAGTGCGCCAACCGCACCGGGGTGAAGTGGTGCGCCCGCATCGAGCAGGAGCGCGCCTGCACGAACGTCTACCCCGGCCGTGCGGATGAATGCGCCCGGTGTCACTGGCGCGTGGAAGGTCACGGTCCCACCGCCTGTTGGGGGGCCGAAGTCGCGATCGAGGGTGCGCTCGACAGCAACGACTGCATCCGCGTTGGGTGGTAGCGGTGCGCCAGTCATGATTGGCGCGGCCTGACCGGACTCGAGCCTCGGTGGATTCGTCGCGCCAGCAACAACGTGAGCAACCGTGGTCAAAGTGACCGGGCCGTTCGCGGTCGTGGCCAAGTCAGCCGAATTCACGGCGAAGCCATCCATCTGGCTGTTGTCGAAGCCAGGGACGTCCCGGTTGGCGTAGGCGGCCGAGGCCAAACGGCCGCCATCGATTTCACCTACGGCTAGGGAGATCGACCCGTCTTTCGCTCGTTCAGCGATGGCCAATCGAACCGCATCGGCTATCTGGTGAACGTGTGCATCAACTGACCTGCCCATTGTCCCTCCACCTCGGTTGACCTATTTGCGTGGTTAGACTGCCAATCATGACGCAAGTGCGAGTCGCAGATGCAGCAACATTCTTGGGAGTCAGTACCGACACCGTACGACGACTAATTAGTTCGGGCCGACTCGAAAGCGCTAAAGATGGATCGGGCCGAACGGTCATCGATGGCAAGAGCCTAGCCACACATGCGCGTCAATCGCTTCCTGAAGCGCCGGATCCAACCGGCGTAGCAAGGTCGGCACGCAACCGATTTGTCGGGATCGTCACGAACGTCATCAGCGACCAGGTGATGTCACAAGTGGAACTGCAGTGCGGGCCACATCGCGTCGTATCGCTGATCAGCACCGAATCGGTGCGCGAACTTGGCCTCGAGGTCGGTGTGGTCGGCGTGGCCGTGGTCAAAGCAACCAACGTAATTATCGAAACAGTAGGAGAGATCGGATGAAGACCAGATTCACCAAGTTGGCGGCCCTTGTCGGAACGCTTGCCCTGCTTGCTGGCCTTGCCGCCTGTGGCTCTGACGATTCTGCTGATGCTGACAAGGACCGGACACTAACGGTCTTTGCCGCCGCATCGCTAAAGGGAACGTTCACCGAGTTGGCCAAAGAGTTTGAAGATGCCAACGAAGGCGTCGAAGTGAAACTGTCATTCGGTGGGTCCTCTGACCTGGCGGCGCAAATCAACGAAGGCGCGCCGGCGGACGTTTTCGCCTCCGCAGATGAGCGCACGATGGCCCTAGTGGTCGATGAAGACGGAACCGCCAAGGACCCGGTCATTTTCGCCACAAACGTGCTAGAAATCGCTACGCCGGTCGATAACCCGGCAAAGGTTAAGTCGCTCGAAGATCTTTCGAACCCAGAGGTCAAGGTCGTGCTGTGCGCCCCGCAGGTTCCCTGCGGTGCCGCCTCACAGGAATTGCTGAAAAAGGTCGGGGTGACGGTGAAACCAGTCAGCGAAGAGCAGTCGGTTACCGATGTACTCGGCAAAGTCACTAGCGGCGAGGCCGATGCTGGTTTGGTATACGTCACGGACGTGATTTCTGCTGGTGACACGGTAACTGGAATTGAGATCCCAGAGGCCAACGAAGTAGTCAACGCCTACCCGATCGCGCCGTTGGCGAAGGCAAGTGACGCCGACCTCGCGCAAGCATTCGTCGACTTGATCACCGGATCGAAGGGCAAGGACGTCTTTACGAAGGCCGGCTTCGGCACCCCGTGAGTATTAACCAGGTAGACCTGCCGCGGTGGACGATGATTCCGGCCGTGGCAGGTCTGGCGTTTGTGATCTTGCCGCTGGTGGCGATGGTCCTGCGGGTCGACTGGGGCGATTTTGGTTCGCTGGTCACTTCTGAATCGTCTCTCGCGGCGCTGTCGTTGAGTCTGCGTACCGCGTCAATGAGCACCGCGATTTGTGTGCTGATCGGCGTGCCGATGGCACTTTTTCTGGCCCGATCGAGTTCGCGACTTGTCGACGTCGTGCGGCCGTTCATCTTGCTTCCATTGGTCCTGCCACCGGTTGTTGGGGGCATAGCGCTGCTCTACACCTTTGGCCGCCGCGGCCTGTTGGGTCAGCACCTTGAGGTCTTAGGAATTCAGATCGCCTTTAGCACCGCAGCAGTAGTCATTGCGCAGACTTTTGTTGCATTGCCGTTCTTGGTGGTAAGTCTGGAGGGCGCACTTCGTGGCACTGATCCGGGGTATTCACGAGTCGCGGCGACACTCGGCGCCAACCCATCGCGCGTCTTGACCAAGGTGACGTTGCCGCTGGTTTGGCCAGGACTTGTGGCCGGAACCGTGCTCAGTTTCGCTCGCGCACTGGGCGAGTTTGGCGCCACAATCACTTTCGCCGGAAGCTTGCAGGGGGTAACCAGAACCTTGCCACCAGAGATCTACCTGCAGCGCGAAACCGACCCACAGGCAGCCATCGCACTTTCCTTGCTTTTGGTGATGGTCGCGGTCGTGGTGATTGCGGTGGTTCGTAGGCCAGGGAGAAACCCATGGTGAGTCTGCAAGTCCACGTCGTGGACTCGGCCCGCGGGGTGGACCTCGAGTTTGACGTCGAATCGGGTGAGACTGTTGCCCTCGTCGGGCCGAATGGCACCGGAAAGTCGACCGTACTCGCCGCGATCGCTGGACTCTTGAAACTCGAGCAGGTGAGAGTTCAGGTCGGCGATCGTGAACTGGTCGGCCCGAAAACTTGGGTCGCACCGCACGAGCGGTCAGTTGCGCTGTTGACTCAGGCTTCGCTTCTCTTTCCTCATCTTGACGTTCGCGCCAATGTGGCTTTTGGGCCAACTTGCACGGGCGCTAACAACCCCGGTGCAATCGCTGACTCGTGGCTGGCCGAACTCGGGCTGACTGAGTTGGCGGCCAGGCGACCGTTTGAACTTTCTGGTGGCCAAGCCCAACGAGTGGCGCTTGCCCGGGCGTTGGCTGCCGCGCCCGACGTGGTCTTACTAGATGAGCCGATGGCGGCGCTGGACGCGCCGTCGGTGCCGCAGTTGCGAAAAGTCATCGGCCGAGTTTTGGCGAACCGAACTGCACTGATTGTTACCCACGATCCACTCGACGCCTTGGTCCTGGCCGATCGAACGATCGTTATTGACGATGGCCGAATAATCGACTCGGGACCGAGTAGGGACGTGCTTTCTCATCCACGGAGCCCGTTTGCTGCCGCCCTTGCCGGGGTTAACCTGATCGACGGAGTCGCAACGGGTCCCAAAACTGTTCGCGACAACGACCAGCACGAGTTGCTTGGTGAGTCCGCTGAAGAACTCGTTATCGGTGCACCAGCAATGGCGACGTTTTCGCCGACCGCGGTGGCGCTGCACCGGCAAAAGCCCGAGGGTAGTCCTCGCAATGTTCGACGCGGCACGGTTCGCGGAATTGAACAGCGCGGCGGCACTTGCCGAGTAGACGTGGACGGGGTCCTCGCAGACGTCACCTCCGCTGCGGCTGCCGAACTCCAGATCGAGCCTGGGGCGCAAATTTGGTTGAGTCTCAAAGCGACCGAAGTTTCGGTTTATTCGCGCTGAGCGGCCTAGGTCCGAAAAACTGGTTAGCCAAAGTGCGAAGGTTGGCAGGTGGGTGACTTTTCCGAAAAGTGGGCGGCGACGTTGGCCGATTACGAGGAGCATCTGCGACATGAGCGCGGGTTGGCCGAACACACAATCCGCGCGTATCTAGTGGATCTGACCAGCCTGGCCACTCACGCGAACCTGCTGCATTTGGACGATCCGGCAGACCTCACGATTCGGACGCTGCGCAGCTGGCTCGCAGGCCTGCAGTCGAGGGGGCGGGCCCGAACCACTTTGGCCCGCCGGTCTACGGCCGCACGAGTTTTTACCGCTTGGCTCGAACGAACCGAAAGGGCATCGACTGACGCGGGTGCCCTGCTGGCCGCCCCTAAAGCACATCGGATGTTGCCGCCAGCATTGAACCAGGTCGATATGCGCCAGGTAGTAGACGCGATCGCCACCGGAATCGAAGATGAAGGTGTGCTCGGGATTCGCGATCTTGCCATCATCGAGCTGCTTTACGCCACCGGTATTCGGGTGGGGGAGTTGGTTGGCGCAGATGTTGACGACCTCGATCACCACCGGCGGGTCTTGCGAGTTCTTGGCAAAGGCAACAAGGAACGGATGGTTCCCTATGGTGTTCCGGCCGCTGAGGCACTCGATACTTGGCTAACAGCTGGCCGCCCGCAGGCCGCGAACTTGTCCAGTGGCCCAGCGCTCTTCCTCGGCGCTCGGGGCGGTCGTATTGATCCGCGGGTGGTGCGCCGAATCGTCCACGATCGAGTGGCCGCAGTCCCCGAAGCGCCTGATATTGGTCCTCACGGGCTGCGGCACACGGCCGCGACTCATCTGCTCGAGGGCGGAGCCGACCTGCGTTCGGTCCAGGAGCTGTTGGGCCATGCGTCCCTTGGCACTACCCAGATTTATACCCACGTTAGTGCCGATCGACTGCGGGCAGCATTTGCGCAGGCGCACCCGCGAGCCTGAACGGTCAACCGACAGGATCGACCCGTTGGCCATTGACAATTTTCATGAAGTGCAGGTGGCAGCCGGTCGAGTAACCGGTTGAACCGACGAGTCCGACAATCGACCCCTTCCGCACCTGTGCGCCGGTCGCTACTGAGCGTCGACTCAAGTGCGAATAGGAGGTCCGCATGCCATTTCGATGGCGAACCTCAACTTGTTCGCCGTAACCACCTCGACGGCCTGAAATAGTTACCTTCCCAGCAGCAACGGACGGCACCGGTGTCTGGCAGGCGGCACCGATATCGACGCCGTCGTGGAGTTTTCGGACGCCAGTTATTGGGTGGATCCTCATCCCGAAGCTAGAAGTGATTGGGCCGGCTAACGGCAAGTGGCCGACTGCCTGCGCTGGTGGTTCGGGAACTGGACCAACCGGACTTATCAGCCGGTAACTGCCAGAACTGACCAGCAACGCGGCCGGATCTAGGTAGTTGTCACCACGCAGTCGGCCAAGATTTAGGCAGGTTGTTCGGCACGATGGATGCGAACCGCCGAGTCGACCGATTCGCTGACCGGCATCGACCGCGTCGCCGACTCGCACACTCGCCTTGACTGGCTGATAGGTCGAACGCTCCACTCCGTGACTGATCGTGATGGTCGGCACCCCCGCAACTTCGCCGGCAAAGGTGACCGTGCCAACGGCAACAGCGCGGACGGTTTCGCCCGGCTTTCCAGGGATGTCGATCCCGCGGTGTCCGGGGCCATAGTCGCTTGCTGGCGGGTCAAACTGCCGCTCGACTTGTTGATCTCCTAGTGGCCAAACCCAAGGCGTGGGAGAGTTGGCGACGAAAAACTGGAAGATCGCGCTAACAATAACGGCGATGACTTGGGTCTGAACCATTCCTTGAGCAAACATTGAAGAACCCGCCGGCCAACAGTCCAATGGTGGCTCTTGTGGATTAACGCTGAGGCGCACCGTAATTGTGGAGCATGGCCGATTTCTTATCGCATGCATTGGTGCACTAGACTTGAAGTATCCGTCTTTTTCGGCGGAAATTCGCGTGTCCGTTTCTTGGGTGACGAGATTCTCTGAACTCAGGACTACTGGCCAAGTCCCAGAAACTGGGTGGACAGCAGTCGGACACCAGGGCATCGCCAACCGGTGGTGCGTCAACTTGGATTGGAAGGAAGTACGACGATGGCCGTCGTAACCATGCGTCAGCTGCTCGAAAGCGGCGTTCACTTCGGGCACCAGACCCGCCGTTGGAACCCCAAGATGAAGCGATTCATCCTCACCGAGCGCAATGGCATCTACATCATCGACTTGCAGCAGTCGCTTGCCTACATCGACTCGGCTTACGAGTTCGTCAAGGGCACGGTTGCTCGTGGCGGGACGATTCTGTTCGTCGGCACCAAGCGTCAGGCGCAAGAGCCGGTAGAAGAGCAGGCTAAGCGCGTCGGCATGCCTTACGTCAACCAGCGCTGGCTCGGCGGCATGCTGACCAACTACTCGACGATGTCCGACCGCCTCAAGCGGATGAAGGAACTCGAAGAGATCGACTTTGACGATGTCGCCGGTTCCAACCGCACCAAGAAGGAACTGCTGCAGATGCGGCGCGAGTACACCAAGCTCAACCGCACCCTCGGCGGTATCCGCGATATGGGCCGCGTGCCGAACGCTGTCTGGATCGTCGACACGAACAAGGAACACCTCGCAGTTGACGAAGCCCGCAAGTTGGGTATCCCGATCATCGCGATCTTGGACAGCAACTGCGACCCCGACGATGTCGATTACCCGATCCCGGGCAACGACGACGCAATCCGTTCGGTTGGCGTTTTGACTCGCGTCATCGCCGACGCCGTTGCTGAGGGCTTGCTCTCGCGTTCGGGCGCTAAGACCGGCGAAGAGGCACCGGGCGAAGAGCTTGGTGCTGAAGAGCCGATGGCCGATTGGGAGAAGGAACTGCTCAGCTCGGACAAGCCCGCCGCTGACGCGCCTGCCGAGACCCCGGCCGACCCTGCTGCCGAGACCCCGGCTGAAGACGCCCCGGCTTCCTGACCCCTTCCCAAAACCAGAACTGAGGTAAGAACATGGCAATTGCTGCTGCCGATGTGAAGAAACTCCGCGACGCGACTGGCGCGGGCATGATGGATGCGAAGAAGGCGCTCACTGAGGCCGACGGCGATTTCGACAAGGCCATCGAGGCCCTGCGGATCTCCGGTGCGGCCAAGGCCGCCAAGCGCGGTGCTGAGCGCGAGGCTTCCTCGGGCTTGGTCGCCAACGCTGGTTCGGCCATTGTTGAGCTCAACTCCGAGACCGACTTCGTTGCCAAGAACGAGCAGTTCATCGAACTGGCTCAGCAGTTGGCCGCTGCAGCAGACGCTGCGAAGCCTGCTGATGCCGCTGAATTCGCAAACGTTGTCCTCGATGGCGGCAAGACCGTCACCGAGACGATCAGCGCGCTGGCTGCTGTAATCGGCGAAAAGCTCGAACTCGGCCGCGTGAGCGCGCTGAGCGGGCAGGTCGCGACTTACATGCACCGCCGCGCGAGCGATTTGCCGCCGGCTGTTGGCGTCCTGGTCGAATTCGTTGGCGACAACGAGGACGTGGCCCGCTCGATCGCAATGCAGATCGCAGCGATGCGTCCGCGTTGGCTAACCCGTGAGGACGTCCCGGCCGAGATCGTCGCCAAGGAGCGCGAAATCGCCGAGGCGACCGCCAAGGAGGAGGGCAAGCCAGAGCAGGCTCTGCCCAAGATCATCGAAGGTCGAGTCAACGGTTTCTTCAAGGAGAACGTCCTGCTCGATCAGGCCAGCGTCACCGACAACAAGAAGACGGTTAAGGCCGTTGCTGACGAAGCCGGAATCACCATCACCCGGTTCAGCCACATTGAGGTTGGCGCCTGAGGCGTAGCAAAATAAAGTAAGCGGCCCTGCGGAACTTTTCCGCAGGGCCGCTTACTTTTTCTCTTCGAACGATCCGACCACAGCGATGAAGGTCTGATCCGATAGCCTCGTCTCATGGCTCGCCGCGTTCTTCTCAAGTTGTCCGGAGAGGTTTTCGGGGGAGGGGCAATCGGAATTGACCCCGACGTCGTAAATGACGCCGCCGCCCAAATCGCTCAAGCCGTTAACGACGGCGTTCAGGTAGCGATCGTCGTTGGTGGCGGCAACTTCTTCCGCGGCGCAGAACTGAGCCAACGGGGCATGGAACGTTCACGAGCCGACTACATTGGCATGCTCGGCACGGTAATGAACGCGCTTGCCTTGCAGGACTTCATTGAGAAGCAGGGCATCGAGACGCGGGTCCAGTCCGCTATCGCGATGGCGCAGGTCGCCGAGCCGTATGTGCCGCGCCGCGCCATTCGCCACATGGAAAAGGGTCGCGTAGTCATTTTCGGTGCCGGCGCCGGAATGCCCTATTTCTCCACCGACACAGTTTCGGCCCAGCGTGCTTTGGAAATCAAGGCCGACGTGGTCTTGATGAGCAAGAACGGTGTCGATGGGGTTTATGACGCCGACCCGCGCCACAACCCTGAGGCTCGCCGATTTGACAGCCTGACTTTTGGCGAAGCACTGCAACGCAACCTGCAGGTGGTGGACGCGGCCGCGTTCGCGCTTTGCATGGAGAACGAACTGCCCATGATGGTGTTCAACATGAACGCCGAGGGCGCAATCACTCGCGCACTTCGTGGTGAGATGATTGGAACGCTAGTTCACGCCTGACGTGAGCCCGACAATGCAATGGAGCATGACGTGATTGACGAGACCCTGCGTGACGCCGAAAGCCGGATGACCAAAGCGGTTGAGCACACGCGCGAAGAATTCGCTGCAATTCGTACTGGCCGCGCCCACCCCGCGATGTTCGCCCAAATCACAGCGGACTACTACGGCACGCCGACGCCGCTGCAGCAGTTGGCGAGTTTTCAGGTACCCGAGCCGCGCACCGTGATCATTAGCCCCTATGACCAGGGCGCGAAAGCGGCCATTGAAAAGGCCATCCGCGAATCGGACTTGGGCGTAAACCCCTCAGACGACGGCAAGGTCTTGCGAATTTCGCTCCCGGAACTGACCGAGGAACGCCGTAAGGAATACATCAAGCTCGCCAAATCCAAGGCCGAAGAAGGCCGCGTGGCGGTTCGTGGCGTTCGCCGCGGAGCCAAGCAGACGCTCGATAAGGCCGAAAAAGACTCTGAAATTAGCGAGGACGACAACGCCGGTGCCGAGAAGCGCCTCGACGCGTTGACGAAAAAGCACGTCGATGTCATCGACGAGACGTTGAAGCACAAAGAGGCCGAGCTCCTTGACGTCTAAGGATCAGGCACCCGCAGAAAAAGACCGAGCATCCGGCCGGGCCGGGCGCGACCTGCGTGCTGCCATTACCGTCGGGCTAAGCCTTGTTGCGCTTGTCTTGGCGTCGCTTTTCTGGATCAAGGATCTGTTCGTAGTCGTCGTTGCAGCCGCACTGGTCGTCGCGGCGATCGAGATCACCCGGGCCGTTGCCACTGCAGGCATCAAGGTGCCGCTGATTCCAGTGTTGGTCGGCGGGTTCACCATGCAGTTCGTCGCCTTTTATGACGGGATGGACACTGCTGCCGCAGTGATGGCTTTGACTGTTATCGCGACAATGGCGTGGCGCCTTCGCGACGGGGCCGACGGCTTCTTGCGTGACGCAACTGCCGGCATTTTTTTGTTGTCATACCTGTTCCTGATGGGCACATTCGTCCAGCGGATGCTTGCCGAAGACGATGGCCAGTGGCGAATCGTTGCCTTCATTTTGGTGACTATCTCCTCCGATATTGGCGGCTACGCCGCTGGCGTGCTGTTTGGCAAACACCCGATGGCGCCGACGATTTCACCGAAGAAGTCTTGGGAGGGCTTCACCGGTTCAATGATCGCGAGCGTGGCCGCCGGCATCGGGATCGTCGTGTTCGCACTTGATGGTCCCTGGTGGGCCGGACTAGTGCTTGGTATCGCCGGGGTTTGCTTCGCGACCTTGGGTGATCTGTGCGAGTCGTTGATCAAACGAGACGTCGGCATCAAGGACATGGGTGACCTGCTGCCAGGCCACGGTGGACTGATGGATCGACTCGATTCGTTGATCGCCGTCGCGCCGGTTGCCTACCTGGTTATGTACCTGCTGGTTTGATGCCCGGCAGATTCGCCGGATGCAGTTTATTCGCCATTAGATGGGATAATCGTTTCCATGGCGAATGAGGTCGAGCTGGCAGACGTAAACCCCAAGCCTCTGCCGTTGGTGATGGCGCCGCCAAAAGGTCGCGGTAAAGCTCCGAAACACTTGGCTGACTTGTCCACTGATGAGCGCAAGGCAGCGGCCATCGAACTAGGGCTACAACCTTTTCGAGTTCGCCAGGTTGCGAACCATTATTTTGCGCGGTTTGAGCGCGACGCTGCTGAGATGACTGACCTGCCGGCCGCTGATCGCGACGCGATTGTTGAGGCGCTTTTGCCGCAGTTGCTTCAGCAGGTTCGCGTTTTGGAAGCTGACTCCGGCACGACTCGTAAGACGCTTTGGCGGCTCTTTGATTCGGCGCTAGTTGAATCAGTGCTGATGCGGTACCGCGATCGGGCCACAGTTTGTGTGTCCAGCCAGGCCGGTTGTGGCATGGCGTGCCCATTCTGTGCGACCGGTCAGGGTGGACTGCAACGCAATATGAGCACCGCCGAGATCGTCGATCAGGTGGTGGACGCCGCTCACCAGATGTCCTCGGGTGCGGTTGCGGGCGGCCCAGGCCGACTTTCGAACGTGGTCTTCATGGGCATGGGCGAGCCGATGGCCAACTACAAGGCCGTCGTGGAGTCCGTGCGCCGGATGGTCGCGCCGGCGCCTGCCGGACTTGGGCTGAGCGCGCGAAATATCACCGTTTCGACGGTCGGCTTGGTGCCTCGAATGAAGCAGTTGGCTACCGAGGGGATTCCGGTCACGCTGGCGCTGAGCCTGCACGCCCCCGACGACGAACTGCGCAACGAGTTAGTGCCGATCAACACTCGGTTCAGCGTGGCCGAGACTGTTGAAGCCGCCTGGGAGTATGCGAAGGCAACCAAGCGGCGAGTCTCGATCGAATACGCGATGATGCGCGATATCAACGACCAGGCGTGGCGCGCCGACCTATTGGCCGACGTGCTGAACGCCTACGGCGACTGGGGTTGGGTGCACGTGAACCTGATCCCGCTAAACGAGGTGCCGGGTTCAAAGTTCACCCGCTCGCGTGACGAGGACATGGACGAGTTCGTCCGCCGACTCGAAGCCAAAGGCATCAGCACAACCATCCGCGATACTCGCGGCAGCGACATCGACGCCGCTTGTGGCCAGTTGGCAGCTTCGGAATAGCCGCCGGTTGCGTGCTGCCGTTACAAATGCGCCACAAAATCCCGCTGATTCTCGCCGATCATCGCCCTGTTCGCGCCAGCGACTAGCTTTCTAACCTTTTGCTTTTGCCCCGACAAGTTCGACTGGTTGGCGCAAGATCGTACGGAGATTTTCCGGCGCGGTTCTCCGCGGGTCATTGAGGTAGATCTCATGGTGTTTGCCGGTGAGTTCGAATCGGTTTTCTGGAACGAACTCGTTATGAAGCTTGGCGAGCGTTTCGGCTTCATCGTCATAGGGGCCAAGGTGCAGGGTCTGCACACAGGTGCCTTCGCGGAGGGCCTGCAGTCGAACGCTGGCCAGATTCGGTGCCTGTTTTTTGGCGGCGACTTTTTCGAGAGCAGCTGCGAACAGGTCCGAAGAAATCCACTCAGGGGTCAGCAACATCAGCGTCCATTCCCAAGCCGACTTATCGCGTGCGGAGGTGAACGTGTTCATATTTTCCGCCCACCAGAGCGCCTCAAGTGGTGGCACGACATAGTCGCGATCCAGCTCATTTTTCGACGCGAACTTCAGTGCGTATGCCACCGGATAAAGAGTGGAGAGTGCGTCGGCGTACTCGGCCGAAGTATTTGGATCACCTTGGCCGTCGATCATCAAGTATTGAAGTTCGGGCAACTCCAAGACGCGACACTCACCTGCTTTCGCGCGATAGGAATCGAGTGATTTCTTGAAGTCGAGTTTCATGCGGCTCCTTGCTGTTCGACCTAGGTCCATTCTCGGTCACGCGCCGACTGAAACGACTGGGACTGGCCTAGGTAGATTTATGTTCATGTCCGAACTGCTAAGTACCGTCCACGACGGTGACATTTCGATCCTGACGCTGCAACGCGCTGACCGCCGGAACGCACTCAACGTCGAGCTTTGCCAGGCAATCCTGACGGCAGTTCAAACTGCAGTCGCGGACGGCTCACGGGCGATCGTCGTCACTGGTGAAGGAACGGCATTTTGTGCCGGAGCCGACCTGGACGCGGTCTACGGCGATGAATTCCTGACCGCGCTCTACACAATGCTGCACGAGATGGCCCGCACGCCAGTGCCAATAATCGCGGCGGTCAACGGTCCCGCGATCGGGGCTGGCACCCAATTGGCGATTGCCTGCGACCTGCGAGTAGTCGACGAGCGAGCGAAGTTCGCGGTGCCAACTGCCGGAAACGGGATGGCCGTTGATGGCTGGACAATACGGACTTTGGCCGAGTTGGCCGGCCACGGCCGGGCACGCCGCGTGCTCCTAGCGGCCGATTCAATCGATCAGACGGAGGCGATCGGCTGCGGTCTGGCCGACCGGACCGGAAACTTGGCCGAAGCTATTTCCTGGGCCCACCAGATCGCCAACCTCGCCCCACTGGCCATCGCGCACAACAAACTAGTCGTGAACGGCGTGCTCGACGACGACGAGGTTTCGGCGAGTTTTACCGCAGTTTGGGCTAGTGAAGATGTGAAAGAAGCGTCGCTGGCCAGAGCCGAAAAGCGTACGCCGATCTTCAAGGGAATCTAATGAACGTTCAAAGCTTGGCCTTTCGTGCGCTTGACCGACACGTAATCGACGGGCGGGCCGATGAGCCAGCGTTGCGCACCTCGACGGGGACGCTTAGCTACGCCAAATTGCTGCACGAGTCGTCATCGTTGGCGGCCGGTCTTCGTGAACTGGGTCTTGAAGAAGGCGGCGAAATTGCCCTGGCCGTGCCCGAGCGACGGATTCACGTCGTGAGCGTGCTGGCGATCGCCCGCTTGGGGGCAGAACCGGTTGCGGCCGATTCGGCTGCTCAGTTTCAGATCGTCAACGACCCGGCCGAGGTTCACGTCGCCGCTGAAATCATCGAGTACGACTTGGTATTGCGTGCTGGTCGAGCCGACCCGCAGGCGTCAAGAGTCCACGATTCGGCCGACTATTCGGCGCGCCTTGAACGAGAGTTCAGCGATATTTTCGAAACTCTGCTTGGCCTGGGGACAGTCAGCTAAAAGTTTCGCGGCATACGGCAGGATGGGCGCCATGATTAGTGTCCAAAATCTAACAAAGGTGTATGGCGACTTTCGGGCCGTCGACGACATCTCCTTCGACTGCACCCCGGGGCGAGTAACCGGCTTCCTCGGCCCAAACGGTGCCGGCAAGTCAACCGCGATGCGGATGATGGTCGGGTTGACCAGGCCGACCTCGGGAACGGCAACCATTGACGGACACAACTACCTAGACATTCCGAACCCGGCAACCCAAATAGGGGTCTTACTGGATGCTTCGGCGCAGCACGCCGGTCGCACAGGTCGTGAAGTGCTAACCCTTGGCGCCCTTGCGATGGGCCTACCAAAGACCCGGGTTGACGAGATGCTCGAACTCGTTGGGCTCACTCCCGCCGAAGCAAAGCGTCGGATTCGTGACTACTCGCTTGGTATGCGCCAACGCCTCGGCATCGCGCACGCATTGCTCGGCGATCCGCGGATCTTGATTCTCGACGAACCGGCAAACGGCCTCGATCCGGCCGGCATCCACTGGATGCGCCAACTCCTGAAGCATTACGCCGAGCAGGGCGGAACCGTTCTACTGTCCTCGCATCTACTGCACGAGGTGCAGGTCATCGCTGACGAACTAATCGTCATCGGGCAGGGAAAAATCGTCGCCCAAGGGACTAAGAATCAACTCCTCGAGGCAAACGGCACCCTCGTTCGCGGCCTGTCGCCAGCAGATCTTGGCGCGGCGCTTGCTGCTGCGGGAATCGCTGCAACTCAGGAAGCCGACGGTTCGTTTAAGGTTCAAGCCAGCACCGAGGAGGTCGGGCGAGCAGCCGCGGCCGCCGCGGTGGTCCTCACCGAACTTCGCGGCAGCGACAGTTCCTCACTTGAGGAGCTGTTCCTCGAATTGACCGCCTCCACCCAACGCGATTCCGCCCAACTGACAGGAGTGCAGGCATGAGTACCACTGCTGCAATGACCGGAATTTCCACCGATATCCCGGGCATCGGATTCGGTCGACTAGTCGCGATTGAAGCACGAAAGTCCTTTGATACCCGCGCTGGTCGCTGGCTCAGCTTCATTATTCTCGGCATCGTTGCGTTGGTCGTCCTGGTGATGGCCTTGCTGGTGCCAGACGGCGGCGTACCCGTCTTTCAGGTTTATCTTCTTGCCGCTGGGAGCGTTCTTGGCTATTTTCTGCCAATCATCCCGATCATGCTGGTGACGCAGGAATGGGGCCAGCGGACTGCCTTAGTGACGTTCAGTCTTGAACCGCGACGCTGGCGGGTCGTACTGGCGAAACTTGTTGCCTCGCTGCTGATCTCGGTTGGCGTGATGGCTATCTCGTTCGCCTTTGCCGCACTTGGCACGTTGCTGGCCGGTCTTCGGGGTGCTCAGACTGAATGGGACATGCCGGCCCGCATAGTGGTTAACTTCGCCCTTTCAAACGCGATTGGGGTGCTGATTGGGTTCGCAATTGCGATGTTATTGATGAACACTGCGGCCGCGATCGTCACTTATTTCATCTACACCTTGGTTGTGCCCACGGTGGCCGTAATTGCCGGTAGTTTCCTTAGTTGGTTGCAGCCGATCCTGCCGTGGATTGAATTCAACCAAGCGCAAGCACGGCTATTTCAGGGCGACTTCTCGCCAACTGGTGAGCAATGGGCCCAGTTGGCAACCTCAGGGTTCATCTGGTTGGTTTTGCCGTTCACCCTTGGCTTGATGCGGCTGCTTCGCGCAGAAGTCAAATAGTCAAGGAGCCACCTGTCAGAATGGTGAGCATGCGTTCACGGCTCGTCATTCTTGGTTCTACCGGCTCAATTGGGACGCAGGCACTTGAGGTAGTTCGAGCGAACCCCGATCGGTTCGACGTGGTTGCGTTGGCCGCTGGCGGCGGCAATCCGGCGCTGCTGGCGGCCCAAGCGATCGAGTTCGAAGTCGAGTTGATCGCAGTTGCCAACGCGACTGCGGCTCAAGATGTCCAGCTGGCTTTGTACGCTCAAGCCCAAAAGCTCGGCTGGTCGGCGGGGGAGCGCACGCTACCAAAGTTGATCGCCGGCCCGCAGGCGGCAACCGAGGCCGCCCGCGTACCGGCTGACACGGTCCTGAACGGGATGACTGGGGCCGTCGGCCTGCTGCCGACGTTGGCCGCGCTCGAGTCGACGGCGACAGTCGCGTTGGCCAACAAAGAATCGCTAATAATTGGCGGCCAACTGGTACTAGACGCGGCCAAGCCCGGCCAACTCGTGCCGGTCGATTCTGAGCACTCGGCACTCGCCCAGGCGCTCCGCGGCGAAGACCCCGCCGACGTGAGCCGGCTGATTCTTACCGCCAGTGGGGGTCCGTTTCGTGGGCGCAGCCGTGAAGACTTGCGCGAAGTGACGCCGGCGCAGGCCGCGGCCCACCCGACATGGGACATGGGCCCGGTCATCACCATCAACTCGGCGACCTTGGTTAACAAAGGACTCGAAGTGATCGAGGCGCACTACCTGTTCGGTGTTGACTACGACCGGATCGATGTCGTCGTTCACCCATCTTCGGTAGTGCACTCCATGGTTGAGTTCGTCGACGGTTCGACCATGGTTCAGGCCTCCCCGCCAGACATGAAATTGCCGATCGCGCTGGGCCTTGCCTGGCCGAACCGGCTGCCCGGTGCGGTAGCGCCCTGCGACTGGTCCGCACCGACTAGCTGGGAGTTCGCGCCACTTGACGACGAAGTGTTCCCCGCGGTGGCGCTCGCGCGAGCGGCCGGCGCTTTCGGTCGAACCGCGCCGGCGGTGTTCAATGCCGCAAACGAGGAGTGTGTGGCCGCATTCATTGCCGGGGATCTTGACTTCCTTGGCATCGTCGACACAGTCGCCGAGGTGGTAAACGCACATTTAGCCGATCCCGAATCGGCACAAGGTCAATTAACGGTAGATCGAGTATTGGCTGCCGATCGTCTTGCTCGTACTCAAGCTCAAACGGCCGTCGCTGGCCGAAAGGAGGCGATTAGCCAATGATGTACGCCTTTGGGGTCGTAGTGTTCCTGATCGGTGTGGCTGCCTCGATCGCACTACACGAAGTCGGTCATATGTGGCCGGCCAAGAAGTTTGGCGTCAAGGTCACCAAGTTCTTCGTCGGTTTTGGTTCGACCGTCTGGTCGACTAAACGTGGTGAAACCGAATACGGCGTGAAGATGATCCCGCTGGGAGGCTTCGTCAAACTCGTCGGCATGCTCCCGCCGGAGAAAGAGGAGCGCGACGCCGACGGGCATCTTCTCGTGCGGTCGGCAGACACTGGACTGTTTACGCAGTTGGCCAAGGACGCGCGGTCGGCCGAATACGAAGACGTCGAACCAGAAGACGAGGACCGACTGTTCTACCGCAAGCCTTGGTGGCAGAAAGTAATCGTGATGGCCGGCGGGCCAACAGTGAATCTGCTGATCGCCACGGTCTTGTTCTCACTGTCTTTTATGGCGTTTGGAGTGCAGACGCCGACCACTACGGTTTCGGCCATCTCGGACTGTGCGATTTCTGATGCTGAGGTCGGCCGTACTTGTACCGATGCCGATCCAATTACACCCGCGAAGCAGGCCGGTCTCGAACCCGGTGACCAGATCACCGCAATCAACGGCGTTGAAGTCACCGAATGGGACGAACTGACCAAACTCATCAGAGACAACGGCAACAACACCGCCACGATCGATTTCATGCGCGATGGCGCCTCCAAAGAGGTCAAGGTCAAAACGTCGGTGCTAGCGCGAGCTTCCATCGATGATCCCGACAAGACTGAAAACGTCGGTTTCTTGGGTGTTCGTCCCGAAGTGGTCAAGGAGCGTCAAGGGCCGGTGTTTGTGGTCCAGGAGATGGGCTCAATGATTGGTGCTACTGCCAATGCTCTCGTGCACCTGCCGGTGCGAATGGTCGATGTGGCCAAGGCCGCGATGGGCGGCGAACGTCAGGCGGATGGACCAGTCAGTGTCGTCGGCGCCAGCCGGGTCGCCGGCGAACTTGTCACCATGGACGATCCCTCCTGGGCAGATCGCACCCAAAGGCTGATCGGCCTGTTGGCGAGCCTCAACTTGTTCCTGTGGCTGTTCAACCTGATTCCGTTGCTGCCGCTGGACGGCGGACATATCGCCGGAGCCCTATGGGAAGAGCTGCGCCGGCGGATCGCCAAGCGTCGCGGCAGGCCCGATCCGGGTTACGTTGACGTCGCCAAAATGCTGCCTGTGGCCTACGGTGTGGGGCTCGTCCTTATGATCATGGGTGTGGTGCTGATCTATGCCGACCTAGTCAACCCGGTGCGAATCTCATGAGCGGGGTCGATTTGCCGATGCCCGAGGGTCCGCCTCCGGTACTCGCGCCACGGCGCAAGACGCGAAAGATCGCAGTCGGCTCGGTCGATGTTGGTGGCGACGCCCCCATCTCGGTGCAGTCGATGACCACCACTTTGACCTCGGACGTGAACTCGACACTGCAGCAGATCGCCGAGTTGACCGCGGCTGGCTGCGACATCGTGCGGGTGGCCTGCCCGAGTCAAGATGACGCCGATGCGCTTGCGCAAATCGCGCAAAAGTCGCAGATCCCGGTCATCGCGGACATCCACTTCCAACCCAAATACGTCTTCGCCGCCATTGACGCAGGCTGCGCCGCCGTGCGGGTGAACCCGGGCAATATTAGAAAGTTCGACGATCAGGTTGGCGCAATTGCCAAAGCAGCCAAGGACGCCGGAGTCTCACTTCGCATCGGCGTCAACGCCGGCTCGCTTGATAAGCGGCTACTCGAGAAATACGGCAAGGCAACCCCAGAGGCACTGGTGGAATCGGCCGTTTGGGAGGCGTCCCTTTTCGAGGAACACGACTTCCACGACTTCAAGATCTCGGTCAAACACAACGACCCAGTCGTCATGGTCAAGGCCTACCAACTGCTGTCCGAGCGCGGCGACTGGCCGCTGCACTTGGGGGTCACCGAAGCAGGACCGGCCTTCCAAGGCACGATCAAGAGCGCGACCGCCTTTGGTGCACTGCTCAGCCAAGGCATTGGCGACACGATTCGTGTTTCGCTTTCGGCACCGCCAGTCGAAGAAGTGAAAGTCGGCATTCAGATCCTGCAGTCGCTCAACCTGCGCCCGCGAAAGCTAGAAATTGTTTCGTGCCCCTCTTGCGGCCGCGCCCAAGTCGACGTCTACACGCTGGCTGAGCAGGTAACCGCCGGCCTCGACGGGCTCGAGGTTCCGCTTCGAGTCGCCGTGATGGGTTGCGTGGTGAACGGACCTGGCGAGGCTCGCGAAGCCGATCTGGGAGTCGCTTCTGGAAACGGCAAGGGCCAGATTTTCGTTAAGGGCGAGGTCATCAAGACGGTCCCTGAAAGCAAGATCGTCGAGACGCTAATCGAAGAGGCGATGCGGATCGCCGAAACCATTGAACCGGTCGAGGGCGCAGCAGCAGCCGTTTCGGTTTCTGAGGGTTAACCCAGGCCCTGAGTAGAGTGCGTTGACATGACCGAGGTTTGCGACCCGCCCGCCGCAACTTCGTCCTATGTCAGGGCGTTGGGCAGCGGCGACTTAGACCTCGTTCACGAAGTTCTTGACCGCGAGCCCCACGTTGACGTGTTTGTGCGGCACCGAGTCGATTCCACGAGGCTGGATCGGCGTACTTTCGGCGGTGAACTTTGGGGCTATTTCGAAAACTCAGCCTGCGTTTCACTGCTGCACGTCGGCGCGAATGTGGTTCCTGCTCAGGCCACACCCGAAGCGATTGACGCGTTCGCCGAGCGGCTACTCGCCCATGGCCACCGGCCAAGTTCGCTAGTGGGGCCAGCCAGATCGGTGTTACCGCTGTGGGCGCAAGTCGAATCTTCGTGGGGGCCAGCAAGGTCGCCGCGCCCGGTGCAACCGTTCATGGTGATCTCGAACGATTCGCCCGTTCGCCCCGATCGGCGAGTCCGCCAAGTGGCCCTCGACGAAGTTGACGTGTTGTATCCGGCCTGCGTAGCTATGTTCACCGAAGAAGTGGGAGTTAACCCCGAGACGGTAAGCGCCCGCGGGGGCTACCTCGCTCGGGTCACCCAATTGGTGACTATGGGGTGGGCGTGGGCGATCATCGAAAATGACACGGTCCTGTTCAAGGCAGAGGTTGGTGCGGCAACCGACGCCGCCTGTCAGATTCAAGGCGTTTGGGTTCATCCGGACCTTCGCGGTACTGGGATTGCTGTGCCGGCGATGGCCGCGGTGGTTCGCCAAGTGCGTCGCATGGTTGCGCCGACGGTGACGCTCTACGTTAACGACCACAACACGCCAGCGCGCCGCACGTATGATCGTGTCGGCTTTGAACAGGTCGAAACGTTTGCCTCAATTTTGCTGTAACAACTCTTACCAACCGGAAGGCCGCCATGAGTCGTCGAACTGACCTAGCCCTAGTGATTGTCCCGTTTGCTGTCTCCGGGGTGATCCATCTGGTCAAACCTGAAGTTTTCGAGCCAATCGTGCCGAAGGCGCTGCCCAGAAAGCGTGACCTCGTCCTGGCTTCGGGAGTGGCAGAGTTGGCTTGTGCTGGGCTAGTTGCGGTACCACGCACTCGCCGGCTTGGTGGGTTCTTGTCCGCCGGTTTGCTGGCTGCGGTGTTCCCGGCGAACGTTCAGATGGCTGCAGACGTCGTTTCGAGCAAAAAGGCACCTGTCTGGTACAAAGCAGGTGTTTTGGCCCGTCTCCCAATGCAGTGGCCGCTAATTCGAGCGGCTCTACGAACGGGCGCTAAGGGCACCGTCACCGACTGACGGTAGCCTCGTGCGCATGCGCATGAGCCAACTTTTCCTCCGTACGCTGCGCGACGATCCGGCCGACGCAGAGGTTCCCAGTCACCGGTTGCTCGTCCGCGCCGGCTACATCCGACGTGTCGCGCCGGGCATCTACTCGTGGTTGCCGTTGGGCCTTCGGGTGCTGGCCAAAGTAGAGGCGATAGTTCGCGAAGAGATGGCCGCGATTGGTGGCCAAGAAGTTCGGTTCCCGGCACTGCTGCCGCGCGAACCCTACGAAACCACCGAGCGCTGGACCGAGTACGGCGAGAACCTGTTTCGGTTGAAAGACCGCCGCGGCAACGACATGCTGCTCGGTCCCACACACGAAGAGATGTTCACGCTGCTGGTGAACGACATGTACTCCTCGTACAAGGATTTGCCGGCTGTTCTTTACCAGATTCAGACCAAATACCGCGACGAAGCACGTCCACGAGCGGGCATCTTGCGCGGCCGCGAATTCATTATGAAGGACTCGTATTCCTTCGACGTAACCGACGAAGGTCTAGAACAGGCGTACCAAGCCCACCGGGCCGCCTATATCCGAATCTTCGATCGGCTCGGGTTCGACTACGCGATCGTCCAAGCCGATTCGGGTGCGATGGGCGGCTCGGCTAGCGAAGAGTTCCTAGTCGTTTCCGAAAACGGCGAGGACACGTTCGTGCGCTCGCCAGGTGGTTACACCGCCAACGTCGAAGCGGTCACAACGATTGCGCCCGCGCCGATCGACTTCGCCGACTTGGCGGCCGCGCACGTCGAACAGACGCCAGACACACCCACAATCGACACGCTCGTGGCTCACGCGAACGAGGCCTTCCCGCGCGCCGATCGTCCGTGGACGGGGGCAGACACCCTCAAGAACGTGCTAGTGATGCTGCGCTACCCGGACGGTTCCACCGAGCCGCTGGCGATCGGCCTGCCCGGCGATCGCGAAGTTGACCCCAAGCGGTTGGAGGCGCAGGTTTCGCCAGCAGAGGTCGAGGCCTTCGACGAGGCGGCATTCGCCCGATACCCGGCCCTGGCCAAGGGTTACATCGGGCCAGGGGTTCTCGGTGCCGAAAGTGCCACGAACATTCGCTACCTGACCGATCCGCGAGTGGTCGACGGCTCGAGCTGGATCACTGGCGCCGACACCCCCGACTGTCACGTCTTCGACCTAGTTGCCGGACGCGATTTCAAATCTGACGGCACGATCGAAGCCGCCGAAGTGCGCGAAGGCGATCCGGCCCCTGACGGCTCGGGGCCACTGGAATTGGCTCGTGGGATGGAGCTGGGCCACATCTTCCAGCTCGGGCGAAAATACGCCGAGCGACTCGGACTGAAGGTGCTGGATGAGAACGGCAAACTCGTCACCGTCACGATGGGTTCCTACGGTGTCGGGGTGTCGCGAGCAGTTGCCGCCGTTGTTGAAGGCTCTCATGACGAGTTCGGCATCGTTTGGCCCAAGGCGGTAGCGCCGTTCGATGTTCACGTTGTTGTCGCCGGTAAGGATCCGAGTCTTTATGAGGCGGCCGACGGCATCGTCGCCGATATCGAGGCCACCGGGCTCGAGGTAATTTACGACGACCGACCCAAGGTCTCACCCGGAGTGAAGTTCAAGGATGCCGAACTCATCGGCGTGCCGACCATCGTGGTAATCGGCAAGGGGCTGGCCGACGGTGTGGTCGAGGTTAAGGACCGCGCCACCGGGGTGAAGACTGAGGTCGCTCTCGCGGACCTCGTCGCAGCACTCGGCGCCTGAAAAGTCCGGCACCAAAGGGTGCGGTGTCAGTCCAGCCCAGGGAACGGCTCAGCCGAGCCACCCCAGCGCACCTGAGTTAGCGCTGCTGTGCGTATTCCGTCGATGGCCAGCGCCCGGCGGTTGTCTTCCGTGACTGCCACTAGGCCAACGCACGCAGCGGCGATTCGCGCTTCGACACCGCGGGCCAGCAGCTGGGCCGACTTTTTGTCCTTGACCGCCGCGACGTCGTAGGACAGTTGCGTGCCAACCGGTTTTCCGCCGAGCGCGGTGATTGTTTTGCTTAACTGATTGCGGCGTTGGCGGTGGGCCGCGGCTTGGGTTGTGGCGGGCTCGGTCAACTCAGATACGCGGGCGCCGATGAGTTGGTAAATCCAAATCGATTCATGTTCAAGGGCCAGCCACGTCTGCAGGCTTTTCAGTTCAGTCATGCCAGGGTTACCGCCTGAGTCAGTCCCGCCGACATCGAGGCGAGCACTTGAGCGAACTGGGGCGAAATCGCCGAAAGCGAGTCAGTTGCGCGGTTCTTTGCCGCCTGTCTAAGCGATGTTTTGAGGTCGCCGTTCGCGGCGCTTTTGGTCGGTTTGGCGCCCAACTGGTTCAACTGAGCAGAAAGCAGTTCAACCACGGGTGCGGCCGCGGCGCCAAGGGCCACCGCGAGCACCTGCTGTTGGTCTGCGATGACTGCAGCCAGCAGCGAAGTGTCCTCAGATCGGGGGAGTGGTTTTGGCTTGGCGCCAACGACTCTAAGCGCGTCGTCGACCGAATTTGTGGCAAACAGGCCCGCCAAAACTACGGCGCTGCCGGCCGAAGCCACCAAGACGACACGTCTACTACTCACGTGGGCACACTACCGACCGCTGGCTATTCGCTATGGTTGGGTACGCACGGAAGACAACAGAAAAAGGAGTGCCGATGACGTCCACCATCCCCACTGAAGTTCAGGCGCTCCTAGAACCGACAATCTCCGCTTTGGGGCTAGACCTCGAAGACGTCGAGCTTCTCGGAAAAGGCGCAAATCGGCGCCTTTTGATTTCGGTTGATCAAGACGGTGGCGTCGGTATCGATCAGGTCGCCAGGGCCACCCGTGCGGTTTCGGCCATTCTCGACGAGTCCGACGTGATGGGCGAAGAGCGTTACACACTTGAAGTTGCCTCTCGCGGCGTTGACCGGCCACTGACCGAATTGCGGCATTGGCGTCGCAACGCAGGACGCATCGTTGCCGTCGAACTCACGGACGGCGAGCGCTTCGAGGCCCGAATCGAAAAAAGTGATGACGACGGCGTCGACCTAGTCAGCAAAGGCGACAGCACTCGTTTTCCCTATGACGAGATCGTCAAAGCAGTTGTACAAATCGAATTGAATCGGAAGGACGTCTGATGGACATCGACATGAGTGCGCTGCGTTTGCTTGAGCGCGAAAAAGGAATCAAGTTCGATGTGGTCATCGACGCCATCGAGACGGCCCTGCTCTCTGCGTATCACAAGACCGTCGGCGCCCAGCACAACGCGCGCGTCGAGCTCAATCAAAAGACCGGGCATGTCACCGTATGGGCTCGCGAGCGACTGGCCGACGCGCCCGAAGCCGAAGAACTCGGCGAAGATGGCGAAATTTCGCCTCGGCCGGCCGTGAGATTCTCCGAAGAGTACGACGACACGCCCGAAGACTTTGGCCGGTATGCCGCCAGCGTGGCACGTCAACTGATCATGCAACGGATTCGCGACGCTGAAGACGAAGAGAAGTTCGGCGAGTTCTCTGGCCGAGTCGGCGACATCGTTTCTGGCGTCATCCAGCAGGGGCGTTCACCAGGAGATGTTTTCATCGACCTCGGCACGATCGAAGCGATCTTGCCGGCAGCCGAGCGAGTGCCCGAAGAGCGCTACGCTCACGGCGAGCGGATCAAGGCTTACGTCTATGAGGTGGAGCGCGGGATGCGCGGTCCACGGGTGAAAGTTTCGCGGACCCACCCGAACCTCGTACGGCTCTTGTTTGCGCTGGAGTCGCCCGAGATTGCCGACGGGACTGTCGAAATCGCGGCAATCGCACGCGAGGCCGGACATCGCACCAAGATCGCGGTCAAGGCCACGGCTCCGGCGGTCAATGCCAAGGGTGCTTGCATCGGCCCGATGGGGCAGCGAGTTCGAGCAGTCATGACTGAACTGCACGGCGAAAAGATCGACATTGTCGATTACAGCGAGAATCCCGCCGAGTTCATTGCGTACGCGCTGAGCCCCGCGCAGGTCAAAGGCGTGACAATTGTCGATGAGGTAGCGCGGTCGGCTCGGGTGATTGTGCCGGACTTCCAACTCTCCTTGGCGATCGGCAAAGAGGGCCAGAATGCTCGTTTGGCGGCGAAGCTGACTGGGTGGCGAATTGATATTCGTCCAGACACGGTGGCTGCGGCTCCGGGTGGCGATTCGTCGTCTTCACCCGTGAGCGGCTAGACTTGACGATGGTGATTCGCACGTGTGTCGGATGTCGGCAGCGTGTGGACAAAACCACTCTGGTGAGAGTCGTAGCAGGTAAAGACGGCGCGAAGCTATTCGTGCAGCCTGATCTTGGCGGTTCTCTTCCGGGGCGTGGGGCGCATTTGCACCCTGCGACGCGGTGTTTTGAGCTTGCGCGTGATCGACGAGCGTTCTCAAGGGCCCTTCGAATTGAAGGTCAACTTGGGACCGAGGTCCTCCAAGCGTGGATTCAAAGCTGTTCCAGCCAGAGAGCCTGACCAAACGTGGGAGAACCCCACCGACACGAAATCGGAGCACATGCTCATGAACGCTCGATGAGTACTGCGCAATGACTTTTTATTGTGCAATGAGCCTGTACGTCAACTAGCGATCCGAGCCTCCTTCGGGCTTGGATCCCCTGAAGGAGAAGTGTGGCTGTCAGAGTCCACGAGCTCGCCAAAGAGCTCGGTGTTGAGAGCAAAGTAGTCCTGTCCACCCTCAAGGAGATGGGCGAGTACGTGAAGTCTGCGTCCTCGACCGTTGAGGCACCAGTGGTGCGTCGCCTTCGCGAGGAGCATGGTGATCGCCTACTCGCAATGGGTGCCGCTAAGGCGCCTGCGAAAAAGGCCCCAGCGAAAAAGGCTGCTGCCAAGAAGGCAGACACGCCCGAAGTAGCCGAACCGGCCACCGAAACCGTCGAAGCAGCAGCGCCAGTCGTTGAAACACCGGCGGCCAAGGCCCCCAAGGCAGGTGGTCCAGTTCCTGGTCCACGCAAGCCCGCCGCGCCAGCCCCCGAACCCGAACCGGCCCCAGAGCCGGTTGCCGAAAAGCCGGCTCCGGCCGCTCCAGCCGCTCCAGCGGCCGCGGCACCGGCGGCGCCTGCGCCTCGGCCAGGTCAAGCCGGTGGGTTGCCCACCGGTGCCGCTCGGCCAGGCCCTCGCCCTGGCGGCGCTCGGCCAGGCAATAACCCGTTCTCCTCAAAGCAGGGGATGCAGCAGGAGCGCCCGCCGCGGCCGCCGGCGGCACGCGAAGGCGGAGCCCCGGCACGTCCAGGCATGCCGCGTCCTAACCCGGCAATGATGCCCAAGCAGTCGTCGGTTGGCCCGGCCCGCACGAGCGGTCGGCCAGGCCCTGGTGGCCGTCCCGGTGGCGGCGCAGGTCGTCCCGGTGGCCAAGGTGGCGGCGCAGGTCGTCCCGGCGGTCAAGGTGGCGGTGCAGGTCGTCCCGGTGGCGGTGGCTTCTCCGGCCCGCCCGCGGGCGGCGGTCGTCCCGGCGGTCCAGGTCGCAACCAGCGTGGCGGTACTCAGGGTGCGTTCGGTCGCGCCGGGGGACCGGTACGTCGAGGTCGTAAGAGCAAGCGCGCCAAGCGCCAAGAGTTTGACCAGATGCAGGCACCGGCAATCGGTGGTGTGCGGGTCAAAAAGGGCAATGGCGAGATCGTGCGCATGGCTCGCGGTGCTTCGCTGACTGACTTCGCCGACAAGATCGGCGTGGACGCCGCATCGCTAGTACAGGTGCTGTTCCACCTCGGTGAGATGGTCACCGCCACACAGTCGGTAAACGACGAGACCCTGCAGATTCTGGGCGAGGAACTGAACTACGACGTTCAGGTCGTTTCCCCAGAAGACGAGGATCGCGAACTGCTCGAGTCGTTCTCCTTGGAGTTCGGTGAAGATGAGGGCAGTGAAGACGATCTTGAGGCTCGTCCGCCGGTCGTGACCGTGATGGGCCACGTTGACCACGGTAAGACGAAGTTGCTTGACGCCTTGCGCAACGCGAACGTCGTCGCGAAGGAAGCCGGTGGCATCACCCAGTCCATCGGCGCCTACCAGGTCACCACTGAAGTCGATGGCAAAGAACGCGCGATCACCTTCATCGATACCCCGGGTCACGAGGCGTTCACCGCCATGCGTGCACGTGGTGCTCAGGCGACCGATATCGCGATCTTGGTTGTCGCCGCCGACGACGGTGTCATGCCGCAGACGATTGAAGCGCTCAACCACGCGAAGGCGGCCGGCGTGCCGATCGTCGTTGCAGTCAACAAGGTCGACAAGGAAGGCGCAGACCCGTCGAAGGTCCGTGGCCAGTTGACCGAATACGGACTGGTTCCCGAAGAGTACGGCGGAGAGTCAATGTTCATCGACGTCTCGGCCAAGGCTGGCACCGGAATGGATTCGTTGCTCGAAGCGATCGTGTTGACCGCCGATGCGTCCTTGGATTTGCGGGCCAACCCGAACCAGAAGGCCGAAGGCCTTGCCATCGAAGCGCACTTGGACCGCGGTCGCGGCCCGGTCGCGACGGTGCTGGTTCAGCGAGGCACCTTGCGAGTCGGTGACTCGTTGGTGGCTGGCCCGGCCTTTGGTCGTGTTCGCGCCATGCTCGATGAGCATGGCGAAAACATCACCGAGGCTCCGCCGTCGCGCCCAGCGTTGGTGCTTGGTTTGACCGCAGTGCCTGGTGCTGGTGACAACTTCATGGTTGTTGAAGATGACCGGATCGCCCGCCAGATCGCTGAGAAGCGTGAAGCCCGCGAGCGCAACGCCTTGCTGGCCAAGCGTTCGGGTCGGCGGACCTTGGAGGACTTCATGTCCTCGATGGAGAAGGGCGAAACCGACGAACTGCTGCTCATCCTCAAGGGCGACGGCGCTGGTTCGGTCGAGGCGCTCGAGGACTCGCTTGCGGGTATCGAGGTCGGCGAAGAAGTTGCACTTCGAGTTATTGACCGCGGTGTCGGTGCAATCACCGAAACCGATGTCAACCTCGCTGCTGCCTCCAACGCGATCATCATCGGCTACAACGTTCGTCCGCAGGGCAAGGCGACCGAGCTGGCCGATCGTGAAGGCGTCGAGATTCGCTACTACTCGGTGATCTACCAGGCCATCGAAGAAATCGAAGCCGCGCTCAAGGGCATGCTCAAGCCGATCTACGAAGAGAAGCAACTCGGTCAAGCCGAGATCCGCGACCTGTTCAAGTCGAGCAAGGTCAAGGGCGGCAACATTGCCGGTTGTATGGTCACCAGCGGTTCGATCCGACGCAATGCGAAGGTCCGAATCGTTCGCGATGGCTCGGTTGTGGCCGACAATCTCGACGTGTTGTCGCTACGGCGCGAGAAGGACGATGCTTCGGAGGTCCGCGAGGGCTTCGAGTGTGGCGTCGTGGTCTCGTACTCCGATGTGAAGGTCGGCGATGTGATCGAAGCCTTCGAACTGGTCGAAAAGAAGCGAGACTGAACCGTGGCAAGTCCTCGGCAGGCCAAGAAGTCTGATCGGATAAAGCAGATCGTTGCGGCGATGCTCGAGCGGCGGGTCAAAGACCCGCGGCTCGGGTTCGTCACGATCACTGATGTGCGCCTCACCGGCGACGGTCAGCATGCGTCCGTCTTCTACACCGTCATGGGTGATGAGCGGGCGCGGGCAGAGACCGCGGCAGCCTTGTCCAGTGCTACCGGTTTGATCCGTTCGGAGGTTGGCAAGCAACTGGGCGTGCGTCACACGCCCTCGTTGGAGTTCTTCTTGGATGCTGTCCCTGAGACGGCCCGCGAGATTGAAGAGTTGCTGTCTAAGGCCCGTCAGTCCGATGCGCTGGTGGCAGAGCAGGCCAAGGATGCGCAATACGCCGGCGAAGCAGACCCGTACAAGCAGCACGACGCTGATGACGAAACCGACGACTGAACCACCTGCGGGAGTCGTCGTCATCGACAAGCCTGCGGGCTGGACGTCACATGATGTGGTCGCCCGGACCCGCAGGCTTGCTCAGACTCGCAAGGTTGGCCACGCGGGCACGCTCGACCCGATGGCTACCGGCGTCCTCGTTGTCGGCGTCGGCCGTGCCACGAGGTTACTGGGGTACTTGTCTGGTGCTGACAAAGAGTATTTGGCGACGATTGTTCTAGGCGCGTCGACGATCACTGACGACGCCGAGGGCGAAGTTACGGACACGACTGATGCTTCGGCGGTGACTGAGACGAAAGTTTTGGCTGAACTCAGGCCACTCACGGGTCAGATCATGCAGGTTCCGTCGTCGGTTTCGGCGATCAAGGTCGATGGGAAACGCTCGTATGCGCGCGTTCGTTCCGGTGAAGAGTTCGAGTTGGCTGCCAGGCCGGTCGAGGTAGCCGAGTTTGAACTTTTGGCTTTTCGACCGGGGGAGCGGGCCGAGGCTGACGTGCGCGTGGTGTGTTCAAGCGGCACCTATATTCGGGCGTTGGCACGCGACTTGGGCAAGGCGTTAGGCGTCGGCGGTCATTTGAGTGCGCTACGTCGGACCCGTGTTGGTGGCTTTGGCCTAACGCTGGCCAAGACGTTGGCGGAGTTGGAGAAGCAGTTTGGCGTCGTGCCGATTGGTGAAGTTGCGAAAGCTTCTTTCGAGTCGGTTGAACTTCCTGCGGACGAGGCAGCGAATGTGCGTTTTGGCCGTCGAATCGATGTCCGACTTTCGGCCGAAGGTCCGGTAGCGGTGTTCGCTCCGGACGGTGAATTCTTGGCGCTTTACGAAGCCGCTGGCGATGGCGCCCGTCCAGTTGCGGTATTCACCTAGGGTTAGGTCCATGGAGTTCCGTTCCGTTTCGCCAAAGACTCTTCTCCGTCGGGTTCTGCTGGTGGTGTTCGGAACTCAGGTCGTAGCGGTTGCTTCGTTGATGGCGGTGACGAAAGTCCGTCGATCGATCAGGGCCCGAGGGTTGGCCCCATTGCCCCGAGTTGAACCGCAGGAGTTTGCTGTTGGCAACTCGTCGCGCGCCGAGGTTTATGTTTCGGGCGAAGCCCTTTTCGACGACATGTTGGCCGCGATTGATTCGGCTACCGAACGCATTCTGTTCGAGTCGTACATCGTAAAAGGCGACGAAATGGGCCAGCGCTTCAAGGCGGCTTTGACTGCTGCTGCCGGAAGGGGAGTGGCGGTTTACGTCATCTATGACGGATTCGCGAACATGGTTGTCAAACGTTCGTTCTTCCGGTTCCCCGAACCGATTCGGGTACTCCGATTCCCAGTCTTTCCGCGGACTTTCGCCTTTTTCAGTCCTCGCGCTTGGGGCCGTGATCATCGAAAGATCCTCGTTGTCGATGACCGAATCGGCTTCGTCGGCGGTTACAACGTTGGCAGCCTGTACACGAACCAGTGGCGAGATACGCACGTTTCGGTCACGGGATCGGCAGTTTGGGACCTCGAGAACACGTTCATCGACTTTTGGAACGATGCGCACCCTGATGAGCAACTTCGCCCGTTGAGCCAGGCCAGTTGGGACCCCCACGTCCGAGCCCACCGAAATGTGCCGCGTCAACTGATTTACCCGATTCGCGGGATGTACCTAGAAGCGATCGACCGCGCGACTTCGACAATCGAAATCACTCAGGCCTATTTCATTCCAGATCGCAATATTCTTGAAGCCTTGGTTGACGCGAGTAGGCGGGGTGTGCAGGTTCGCATCCTGATTCCGAGGGTTTCAAACCATGTCGTTGCCGACTTCGTCGCCCGCAGCTATTTCGGGCGTTTGCTCGATGCCGGGGTCGAGATTCTGCGCTACGGCGACCATATGGTTCACGCCAAGACAATGACGATCGATGGCGAATGGTCGACCATCGGCACGGCAAACATCGACCGGCTCAGCTTGACCGGCAACTACGAAATCAACCTGGAAATCCTCGACTCGGGCCTAGCGGACGGAATGAGCCAAATTTTCGCTCGCGACGCGACTCGGGCCGAACCTCTGTCCGCCGAAGACTGGCGCGAACGCCCCACGATCTCGCGGATCTACGAGCGAGTGCTCCGCCCCTGGCGCCCGCTGGTGTGACTGATTCCCCGGTTAGCCGGGGAATCAGTCACAGACTGGCGGAAGTTTCCCCCGATCAGCGACAGGAAACCTTGCGCGTTATGCGATTACGCTGACTGGTGGCTTGCCGAAGAGCTTGCGTGACTGCTCCATCGAGGCTCGAATTCGTCGGCTTGTCAGTTCAGGTGTACTCAGATCGCGATAGATCCAACGGCTCATCCCGCGTGGGATTTCGCGGATCGAGTCTTCACGAAGTTTCTCCTCGACTAGGACTTGGCCAATCATGGATGTCGAATAGGGGTTGAGGCGCCCGTACTTGATCAGGCCATCAAATTCACCACAATGGTGGTAGTCCTCCCAATCGAAGTCGACTCTAGCAATTGATGACCGGTGAGGATTCTGGAACTTAACCTGCATCTGCGGAATGGGTATCGCAGTTCGTCGGAACATATGCATTGAACGGATCTCTCCGACGCTTTCGCACTCGGGGACGGCCCAAAGTGTTGCCAGACGTACCGAGTTGAATCCAGGCCACCGCCTCATGCGTTCAAGTCGTTCGTGAAGTTCTTCCGGTTCGACACCTCCTCGAATTGCGAGCGAAGTCTGCACCATGCCTGCTTCAGTTCCTGCCGTTGAAGCGCTTTCGAGGGCGGCTCTGGCAGGGACCATTACGGCTCGTCCGTCAACTAGCATCACGTCGGATTCCGGCAGTGTTCCCGAGTGGTGGATGACACCTGATTCAGTCCGCTGTCCGTTGCCATCAAGACGAGTAACGTGCACGGTTGTCGTGTCGAATCCCCAAGTAACTCCGCTGTGGATCGCGGCGGCAGATTGGTGACTTAGCACCACCCCAGACGGGAGTTTGTCGAGTACCGAATAGCACAGCAATCTGTATCTATCTTCGGGGTTTAGGGAAGTATGCGACCGTGGCGCATAAGTCCCGACGCGTAGCCGGACGATCGTGCCGGCCTTTAGCGCCCGGCGAATATGGCGGTCGTTGTATCCGAGGTCGAGAAGGTCTGGCCGAAGGATATAGCCGCCTCTGGCAGCTGCGATTTGATCGAACTCCGAAGACATGGCATCACCTTTCTACTCATGAGCGGTGACTTCGAGTGCACGGAGATGCCTTGTGGAATTTTCTTTTGGCTTCCACACTCGGGTGTTGATCTGGGACTGTGGAAGGTTTCCAGTCGCTGATCGTGGGAAGTTTCCCTTGGGTTGTGCCGGATTCCCCGGCTAACAGGGGAATCCGACACGCGCGTCCACGCAAAAAGCCAACCTGTGGCAAAGTGTCGCCGTGGCGATTTGGAAGTCGGTTGCGGGTGCTTCGGCGACGGCTGTGGCGGGTCCGTCGGTCGTTACGATCGGGAATTTCGACGGCGTCCACCGGGGCCACCAGGCGCTCTTGGCTGCTACAAAGGAGCTGGCTGCGGACCGCACCACGGTAGCGGTTACTTTTGATCCGCACCCGGTGTCGCTATTCAGGCCAGACGCCGCACCCAAAAAACTAACCTCCCTCGCACGTCGGGTCGACCTGTTGCATCAAGCAGGTGCCGACGAAGTGAGAATCCTAGATTTCACGATGGAAATGGCGGCTTGGTCGCCCCAGGATTTCGTGGAACGAGTAATCCTCGACCAATGCCAGGCCCAAGCAGTTGTCGTTGGCGAAGGTTTTAGGTACGGCAATCGCGCGGCCGGCACGATCGAGACCCTTACCAATGCAGGCGAGGCCGCCGGGTTCGAAGTGACCGCGTTGACCCTCGCCGGAGACGGCGAAACGTTCGCCTCTTCTCGAGTAAGAGAAGCCATTGCTGCCGGAAACATCTCCCAAGCCGCGCAGATCTTGGGTCGGCCGCCAGAAGTTGAAGGCGTCGTCATCGAAGGCGATCGTCGGGGGCGCGAAATCGGCTTCCCGACGGCGAACATTCCGGTCGATGACGAGTATGCGGTTCCGCCAGATGGCGTCTACGCCACCTGGGTGAACCTGCCGGACGGCTCGCGCGCCGCGGCGGCCACCTCCATCGGCACGAACCCCACCTTCGAAAATGTTGCGGGCCGTCGAGTCGAGTCCTATGTCTTAGACCGCGACGACCTGTTCCTTTACGGCAATCATTTGCGAGTCGAGTTCGTTGAGCACCTTCGCGAGATGGTCGCATTCGACTCGTTAGCGGACCTGCTGGCGCAGATGGATCGCGACGTCGAGCAAGCCAGAGCGATCTTGAAAGGTTAAGGGCACGGCGATTAGGCTGCGCCACAACCTCGCTGGTACCCTGAGAGTTGCCGTCTAACGGCCACGGATTGAGAGTGCCCCGGTGAACAGGCCCGGGCGCGCCGTGCAACGAAACTCCAAGGAGAAAAGTGTCGAAGAAGACCGCTGCCCCCACGGTGGCCAACCTGTCCAAGCAAGAGATCATCGCTCAGTACGCGACCAGCGAAGGCGACACCGGCTCCGCGGAGGTCCAGATCGCGCTGCTCACCGGTCGCATCTCGCACCTGACTGAGCACCTGAAGGATCACAAGCACGATCACCACAGTCGTCGCGGACTGCTGTTGCTGGTTGGTCAGCGTCGTCGCTTGCTGAACTACCTGCAGAACACCGACATCGAACGCTACCGCTCGCTCATTGAGCGCCTCGGCCTGCGTCGCTGATTTCTGATCGCCGGTCATCCCATTGGGGTGGCCGGCGTTCTTACAACTGAACATCCATCCATTCAAGTGTCGAGGCGCGGTCCTCGGTAGTGGCTCCCGGAAAGTCCCAGTCAGGTTCAGTCCGGCGGCCTCGATCGAAGACCACCTCGTCCGTCCGCGAGTCGCGGCACCTGCTGCGTTCGCAGAAGGGACAGACATGTCCGAAATCACTTCCGTAGAAACCGTTATCGACAACGGCGCCTTCGGCACCCGTACCATCCGCTTCGAGACTGGCCAGTTGGCCCGTCAGGCCGCCGGTTCGGTATCTGCCTTCCTCGACGAGGACACCATGCTGTTGTCGGCCACCACGGCCAGCAAGCAGCCCAAGGATCATTTTGATTTCTTCCCGTTGACGGTTGACGTCGAAGAGCGGATGTACGCCGCCGGCCGCATCCCCGGTTCGTTCTTCCGTCGCGAAGGTCGCCCAGGCGAGGACGCGATCCTCACCTGCCGGCTGATCGACCGTCCGCTGCGCCCAACCTTCAAGAAGGGCCTGCGCAACGAGGTCCAGGTCGTCATCACGGTTTTGGCGCTCAACCCTGACACTCCGTACGACGTGCTGGCGATCAACGCCGCGTCCGCCTCCACTCAGATCTCGGGCCTGCCGTTCAGTGGCCCAGTCGGCGCGACTCGCGTTGCGTTGATCGATGGCCAGTGGGTCGCGTTCCCGACGCACAGCCAACTCGAAGAGGCAGTTTTCGACATGGTCGTGGCCGGCCGGATCGCGACTGCGGCCGACGGTTCGACCGATGTGGCCATCATGATGGTTGAGGCCGAGTCGACCGAGTCGACGTGGGACCTAGTTCAGTCCGGTGTTCAGGCGCCGACCGAGGCAATCGTCGCCGGTGGTCTCGACGCCGCCAAGGTATTCATCCGTCAACTCTGTGAAGCTCAAGCCGAGCTGGCCGCGGCAGCCGCCAAGCCGGTCCAGGACTTCCCGGTATTCCTAGACTACGAAGACGACGCCTACGAAGCGGTCAAGCAGATCGCGTCTGACGACTTGGCTCAAGCCCTGACGATCGTCAGCAAGGCCGACCGCGAATACCGTGAGTCCGAAATCAAGGCGAACGTTATCGCCCAGATCGGCGAGCAGTTTGCCGGTCGTGAAAAGGAGCTCGGCGCTGCCTTGCGTTCGTTGACCAAGGCCCTGGTTCGTGAGCGGGTGCTGCGTGACAAGGTCCGGATCGACGGCCGCGGGTTGGCTGACATTCGTGCCCTGTCCTCTGAGGTTGGCGTGATTCCTCGCGTCCACGGTTCGGCCCTGTTCCAGCGCGGCGAAACCCAGATCTTGGGTGTGACCACGCTGAACATGCTCGACCTGGAGCAGAAGCTCGACACGCTTTCGCCCGAGACGACCCGTCGCTACATGCACAACTACAACTTCCCACCGTTCTCCACCGGTGAAACCGGCCGCGTGGGTTCGCCCAAGCGCCGCGAAATCGGTCACGGCGCACTCGCTGGCCGGGCCCTACTGCCAGTGTTGCCGACTCGCGCGGAGTTCCCTTACGCGATCCGTCAGGTATCTGAGGCGCTCAGCTCCAACGGTTCGACCTCGATGGGTTCGGTCTGCGCCTCGACGCTCGGCCTGCTTAACGCTGGTGTGCCGCTGCGCGCGCCGGTCGCTGGTATCGCCATGGGTCTAATCTCTGGCGAGGTCGACGGCCAGACGCAGTACGTGACGCTGACCGACATCCTCGGCGCCGAGGATGCCTTCGGCGACATGGACTTCAAGGTAGCCGGTACCCGCGACTTCGTGACCGCACTGCAGTTGGACACCAAGCTCGACGGCATCCCGGCCGACGTGCTGGCCGGCGCCTTGGCCCAGGCCCACGATGCTCGTCAGACCATCTTGGACGTTATGGCCGAAGCGATCAGCGAGCCCGACGAAATGAGCCCGTACGCTCCGCGGATTATCACGGTGAAGATCCCGGTCGACAAGATCGGCGAACTGATTGGCCCCAAGGGCAAGATGATTAACCAGATCCAGGACGACACCGGCGCGAAGATCTCGATCGACGACGACGGAACTGTCTTCATCGGTGCTGAGGGCGGCGACGCTGCCGAAGCGGCCCGTTCGGCCGTCAACGCTATCGCCAACCCGACGATGCCTGAGGTCGGCGAACGCTACCTCGGTACCGTCGTCAAGACCGTTGACTTTGGCGCGTTCATCTCCTTGCTCCCGGGCAAGGATGGCCTGCTGCACATCAGCAAGCTTCGTGAACTCAACGGCGGTCAGCGCGTCAACAACGTCGACGACGTCGTCAAGGTCGGCGACAAGATCCAGGTCGAGATCGCTGAACTTGGCGACCGCGGCAAGATCTCCTTGGTCCCGGTCATTGAAAAGGCCGAAGAGTCTGCTGAAGACTCCGCCGAAGGCTGATCCGTTCGAAACGTGACTGTGCCCCACACCGTTTGGTGTGGGGCACAGTCACGTTTGGGGCCCCGATAGCATCGACTTCATGACACGTGTGGCGGTACTTGGGGCAAAAGGGCGAATGGGTTCAACGTCGGCGGCGGCGATCGCGGCCGCCGACGGACTTGAACTGGTTGCCCAGATTGATCTTGGCGACGAACTGGACCAGTTGGTCGCGGCAAACACCGAAGCGGCCCTTGTTTTCACCACCCCAGACGTTGCACTCGATCAAGTTCGGTGGTGTATCGAGCGCGGTATCCACGTGGTAATCGGAACCTCTGGTTTTGATGACGCGGCCATAAGTCAGTTACGCCAAGAGGTCCTAGCGCACCCAAACGTTGGTGTTCTGGTTGTACCAAACTTCTCGGTCGGCGCGGTTTTGATGATGCGGTTCGCTGCCGTGGCGGCCCCGTTCTTTGAGTCGGTCGAAGTGATTGAGATGCATCACCCAGACAAGGTAGATGCGCCCTCTGGCACCGCGGTCAGAACCGCCGAACTGATCAGCCAAGCAAGGTCTGAGGCTGGCTGTGCGCCTCTGCCGGATGCGACCGTCGCAGATCCGCTGGGGGCTCGCGGCGCAGCGGTCGCCGGGATCCCAGTTCACGCTCTTCGCGCGCGGGGCTTCATCGCTTCCCAAGAGGTTGTTCTAGGCGATCCGGGAGAGATTTTTAGCATTCGCCACGACTCGTCGAGCCGCGAATCGTTCATGCCCGGCGTTGTTGCGTCACTTCGCTGGATCGCAACAAACCCGGGAGTAACAGTTGGGCTTGACCCGGTGCTTGGCCTTGGCTGAGGGCCTCGCGCTTCGGCCGCCCGCCCACCGGGTGAGTCCGAGAGCGCGCTGGATGTGGATGGCCGGCGAAGTCGTCTATTTGGCGGTCATCATTGTCGGCGGCCTGATCGTCGGTGAGTTTTGGAACTGGCTCGGCGACCGCATGTGGATCGTTTATGGGCTCGCCGCGGCCCAAGCGATAGCCGTGTTCGTTTCGCCTTTTGTCCGGTTCCACGTTCACCGTTGGGAAGTTACCGACACAGCCGCCTACACGCAGGCCGGGCTATGGAGCATCACCCGTCAGATCGCACCGCTGTCGCGAATCCAGACGGTAAACGTTGATGAGGGCGCGATTTCGCGATTGTTCAAACTCGCTTCGGTGACGATCACGACTGCATCTTCGGTCGCCGACATCGAGATTTCGGGGCTTGACCGTGATGTCGCGGCCGCCTTGGCTTCTGAACTGACCGTAAAGGCAGATCTGGAATCGGGCGACGGCACATGAGCGAACCGCAGATGAGCGAACCGCCCGTTAGTGGACCGGCGGTGGGCGAACAGCCATGGCAAAGGCTCGACCGGCGGATGCTCATCGTTGAGCCAATTCGGGCGATCAAAGACTTCTTCCCACTGATCATTGCCGCTTTCTTGTTTGGCAGGAGCGACTTTTCGGATTTGCCTTGGCAGTTGCTGGTGGCGGTATTTCCGATCGGTTGGGGCCTACTGCGCTTTTGGGCCACTCGATTTCGGATCAGCGAAGGTCGCCTCGAACTGCAAACTGGTTTGTTGAACCGGCAACGACGTTCAACCTCGTTGGATCGAATCAGGACTGTCGATTTCACTGCTAGTCCGCTTCATCGAGTGTTGGGATTGACCTCTGTCAAGATGGGTACCGGGATCTCATCGGTAGGCGACGGCGATCTGGTGCTTGACGGTTTAGCCAAAGAGCGAGCCGAGCAAATGCGTAGTGAACTTCTTGCCGGTCCCTCTGCCCAAGAAATCGAAGAGACTGCTGGGTCGGATCTGGGACAGGCGCCAAGGACGGGCGAAATAGTTGCTCAACTGGACCCAAAGTGGGCCAAGTATGGACCACTGACCACAACTGGTTTGGTCGCTCCACTTTCGCTCATCGGCTTCTTGATTTACCTCGGCAGCGAGTTCGGGTCGAGTGCAGATTTCACCAAATACCGGCTCGACTCGTTGGCGATTGGGCTGATCGCCTTCATCTCAGTGGTTCTGTTTTTTGTGTTGGCGATCGTTGTCCCGATCGCCGGCTATCTGGTAGCGAACTGGGGTTTTCGACTCACTCGCGAACCAGCTGCGTGGTCGGTCAGTCGTGGCTTGTTCACGACCAGACGAACGCACCTTGACCGCGAGCGGGTAGCAGGGGTGAGTATCGGTGAAGAGTTACCGCTTCGCCTCGCCGGAGGTGCACGACTGTCGGCGATCTCGACGGGCATCAACCTGCTCAGCGATGACAGTTCGGTTCTCCTGCCGGCAGCCAGCAGGGGAGTCGTGGACAAGGCGGCCGCCGAAGTGCTGGGTGTCCAGTCACCGGTGAGCGCACAGTTGCGTAAGCACGGGTCGGCGGCAGCCACTAGGCGTTGGACCCGGGCGCTCATCCCGGTCTTGGGGTTGGCAGTGGCTGCGGGCGTGGCGACGTGGCTTGGGTATCTACCAACTTGGCTCTTGTTGGCGCTGCCGGTGCTGTTGGTCTTGGCCGCGGTGGTGGCTTGGGATCGGGTTCGGATGCTGGGGCACCTGCTGACTGAAAGCCATCTAGTTTTTCGTTCCGGGAGCCTGTCGTGCGATCGCGAGATTTTGCGAACCGATCAGATCATCGGCTGGAACTTCACCTCGAACCCGTTTCAGCGTCGAGTCGGTTTGGCTAATTTGGTGGCAACGACGGCGGGCGGAAGCCAGTCGATTACCGCAATCGATATTCCGCTTGAGGCTGCCGTTGCGGTTGCCAATGAGGCAGTGCCCGGCCTAGCAAGCCAATTTCTGGCCGAACCAACCATCACCAAAACAACCTGACCAGGGCGGTCGTTGCGGCGGCCGCGATAAGCATTGGCAGGAACGATACGTTTCGCCAAAGCAGGAAAGCGGCCATTGCGAGTCCGGCCAATCGGGCGTCAAGTACAAGTTGTGTCCCGGTCGAGAAAGTTTGCACCGCAACGAGTGCGGCCAGCAATCCGACTGGAATAAGTGCCGCCGCCCGAACCGTGAACGGGTGTTCCAAAATGTGTTCGGGCACCGCAAGGCCGGCTAGTTTCAGCAGATAGCAGCCGAACGAGACTGCGATGATTCCCCACCAGAGTTCACTCATCGCCCACCTGCGCTGCTGACTTGCCGATCACTAGGCCGATTGCCACCGCGAGCAGCCCGCCGACGATGATGGGGGCGCCCGCCGGGGTCACCGGTACCAATCCGAGGGCGACCGCACCGGCGATAAACGCGAGCCACCTCGTGGTGGCCGTGTCGAGTCTGGGCCAAAGCAGGCCTAAGAACGCGGCAGCCACCGCCGCATCGAGGCCTATTGCCTTCGGATCGCCGATCGCGTTTCCGGCGACCGCGCCAACGAACGTCATCAGGTTCCAGATGATGAAGATCGACAACCCAGTCCAGTAGAAACCGAGTTTGCTTTGGTGGACGGTGGGGCGGGTCAATGCCATTGCTGTTGACTCGTCGATCACCAAATGTGCGGTGGTGAATCGGCGCAGTCCTCGTACGCGCAGGATCGGTGCCAGCGAGATGGCATAGAACGTGTTTCGTGCCCCGAGTAGAACCGCAGTAAGCGCTCCTGCCGTGGCGGTGCCGCCGGCCACGATGACGCCCAAGAAGGCGAATTGGGAGGCGCCGGTGAAGGCAAGCAGGCTCAGCGCGCACGCTTGGGCAACTGACAACCCGCCGGTAGTGGCGAGGGCGCCAAAGGAAATCCCGTACAGGCCAACGCCGAGACCAACTCCAAGGGAGTCGGCCTTCACCTGACGATCGGTTGATTCACTCACGCGAACCGGTGGCCTATTCGAACGAGGTGTGCAGTCGGATCTGCTTCACCGGTCCGGTTGCGCCTTCGAACTCTCGGTGCGCACCGTCGGCGTCCCAACCGGCGGCCAACAAGTAGGCGCGCAGGGTGTCGTTGCTGGGCGAAACCCACCAGACGCCGCGTTTGAAACCGTCGGCGCTGAGGGTGTCGGCGCAGGCTTGCAGGAGCCGAGCACCGTGACCGTTTCGTTGGTGTTCAGTTGAGATGGCGAATTCGCCGATCTCGCCGTCAACGATCTGGTCGGCGTCTGGGTCATGACAGGGGTGAACGAGGGCAAAGCCTCGGATGTTTGCGCGTTCGAGCGCGACGAGAGTGCGGATCCGAGCATCTGGTGGCGCGCTGATGAGTTGAGCCCAGCGTTCGGCCATTGCCGATTCATCTGTTGCAGCCAGATCGGCTTCAGCAATCGTCTCGCCAAAGGAAGCGAGCCAGTGTTGGCGCTGGATCTGAGCAATCGCGGGGGCATCGTTTGGCCAGGCCAGTCGAGCGGAAACGTCGGCGCTCACCGTAGGTCAACTCCAACGGTTAGAAAGGCCACATTGCAGGTCGCGGTCACAAGGGTCAGTATCGCACGCACGAACGGTGCGGTTGCTGCGAGTTGACGGACGTACGTTGCTAATGTGCAGGGCATGCGTCCCTACCTTGACCTGCTCCAGCGCATCTTGGACGAAGGCATTTCTAAAGGCGATCGGACCGGCACCGGGACGCTGAGCGTTTTCGGTCACCAGATGCGGTTCGACCTGGCCGAGGGATTCCCGGTGGTGACGACCAAAAAGGTTCACCTCAAGAGCGTGATTGCCGAACTGCTTTGGTTCATCGCTGGCGACACCAACACCGGCTACCTGCGTGAGAACGGAGTGACCATCTGGGACGAGTGGGCCGATGACGCCGGCGACTTGGGGCCGATTTACGGCTACCAGTGGCGATCTTGGCCGGCGCCGAACGGCGAACATATCGACCAACTCAAGGCCGTCATCGAGGCGATCAAGACGGACCCGAACTCGCGCCGACACATCGTCAGCGCGTGGAACGTGGCCGACCTGGACAAGATGGCGCTGGCGCCATGCCATGCGTTCTTCCAGTTTTATGTTGCCGACGGCCGGCTAAGTTGCCAGCTTTACCAACGTTCGGCCGATGTCTTCCTTGGCGTTCCGTTCAACATTGCTTCCTACGCGTTGCTCACTCAGATGGTGGCCCAGGTGACCGACTTGGAACCGGGCGACTTCGTTTGGACTGGCGGCGATTGCCACCTTTACGTCAATCACCTCGAGCAGGCGCGTGAACAGTTGAGTCGTGAGCCGCTCGAGCTGCCAACTTTGCGACTCGATCCGAAAATTACTGATATTGACGATTTCGACCTCGACTCGATCACGGTGGAGAACTACCAGTCGCACCCGGGGATCAAAGCGCCGATCGCGATTTGAGTTCAAGATGTCAGTAACGCTTGTGGTCGCGGTGGGTGCGAATGGAGTCATCGGCCGCGACGGCCAGATGCCATGGCCACGCACCGGCGATATGCGCCAATTCAAGGAACTCACTTGGGGCCACCCGATCGTGATGGGCCGGGCCACTTTCGAGTCGATCGGCAAGCCACTGCCGGGGCGAACTTCGATCGTGCTGACCTCGAATGAGAGCTTTGACAGCGGCGACGACGCGGTGTTGGTGGCGCACGACCTGCCCAATGCGCTGAAGATGGCGGCGGCGATAGACGAGCAGGTGTTCCTCGTCGGCGGCGCGCGCGTTTACGCCGAGGCACTTGAGCGTGATCTCGTTGATGAAATGGTCATCACTCAGGTGCCGTTGAGCCCAGAAGGTGACGCGTTCTTCGAGCCGGTCGACTCGGAACGGTGGCTCGAGACTGACCGAGATTCCTTTGCCGGAACCCCCGACTACGAGATCGTCACGTATCAACGATCGCGGTCTACTCAGACCGAAGTACTGGGCTAAAGCAGGATCGCCAGCTGACGCGACTGGGCCAACAGGTTGCCGTTCGAATCCCAGAGTTCGCCGTCTTCTTCGTGGAAACCGTCTGTGACGTGTCGGGTCGTGAACTTCGACGCCACCCAAGTCCGGGGTTCGGGTAGCCGGTGGAAGTGCACCGTCAATTGAACGGTCATCGAGGTCAGGTCGCCAAGTTCCATGATCGGTGGGGGAGCGGAGTCGCAGAGGAGTCCAAGCGCGGGCCAGTCGATGACCGCGTCGTCGTCGAGCCGTTGCCAAAGAATGCTGGTCGGATCTCCCGACGGCTCGCCTACGGCCCAGCCGGGTACTTCGGCCATCCGGTATTCGACTCGGCCAAAGAGGCCGTCGGTCGGCAGGCCCATGGTGCGGGGGTCCGGCAGTGAGGTCGGGTCGGGAAGTTGCGGCGCCTGGCCTAACTCGCTGGATAGCCCGTGATGTTCGCCGACGAAACTTGCAGTCAACTTGGCCAGCGGCTTGTCAGTGCAGGTCAACTCCACGTCCACGGTTTGCACTCGCCGGCCCAGCTTCACCGGTGTGACTCTTAGCGTGGCGGTGGTGCCTGGCTCTGGCGAAGCGAAGTAGTTGATCGCCGCACTCGCCGGTCGGCCAAGGTCTAGTTCGGTCATCGCCGTTCGTAGCATCGACGCGAGTACCCAGCCGCCGTTTGGCTTTCCCAATGGGGTGTTCCAGCGGTCGGTGACCGGCAGAGTCAGTTCGCCGTTTGCGGCTTTGGTGGCGGTGGTGTCGTCGAGGAAGTGATTCGTCACCTGCTCATCCTGCCCCAGCCAAGTGAAGCGCTAACGGTAACCTCAAAGCATGAGTTCCCCACTGGCATCAGCGGCCGCACCATTTGGCCGAGTGATTACTGCGATGGTCACCCCGTTCACTCCAACCGGAGAGATTGATCTTGCAGCGGCCGCGAAGGTGGCGAAGTACCTAGTCGATTCAGGCAGCGACGGCCTCGTCGTTAGCGGCACCACTGGCGAGTCTCCTACCACGACCGGCGAAGAAGACGGACGGCTGTTGGCCACGGTCCTAGAAGCAGTCGGGGATCGGGCGACGATCATCGCCGGAATCGGCACCAACGACACTCGGCACACCGTCGAACTAACCAAACAGGCCGTCCGAATCGGTGCCCACGGGCTTTTGCTGGTGACGCCGTACTACAACAAGCCCCCGCAATCGGGAATCATCGCAAACATCGACGCGGTGATTGCCGCAGCCGACAACACGCCGGTGATGCTTTACGACATTCCTGGCCGTACCGGCATTGAGATCGCCGAAGCCACCTACGCTGAACTTGAGTCGCGGCCCACCATTTTGGCGATCAAGGACGCAACCGGAGATCTGGCCCGCGGCGCGAGGCTCAGAGCCAACACGCGGTTTGCGCTGTACAGCGGCGACGATGTGATCAACCTGCCGTGGCTTGCCTTGGGCGCGGCCGGAGTGGTCAGCGTGCTTGGCCACGTCGCTAGTGATCGACTCAAGGCGATGGTCGAAGCAGTTGATGCCGGCGACTTGGCCACGGCCCGCAGGATTGATGATTCGATGCTGTCGCTGGCGGCCGCGGTAATGGGTCAGACCCAAGGCGCAATCGCATCGAAGGCGGCCCTAGTGGCGCTGGGAGTACTCGAACACGACGGGGTGCGCCTGCCGTTGACGCCGGCAACGCCTGAACAGACTCAAGTGATCCGAGAGGCGCTTACTGAGGCGGGGGTTGGCCGATGAGCCACATGCACACTGAACTTTCGACCCCGGGGCCGCTCGCGGCCGGGGCAATGCGAGTAATTCCACTCGGCGGACTCGGTGAAATCGGCCGCAACATGACGGTCTTCGAATACGACGGCAAGCTGTTGATCGTCGACTGCGGGGTGCTCTTTCCCGAAGAACACCACCCGGGCGTCGACCTGATTTTGCCGGACTTTTCACCTATCCGCGACCGGCTAGACGACGTCGTCGGCATCGTGCTCACGCACGGACACGAGGACCACATTGGCGGTGTGCCCTACCTGCTTCGCGAGCGTGGGAACATTCCTTTGATCGGTTCGCGACTTACCTTGGCGTTGGTGGCACCCAAGCTGAAAGAACACCGGCTAAAGGACACGCCAGTTCACGTTGTGGCCGAGGGCGATATCGAGACTTTCGGCCCATTTGTCTGTGAGTTCGTTGCGGTCAATCACTCGATTCCAGACGCGCTCGCGGTGGCAATCAAGACCCCGGCCGGTGTTGCGCTGCACACTGGCGACTTCAAAATGGATCAGTTGCCGCTCGATGGGCGCATCACCGACCTGAGAGCATTTGCCCGCCTCGGTGAGGCCGGCGTCGACCTGTTCTTGACCGACTCGACCAACTCCGACGTTCCCGGCTTCACTACAGCTGAACGTCGGATCACCCCGGCGATTGATGCGGTGTTTGCCCGCAGCAAGCAGCGAATCATCGTGGCGTCGTTCGCCTCGCATATTCATCGAGTCCAGCAGGTGCTCGACGCGGCACACAAGCATGGCCGCAAGGTGGCCTATGTCGGCCGGTCGATGGTTCGAAATATGCAGATTGCTCGCGAACTCGGCTACCTGAACGTTCCCGACGGGGTAGTTGTCGACAAGATAGATGCGGCTCCACCGGAGAAAATGGTGCTGATGTCTACCGGTTCGCAAGGCGAGCCGATGGCCGCGCTTTCGCGGATCGCAAACCGGACTCACGACAAGGTCCGGCTTGAACCTGGCGACACTGTCTTGCTCGCGTCATCGCTGATCCCCGGAAACGAGAACGCGGTTTACCGGGTGATCGACGGCCTGACCAAACTCGGCGCAAACGTCGTCCACAAGGGCAACGCCCTGGTGCACGTCTCTGGCCATGCCTCGGCGGGGGAGTTGCTGTATTGCTACAACATCGTCCAGCCGACGAATGTGCTGCCAGTTCACGGCGAGATCCGACACTTGCACGCGAACGCAAATTTGGCTCGCCAGACCGGTGTGCCAAATGTGATTCTCGCCGAAGACGGTTACGTCATCGACTTGATCGACGGGCACGCGTCAATTGCCGGTGCCTTTGACACCGGTTACATCTACGTCGACGGTTCCTCGGTAGGGGACCTGACCGATACCGAGTTGAAGGACCGGCGCACTCTTGCTGCCGAAGGCTTCATCTCGGTCATCGCGGTGATCGATTCGGTGCACGGCAAGATCGTTAGCGGGCCGGAGATCCATGCCCGCGGTCTGGCCGAAGACGACTCGGTATTCGATGAGATTCACCCGAAGGTCGTTTCGGCTCTTGAAGAAGCACTAAGCGACGGCGCCCACGACACGGCTGCGCTGCAACAGGTGATGCGCCGGGTGGTCGGTTCGTTCGCCGGCCGGCGACTGCGGCGCCGCCCGATGATCATCCCGATTGTCTTAGAGGCCTGAGCGCACCGTAGGAACTTTGTAACCGGGGTTCTCAGTTGGCGTAACCTCGCCGAAATCGAGGCTGTCGATGCTGATGGCATCACTCGACTGAGGGGACGGCTGCGATGAGAACGCGGATTATCTTGTGTGCCCACGGCACCGGTTCGCATTCGGGCCGCTCAGCGGTGGCTTCCTTGGTCAACTCGGTTCGAACCGAAGCCGACGAATTCGACGTCGTTGACGCCTTCGTCGACGTCCAGCAGCCAGTGCTGGCCGACGTGTTGACCGAAACCGACCACTGTCGGATTGTCGTACCGCTGATGCTCTCGCACGATTTGGCGACCATGGAGGTGCTTGATGCGGTTGCCGTCGACGGCGACCTTGTTCGTGTTGCCGAGCCGATCGGCCCAGATTGGGCTCTAGCCGAGATTGGTGCCCAACGACTTTTTGAGGCAGGCGCTCTTCCGACGGACTCAATTGTGATGGTGGCGCCACAGGCAGACGGGCCCAAGGCCTTGGCAGACCTCAGCAGGGCCGCCAGACTACTTAGTGCAGTTTGGGGCGGAAGAGTCCACGTAGGCGTCCTCGATGGGGTGGGCACACCGGTTGATGAGGCCATCGATATTGCTAAGGCTTACAAGAGGCGAGTTGTGGTCTCGAAGTACGCACTGACCTCTGGTGAGGCATCGGCGGCCATGGGGCGTCTTGGCGCTGACGTGGTTACCGCGCCACTTTTGGGCGCGGGGGTCGCTGACCCGCAACTGGTGGACTTGGTGCTCAGTCGCGCTATTGGTCGCAAGCGCCCGAGCGAATTGGATCTTGCCTCGGGTTGAGCGAATCGGCGTGGGTTTCGCCTAAAGTCTCAGGTTCTGGTTTAGCCTTACTGATATGGCGACCCGAACGACTTCCCCGCCGCGCAAGCGGCCGTCCGGCAGCCAGGCCCGAAAGAAGCCTGCAGCGAAGAAGCAACCGGCGCGCAAACCCGCGCCTGCAGCTACCGGACCTGGCCCATTTGCGACCGCTCTTTCGAGTGTTGGTCGAGCTTGCAAAGCCGTTTGGCTCTGGCTGGCGCACCTAGTTGGCGCGATCGCTCGCAGTATTGGCCACGGCGCCAAGGAGCTTGACGCTGAGCAACGCCGCGACGGCGTCGGTCTTGGTCTGGTTTGTCTTGCCTTGATTTGCGCTGCAGCCGTTTGGTGGCAAATCGACGGCGTTGTCGGTGACGGAATTCGCCAGATGACCACCGGCACGGTGGGTCTGCTGGCTTGGGCCGTGCCGATCTTGTTCTGTGTACTTGCTTGGCGAACTCTGCGCCATCCTGATCGAAATGGTCCGGCCGGTCGCCAAATCATCGGCTGGTCCGCGATCGTCGGCGGGATTTTGGGGCTAGTGCACCTCGCGAACGGGACCCCTCGGCCAAGTGAAGGCGGCATGTCAGAAGCCGGGGGAGCTGTTGGTTTCCTCTTTTCGGCGATCTTGGTTGACCTGCTGAAGACCGCTTGGGTGGTGGCCCCAATTCTGATTTTGGTGGTGCTGTTCGGCGTGCTCGTGGTTACGGGAACGCCATTACACGCGGTGCCAGAGCGCGTGCGTGAAGTGTTTGGCAAGAATTCGAAGGCCGGCGTCGATGACGAAGCCGCCGCCGAACCAGCTAAAAAACGTCACCCTCGCACGCTGCCGGCCGATGAGCCGTTCGAGAATCCGCTGGTTGACGGACCCGACGAAGATCGCCAAGTCGTTTTGTCAACGGCCGCAGTCACCGAGGTTGAAAACGAACCGAGCGAACCGGTCTCGGACCGGCCAATCGAACCTATTCCGGTTCGCGCTGAGCAGTTGGCATTGTCAGGCGACGTCGTCTACACGCTGCCAGAGCCCAGCGCACTCAAGGAGGGCACTCCGCCCAAGGCCCGTTCCGCGGCCTCGGACGAAGTTGTCGCTCGACTGACTGAGGTACTGGAGCAGTTCCAGATCGATGCCACGGTTACCGGTTACACCCGTGGCCCGACAGTCACCCGTTATGAGGTTGAACTCGGCCCGGCGGTCAAGGTCGAGAAGGTCACCGCTCTTGGTAAGAACATTGCCTACGCGGTCGCCTCGAACGAAGTGCGAATCTTGTCGCCGATTCCGGGTAAGAGCGCAATCGGCGTCGAGATCCCGAACGTCGATAAAGAGATGGTTTCGCTCGGCGATGTGCTTCGCTCGAACAAGGCTAGGAGCGATCATCACCCGATGGTTATCGGGCTGGGCAAAGACGTTGAAGGCGGGTTCGTTGTCGCGAACCTGGCGAAAATGCCGCACCTCTTGGTCGCCGGCGCGACCGGTTCAGGTAAGTCCAGTTTCGTGAACTCGATGATCTCCTCGATCCTGATGCGCTCGACCCCAGACGAGGTTCGGATGATCCTGGTCGATCCCAAACGAGTCGAACTCACCGCCTACGAGGGCATCCCGCACCTAATCACTCCGATCATCACGAACCCGAAGAAAGCGGCCGAGGCGCTGCAGTGGGTCGTGCGCGAGATGGACATGCGCTACGACGACCTCGCGAACTTCGGCTACCGCCATATCGACGACTTCAACAAGGCAGTCTCGGAAGGAAAGGTGCAGGCGCCGCCGGGCAGCGAACGGGTCATTACCCGCTACCCGTACCTGTTGGTGGTCGTTGACGAGTTGGCGGACTTGATGATGGTTGCGCCGCGAGACGTCGAGGACTCGATCGTGCGAATCACTCAGCTCGCCCGCGCCGCCGGCATCCACCTGATCCTGGCGACGCAGCGACCGAGCGTCGACGTGGTCACGGGTCTGATCAAGGCAAACGTGCCAAGCCGGCTGGCGTTCGCGACCAGTTCATTGGCCGACAGCCGAGTCATCTTGGACCAACCGGGTGCTGAGAAGCTCGTCGGTCAAGGCGACGGACTGTTCCTGCCGATGGGCGCGAACAAGGCAATGCGCATGCAGGGCGCTTGGATCACCGAGGCAGAAATCGCCTCAATCGTTCAGCACTGCAAGACCCAACTGCAGCCGATATACCGCGAGGATGTGGCGGTCGCGCAGACGGCCAAGCGTGAACTTGACGACGATATTGGCGGCGACATGGACCTCGTTCTCCAGGCAGTCGAGCTTGTCGTGAACACGCAGTTCGGGTCCACGTCGATGCTTCAACGAAAGCTTCGAGTCGGCTTCGCCAAGGCCGGCCGGTTGATGGACATTCTGGAAAGTCGCGGGATCGTTGGACCGAGTGAAGGCTCCAAAGCCCGAGATGTCCTCGTGAAACCCGATGATCTCGACGACGTTCTCGCTTCAATCCAAGTCGGCTAATTCCTGCTAGGGTCGGGGTCGCCATTACCTACGAGGGGAAGTAAATGACTTACAACGCACCACCACCACCGCCAGCGAATTTGCCGTACGGCCAGAAGCCGCCGGAGAACTACCTAGTTTGGGCAATCCTGACGACGATCTTCTGCTGCCTTCCACTTGGCGTCGTGTCGATCGTTTTTGCCTCCCAAGTCAACTCCAAGTTCTTTGCT
>DAONBX010000005.1:0-76627 GCA_035401705.1 Aeromicrobium sp.
TCGTGCCCTTGGTGCCACGACCGGCAGTCTTACCCTTGGAACCCTCACCACGACCAACGCGGGTCTTGGCAGTCTTGGCTCCTGGGGCAGGACGCAAGTGATGCAACTTGAGCGTCATGTCACTCAACCTCCTTGAAGGTCACGAGGTGCGGGATGGTGTTGACCATGCCACGGATCTCGGGACGATCCTCAACAATCTTGGTGTCGCCGATCCGCTTGAGACCAAGCGAACGCAGCGTGTTGCGCTGGCTCTGGCCCCGGCCGATCGCCGACTTGACCTGGGTGACTTCGAGTCTTGCCATCAGACCGACACCTCCGCGGGTGCCGACTCTGCGGCAGCCTTGCCAGCCTTCAACAAAGCGGCAGGTGCCACAGCCTCGACCGGAAGGCCGCGACGATCAGCAACGTCCTGCGGCGACTCAAGCAAGCGCAACGCTGCCACCGTCGCATGGACGATGTTGATCGCGTTGCTCGAGCCGAGCGACTTAGACAGAACGTCGTGGATGCCAGCGGCTTCCAAGACGGCGCGCACCGGGCCACCGGCGATAACGCCGGTACCTGGCGATGCGGGACGAAGGAAGACCACGCCAGCAGCCTTCTCGCCCTGAACCGGGTGCGGGATGGTGCCCTGGATACGCGGGACGCGGAAGAAGCTCTTTTTGGCTTCCTCAACGCCCTTAGCGATCGCGGTGGGAACTTCCTTGGCCTTGCCGTAGCCGATGCCGACCTGGCCTTCGCCGTCTCCGACGATTACCAAGGCAGTGAAGCTAAAGCGACGGCCGCCCTTGACGACCTTGGCGACACGATTGATCGTGACGACCTTTTCGATGTAGTTGGACTTTTCGGCGTTACGGTCGCCGCGTCCTCCGCGACGTTCGCCGCCTGCTCGACGGGTGCTCATACGGAACTCTTCTCGGTTGTCATGATGGTCATCAGAACTCCAGTCCACCCTCGCGGGCGGCGTCGGCCAGTGCCGCAACGCGACCGGCGTACTTGTTGCCTGCGCGGTCGAAAACTACGGTCTCAACACCGGCAGCCTTGGCCCGGCCGGCAACTAGTTCGCCGACCTTCTTGGCCTTAGCGGTCTTGTCGCCGTCGAACCCGCGCAGATCGGCTTCCATGGTGGAGGCCGACGCAAGCGTGTGACCCTCGAGGTCGTTGACGACCTGAGCGACGATGTGCTTGCTCGAGCGGGTGATGACCAAGCGTGGACGCTCGGGCGAACCCTGGATCTTCTTACGGCCGCGGATCTGACGACGCTGGCGCGAGGCGGCCCGGTCGGCAGTGTGCTTGGCGCGCTTGATGGAAATTGCCATGGCTTACTTACCAGCCTTTCCGGCCTTGCGCAGAATGCGCTCGCCCGCGTAGCGAACACCCTTGCCCTTGTACGGCTCAGGCTTGCGGATCTTGCGGATGTTGGCGGCTACCTCACCGACGGCTTGTTTGTCGATACCCGACACGGTCAGCTTGGTGGGACCCTCAACAGTGAATGTGATGCCTTCGGGAGCCGTGAACGGAACCGAGTGGCTGAAGCCGAGGTTCAGTTCGATTTCCGTCGGGCCCTTGGGGAGCACGCGGTAACCGACACCGACAATCTCGAGCTTCTTTTCATAGCCTTCGGTGACACCGATGACCATGTTGTTGACCAGTGTGCGGCTTAGGCCGTGCATGGCCTTGCTGCGACGCTCGTCGTTTGGCCGCGACACCGAAAGCGAACCGTCTTCGTCCTTTTGGACGGTGATCGGATCGGCAACGGTGTGGCTCAACTGACCCTTGGGGCCCTTGACCGTGACGGTCTGGCCGTCAATGGTCACTTCGACACCCGCCGGCACGGCGACAGGGATCTTTCCGATGCGTGACATCTGTTCAGACTCCCTTCGTCACCAGACGTAGGCGAGGACTTCCCCACCCACTCCGTTTGAGTTGGCCTGACGGTCCGTCTGCAGACCCTGGCTGGTCGAAATGATCGCCACACCTAGTCCGCCGAGAACCTTCGGCAAGTTGGTCGACTTGGCGTAGACCCGCAAACCCGGCTTGCTGATGCGGCGAATGCCGGCAATCGAGCGCTCACGGTGCGGGCCGTACTTGAGGGTGATGGTCAGCGTCTTGCCAACCTGTCCCTCTGGTGCATCGGCAACCACGTATTCGGTGATGTAGCCCTCTTGCTTCAAGATGGCGGCGACGCCTTCCTTCAGCTTCGAGTACGGCATGCTCACCGAATCGTGATACGCCTGGTTGCCGTTGCGGACACGCGTCAGCATGTCTGCGATCGGATCAGTCATCGTCATAACAGGATGTTTCCGTTTCTCGTCATGGTTTCCGTCTCGTCCGGCTGGGCCGTGGGAGGGGACCTTCAACGTTTGTGGGTTGAAAAACTTACCAAGAACTCTTGGTGACGCCGGGCAGTTCGCCGCGGTGAGCCATCTCGCGCAAGCAGATACGACACAGGCCGAACTTGCGGTAGACCGAACGCGGTCGGCCGCAGCGCTGGCAACGGGTGTAGCCGCGAACGCCGAACTTAGGGGTACGGGACTGCTTGACCTTAAGACCAGTCTTCGCCATGTCAGTTCTCCTTGTACGGGAAGCCGAGCAGCTTGAGCAGCGCGCGGCCTTCTTCGTCATTGGTGGCGGTCGTGACGACCGTGATGTCCATGCCCCGGCTGCGATCGATCTTGTCCTGATCGATCTCGTGGAACATAACCTGCTCGGTCAGACCGAAGGTGTAGTTACCGCGGCCATCGAACTGCCTGGGGCTAAGACCACGGAAGTCGCGGATACGCGGCAGTGCGAGCGTCAAGAGACGATCGAGGAACTCCCACATCCGGTCGCCGCGCAGTGTGACGTGCGCGCCGATCGGCATGCCTTCGCGCAACTTGAACTGCGCGATCGACTTGCGAGCCTTGGTGACCTGCGGCTTCTGACCAGTGATAGCAGTCAGATCCTTGATCGCGCCTTCGATGAGCTTGCCATCGCGGGCAGCCTCACCGACGCCCATGTTCACGACGATCTTGGTCAGGCCAGGAACCTGCATTACGTTCTCGAACTCGAACTGCTCACGCAGGGCCGAAACGATCTCGTTGCGGTACTTCTCCTTGAGACGCGGCTGCGTCTGAGTTTCGGTAGCCATCCTCAGATCTCCTTTCCGGTCTTGCGGCTGACGCGGGCACGCTTGCCGTCGATGACAGCCGAGCCAACCCGAGTGGTGGTCTTTTCGCCGTCGGCGTCGACAACGAGCATCACGTTCGAGACGTGAATCGGTGCCTCGGCAGTGATGATTCCGCCTTCGGCGCCATTCTGGCCGGCGCGGGTGTGCTTCTTGACGCGGTTAACGCCTTCGACGATCACCCGGTCGTCAAGGATCGAGATGATCTTGCCCTCGACACCCTTGTCTTTGCCGGCGACGACCTTTACCTGGTCGCCCTTACGAATACGAGCCATCTCAGAGCACCTCCGGAGCTAGCGAGATGATGCGCATGAACTTCTTGTCGCGCAACTCGCGCCCGACAGGGCCGAAGATACGCGTACCACGGGGGTCGCCATCGGCCTTCAAGATCACTGCGGCATTCTCATCAAACTTGATGTACGAGCCATCTGGACGACGACGCTCCTTGACGGTGCGCACGACGACAGCCTTGACGACTTCGCCCTTCTTCACGTTGCCACCGGGGATAGCGTCCTTGACCGTTGCAACGATCGTGTCGCCAATTCCGGCGTAGCGACGCCCAGAGCCACCGAGCACGCGGATGCACAGGATTTCCTTCGCACCGGTGTTGTCGGCGACTTTGAGTCGCGACTCCTGCTGAATCATCTGTCTCTCACTTCGCCTTCTCGATGACCTGCACGACACGCCAGCGCTTGGTGGCCGACAGTGGACGCGTTTCGCTCAGCTGAACGCGATCGCCGATACCAGCTTCGTTGGCTTCGTCGTGCGCCTTCAACTTGACGTTGCGGCGCAGCACCTTGCCGTAAAGCGGGTGCTTGAAGCGCTCTTCAACGCTGACCACGACGGTCTTGTCCATCTTGTCGCTGACGACCAGACCCTCGCGAATCTTACGGGCGGAACGCTCGGTCCCGGACTCATTCGACACAGTGTTGTCCTTCTTGCTCATGCCTGGACCTCCTCGATGATCCCGAGCTCACGCTCGCGGATGACCGTGTAGATCCTCGCGATGTCCTTGCGCACTACGCGCAGACGCGCAGTGTTATCGAGCTGGCCGGTGGCGTTTTGGAAGCGCAGGTTAAACAGCTCTTCCTTTGCCTCAGCAAGCTTGGCCGACAGGTCGTCGGCAGTCAGGTCGCGGAGTTCTGCGGCGTTACTCATCACAGGTCTCCTGTCTCACGCTTGATGAAGCGGGCCTTCATCGGCAGCTTGTGAATGGCGCGGCGCATGGCCTCGCGGGCTACGTCTTCGGTGACACCGGAGACTTCGAACATGACCCTGCCGGGCTTGACGTTCGCGACCCACCATTCGGGTGAACCCTTACCCGAACCCATGCGGGTTTCGGCAGGCTTCTTGGTCAATGGGCGGTCTGGGTAAATGTTGATCCAGACCTTGCCGCCACGCTTCATGTGACGGGTCATCGCGATACGCGCCGACTCGATCTGGCGGTTGGTCACATAGTGACCTTCGACGGCTTGGATACCGAACTCGCCAAAGGCAAGTTCCGTGCCGCCCTTCGCAACGCCACGCCGCTTGGGGTGGTGCTGCTTGCGGTACTTGACACGACGGGGCATCAACATCAGGCTTCAGCTCCTTCAGTGGCCGCAACTGGTGCGGCTGCTTCAGTTGCTGCCGGAGCAGCAGCTTCGCGAGCCGGACGACGTGCGCCGCCACGCTCTCCACGGGCTGGGCGACGGCTGCCAGGCGCAGCAGCGCGACGAGCCGCTTCGGCTTCGCGCTCGGCCCGGGTACCGGCGACCTCACCCTTGTAGATCCAAACCTTCACGCCAATGCGGCCGAAGGTGGTCTTTGCTTCGTAGAAGCCGTAGTCGACGTCTGCGCGCAAGGTGTGCAGCGGAACGCGGCCCTCGCGGTAGAACTCCGAACGGCTCATTTCGGCGCCGCCGAGACGACCCGAGCACTGGATTCGGATGCCCTTGGCACCTGAACGCATCGTGCTCTGCATCGCCTTGCGCATTGCGCGGCGGAACTGAACACGGCCCGAAAGCTGCTCGGCAACACCCTGGGCGACCAACTGGGCGTCCATGTCCGGCTGCTTGACTTCGAGGATGTTCAGCTGGACCTGCTTGCCGGTCAGCTTCTCCAAGTCGGTGCGGATGCGATCGGCTTCGGCGCCACGGCGACCGATGACGATACCCGGACGAGCGGTGTGGATGTCGACACGGACCCGGTCACGGGTGCGTTCGATCTCGACGCGGCTGATGCCGGCGCGATCCATACCCTTGGTGAGCAGGCGACGAATCTGAACGTCCTCGCCAACATAGCTGGCGTACAGCTTGTCGGCGTACCAACGGCTCTTGTGATCCGTGGAGATTCCTAGGCGGAAACCATGCGGGTTGATCTTCTGGCCCATGTCAGTTGCCACCCTTCTCGTTGTTCTCGGGTTCGACGACCACCGTCAGGTGGCTCGAGCGCTTGAGGATGCGGTTGGCCGCACCCTTTGCGCGGGGACGCCAGCGCTTCATCGTCGGGCCCTCGTCGACCATCACCTGGGTGATGACCAACGTCGACCGGTCGAGTCCTTCAGTGGTCTCGGCGTTCGTAGCAGCCGAATCAACCAACTTGTAGAAGTTCTCAGCAACCGCTTGGGGCTGGAACTTCAGGTTGTTCAGCGCATCCTCGACGCGAACGCCGCGGATCAGGTTGGCGACACGGCGGGACTTCTGCGGGGTGACGCGCACAAAACGCGCTACCGCAAAGGAACCGGGAGCTTCGCCGAGCAGGCGCTCGCGGCGCGCGCTCGTGTTGTCGCGGGCTGTAGCACTCATCGACGCTTCGCCTTCCGGTCGTCCTTCTCATGGCCCTTGAACGTGCGGGTGGGCGCGAACTCACCAAGCTTGTGGCCAACCATCGAGTCGGTCACGAATACTGGCACGTGCTTGCGACCATCGTGTACGGCGATCGTGTGTCCGATAAAGGACGGCAAGATCATCGAGCGACGCGACCAAGTCTTGATCACGGCGTGGGTTCCGGCCTCGTTCTGAGCGTCCACCTTCTTTTCGAGGTGGCCATCAACGAACGGGCCCTTCTTTAGACTGCGCGGCATGGTTCAGTCCTTCCTTACCGCTTGCCGGACTTGCGTCGGCGGACGATCATCTGGTCACTGGCCTTGCGCTTACGCGTACGGCCTTCGGGCTTGCCCCACGGGCTGACTGGGTGACGACCACCGGACGTCTTACCCTCGCCGCCACCGTGCGGGTGGTCGATCGGGTTCATGGCGACACCGCGGACGGTCGGGCGCTTGCCCTTCCAGCGGTTACGGCCGGCCTTGCCCCAGTTGATGTTCGACTGCTCAGCGTTACCAACTTCACCGATGGAAGCGCGGCAACGAACATCGACGTAGCGCATTTCGCCAGAAGGCAAACGCAGCTGCGCGCGCGAACCTTCACGGGCGACGAGCTGAACCTTGGCTCCAGCCGAGCGGCCCATTTTGGCTCCACCACCGGGACGCAACTCGATCGCGTGGATCGTGGTACCAACCGGGATGTTGCGAAGCGGCAGGTTGTTGCCTGGCTTGATGTCGGCGCCCGTACCGGACTCGACGGTCATGCCCTGCTTCAAACCTTCAGGCGCGATGATGTACCGCTTTTCGCCATCTGCGTAGTGCAATAAGGCGATGCGTGCGGTGCGGTTCGGGTCGTACTCAATGTGAGCGACCTTGGCCGGCACGCCGTCCTTGTCATAACGCTTGAAGTCGATGATGCGGTAAGCGCGCTTGTGGCCGCCACCTTGGTGACGCGTGGTGATCCGACCCTGGTTGTTGCGGCCGCCCTTTTTAGGCAGCGGCTCAACCAGCGACTTCTCCGGCGTCGTGCGAGTGATTTCAGCGAAGTCCGAAACGCTCGAACCGCGACGGCCCGGCGTAGTGGGCTTGTACTTACGAATAGCCATTCTCAGTCAGTCCTTCAGCTCGGGCTCGAGAAGATGTCGATGCTCTGCCCAGCAGCCACCGAGACGACGGCGCGCTTGGTGTCCTTGCGCTTTCCGAGGCCATTGCGGGTGCGGCGGGCTTTGCCCTTGCGGTTGATCGTGTTCACGCTCGTGACCTTGACTCCGAAGATTTCCTCAACGGCGATCTTGATCTGAGTCTTGTTCGCGTCCGGGTGAACGATGAACGTGTACTTGTTGTCGTCGAGCAGGCTGTAGCTCTTCTCGCTGACCACCGGGGAGATCAGGATGTCGCGAGCGAACGTTCCATGGTTGCTCATTCGTTACCCTCCTGGGCTTCTGCGCCACCGGCCGGCTTGAAGCCAGCGGCCTCAGCGGTCTCGGCGCTGTCGAACCAAACCTCGGCAACCGTTTGTTCGTACCACTGGCTGTCGGGGGTGTGGAAGAGCATCGAGTCTTCGTTGCCCTTGATGTCGTGACCCTTCGGCGCGTTGCCGCTGGCCAACGGAGCCTTCGAACCCGGGCCATACGGCTGGGTCTTGGTTCCGGCGGCCTTCGGCTCTACCTCGGTTTCAACCAACTTGGCAGCCTTAGGAGCAGCCTTCTTGGCCGGCGCCTTCTTGGCAGGTGCCTTGGTCGCGGTGGCCTCAGTGGCGGCGGCGCTTAGCTTGACCGTCTGGCTGCCTTCAACCGAGCGAGCGGCAACGAATGCCTCAAACGCGGCCTTGGTGAAGATCAGGTCGTCGGACAGCAACACGTCGTACGTGTTGAGCTGGTCGTAGGTGATCAGTGCAATGTTCTCGGCGTTACGCAGGCTCAACGCGGTCACGTTGTCTTCGCGCTCGATAACAACCAGCACCCGTGGGCGGCCGGACAACTCGCGAACCGTGGCCAGTGCGGCCTTGGTCGAGGGCTTGTCACCGGAGATAAGCGAATCAACGACGTGCAAGCGACCGTTGCGGGCCCGGTCAGTGAGGGCTCCGCGCAAAGCGGCCGCCTTCATCTTCTTGGGGGTGCGCTGGTCGTACGAGCGCGGCGTTGGGCCGTGCACGACGCCACCACCGGCGTACTGAGGTGCGCGGATCGAGCCCTGACGAGCGCGACCGGTTCCCTTCTGGCGGTACGGCTTCTTGCCGCCACCAGCAACTTCGCCACGCGACTTGGTGTCGTGCGTGCCCTGACGGGCGGCGGCGAGCTGGGCGGTAACGACCTGGTGGATCAGCGGGATGCTGATGCGCGCGTCGAAGATGTCGACGGGCAGGTCAACGTCAATGGTCTTGGTGGCCATTTCGGTCAGGCTCCCTTCGCGGCGGAGCGGATGACCACGAGCGCGCCCTTGGCACCGGGCACTGCGCCCTTTACCAAGATGACGCCACGCTCGGTGTCGACCGCGTGGACGGTGAGGTTCTGGGTGGTCACAGTGTCGGTACCCATGTGACCGGCCATGCGCAAACCCTTGAAAACGCGGCCCGGGGTGGCGCAGCCACCGATCGATCCCGGCTTGCGGTGGTTACGGTGCGCGCCGTGCGAGGCAGAGACACCGGCGAAGCCGTGACGCTTCATAACGCCGGCGAAGCCCTTGCCCTTGCTGGTCGCGGTTACGTCGACCTTGTCACCGGCGGCGAAGATCTCCGGGGAGATTTCCTGACCGAGGGTGTAGTCGGCGACTGCTTCGGTACGGATCTCAACGAGGTGACGACGCGGCGTGACGCCGGCCTTCTCGAAGTGTCCGGCCTTCGGCTTGTTGACCTTGCGTCCGTCGATCTCGCCGTAGCCGATCTGGACGGCGCTGTAGCCGTCGGTCTCGCGGCTGCGGATTTGAGTCACGACGTTGGTCGAGGCCTCCAGGACGGTGACCGGGATGACCTTGTTGTTCTCATCCCAAACCTGGGTCATGCCCAGTTTGCGACCGAGGAGGCCGCGTGCGGTGAGTGTGCTGCTCATGGTGTGCGTTCTCCCCTCAGAGCTTGATTTCGATGTCGACGCCGGCAGGCAGGTCGAGGCGCATAAGCGAGTCGACTGTCTTGGGCGTCGGGTCGATGATGTCGATGAGCCGCTTGTGGGTGCGCATTTCGAAGTGCTCGCGGCTGTCCTTGTACTTGTGCGGCGAACGGATCACACAGAACACGTTCTTCTCGGTCGGCAACGGCACGGGGCCGGCAACCTTCGCCCCGGTACGGGTTACGGTGTCGACGATTTTCTTCGCCGAGGAGTCAATGACCTCGTGGTCGTAGGCCTTGAGCCGGATACGGATCTTTTGTCCCGCCATGCTCTCGCTCGTCCTTTACGTTCGTCTTCGCAGCTGGATCCGGGTTCGGATCCAGCATCACCCACAATCTCCGTACCCCGAGGTCGGGCGTGTCGCGGCGTCGGAACGCGCAAAGTTCACACACTTCTCGAGTTAGGTGGTTGGACTCGTATCTACGAATCAGCGTTGATCTCAGGTTCGGAGCGCAAAGCTTGCTCCAGGCGTGAGTTCCTGACCAATGCGCTCCCCCGCGATCAAGCCGGGGCAACCTGACTATTCTGACAGACCGCCGGGCACAAACACAAATCGGGGTCCTGCCACTGGCGCAGCGCACCGAATCTGCCCGTCAATCGTGGGCATGGGGCTCAGACTCGGCGTGGCCGGCCGGTTCTATCTGGAACGTCGAATGCTCCACGTCAAAGTGCTCGGCCAAGCAGCCCCGAAGACGGTCAATCACCGCGTGCACGTCATCAATCGTCGCCACCGAATCGTCAACGACCACATGAACGCTCATCACGGGCATTCCGCTGGTAATAGTCCAGACGTGCAGGTCATGAGCCGTCACCACCCCATCGACGGTCTCAATGTGGCGGCGCAACTCATCGAGGTCAACGTCGCGCGGGCTCGATTCAAGTAGCACTTCGCCCGCGTCACGCAGCAACGACAGTGCCCGAGGCAGGACGAGCGCCGCGATAACTAGCGAGGCAATCGGGTCGGCCAAGTACCAACCAGTGAGAACGATGATGGTCGCCGAGATGATTACCGCGATCGAGCCAAGTGCGTCGCCAAGAACCTCCAAGTAGGCGCCGCGCACATTAAGGCTCTCCTCGGCGCCTGCGCGCAGCAGGAACAACCCGACAACATTGACAGCCAAGCCAACAACTCCGGTAGCCAACACGGGCCAGCCATCAACTTCGGGCGCGTCACCCAGTCGCGACAGCGCCCCCGCGACGATCGCCACGCAAATGCCGACTACGACGAGCCCGTTCGCACCGGCAGCGAGAATCTCTGTTCGGTGAAGACCGAACGTGGAACGCTGCGGGCCAGGACGCTGTGCGATGGCAATCGCCCCAAGCGCTAAGACCAGCCCAAAGGAATCGCTGAGTAAGTGCCCCGCATCGGCCAACAGGGCGATGGACCCCGTCCAGAGCGCAACCACGACTTGCAACACCAATACCGAGAGAGTCAGCGCGAGAACAATGGTTAACCGGCCGCGATGTTTTATACCAGCGCCGTGCGCATGATCATGTCCCACGCCCCGATCCTACGGGCAAACAAAAGATCCCCCCGGGCCGAAGCCCGGGGGGATCTTTTAGACAGGTTGTGTCAGATCACTTGTTGATCTTGGTGACACGACCGGCGCCAACCGTGCGGCCGCCTTCGCGGATCGCGAAGCGCAGGCCCTCGTCCATGGCGATCGGCTGGATCAGCGTCACGCTCATTTCGGTGTTGTCGCCCGGCATGACCATCTCGGTGCCTTCTGGCAACTTGACGACGCCGGTGACGTCTGTGGTCCGGAAGTAGAACTGCGGACGGTAGTTGTCGAAGAACGGCGTGTGACGGCCGCCCTCTTCCTTCGAGAGGATGTAGACCTGGCCCTCGAACTCCGTGTGAGGAGTCGTGGATCCGGGCTCGATAACAACCATGCCGCGCTCAACGTCTTCGCGCTTGGTGCCACGAAGCAACAGACCGACGTTCTCGCCAGCCTGACCTTCGTCGAGCAACTTGCGGAACATTTCGACGCCGGTAACGGTGGTCGTCTGCTTCTCTTCGCGGATACCGACGATGTCGACCGTGTCGTTGACGCGGACGATGCCGCGCTCGATACGACCGGTGATGACGGTGCCACGACCGGTGATGGTGAAGACATCTTCGACCGGCATGAGGAACGGCTTGTCCGTGTCACGCGGGGGAAGCGGGATGTAGTCGTCAACGGCAGCCATGAGTTCGAGGATGGCCTCGCCCCACTTGGCGTCGCCCTGCAGAGCCGGATGAGCAGCAACGCGAACAACGGGAACGTTGTCGCCGTCGAAGTCCTGGTCGCTAAGAAGTTCGCGAACTTCCATTTCGACGAGCTCGAGGATTTCCTCGTCGTCGACCATGTCGCACTTGTTGAGCGCAACGACCATTGCCGGCACGCCAACCTGGCGAGCGAGCAACACGTGCTCACGCGTCTGCGGCATTGGGCCGTCGGTGGCGGCAACCACGAGGATCGCGCCGTCCATCTGAGCCGCACCGGTGATCATGTTCTTGACGTAGTCGGCGTGGCCGGGGCAGTCAACGTGCGCGTAGTGACGGTTCTCCGTTTGGTACTCGACGTGCGAGATGGAGATCGTAATACCGCGCTGGCGCTCCTCAGGAGCCTTATCGATCATGTCGAAGGCCGAAGCCTCGTTCAGATCGGGGTACTTGTCATGTAGCACCTTGGTGATCGCCGCGGTCAAGGTCGTCTTGCCGTGGTCGATGTGTCCGATGGTGCCGATGTTCATGTGCGGCTTTGTCCGCTCGAACTTCGCCTTGGCCACTGGGGCTCCTCCTGTTTGAGTGTATTGCTACTGACTTATTACGCCGCAGACCTGAAAGTTACAGGCTTAGGCAACCTTAGTAGATGGCTCGTGACTACTCGCCACGGACCTTCTTGATGATCTCTTCGGCCACGGCCTTGGGGACCTCGGCGTAAGAATCAAACTGCATCGAGTACGACGCACGTCCTGAGGTCTTGGACCTCAAGTCGCCAACGTACCCGAACATTTCCGACAGCGGAACCAAAGCCTTGATCACCTTGGCGCCACCGAAACCTTCATCCATGGACTGAACCTGGCCACGGCGCGAGTTGAGGTCGCCGATCACGTCGCCCATGTAGTCCTCTGGCGTGGTGACCTCGACCGCGAACATCGGTTCAAGCAGAACCGGTCCGGCCTTGCGAGCCGCTTCCTTGAAGGCCATGTTTCCGGCCAACTTGAACGCGAGTTCGCTGGAGTCAACGTCGTGGTAAGCGCCATCTTCGAGGGTGAACTTAACGTCAACCATCGGGTAGCCGGCCAGAACACCGAACTCCATCGCGGCCTGTCCACCGGCGTCAACCGAAGGAATGTATTCACGCGGAACGCGGCCACCGGTGACCTCGTTCACGAATTCGTAGCCACCTTCGCCGCCGGCTTCTGGGCCGTTTGGCGCGATGCCGATGACAACCTTGGCGAACTGACCCGAACCACCGGTCTGCTTCTTGTGCGTGTAGCTGTGTCCGGTGACCGTCTTGCGGATGGTCTCGCGGTAAGCAACCTGCGGCTTGCCGACGTTTGCCTCAACGCGGAATTCGCGCTTCATCCGGTCGACCAAAATGTCGAGGTGCAACTCGCCCATGCCGGCGATGATCGTCTGACCGGTCTCTTCGTCGGTGTGAACCTGGAAGGTCGGGTCCTCTTCGGCGAGCTTCTGGATCGCGACGCCGAGCTTCTCCTGGTCGCTCTTGGTCTTTGGCTCAATGGCGACCTGGATAACTGGATCCGGGAACGTCATCGACTCGAGCACGATCGGATTGGCCGAATCGGCCAACGTCTCGCCGGTGGTGGTGTCCTTCAAACCCATCACCGCGACGATCTGGCCAGCGCCCACCGAAGCGATTTCTTCGCGCTTGTTGGCGTGCATCTGGTAGATCTTGCCGATGCGCTCCTTGCGACCCTTGGTCACGTTCAGCACCTGGGTGCCCGTTTCGAGGCGACCGGAGTAGACACGCACGAAGGTCAACTTGCCCAAGTGCGGGTCCGTGGCGATCTTGAAGGCTAGGCCGGAGAACGGCGCATCATCGCTAGGTTCGCGAGTGTCTTCGACTGACTCGTCCTTGGCGCTGTGGCCCTTGACCGCACCGACGTCAATCGGGCTGGGCAAGTAGGCAATCACGGCGTCAAGCAACGGCTGAATGCCCTTGTTCTTGAATGCGGTGCCGCAGACCACCGGGTTGAGGGTGGCCGAAAGCGTCGCGCGACGGATGGCAGCTTGCAAAACCTCTACCGAGATGTCTTCGCCCTCGAGGAACAGTTCGGCGATCTCGTCGTCAACGTCCGAGAGGGTTTCAAGCAGTGCCTCGCGGCCTTCTGCGGCCGCATCAGCTAGGTCAGCTGGGATTTCCTCGACAACGTAGTCCTCGCCTTGGGCGGTTTCGCCGCGCCAAGTGAGGGCCCGCATGCCGACGAGATCGACGACACCGATGAAGTCACCTTCAGCACCGATCGGAATCTGCAGCACCAACGGGGTTGCGCCGAGGCGCTCACGGATGGTCTTGACGCAGAAGTCGAACGAAGCGCCCGTGCGGTCAAGCTTGTTGACGAAGCACATGCGCGGAACGCCGTACTTGTCGGCCTGACGCCAAACGGTCTCGGACTGCGGCTCGACACCGGCAACGCCATCGAACACCGCGACCGCACCGTCGAGGACGCGCAGCGAGCGCTCAACCTCGACGGTGAAGTCAACGTGACCGGGGGTGTCGATGATGTTGATCTGATGGTTCTTCCACCAGCAGGTCGTCGCGGCTGACGTGATCGTGATGCCGCGCTCTTGTTCCTGCTCCATCCAGTCCATCGTCGCGCCGCCCTCATGGACTTCACCAATTTTGTAGGTGATGCCCGTGTAGAACAGGATGCGCTCGGTCGTCGTGGTCTTACCGGCATCGATGTGCGCCATGATGCCAATGTTGCGGACGCGAGTTAGGTCGGTCGTGATGTCGGTTGCCACTGAGCAATCAGCCTTCGCAGAGAGTTGGTTGGTAGAGCAGGGGTTTCAGTCCGGTTGGACCGAAATCACCAGCGGTAGTGGGCGAACGCCTTGTTGGCTTCGGCCATCTTGTGCGTATCTTCACGCTTCTTGACAGCAGCACCTAGGCCGTTGCTGGCATCGAGCAGTTCGTTCTGCAGACGCTCAGCCATGGTCTTTTCGCGACGCTCAGAGCTGTACTTGACGAGCCAACGAAGCGCCAAGGTCGTCTGGCGACCGGGGCGAACGTCGATCGGCACCTGGTAGGTGGCGCCGCCAACACGACGGCTCTTGACCTCAAGGCTGGGCTTTACGTTGTCCAGCGCGCGCTTAAGCGTGATTACCGGATCGGTGCCGGACTTCTCACGAGTGCCTTCGAGTGCGCTGTATACGATGCGCTGAGCAACCTGCTTCTTGCCGTCAAGCAAGATCTTGTTGATCAACTGGGTAACCAACTGGCTACCGTAAACCGGATCGGTTTCGATTGGACGCTTTGGAGCGGGACCCTTACGTGGCATCAGCTCTTCTCCTTCTTCGCGCCGTAACGGCTACGAGCCTGCTTGCGGCCCTTGACACCCTGGGTATCGAGCGAGCCGCGAATGATCTTGTAACGAACACCCGGCAAGTCCTTCACACGACCACCGCGCACCAACACGATCGAGTGCTCCTGGAGGTTGTGGCCTTCACCGGGGATGTAGGCGGTTACTTCGGTGCCACTGGAGAGGCGAACACGGGCGACCTTACGCAACGCGGAGTTCGGCTTCTTCGGGGTCGTGGTGTAAACGCGGGTGCAAACACCACGACGCTGCGGCGATCCCTTAAGAGCCGGAGTGTTGGTCTTTACGACCTTGCTCTGGCGGCCCTTACGGACAAGCTGGTTGATTGTGGGCACAATGCCTCTTTCTGGGAAAAATCCCGATAACTCGCGAGCGCGCAAGCGCGACTGCGCAGGCCTTCCTCGTTCTCCACTACTGCGGTATCGGACCGCTGTAGTCACGGATCGTCAGGCCAGTGGCCCTTGTCCGTTCAAACGTCGTACCGACTCTCGTCAGGCACGGTTACCAATGCTACACGAGCACGCAGGGTGCAAACAAATCGCACCCCCACAGTTTACTGGTCAGCTTTCGCCCAAAAGAAGTTGAGCTAAATGAACTGCTTGGACGTCAGCTAGACCGTCGAGTTGAGTCCGACAACTGAAGCCGTCAGCAACCACGATGGCATCGGGCCCGGCAGACCGAACCGCCGGTAGCAGTTGCTGCTCGGCCACCGCGACCGAGACTTCGTGGTGACCCTTCTCTACGCCGAAGTTGCCGGCAAGTCCGCAGCAGCCGCCGAGCCGGTCGATGGTCGCGCCGGTGCGCTCAAGCAGGCGCATATCGGCCTCGAAACCAAGAACTGCGTTCTGGTGGCAGTGCGGTTGGACGACCAGGGTTTCGCCGGTCAAGTCGGGCAACTCAAGATCCTCGACCTGGTCGAGCAGTTCGGCCAGCGTGAACATGCCGGCAGCGACCTCAGCGGTTCGCGGATCGTCTATAAGTTCAGCCGCATCGATTCGCATGACCGCAAGGCACGACGGCTCAAGACCAACGATCGGAACCTGCTGGGCAACGTACGGATGTAACTGCTCAACAGCAGCAGCGACAAGTGTGGCCGCGGTATCTAGTTGACCGGTCGAAATCCAAGTCAGCCCGCAGCACTGCTGCCTTTCGAGAAAACGAACCTCGAACCCGGACCGCTCCAGCAGTTCGACTGCACTTCGGCCAGCTGCGGTCGAAAAATACTCCGTGAACGAGTCGGCCCACAACAACACCGGTCGCCCAGTCGCAGGAGAGGTGTGACCCTTCATTTCTTTCGCGAACGTTCTCGTCGCGAACTGCGGCAGACTTCGCCGTTGGTCGACACCGGCCACCCACCGAACAAGGTGCACAATGCCAGGGATTCGCAACGAAAAGTTCGCCAGCCGGGCGAACGGGGCATTCAACCGGGCCCAAAGCGGGAGCCGGCCAAGTAGATAGTGGCTCCTTGGCCGCCACCTGCCTCGGTAGGTCTGATGCAGCACCTCGGACTTGTAGGTGGCCATGTCCACCCCGGTAGGGCAATCACCAAGGCAGCCCTTGCAGGACAAACAAAGGTCTAGCGCCTCGTGTACTTCTGGGCTGGACCAGCCGCCGTCGACTAGCCGGCCGTCGACCATCTCTTGAAGCACCCGAGCGCGCCCTCGCGTCGACGACTTCTCGTCGCGGGTGGCTTGGAAGGACGGGCACATTACGCCGGCGCCGGGGGCAGCCAGACACTTGCCCACCCCGGTGCAGCGGTGCACCGCGGCGCCAAAATCGCCGTCGTCGTGGATGAGTCGAAGCCCCGCGCGAGCCGCCGGCAAACCTGCCGGCCAGCCCGACCCTTGGCCGCGCAAATCCTCATCAAGTGGACTCGGCCGAACGAGTACGCCTGGATTGAGAATGTCGTTCGGATCGAAAATTGCCTTGACCTTTTCAAACAGGTCAATCGCTTCAGGCGAGTACATCAACGGCAACAACTCCGAGCGTGCCCGTCCGTCGCCGTGCTCGCCCGAGAATGAACCGCCAAACTCGGCGGCCAACGTCGCCGCATCGGTCAGGAAGGATCTAAACCCTTGGCGGCCTCCCTGTTCACTCAGCGGGAAGTCGATCCGCACGTGGACGCAGCCGTCACCGAAGTGGCCAAAAGGCACCCCGTGAAGGTCGTGGTGCGCCATAAGTTCTTCGAATCGGCGCAGATAACCGCCGAGCTTTTCCGGCGGAACTGCCGCGTCCTCCCAGCCTGCCAGCGCCGGCCGGTCCCAGACTCGTGCGGCGAGCCCGGCGCCCTCCTCACGGATCCGCCAGAGTACGGCCTGCTCGGCCATCGAGGTGACGTGTCGGTGACCTCGCGCGCCTGCCGCGCGCACTATTTGATCTGCGATGCTTTGCAACTCGGCTGCGCTGTCCCCCGCGATCTCTACGTAGAGGAAGCCATCACCTGGCGGCAGATCTGGCACCGAGGAGACCCCATTGGCTCGACGATAGGCATCGACAATTCGACTGCCCAGCCCCTCGCAAGCGATCGGGCTGAAAGGCAAAATCACCGGCACATGATCGGCCGCCTCGGCCATCGTGGGGTAAGAAAGCAGCACCAAATGTCGAATGGGCGCGTCGCGCACGAGATCGACCGTGGCACCCAACATGACCGCTAGCGTTCCCTCGGTGCCGGCCATGAACGAGCCGACGTCGAACCCTCTTTCGGGAAGCAAGTGTTCGAGGCTGTAGCCAGAAACCTGGCGGCCAAAGCGGCCGAACTCGGTCCTGATGGTTGCCAGATTCTCGTTTGTTAGCCCCTGGAGTCGGCCGAGAAGCGCGGACTCGACGGTTACATCCCGACCCACCTGAATCCGCTCCCCCGAGGCCGTTAGCAGGTCGAGTGCAGCGATATTGTCGGCGCTGCGACCGTAGCCGAGCGCCCGGTTGCCACAAGCGTTGTTGCCAATCATCCCGCCGACCGTGCAGCGCGTGTGGGTCGATGGATCCGGCCCGTATCGCAGACCGAACGGTTTCGCGGCGCGCTGCAAAACAGCATGAACGACACCCGGCTGAACTTCGGCGGTGGCGGTGGCCTCGTCGACGGCGAGAACATGGTTCAGATATTTGGAAAAATCCATGATGATGCCGGTGCCAATCGCGTTACCGGCAATCGAGGTTCCCGCACCGCGCGAAGTCAGCGGAGTCGAAGTTGCGTTGGCGACCTCTACGACCGCGTGGACTTCGGCTAAGTCTCGCGGGCGCACGACCACGGTAGGTTCGACCCGGTAGAGCGAAGCGTCTGAGCTGTAAAGCGCTCGGGTCAGGCTCGAATCGTCAACATCATGGACGCCCGCAGATCTGAGTTCAGAAACTACTTCTCGCGCCACGGCCACGAGTTGCATGCTACTTGAACTGGTAAATCTAAAAGCCGTGCGCCTACCTGCGGCCGCTCGACTTCACCACAGTTCGACCGAGTCGGCCAAAATGGCTAGGACGTCCTGTTCAGTTACCTCCTTGGGCGCGGTGGACAACAAGCGCTGCTGCTTCATCGTGCCTTCGGCCAGCCGGTCGAGGTCGGACGACCCAAAACCCAATTCAGCCAATCCTGATGGCACCCCCACGCGCTGCATCAGCGATGTCAGCACGCTCGGCAGGAAGTCGGCCGGATCCGCCGTCATCGGCGCCGTCGGATCGAGCAACCGCGCAGCTTCCAGGTGACGTTCGGGCGCAGCCGAAAACGTGAATCTGAATGCGGCTGGTGCAGTCATCGAAACGGCCATACCGTGCGGGACCAGCCCGTGGTCGATCGTGCCGTCCGGCTCGGGATAGTCGGCCGGCTGAAAGTCGCCGACCTGACCGGCGATCGGGTAGGCGTTGGCGTGCGGGATGTGCACACCCGCGTTACCGAAGCCGAGCCCGGCGAAAGTAGCCGCTAGCGCCATCTGCTCGCGCGCTGCTTTATCCCCACCATCTCGAACGGCCGCCACGAACGAAGTACTCATCAGTGACATTGCCCGCTGAGACCACAAGTCCGAGATCGGATTCGACCCGCAATACGGAACCCGCTGGTTTGGCTGCTTTGCCTCGTAGGACGTATACGACCGGGCGGTATAGCTCTCCAACGCGTGACAGAGCACGTCCAAGCCAGCCGCAGCGGTGACACCGGCCGGCTGGGTGTAGGTAAGTTCTGGGTCAACTACTGCATAGGTCGGCCGAAGCGCGGCATGAGAAATACCGGTCTTGATGTTCTGTGCAACGACATCGAGCACACAAATGGTCGTGCTCTCACTGCCAGTGCCGGTTGTCGTTGGCACAGCGATCAACGGCAGCAACGGCCGCAACGGCGCTTTTGCCCGACCGACCGGCGCGTTGATGAAGTCCATTAGTTCGCCGTCATTGGTGACCAGCAGGTTCACCGCCTTGGCGGTGTCGATGCTGCTGCCGCCGCCGAACGCAATGATCACGTCGAAGGGTCCGCTGCTCCTAGCGAAATCGACTGCTGCGTTCAGGCTGCCGTCGGTGGGCTCGACGCGAGTGTCAGCGAAAACGACTACCACGACACCAGTCGCGCGAACCTGTTCAGCAAGTTCGTCTGGCGCGCCGGTAGCCGCGACCCCAGCATCAGTGACGATCAAGACGCGCTTCGGTGCGAAGCGGGCAAGGTCGGCGGCGATCTCGTGTCTGGCACCTGGGCCGAACTTCAGCGCCGGTGCGCCATAGGTAAAGATCGCGTCTGGGTCATTCGGAGCAAACATAAATGAACCATACGGGTCCACCGGCTACTCTTGAGTATCCACAAACTTTGCAAGGGGATACATGCGTCGTCTTACGATCGCTTCGGTCGCATTACTAGTGGTCTGTGCGCTCGGGGCGTGCACACCCAATAAGCAGTCGCCCAGTCCAGATTCGACGACCGACCCGGCTCCCATCAACGCTCACGAAGCTGGCCCGGCCAGTCCGATCGGGTTTGGCGTGAGCGTCCCCGAAGGCGCAGTTCAACTCGGACCGCTTGTTCGTTTCCGCAGCCCTGAGCTGGTTGCTGCTTACCTGCCAGAACTACAAGCAGTCCAAGCAGAATTGGCCGCCGAGGAACTGAAGAAGTCCGCCGACACTCCCAGCACTGCGACCCCATCATCGCCAACAACTCCCACCCCGAGCAACCGGCCAGAGCGCGACACCTTTGCCGACCTAGAGTCCATGCCCCGGCCCGATACCTTCGTTTCGGTGATGCGGATCGACAAGTCGCCAACCAAAACTGTCCGCAAGATGCTCGCCCAGATCGCCGTGCTACTTCCTGGCTCTGAAATCGTCACCGACGACTTGAGTAAGTACTGCCAGGCCGAGAACCGCCGGGTCGTCAATTGCGCCCTAAACGTGACCGGAAAGAGCCCCAGCGGCCGAGACCTGAATGTCCAACTCAATGTCGACCCCGGAGATGTCCGCACCCGAACCGGCTCCACGGGCTCACTAGAAAGCCCCGTGATGACCGTGGCGATTGCCTATGTTGGCGACCCGCGCGAAGGACAGAAGGACCGGACCCCAGAACGTCTCGAGAACCCGGTGGACATCGACTCAACCGCCGAGGCCACCGGCTGGATCTGGCCGAAGATGGACGAGGACGCACCTGCTACTGAACCGGTAATCGACGGCTACACCCCACCGTCCAGTTCAACTGTTTTACTCTCGGCCAATCGTCCCGAATTTGCCACAATGACCACCCTGCGAGCCACGATCGCCAGTGAAATCGCCACCAGTTTTATTGGCGACCGGGTGCCGTCCGCGAACATTTCGCGAGATGTTGTCGCAGACCTCAACGAAGTGATTTCGACTTCATGGGGCACCGACCGACGAGGCCGACAAATCCGGACGGTCCACACTTTGTCTGCCCGCGGAAACTATCTCACCCTGTTCGTTTCAGCAGCCAAGAGTTGACCGCGTTACCACTGCGCCCGGCGGTAGAGTCAAACCGTGAGTCGCCTTGAGCCGCCGCTGACCTCTGCGGCCGCACCCAGAGAGCGTGTCGCCTATTTGGACAACGCGCGCTACTGGGTGATGCTGCTCGTGGTCATCGGCCACTCACTTACCGAATTAGTCGTGATGGATTCGGCGCGCGGAATCTACACGTGGATCTACCTGTTCCATATGCCTTTCTTCGTGTTGATCTCCGGCTACACAGCACGCAACTTCGTTGGAAACTCGCGGCAGATTCGGCGGCTCGTTTCAACGCTGATCGTGCCCTACCTGATCGTGGAAACAAGTTTGCAGTTGATAACGCGGCACTATGACGGTGAACCTGTTCACCTCATGCTGCTGTCGCCCCAATGGCTCGGTTGGTTCTTGGCCGCCTTGTTGATTTGGCGGTTGAGTACACCAATCTGGCGCAACTTGAAGTACCCAATAACGGTCTCGATCTTGGTTTCTCTAACAGCCGGACTAATCGAGATTCCAAACGTGCTGGCGCTGCCGAAAGTGCTTGGCCTGCTTCCCTTCTACGTGATTGGCATGCACTTCAGCCTCGACAAATTCAGGCGCCTTGGCACCACGAGAATCCAAGTACCTGCGGCCCTGTTGCTTGTGGGGACGTTCATTGCCTGCCAGTTTTGGGCCGCTGATTGGGCTGAACGCTGGCCACGAAACTGGCTGCTTTGGAAGTCTCGTTATGACGAGCTTGGCGTCGGCTGGTCCGAAGGTCTACTTATTCGATCGGCTCTGCTGCTGATCGCTTTTGTGCTGACGCTAGCTGCTTTGTCGTTGATCCCTCGAGCTAAGTCGTGGACGACAGCTCTTGGTGGTAGAACCTTCTACTGCTACTTGCTCCACGGATACGTGATCATCTTCCTTGATCGACAATTTGGCTTGTGGGAGAAGCTCGAACCCTACGGCGCGGTGGCAGTGGCAGGCTGTGTGGTGTCAGCGATTGTGTTGGCGAACCTGCTCATGACCAAACCAGTCGCTACGCTGTTCCGGCCGGTGTTCGAGCCAGAACTGAACTGGTTGTTCCGAAACCCCAAGTCATCTCCGACAAATAAGTAAGCCCGGCCAGCTTTCGCTGACCGGGCCCACTTATTGCTAACTCAGTTGTCGAAACTGAAGTCGAAATCGTCCAACGCAACTGGTCCGGCTTCGGAAGCGCCGAACTGGTAGTCGAAACTGTCGTAGCCGGTGACCGCATTTGCGGCCAATCGTGCTTCTTCAGTCGGCTCGACCCGGATGTTGCGGTACCGCTCCAGGCCGGTGCCGGCCGGGATCAGCTTGCCGATGATGATGTTCTCCTTCAGACCACGCAGCGAGTCCGACTTGCCTTGGATCGCAGCTTCGGTCAGGACACGAGTTGTCTCCTGGAAGGAAGCGGCCGACAGCCACGACTCGACGGCCAGCGAGGCCTTCGTGATGCCCATCAGGACCGGGCGGCCTGAGGCGGGGGTGCCGCCTTCGGCAACCACGCGACGGTTCTCTTCTTCGAAGACCGCACGATCAGCCAAGTCGCCCGGGATCAGGTTCGCGTCGCCCTGCTCGATGACGGTGACCCGTCGCAGCATCTGTCGAACGATGATCTCGATGTGCTTGTCGTGGATTGCCACGCCCTGGCTTCGGTAGACCTCTTGGACCTCGTCCACGAGGTGTTCCTGCGCCTTGCGCACACCCAAGATTCGCAGAACTTCCTGCGGGTTGGGGGTACCGTGCGTGAGCTGCTGGCCAACCTCGACCGTGTCACCATCGCGAACCAACAAGCGCGAACGCTTGGTGACCGGGTACTCGATCGGCTCCGAACCGTCGTCGGGGGTGACGACGAGCTTGCGACCCTTGTCGGTGTCGTCGATCGTGAGCCGACCTGCGGCCTCGGTGATCGGCGCCAGACCCTTGGGGTTACGAGCTTCGAAAAGCTCCACAACACGCGGAAGACCGTGGGTGATGTCGTCACCGGCCACACCACCGGTGTGGAAGGTACGCATGGTCAGCTGAGTACCGGGCTCACCAATCGACTGCGCCGCGATCGTACCGACCGCCTCACCAATGTCGACAAGCTTGCCGGTGGCCAGCGAACGGCCATAGCACTTAGCGCAGGTCCCGGTCTTAGCATCGCAGGTCAGCACCGTGCGCACCTTGATCGACTCAACTCCGGCTTCAATCAACTGGTTGATCTCAACGTCGCCAAGATCCTCACCGGCTGCAATGAGCACTTCACCGGTTACCGGGTGAGCAATATCGACTGCGGCGTTACGGGCATAAGCCGAGGTCTCAACGTTCTCGGCCTCGACCCAACTGCCGTCTTCGAGGCGAGTTGCGATGGTCTTGGGCAAACCGCGCTCGGTGCCACAATCTTCCTCGCGGATGATTACGTCCTGGCTGACGTCGACGAGACGACGAGTCAGGTAGCCCGAGTCAGCGGTACGAAGCGCGGTATCGGCCAAGCCCTTACGCGCACCGTGCGTCGCGATGAAGTACTCGACGACCGAGAGGCCTTCGCGGTAGTTCGCCTTGATCGGGCGAGGAATGATCTCACCCTTCGGGTTTGCCACCAGGCCACGCATCGCGGCAATCTGACGCAGCTGCATCATGTTGCCTCGGGCACCAGAGTTGACCATCATCCAGATCGGGTTATCGCCGCTGGCCTTGAACATGACCTCCATCGAAGCCGAAACTTCGTTGGTGGCCTGCGTCCAGATCTCAATAAGTTCTTGACGACGCTCGTCCTCAGTGATCAAACCGCGGTCGAATTGCTTTTGAACCTTGGCGGCCTGATCTTCGTACTTCTCGAGGATCTGTGGCTTCTCAGCAGGGCTAACAACATCGTCGATCGAGATCGTCACACCTGAGCGGGTCGCCCAGTGGAAACCGGTCTCCTTGAGGTTGTCCAGGGCGCTAGCTACGTCGACCTTGCTGTAACGCTCGGCAAGGTCGTTGACGATTACACCCAGTTCCTTCTTGCCAACCTGGAAGTTGACGAACGGGTAGTCAGCCGGCAGCGCCTCATTGAAGATCGCACGACCCAAGGTGGTTTCACGCGTCTTAACGATTCCGTCTTCGGCCGGGATACGGATCTTTACCTTGCTCTGCAGGGTGATCTCACCGCGCTCGAAAGCCATCGTGGCTTCGGCAGTCGAGCTGAATGCTCGGCCTTCGCCTTGGTGACCGTCACGATCCAGCGTCAGGAAGTACAGACCGATGATCATGTCCTGGGTAGGCATGGTGACCGGACGACCGTCGGACGGCTTGAGGATGTTGTTCGTCGAAAGCATCAAGATGCGAGCCTCGGCCTGCGCCTCAGCCGACAACGGCAAGTGGACTGCCATCTGGTCACCATCGAAGTCGGCGTTGAAGGCCGAGCAGACGAGCGGGTGAATCTGGATGGCCTTGCCCTCAATGAGCTGCGGCTCGAACGCCTGAATACCAAGGCGGTGCAGCGTGGGCGCACGGTTCAACAGCACCGGGTGCTCAGTGATGACCTCTTCAAGGACATCCCAAACGACCGGGCGTGCCCGCTCGACCATGCGCTTTGCGCTCTTGATGTTCTGCGCGTGGTTGAGGTCAACCAGACGCTTCATTACGAACGGCTTGAATAGTTCCAGGGCCATCTGCTTTGGCAGACCACACTGGTGCAACTTGAGCTGCGGACCAACAACGATGACCGAACGACCCGAGTAGTCAACTCGTTTACCGAGCAAGTTCTGACGGAAACGTCCCTGCTTGCCCTTGAGCATGTCGGAGATCGATTTCAGCGGACGGTTGCCAGGACCGGTGACCGGGCGACCGCGCCGACCGTTGTCGAACAGCGAGTCGACTGCTTCTTGGAGCATCCGCTTTTCGTTGTTGACGATGATCTCGGGCGCACCCAAGTCCAACAGTCGCTTGAGGCGGTTGTTGCGGTTGATCACGCGACGGTAAAGATCGTTCAAGTCGCTGGTGGCGAAGCGGCCACCATCGAGTTGGACCATCGGTCGCAATTCCGGCGGGATAACCGGAACCGTATCCAGCACCATTCCGGCTGGATCGTTCTGGCTACCGAGGAAGGCCGAAACGACCTTCAGCCGCTTGAGCGCGCGCGTCTTGCGCTGACCCTTGCCGGTGGCGATGATCTCTTGGAGCAGCACAGTTTCGGCTTCGAGATCGAAGTCTTGCAAGCGCTTCTGGATCGCGGCCGCGCCCATGTAGCCCTCGAAGTAGTCGCCGAAGCGGTAGGTCATTTCGCGGTAAAGCAGTTCATCGCCTTCAAGGTCTTGGACCTTGAGGTTCTTGAACCGATCCCAGACCTGCTCGATCCGGGCGATTTCGCGATCGTGGCGATCGCGGATCTGACCCATTTCGCGCTCGGCAGCGTCGCGAACCTTGCGCATTTCGGCCGCCTTGGCCGATTCGGCCTCGAGCTTGGCGACGTCCTCTTCGTGCTTGAGCGCACGAGCGTTGATCGCGTCGTTCTTGCGGTTCTCGATCAAGTCGATTTCCTGGCGGATCTTCGACTCGTGGCTGTCGAGGTCGCGGTGACGCGCTTCCTCATCAACCTTGGTGATCATGTACGCAGCGAAGTAAATGACCTTTTCGAGGTCCTTCGGCGCCAAGTCCAAGAGGTAGCCCAACCGGCTAGGCACGCCTTTGAAGTACCAGATGTGGGTGACCGGGGCAGCGAGTTCAATGTGACCCATCCGCTCACGGCGGACCTTGCTGCGGGTTACCTCAACGCCGCAGCGCTCACAAATGATGCCCTTGAAGCGCACTCGCTTGTACTTGCCGCAGTAGCATTCCCAGTCCCGGGTCGGACCGAAGATCTTTTCGCAGAAAAGACCGTCGCGCTCGGGCTTGAGGGTGCGGTAGTTGATCGTTTCTGGCTTCTTGACTTCACCGAACGACCAGTCGCGGATGTTGTCAGCGGTCGCCAGACCGATTTTGATTTGGTCGAAGAAGTTGACGTCTAGCACGTTGTCTTCGTTCCCTTTCGAAATTCTGTGGATGCTCAGTATCGGGGCGGTGCTCAGAGTTCGTCGACTGACGACGGCTCGCGGCGGGACAGGTCGATACCGAGCTCCTCGGCGGCACGGAAGAACTCATCTTCTGAGTCCTTGAACTCGACGGCAGAACCGTCGGCCGAGAGCACTTCGACGTTGAGACACAGTGACTGCATCTCCTTGACGAGAACCTTGAAAGACTCGGGGATTCCCGGCTCGGGAACGTTCTCGCCCTTGACGATGGCTTCATAGACCTTGACGCGGCCCACGATGTCATCTGACTTGATCGTCAACAATTCCTGCAACGCGTATGCCGCGCCGTACGCCTCGAGAGCCCAAACTTCCATCTCACCGAAGCGCTGGCCACCGAACTGGGCCTTACCGCCAAGCGGCTGCTGGGTGATCATCGAGTACGGACCGGTCGAACGAGCGTGGATCTTGTCGTCGACCAAGTGGTGCAACTTGAGCAGGTACATGTAACCGACGCTGATCGGATCGGGGAACTTCTCGCCGGTACGTCCGTCGAAAAGCACCGCCTTACCGTCAGGTCCGACCATCTGGTCGCCATCGCGGTTCGGTCGAGTCGAACTCAGCAGCCCGGTGATCTCGTCTTCACGAGCACCGTCGAATACCGGAGTTGCGATGTTGGTGTTCGGTGCGGCTTCGTCGGCGCCAATGGAGCGCAGGCGGTCTGCCCACTCTTCCTTGACGTTGGCCGGAACTTCCCAGCCGGATTTGGCAATCCAGCCCAAGTGAGTTTCCAAAACCTGACCGACGTTCATGCGACCTGGCACACCAAGCGGGTTCAAGACGATGTCAACGGCAGTTCCGTCGGCGAGGAACGGCATATCCTCGACCGGCAGAATCTTCGCGATGACGCCCTTGTTTCCGTGACGGCCAGCGAGCTTGTCGCCGTGGCTGATCTTGCGCTTCTGAGCGACATAGACCCGAACCAGCTGGTTTACGCCAGGGCTGAGTTCGTCACCCTCGGCCGAGTCGAAGACTCGAACGCCGATGACCGTGCCGGACTCACCGTGCGGAACCTTGAGGCTGGTGTCGCGAACTTCACGAGCCTTCTCGCCGAAGATGGCGCGCAACAGGCGCTCTTCGGGAGTCAGTTCGGTCTCGCCCTTCGGCGTGACCTTGCCGACCAAGATGTCACCGTTGGATACCTCGGCACCGATGCGGATGATGCCGCGCTCGTCAAGGTTGGCGAGCATTTCTTCGCTGACGTTGGGAACGTCGCGCGTGATCTCCTCAGGCCCCAACTTGGTGTCGCGAGCATCAACCTCATGCTCCTCGATGTGAATCGAGGTCAACATGTCGTCTTGGACAACACGCTGCGAAAGGATGATCGCGTCCTCGTAGTTGTGACCTTGCCAAGGCATGAAGGCAACCATCAAGTTGGTGCCAAGAGCCATTTCGGCTTCGTCAGTACACGGACCATCAGCCAACGGGCTGCCAACTTCGACCCGGTCGCCGGCGCGAACCAGCGGACGCTGGTTGGTGCAGGTGCCCTGGTTCGAGCGCCGGAACTTCGCCAGACGGTAGGTCGTGTAGGTGCCCTCGTCTTCCATGATCTCGATAGAGTCGGCCGAGACTTCCTTGACGACGCCGGCCTTCTTGGCGACGCTGACGTCACCGGCGTCAACTGCGGCACGGTATTCCATGCCGGTGCCGACCAATGGCGCGTCGTTGCGGATCAATGGCACGGCTTGGCGCTGCATGTTCGAGCCCATCAAGGCGCGGTTCGCGTCGTCGTGCTCCAAGAACGGAATCAGGGCGGTAGCCACCGACACCATCTGGCGCGGCGAAACGTCCATGTAGTCGACTTCGCTCGCAGGCCGAAGTTCGGCCTCACCACCGCGCTGGCGAACCAGCACGTTGTCTTCAGCGAACGTTCCATCCTCGTTGAGGATCGAGTTTGCTTGCGCCACGATGAAGCGGTCTTCATCGGTTGCGGTCAGGTAGTCGATCTGCTCGGTGACCGTGCCATCGACGACCTTGCGGTACGGCGTCTCGACGAAACCGAACGGGTTGATCCGGCCATACGAAGCAAGCGACCCGATTAGACCAATGTTCGGACCTTCAGGCGTCTCAATCGGGCACATACGGCCGTAGTGGGACGGGTGAACGTCACGAACTTCATAGCCAGCACGCTCACGCGAAAGACCGCCAGGTCCAAGCGCCGACAAACGACGCTTGTGGGTCAATCCGGCAAGCGGGTTGTTCTGGTCCATGAACTGCGACAGCTGGCTCGTTCCGAAGAACTCCTTGAGCGCCGCAGTAATCGGCCGGATGTTGATCAGGGTCTGCGGCGTGATCGCTTCGACGTCCTGCGTGGTCATCCGTTCGCGGACTACCCGCTCCATCCGAGCCAAGCCCGTGCGGAGTTGGTTCTGGATAAGTTCGCCGACCGTGCGCATGCGACGATTACCGAAGTGGTCGATGTCGTCAGCCTCAACCGGAACCGTGCCAGCGGCAGTTTCCAGTTCAGTCTCATCGGCGTGCAGAGCAACTACATAACGGATCGTCGACTCAATGTCGTTGATCGTCAGCGTCTGCTGATCGAACGCCTCGGCCGAACCGATCTTCTTGTTGATCTTGTGACGACCAACTTTGGCGGTGTCATAACGCTTCGGGTTGAAGTAGTAGTTCTCCAACAGCGTCTGGGCGGCCTCAACACTCGGCGGTTCGCCCGGACGAAGCTTGCGATAGATGTCTAGCAGCGAACGCTTCTGCAGTTCGGCGGCGACCGCTTCGTTCGTGACGGCCTCGCCACGCGCCTTCTTTTCGAGGTCTTCGCGAACCGCATCGGTGCGGACCGAGTCCTTCTCCAGCGTTGCCAGAACGGACTCATACTGGCCGAACTTCTCCAAGATGTCGGCCTCGGAATACCCGAGAGCCTTGAGCAGCATGGTTACCGACTGCTTGCGCTTGCGGTCAAGACGAACGCCAACGAAATCACGCTTGTCGATCTCGAACTCGAGCCAGGCACCACGCGACGGGATTACCCGGGCGGTAAAGATGTCCTTGTCGGAGGTCTTGTCCTGCGCGCGCTCAAAGTAGACGCCGGGCGAACGGACCAACTGCGACACGACGACACGCTCGGTGCCGTTGATGATGAAGGTGCCCTTGTCCGTCATAAGCGGGAAGTCGCCCATGAAGACGGTCTGGGACTTGATCTCGCCAGTCTCATTGTTCATGAACTCGGCGGTGACATAGAGCGGGGCCGCGTAGGTCACATCGCGGTCCTTGCAGTCCTCGACCGAGTACTTGGCCGGCTCAAACCGGTGATCGCGGAAGGAGAGACTCATCGTTTCGGAGAAGTCCTCAATCGGACTGATCTCCTCGAGGATCTCCTCTAGGCCCGACTTCGTCGAGACGTCCGAGCGGCCAGCGGCCAAATCGGCGTCTACCCGAGCGCGCCATGCATCATTGCCAACCAGCCATTCGAAGCTGCTGGTCTGCAATGAGAGGAGTTCGGGAACCTCAAGAGGTTCAGAGATTTTCGCGAAAGAGATACGCGAAGTGTTGTTCGTGGTTGCGGCTGAACGCGAGGCGGCCAAGAGAAGTCCTTCCGAAGGAACTCGCATGCGATGAACGTGGCGGTTCTGTACTATGCAGTTGTCACGGCTAGGCCGTGAGCGCACACATCGGGAACCCGGTCAAATCCGATCCGCTAAGGATTAGTCCGACCAAGGGCATGACAAAGTGGGCGCGAAGATTCATACTAACCCAACCGACACACCGAATTCAACCCCGGGTCTTGACATTCGCTGTTTGATCAGGGACGATTCTTCGTTTCTTCCTGCGATAAGCGCAGTTTGCAAGCAAAAATAGCCAACAAGCATCCCTGGCTCACGCCACGAGACGAGCCGGAGACGACAAAGCGCCCGCTCCCCGAAGGGAACGAGCGCTTTGTGCTGGATTCAGCCGAGTGTCACTTAAGGGTGACGGTGGCGCCGGCAGCCTCGAGGGCTTCCTTCGCCTTGTCAGCGGCGTCCTTGGCAACCTTCTCCAAGACCGGCTTCGGAGCGCCTTCAACGAGCTCCTTGGCTTCCTTCAGGCCCAGGCTCGTGAGTCCACGGACCTCCTTGATGACCTGGATCTTCTTGTCGCCGGCTGCTTCGAGGATGACATCGAACTCATCCTGGTCCGCGCCAGCTGCTTCGCCGCCGGCAGCGGCCGGTGCGCCAGCTGCGGCAACGGCAACCGGGGCAGCAGCGGTGACTTCGAAGGTGTCTTCGAAGAGCTTGACGAACTCGCTGAGTTCGATCAGGGTCATTTCCTTGAATGCATCCAGCAAATCTTCGGTGCTGAGCTTCGCCATTGGTGGCGTCCTTTCTGATGTGAGACCCCGAGGGGGTCCCGATGGGAATCGGGCGGTTCAGCCCTCGGTGTTTTCGTCGGTCTCGACGCTTTCGGGCGCCGAGTCGGTCTCGACGCTTTCTGGTGCCGCTTCGGCCGCGGGGGCCTCGACGGCGGGTGCCTCTTCGTCGGCCGCTGGTGCAGGTGCTCCTGCAGCCAAGACCGTCGGGTCGGCTTCGGCCTTCGCCTGCAACGCCGCAATGGTGCGTACTGCCTGCGATAGCGGAGCGTTGAACAGCCCCGCAGCCTTGGAAAGGTTGGCCTTCAGGCCGCCAGCGAGCTTGGCGAGGAGAACCTCGCGCGACTCGAGGTCGGCCAACTTCTTGATCTCGTCGGCACTGATCTGCTTCCCATCGAGGAAGCCGCCCTTGACGACGAGATTCGGGTTCGCCTTCGCGAAGTCACGCAGGCCCTTTGCTGCCTCAACCACATCGCCGTTGATAAAAGCGATAGCAGTAGGACCGGTGAGCAACGAATCGTCGAGCTCAATTCCGGCGTCCTTGGCGGCAATCTTGGTCAGCGTGTTCTTGGCGACGGCATAGCTCGCGGCTTCGCCAAGCGAGCGCCGCAATTCCTGCAGCTGCTTGACGTTGAGGCCGCGGTACTCGGTGAGCACTGCGCCGTTGGACTCGCGGAACGCACCCGCAAGTTCGGCGACAGCGGCTGCCTTATCCGGGCGTACCATGGGTCTCCTTCACTGGTTCAAGCGAAGACTGGAGTACCCAAAAGAAAACGTCCCGTGCGCAAGCACAGGACGCGGGTTGATCGATTTGACTCGACCAGTTCGGAACTGAACCTGCGCGGGCCGCCCTCTTGGGCGCTTTGGGAATCTCTTTCGAGAAACCACCAGCGGTCTTCGGCTCAGCCAGTCTAGGCGACCCGGTTCGGTTTCACCAAACCGGGCCGACCTAGCGGAAAAATTCAGCTGCCGAAACTGCTCATTAGCGAACTAGCATCAGTGATTTGATCCTTGCTGGGGGCCTTGACGTCAACCGGCTCGCCCCAATTGCTCCAGTCGATCGTGGTGTCGGATTTGGCGACGGTCATCGTCATCCGACGCATCAAGTCGTCAGGGCCGACATAGATCACGTATTCGAGTTCCTTCGGCATCTGCCCGAGTGCCTTCGTTGCCTCATCGCCTTTGCCCTTGAGGACCTTCGAGGTATCGAGCACCATCACGATTCGGGTGGTGTCGACGCCGTCGATCTGTCCGCCGTCCTTGCCCTGGTTGTCGAACTTGACGAGCGCGTCGCGAAATACCTTCAACTGTGCTTCCGGGTCGGCCTGATCGGCGAGGCTGCCGTACTGATCTCGCAGCGGATCCTTCGGGTCGTTCAAATCGATCTTGATGAACTTGTTACCGGTCAACTCACCCATCGACAGGTACATCATGCCGTCAACCATCCGGACTTCCATCTTGCCGGTTCCCATGTCCAATGTGAGTTTGGTTTTGGACTTGGTGACGTCCTCGTCAATGCCGACTACGCCGTTCATCGTCATGTCGCTGCCGCCCGCGGAGGTCGTCATCTTCATCTGGGCCGACTTGGCCTTCAGTTGCGCAGCACTTAGGCGCTCAACAAAGTTCTCCTTGGTCAACGGATCGTCCTTGGCCGGCGCGGCGACAGTTTCCGCGTCCTTTGCCTTAGCTTCCGAGCCGGCGGAGTCCGCCGACCCGCCACAAGCAGATAGGCCTACGAGCATTACGGCGGCGACCAGCGCGACCAAAGACTTTTTCATGCCCGCAGCCTATCGAGCCGACTCAACTATCTCAGCGATACGCCCGAACAAAATGAAACGGCGCCCACCCAGTTGGGTGAGCGCCGTGTCGTCAGACTGAAGCGAACTCAGGCCTCGTCGTCGCTGGCGAAGTTGCGCGTGCGCGTCGGGTCGACCTGGATGCCAGGACCGTTGGTCGTGGAGATCGTCGCCTTCTTGACGTAGCGACCCTTGGAGCTGGACGGCTTGAGACGCAAGATCTCTTCCATCGCAGCACCGTAGTTCTGCGCCAACTGCTCGGCGGAGAACGAAGCCTTGCCGATTACGAAGTGAACGTTGGCGTGACGATCAACGCGGAACTCGATCTTTCCACCCTTGATGTCGTTGACGGCCTTGGTCACGTCGGGGGTGACCGTTCCGGTCTTCGGGTTCGGCATCAGGTTGCGCGGGCCAAGCACGCGACCGAGACGACCGACCTTGCCCATCATGTCTGGCGTGGCGACCACGGCGTCGAAATCGAGCCAGCCGCCGTTCACCTTGTCGACCAACTCGTCGGCGCCGACGAAGTCCGCACCGGCTTCGCGGGCGGCCTCAGCGTTTGCACCAGTGGCGAAGACCAGGACCCGGGCGGTCTTGCCAGTGCCGTTCGGCAGGTTCACGGTGCCACGGACCATCTGGTCCGCCTTACGCGGATCGACACCCAGACGCACTACGGCGTCAACGGTCGAGTCGTACTTCTTCGAACCCGACTCCTTGGCCAGCGTGGTGGCCTGGAGCGGGGAGTAAAGCGCATTCGAATCGATCTTTTCGGCAACTGCGCGGTAAGCCTTGCTGTGCTGTGACATAACTGGTTTCTCTTTTCTTTGCTACCAGGTTGTGGTTGCGGGCCCAGCTGGCCCTCCCACGAAATGGATTAGTTTCAGTCGACCGTGACGCCCATGGAGCGGGCGGTGCCTTCGACGATCTTCATGGCGCCGTCGATGTCGTTGGCGTTGAGGTCAGGCATCTTGGTCGTGGCGATCTCGCGGACTTGGTCCTTGGTGATCTTGCCGACCTTGTCCGTGTGCGGGACGCCCGAGCCCTTCTGCAGGCCTGCGGCCTTCTTGATCAGTTCGGCCGCCGGCTGCGTCTTCGTGATGAAGGAGAATGTGCGGTCTTCATAGATCGTGATCTCAACGGGGATGACGTTTCCACGCATGGATTCGGTCTGGGCGTTGTACGCCTTGCAGAACTCCATGATGTTGACGCCGTGCGGGCCGAGCGCGGTACCTACTGGCGGTGCCGGGTTGGCCTGTCCGGCCTGCAGCTGCACCTTGACGACAGCCGCAACCTTCTTCTTGGGAGGCATTTCGGGTCCTTGTTTCTACTTGATGGGTATTGCGGTGATCGAACGATCAGACTTTGCTGATCTGATCGAAACTGAGTTCGACCGGGGTTTCACGACCGAAGATCTCAACGAGCGCCTTAACACGCTGGGCGTCGACGTTGATCTCGGTGATCGTGGCGTGCAGCGTTGCGAACGGACCATCGACCACCATGACGGAGTCGCCGGTCGCGAAATCGGTGAACTCGACCTTTGGCGCCGAGCTCTGCTGCTGGGTGGCGGCTTCAGTTGCCTCGGCGGCAACTTCAGCTTCCACTGCCGGGGCGAGCATCTTTTCCACCTCGGCCAAACTCAGGGGTACCGGCTGGTGGGCGTTGCCCACAAATCCGGTGACCGACGGGGTGTGGCGCACTACGCCCCACGAATCATCAGTCAGATCCATTCGCACGAGCACGTAGCCCGGCAGAACGGTGCGACGGACCAGTTTGCGCTGGCCGTTCTTGATCTCGGCGACCTCTTCGGTCGGCACGACGATCTCGTGAATGTAGTCCTCGGCGTTAAGCGCGACCTTGCGGTTCTCTAGGTTTTGCTGGACGCGCTTTTCCATGCCTGCGTACGTGTGGATTACGTACCAGTCACCTGGCTGGCTCCAGAGGCGATCGCGAAATTCCTTGAGCAGATCGATCTCTTCGTCATCAGCGGCCTGCGCATCGTCCTCGACGGCAGCGTCTTCAGTCGCAGCGTCCTCGGCAACTGCCTCAGCGGCGGCGGTCTCATCGCCAGCAGCCTCGACAGCAGTCTCTTCGGCAGGGTCGACGGTCTCGTCGAATTCGGAGGTCACGGGGTTCAGTCCTTGTTTTTTCAGGAGAAGATTTCGAAGATGGCTTTACCGAGCAAGTAGTCCAGGCCGGCCACAAACGTCATCATGATGAGCACGAAAACGATCACCACGTAGAAGTAATTGATGACCTGTGGACGCGTCGGCCAAACGACCTTGCGCAGTTCGGCCACCACTTGGCGGTAGAACGTCAGCAAGGACGTGCGCTTGCCGCCAGCGGCGGATAGCTCGTGATTCTCGCTCACGGTGCTCCTTACTTTGTTCGGCTTCGACCCACGGCGTGAATCGAACTCGCAGGGCACGAGGGACTTGAACCCACAACCTTCGGTTTTGGAGACCGATGCGCTACCAATTGCGCCAGTGCCCTTCGCCCGAAATCTGCCATTTTTGTGGCCTTCAAACGGGCATGACGAAACAGGGTAGTTTCGCCGGTTTCGTCAAGTGTACGCGGCTAAGACCAGAACGCGAAACCAGCCACCCAAATTCGCGGTGTCGACAAGCGGCCGCGGCCCGGCTGCAAGTCATGGCACGATGACCAGATGAGGTCACTGGTGACGCTACCCAAAGCCCACCTCCACCTGCATTTCACCGGCTCGATGCGTCATTCGACCCTGCTGGAACTTGCCGAGCGAGACGGGATCGGCCTGCCAAGCGCACTGACGGACCAGTGGCCGCCGCAACTGTCTGCAGTTGATGAGAAGGGTTGGTTCCGGTTCCAGCGCCTCTACGACACCGCTCGTTCGGTGTTACGAACCCCCGATGACATCCGTCGACTGGTTCGCGAAGCGGCCGAAGACGACCTCGCAGATGGCTCAGTTTGGACCGAAATCCAAGTGGACCCATCCGGCTACGGCGGCCTCTTTGGCGGAATCACTGCTTTTACCGAGCTCGTACTTGACGCCGTTGCCCAGGCCACAGCGAGCACCGGGCTACAGATGAGCGTCGTGATCGCCGCGAACCGGATTCGCCACCCGCTAGATGCTCGGGCATTGGCCCGCCTGGCTGCCCAGTACGTCGGCCGAGGAGTTCACGGGTTCGGTCTGTCGAACGATGAGCGGCGAGGCACGACTGCAGAATTCGCGCCCGCATTTGGCATTGCTGAACGGGCCGGCATGCTCTTGGCGCCGCATGCGGGTGAGCTCTGCGGGCCACAGCACGTTCGCGAATGCCTTGAGTCCCTCTCCCCCAACCGGTTAGGACACGGCGTCCGCTCGGCCGAGGATCCGCAACTACTTGAACTGTTGGCCAATAAGCAAATCGCACTTGAAGTCTGTCCGGCCTCGAACGTGTCGCTTGGGGTTTATGCAACGCTCGAAGAAATTCCCGTCCGAGAGCTAACGGCAGCCGGCATTTTGGTGGCCCTGGGTTCTGACGATCCCCTCCTATTCGGCACTCGGCTCGCTGGTCAATATGCACTTCTGCGTGCGGCCCAAGACTTTTCTGATCGCGAACTGGCCGACTTGGCCCGATCGTCAATCTTGGCCAGCCAGGCGCCAGAAAAGCTCAAGCTCGAATCGCTCGCTGGCATCGATCGGTGGCTAACCAGCGGCCGTGGGACCATGAACCCATGACTGAGAACCCTCCTGGCCAGGACCCACCCACGTACCCCGGATCCCAGCCTTCCGAGCTGCCCCCAGGGCAGTACTACCAAGGCCAGCAGCCCTATCAAGGGCAGCCCGCCTATGGCGCGGCACCGACTCCGCCACCAAACCAGCAGTGGGGCGCCCAACTACTCCCGAAGCACCCGAACGCAACTACTGCAATGGTTTTGGGAATCCTCGGCCTAGCCAGCATCGCCTTCTGCGGCGGCTTCCTGCTGATCCTCAGTCCGTTCGCTTGGGCCATCGGCGGCAAGGCAGTGCGCGAGATAGATGCCAACTCGACAATGTACAGCGGCCGCAACGAAGCCAACACTGGCCGGATTTGCGGAATCATCGGCACCATCTTTCTGGTGCTTTTCGTGCTCGTATGGGCCTTCATAATCGGGCTCTTCACACTGGGCCTCACCACCTCAGAGACCAGCAGTTTCACCTCGCTGCTGTCGGCCTGAACCCGGTTAGCGCGATAACTCAAGACCCACAAAGACCGGCTCATTCACCAGTCGGACCGAAAACCGCTTTTCGACCTCGTCTCGCACTTCGCGGGCGAGGTCGATTAGTTCGGTGGCCGTGCCGGCTCCTCGATTGGTCAACGCGAGCGTGTGCTTGGTCGACAGACCGACCCCGCCTCGCTGGTACCCCCTAGCAAACCCGGACTGCTCGATCAGCCAAGCCGCGCTGGTCTTCACTGTGCCGTCGGGCTGCAAAAATTTCGGGGCGGATTCACCCAGCGCTTCGGCGGCCGCTTCAGAAATGATCGGGTTGGTGAAAAACGAGCCTGCACTCCAAGTGTCATGGTCGAGCGAATCAAGGACCATGCCCTTGGCCGCCCGCAGACCCAACACCGCTTGTCGCACCGCGGCCAGTTCGGCCCGCTCCCCTTCGGCAATGCCCAAGATACGCGCCAGTTCGGCGTAGCGAACTGGCGCGCTGAGGCCGGCGGCGAGCGGGAACTGAAACTGAACCGTCAGCACGACGTAACGGCCGGGCTGAGTCTTGAACAGACTCGATCGGTAGCCAAACTCCAGGTCCGCGGCCATCAGCGTGGTCACCCGGTCTTCTTCTCGGTCCCACGCGCGAACTGCGGCAATCGTGTCGCTGACTTGCTGGCCGTAAGCGCCGACGTTCTGGATCGGGGTGGACCCCACGGCCCCGGGGATACCCGAGAGCGCCTCAATCTGCGCCCAATCGCGCGAGATGGCATACGCAACAAAGTCGTCCCAGTTTTCGCCGGCGGCGACCGTGACTAGTGCTCCGCTGCACTCGTCGACCGATTCGGTAATCCCGCCGGTGCGGACCAACACGACGGTTCCGTCGAACCCCTCATCGGCGACCACGAGGTTGCTGCCGCCAGCGACCAGCAGCACCGGCTCACCTGCAAGGTCGGCCGACCGGACCGCTTCGATGAGACCGCCTTCGGTGGTTGCCTCGACTATTTTTTTGGCCGGGCCACCCATCCGCAGCGTGGTCACTTGCGACAAGTTCATGGCCGCGATCCTATCGAGCCAAACTGCCCTAAGACGTCGACAACCCCCCACTCCCAGTCGGGAGAGGGGGGTTGAAGCAACTGAAGATTCAGCGAGTCTCGCGGTGCGCGCGGTGCGTCTTGCAGCGCGGGCAGAACTTGTTGACCTCGAGACGATCGGGATCGTTGCGACGGTTCTTCTTGGTGATGTAGTTGCGCTCTTTGCACTCAGTGCAGGCCAAGGTGATCTTGGGCCGAACGTCGGAACTCTTGCTGGCCACGGTGTGCCTCTTTCGTTGGTGCCCACACTTATGGGCGTTTCAGTCTTGCCGTCTTGGTAGCTGGGGCGGGACTCGAACCCGCGACCCCACGATTATGAGTCGTGTGCTCTAACCACCTGAGCTACCCAGCCACAGAAGTTGCGAGTGACCTCGCTCCTCAGAGCCCCTTTACGGAATCGAACCGTAGACCTTTTCCTTACCATGGAAACGCTCTGCCGACTGAGCTAAAGGGGCAAGCCGACAAGCAAAGATACCGGGTCAGGTGCCAAGATCCCAAATCGGGGTCTCAATGAGCCACTTTTGCCAGCGTCGAAGGCCACTTCGGACCCCCGTAAATGAAGCCCGTGTAGGCCTGAACAAGGTCTGCGCCCGCAGCAATTCGGGCTGTCACATCTGCCGGAGTTGTCACTCCCCCGACTCCGATAAGAACCAGTCGGTCACCGGCACGTTCGCGGATCTGGCGAAGCACCTCGGTCGACCGATCCGCCAAGATCGGGCCCGATAGGCCACCGGCCCCGGCCGCCTCAATTTCGCCGCGACTCGACTTGAGTTCGACCGGTCGGGCAATGGTCGTGTTGGTGGCGCTGATCCCGTCAAGACCCAAAGCCAGGGCCAAGTCCGTGACCGCCTCGATGTCTTCGCCAGCCAGATCAGGAGCGATTTTTACCACTAGCGGAACCCGGCGGCCGTGGTTCGCGTCGGCGATTTCCTTGACGGCGGCCAAGATCGGTTCGAGTGAACTGGTTGCTTGCAAATCGCGCAGCCCAGGCGTGTTTGGGCTTGAAACGTTTACGACGAGGTAGTCGGCAAACGGCGCAAGCAGTCGCGCGCTTTCGGCGTAATCATCGGCCGCCCCCTCAGCCGGAACCACCTTCGTCTTACCGATGTTCACGCCGATTACCGCGCGCGCTCCAGCCTTAGTGTCGCGAAGCCGATGCAGTCGCGCCGCGACCTGGGCCGCGCCGTCGTTGTTGAAGCCCATCCTGTTGATGATTGCGTGATCTTCGGTGAGCCGGAAAAGTCTGGGCCGGTCGTTGCCGGGCTGAGGCCGGGCCGTCACGGTGCCGATCTCGACGTGCCCAAAGCCAAGAGCCTGAAGCCCCAAGACCCCGCGAGCGTTCTTGTCGAACCCGGCGGCAAGTCCGAACCGATGGGGGAACTCGATCCCCATCAGCGTTACTGGCTTGGGGTCAACTCGATACAAAACTTTGCTTATCGCCCGACCCGCACGAATCGAGGCGAAGGCCTTTTCGTGAATCTTCTCCGGATCCATCCGCGAAAAAAATTTGTCGAACAGCGCGTCATAGGCCACGTCCTCCAGCCTAGGTCAGCGACTGCGCACGCCGCCGACAAGGTTCTGGTTCAGTCGGCGCGGACCCACGCGCAGACCCACCACAGGACGCCGTAGGGCGCATCCGCGTGCGGCACAGACACCCGCCACGAGCCAGTTAGGTGCTGACCGAGGTCGCGCAGCGTGTCGATGCCGCTGGCCCAGAGTTCAGTCCCAAGCATTGCGTCCAGCGCCGACAACCGGAGCGGGTCGCCAGAACGCAAGGCCAAGTCAACTGCGTCATCAAAATCGAAAGCCCGATCGTCAAGGTGCCCTGGTGCCTTCTCACTGCGCATGGCACTTCCATTGGCCATCACCAACGCGACCGGCGCCTCGCGAGTGACTCGACCCCCATAGCCAGCGCCAGCAAGCAGTGCCCGACCAACCGCGCCAGCGAACCGGTCGGAGCCCAGAATCGACACTTCTTCGGCGTCGCGAGTCATCGCCGCGACCACGTCCAGTGCCGAGGCGCGCAGGTCCGCCACCGGGTCAATCGAACTGCGATATCTCGGCAGTAGCGCAGGCACCGGCGGAACGACCACGAATTGGCGAATCATGCCAGCCCCCGAATCGCGCGGGTCGGTAGTCGCCGACCGGCGATCGTCTGCGCCATGTCGACCACTTGGCGCGTTTCACCAACCTGATGAACGCGATAGACCCGAGCGCCCGCCATCGCCGAGACTGCCGTCGCAGCCAAGGTACCCAGCAAGCGCTCACCAACCGGCAGGTCCAACGACTCGCCAACAAAATCCTTGTTTGACAACGAGACCAAGACTGGCCAACCAGTGTCTACCAGCTCGCCAAGGCGCCGAGTGAGCTCTAGGGAATGGAAAGTGTTCTTGCCAAAATCATGGGCCGGGTCGATCAAGATCGAATTGCGGTCGACGCCAAGCGCAACCGCTCGTTCAGCTTGAGCAACGGTGGCGGCGATCGCATCGGCGACCACGTCCTCGTACTCGATCCGGTGAGGTCTTGTCCGTGGTTTGACGCCGCCGGTGTGGGTGCAAACGAGCGCGGCGTCAAACTCTGCGGCCACTTCAGCCAACCGAGGGTCAGCACCGCCCCAAGCGTCGTTTAGCAGGTCGGCGCCGGCAGCGCACACTGCTTCGCCAACTTCGGCGCGCCAAGTGTCGACGCTGATCACCAAATCTGGGAAAGCCCCCCGAACTCGTTCGACGAAGCCGACCACTCGACGCATTTCTTCGGCCGCGTCGATCTCGACACCCGGAGCGGCCTTGATCCCGCCGATATCGACGATTTCTGCGCCCTCGGCAATAACCTGCTCTACTCGCTGGAACGCCGCATCCTCGGCCCAAGTAGCCCCTTTGTCGAAGAACGAGTCTGGCGTCCGGTTGACGATCGCCATCATGAGCGTCTGGTCGTCAGCGAACTCGCGCCGACCGAGCTTCAAGGTCATTTGCCTACCCCTTTCGCCGGTGGCCGTTCGGTCAAGTCCACTTCGGTCAGTGTGGCCGCATTAGTCGGGCCACCGGGCAGAAACTGACGAAGTTCGGCGCTGTCGGACTTGCTGCCGCGCCCGGAGCGAGCATCGACTGCAGCCATCAACTGAACCGCCATCGCCGCCAACTGGTGGACGCTCTGATGCGAATGTGCCCGGCGACCCAACTCGACTTGCGCCAGCGCGTCCAAGCCATGGGCAGTGGTCACGTCGATGACCGCGGCAAGATCAACCCCGTAGCCAGCCGGAACCGACAAGGTCTCGTAAATGTCGCGGCGAACCGCCCATTCGCCGGCCAGCGGCTGAATCACGTCAGTCAACTGCGGGAAATGCAACGCTAGGAGGGGCCGGGCCACCAGTTCGGTCACTCGACCGCCGCCATGGCGAACCTCAGTTGCACCTTCGCGAAGCGGCCGCTCGTAGGCAGCCTTGACCAGAGAAACACTGCGATCAGTCAGCAGCGGACCGAGCAGACCAGGCACGAATCCGGTGTGCCAGTCAGTCAGGTCAGCGTCCATGAAAACCAAAATGTCGCCGCTGGTCACGAACTGCGACTTCCACAGCGCCTCGCCCTTGCCAAGCCGACTGCCTAGCTCGGGGCGAATGTCGTCGATGGCGTGCACGGTTGCGCCAGCATCGGTCGCGATCTTGGCGGTGTCGTCGCTCGAGCGACCGTCAATGACCACGATCTCGTCGAGCAGCGAGCCGTGGAACTGGTCGTAAACGCCGGCCACGACTTCGCCGATCGTGGCGGCTTCGTTTCTGGCCGGAATGACCAGACTCACGGTGGTGTCGGCGACAGACTTGGCGGCCAACAATTGCGTGGTGCTCCACCTAGACCGGTGGAAGGTCCGCCGGTCGAACCAAGAGTCTGCCACCCGTTCAACCTACCTGCCGGTCGAGAACTGCTAGTCGTCGATCACTTCTCCGCCGAGCAATCTCTCGATAATGAATTGCGCCAATTCCGGCCGAATCGGCTTTGGCCCAGCGGCAGATTCGTCGTTTTCGTCGGTCGCTGCATCCTCGTGGCACACCCCGGTGCAGTTAGGGCAACCCTCGAACACGGCCGGATACATCGCCTCTAACTGCTCCCAAAATTTTTCTTCAGCCAGCCGCTCGTCATCGCGGTGCCACTCTTCGATCTGGTCCAACTCCAGTGCGTCTGGCACTAAGGCGTAGAACCTCTCCAGTAGTTCTTCGCTACCTGGCTGAGAATCCCCATCTCCGAATGTCCCCATCGCTAAATCGTAGCGTTGCGGCCGGCCTCGGCGCGAACGCAAATGTCGGCAGGCCCCATGGCCAAAAACAAGATCCTCGGCGCCGATTCGGCACCGAGGATCTCTCGCGTGGCAGGTATAGGATTCGAACCTATGTAGGCAATGCCGGCTGATTTACAGTCAGCTCCCTTTGGCCGCTCGGGCAACCTGCCGCGACAGTCTGCAAGGTTACCCCAAACCTGCCGGCCCCCTGAAATCAGCCCCACCTCGGCACGGTGCCTAGTCGCCGATGAAGCCCACCAGCACAGGTCGTAGGGTGTCCTCATGGCTGATTCCTCCTTCGACATCGTCAGCAAGATCGACCGCCAAGAGGCCGACAATGCCCTCAACCAGGCGGCCAAAGAGATCGCGACGCGCTACGACTTCAAGAACACCGGCGCTTCGATCGACTGGAGTGGCGAGTGGGGCATTGAGATCACCGCGAACGCCGAAGAGCGCGCACTCGCTGTCCTCGAAGTGTTCAAGGAAAAGCTGATCAAGCGAAATATCAGCCTCAAGACCCTTGAGACCCAAGATCCACGCCAGTCCGGCAAGGACATCAAGATCAGCGGCTCCTTCGGCGAAGGCATCAGCACCGAGCAGGCGAAGAAGCTCAGCAAGTTGATCCGAGACGAGGGCCCCAAGGGCGTAAAGGTCCAGATCCAAGGCGACGAGCTGCGGGTTTCGGCCAAGAGTCGCGACGCACTTCAAGAAGTGATCGCGCTGGTCAACGGCGCCGACCTGGACTTCGCGGTTCAGTTCACGAACTATCGCTGACTCGGCCCATCATGGCCGCGTCAATCCAGGCGCAAAAAGGCGCTGACTCAAAATCGGGGATTGTCTACGGCGTAGCCGCCTACCTTTGTTGGGGCTTCTTTCCGCTCTATTGGCCGCTGCTTGAGCCGGCCTCACCGTGGGAAATTCTCGCCCACCGAATTGCTTGGACGTTCGTCTTTTGCGTCGGCCTACTGACGATCACCAAAAAGTGGCGTCCCTATTTGCAGATCCTTCGCCAGCGCAACCTAATGGCGCCGTTGGCTTTCGCCTCGGTGGTAATAACCATCAACTGGGGCGGGTTCATCTGGGGAGTCACCAACGGCCACGTAATTGATGCCTCGCTTGGTTACTTCATCAATCCGCTCGTCACAGTTTTGCTTGGCGTGTTCCTGCTCGGGGAGAACCTGCGCAGGCTGCAGTGGGCAGCCGTCGCCCTGGGCGCATTGGCAGTGTTGGTGTTGACGATTGACTATGGGCAGCCGCCGTGGATCGCGTTGGTCCTAGCGTTCAGCTTCGCCACGTATGGCTTCCTAAAGAAGAAAGCCAACCTCGGGACGGTAGAAGCATTGTCGGTCGAAACCACGATACTTTTCCCGTTCTCGATTGCCTTTCTCGGCTACCTAGCCTTTGCCGGAACGCTAACGTTCGGGCACGAAAGCACTGCGAACACGCTGCTATTGATCGGCACTGGCGTTGTCACCGCCGTTCCGCTGCTGCTGTTTGGCGCCGCGGCTACTCGACTCTCGCTCACCACCGTGGGCATCTTGCAATACCTAGGTCCGATCCTGCAGTTCATCTTCGGCCTGACGGTCTTCGACGAACAGATGAGCCCGGCCAGATGGTTCGGCTTTTTGATCGTTTGGGCCGCCTTGGTCGTCTTCACCATCGACGCGATCGCCAACCGACGACGAGTCAACCGGATCGCCGAAGAGTGCGCGGCGGAATCTTCCGCGCTCTAGAGACTGGCTTCAGCCGAGTCGGTCGGTGGCGCGGACGCAGAGCTCTTCGAGCGCATCGCGAGCCGACCCCGCCGGCAACTTGACTAGCAGGTCGCGTGCGGCATTAGCCTCGGCGCGAACGTAATCACGCGCCCCGTCCATTGCCGGATGCGCACGCAGAGCCTTAATCGCCCACTGGACTTCTTCCTCGTTGGTGATCGGCCCGGAAAGCAATTCGACCAGACGGTCATCGTCACCGGTACGGTGCCGCTGAACCAGCAACGTCGGCAACGTTGGGACGCCTTCACGAAGATCGGTGCCCGGCACCTTGCCCGAATCATCGGAGTCACTAGCGATGTCGATGATGTCGTCTGCCAGCTGGAAGGCCGCACCAATTCGTTCACCGAACTCGATCAGGGTCGCTTCAACATCCGGCCCAGCACCCGACATCATTGCGCCGAACCTTGCCGCAGTGGCGATGAGCGAACCGGTCTTGTCGGCGACCACCGAAAGATAGTGATCGAGCACATCCTCGCCGTCTCGCGGACCGATGGTTTCGCGAATCTGACCGTGCACCAGCCGAGCAAAAGTTTCAGCCTGGACGCGAACGGCATCGGGGCCAAGGTCCGCGACCAAGGACGAGGCGCGGGCGAAGAGGAAGTCGCCGACCAAAATCGCGATCGAGTTGTCCCAGCGAGCGTTCACGCTCGGCGCACCGCGGCGAACTGCGGCCTCGTCCATCACGTCGTCGTGATAGAGCGTCGCCAAGTGGGTGAGTTCAACTACCACTGCCGCCGGGACAACATCGGGAGATTCCGGATCGCCGAACTCGGCGCAGATCATCACCAGCAGCGGCCGAAAGCGCTTGCCGCCGGCTAACAACAGGTGAGCGGCCGCCTCAGCGACGAGCGGTTCTGGGCTGTATGCCCGGGCTGCGAGCATTTCTTCAACCCGCTCAACACCGACTGAGACGCGCTTGTCCAGCGCGGCATCAGCGAACGAACCGACGCTGGACACGGTTCACATCCTTCCGAGCCGATTTGAGTACAAATCGCTAGCGTACGAAGACACCAGCATGCTGGACGAGATCGAGGAACGGCCCCGGCAAGACACCGAGGACGACCGTTGCAATCACAGCCAAGGCAATGACAACGGTAGTCGGCACGCCTGCGACCGCGACGGTCGGCCCATCACCAATCGGTTCGGTGAAGTACATCAACACGATGACTCGAACGTAGAAGTAGGCAGCGATCGCGCTGGTCAAGACACCAATCACGACCAAGAACCAAGCTCCACCGGCCCAAGCAGCCGAGAAGACTCCCCATTTGCCAATGAAACCGGCGGTCAGTGGGATGCCGGCAAACGACAGCATGAACAGTGCGAACGAACCGGCAAGGAACGGCGACGCCTTCCCCAAACCGGCCCACTTCGAAAGGTGGGTGGCCTCGCCAGCCGAATCGCGAACCACTGTTACGACTGCGAAAGCGCCAATAGTGGCGACGCCGTAAGCCAACAGGTAGAACAAGACCGACGAAATCGAGGTGATCTCGTTGCCGTCCTTGGTGCCCAAATAGGCGCCTGACAAGCCAACAATCAAGAAGCCCGCGTGAGCAACCGAGGAGTACGCCAACATCCGTTTTACGTCGGTCTGGCTGATTGCCACGATCGAACCGAGCAACATTGTCACGACGGCGATGATCCACAAGATCGGCCGCCAGTCCCAACTGGATCCACCGAAGGCGACAAACAGCACTCGCATCATCGCCACGAACGCGGCGGCCTTTGTGGCCGCGGCCATGAATGCCGTAACCGGCGTCGGCGCGCCCTGATAGACGTCAGGGGTCCAACTATGGAACGGCACTGCACCGACCTTGAACAACAGGCCGACCAACAACAGGGCAATCGCGGCCAGCAGTAGGGGTGCTTCATCGCCGCGAGCAGACACTGCCTTGTCGATCTCGGTGAGGTTCAGGCTGCCGGAGAATCCGTAGGCCAAAGCCGCGCCGTATAGGAAGAATGCTGAAGCGAATGCACCAAGCAGGAAGTACTTGAGGGCCGCTTCCTGGCTGAGCAGGCGGCGACGCCGAGCCAAACCGCTGAGCACGTATAGCGGCAGCGAGAGCACTTCGAGCGCGACAAACATCGTGATTAGGTCTTGGGATACCGCGAACAGCATCATGCCCGAGAGCGCGAACAGCGCCAGCGGGAAGACTTCGGTGTGTTCCAGTTTTGCCTCTACCGCTTCAGCCTCTTGCGCGGAGCCTGGCGCATCTGCAGCACGCCCGGTGAATGCGCTGAGCCCACCTTCAAGAGTGCGGTCGGCGAACAGCAGGAACGACATGATGCCGAACACCAGCAGCATCATCCAGGTGATGACGCCCGGCCCGTCAACAGCGACAGCACCGACACCTTCGAGACCACCTAGACCATGCCAGCGCTGGTTTTCAACCGCAACCAGATCGGTGTAAAGCCAGACCGTCAACCCGAGAGTAATCGCGGTGCCACCGATTGCCACGACAGCTTGAGTCGTAAACCTCGACGCCTTCGGCACCACGATCTCGACAACGAGCGCGAGCATGGCGAAGCCAAGGATCACAATAAGCGGCATGAGTGCCTTGTAATCGAGCACTGGCGCCAAGATGTCTGGCCGATCAGCGGCGGGCAGCAAAGACCCGGGCGCCAAGGACACAAGCGTGCCGATCATTCGTGGCCTCCCTCGGTCGTCGATGAACTGATGTCAAACAAGGCTCGCTGTGGCGGATCGCCAACCCCGACAGTTTGAACTACCGGGGTCACGGCCGGCTCGATCAAGTCGAGCAGCGGCTGAGGGTAGAAGCCCAAACCGATGATTAGCGCGATCGCCGGGGCGAGCAGACCCACCTCGCGACGGCTCAAATCCGTGAACTTCGCGGTTTCTTCGTTCAACGGCCCGGTCATGGTGCGCTGGTACATCAGCAGGATGTAAACAGCAGCCAGGACGATGCCCAAGGTCGCGACTGCGGCGATCGGTATCGATCGGGTGAACGTGCCGGCCAACACCAAGAACTCAGAGACGAACGGCGCTAAACCAGGCAACGAAAGGCTCGACAGACCGCCAATCAACAGCACGCCACCTAACACCGGGGCGACCTTCTGAACGCCACCGAAGTCGCTGATGCGACCTGAACCGCGCCGATAGATCATCATGCCGGCCACTAGGAACAGAACCGCCGTCGACAGCCCGTGGTTGAACATGTAGAGGACCGAACCGGTCATCGAGACCGTGGTGAAGGCGAAGATGCCCATCACGATGAAACCGAAGTGCGAGACTGAGGTCAACGCGATCAGGCGACGCAAATCGTCTTGGCCGATCGCCAACAGGGCGCCGTAAATGATGCTGATTGCAGCCAACACCAAGACAACTGGACTGGCCCACTCCGAAGCGCCCGGGAAAAGCTCGAGGCACCAGCGGATCATGCCGAACGTGCCGACCTTGTCGATCACGCTGACCATCAGTACTGAGGTGCCCGGGGTGGCCGAGGCGGCAGCATCGGGCAGCCAGGTGTGCAGCGGCCATAGCGGCGCTTTGATCGCAAAGGCGATGAAGAAGCCCAAGAACAACAGCCGTTCCGTCGACTGCGACATGTCCAGACGCATCAAGTCCGAATGCAAGAAGCTCGGTCCGCCCTGCTGCGTCGACAAGACGTAAAGCCCGACGATCGAGGCCAACATCAGCAGTCCGCCGACGAGGTTGTAGATCAAGAACTTGACTGCGGCGTAGCTGCGCTGACCGGTTCCGTGAGCGCCAATCAGGAAGTAGATCGGAATTAGCGTCGCCTCGAACAAGACGTAGAACATGAACACGTCCGTGGCCGAAAAGACGCCGATCGCCAACGCTTCGAGCACCAACATCCACGCGAAATAGGTATTAGTGCGTTCTGGTTCGTGTTCTTTGTCGTGCCAAGAAGCGATCAGGACGATCGGCGTCAGCACCGTCGTCAAGAAGATCATCGTCAGACCGATGCCGTTGACGCCCAGCGCCCAGTGGACACCTAGTGCGCCAATCCATTCGGCATTCTCAGTCAACTGGTAGCCGGCGCTGTCGAGGTCGAACTCACGCAAGGTGAACAGCGACATCACCAGCGTCAGGAGTGAAACCCCGACCGCCACCTGCTTCGCGAGTGCACCATTTGCCGTCCGTGGCAACAGAGCCACCACGAGCGCACCGAGCATCGGTACTGCAATCAGCAAGGAAAGAATCATGCGAGCGTCACCGCCAACAGGGCCAGCAGGACCACGAGAGCACCTCCGAGCACCATGAGTGCATAGGAACGAACAAATCCGGTTTGAGGCTTGCGTAGTTCACCCGACAGTTCGCCGATGCGATCTGCTGTACCGGTGACTAGGCCATCGACCAACTTCGCATCCGCCCAAACCAAAGCTCTGGTCAGGTAGGTGGTCGGTCGGACGACTAGCGCCTCGTTGATCTGGTTGCCGTACATTTCGGCTCGACCAGCGCGGGTGAATACTGAAACCTGATCGTCGGCCGGAGCCTCGGTCGCGATTTCGTTTCCGCGGCCGTAGATGAACCAAGCCAGTGCGACACCGGCAGATACAACCACCAGCACGATCAAAGTAATGGCAAGCATTGGCAGCGGTGGCTCGACGTGTTCGAGGTGGCCGGTGGCCGGCTCAAGCCAGTCCTCGATCCAGTTGCCGAGTGAAATGACACCGGCGAAGGCCGAAAGGGCCGCCAGCACCATCAACGGAATCGTCATGGTTAGACCGGACTCGTGCGGGTGCACGTCCTTTTGCCAACGCTTCTGGCCGAAGAAGGTCATCAGCATCAGTCGAGTCATGTAGAACGCGGTCACACCAGCACCGATGAGTGCGCCAATGCCCACCCAGATGTTCGTTGCCAAGGCGGTCTCGATGATCTTGTCCTTACTGAAGAAGCCCGACGTGCCGGGGAAGCCCAAGATCGCCAAGTAGCCAATTCCGAAGGTGTAGAACGTCACCGGCATCGCAGTTCGAAGCGCACCGTAGTGCCTCATGTCGACGTCGTCATTCATGCCGTGCATCACCGAGCCGGCACCAAGGAACATGTTGGCTTTGAAGAAGCCGTGAGTCAGCAGGTGGAAGATCGCGAACGCGTAACCGGCCGGGCCAAGACCCGCGGCGAGCATCATGTAGCCGATCTGGCTCATCGTCGAACCGGCCAAAACCTTCTTGATGTCATCCTTGGCACAACCGATCCAGGCGCCGACCAACAAGGTGACAAGTCCGACGGCAATCACGAAGTTTCGCGCAGTCGGCGAGGCATCGAAGATGTCGTGCGATCGAACGACCAAGTAGACGCCGGCGGTAACCATCGTCGCGGCGTGGATGAGGGCCGAGACCGGGGTCGGGCCTTCCATCGCGTCCAGCAACCATGCCTGCAGCGGCACCTGCGCAGATTTACCGCACGCACCCAACAGGAGCAGCAAGCCCAGCGCCGTCGCCACGTTGCCCGACACCGAATGAATCTGTTCGTTCACCGCCGCTATTGAAGTTGTGCCGAACCACGCGAACATCGTCATGATCGCCAGCGCCATGCCGAGGTCGCCGACTCGGTTGAGAACGAAGGCTTTCTTTGCCGCGGCCGCTGCCGACGGCTTGTGCTGCCAAAAACCAATCAACAGGTAGGACGCCAAGCCGACGCCCTCCCAGCCGAGGAAGAGCACCAGGTAGTCGCCAGCCAAAACCAGCGTCAACATCGCGGCGATAAAGAGATTCAGATAAGCGAAGAAGCGGCGACGACGCTCATCGTCGGCCATGTAGCCGATCGAGTAGATGTGAATCAGCGTGCCGACCCCGGTGATCAACAGGACGAACAAGCTCGAGAGCGTGTCAAAAGTGAACTGGAAGTCCACCGAGAAAGTGCCGGCTTGAATCCAGGTCCCGAGGTTTGCGGTGACCGAGCGATCAGCAGGATCGCGGCCAGCGAGCTGGATGAACATGATGAGACCGAACACGAACGACGCGGCCGAACATGCGGTGGCAATCAGGTGTCCGAACTTGTCGGACTCCTTGCCCCACATGAGCAACAGCGCGGCGCCCGCCAACGGGATGGCGATTAGCAGCCAAGACTGATCGAGCAACTCGACTCCTAGGCCTTCAGCAGATTCGCTTCGTCGACCGAGGCCGAACGTCGCGTGCGATAGATGGACACAATGATGGCTAGGCCGATAACGACCTCAGCAGCAGCGACAACCATGACGAAGAAGGCAGCGACCTGCCCGTCGAGGTTGCCATGTTGGCGAGCAAACGAAACGAACGCGAGGTTGGTTGCGTTCAGCATCAATTCGACGCACATGAACACGACGATGGCGTTGCGGCGAATCAGCACGCCGACCGCACCGATCGAGAACAAGAGCATCGAAAGCGTCAGATAGGCGGTCATGCGTCCTCCTGACCTTCCGTAGCGGTCGGTTCGATATCAGCAGCCTCAATTTCGGCGACCACATCGGCAACCTCGTGCGTGTCGCGTACTTCATCTTGTTGACGAGCGCGAAGGCTGGCTGCAACTGATTCGGCAACGGGCGTTCCGTCGGGCAACAGGGCCGGCGTATCGACGGCGTTGTGCAGGGCGAAAACACCCGGGGTCGGCGCGTTGCCGGGGTGCCGACCGAACTCGGCGTAGTCGCGCATGCGCTTGGCCTGCAATTCCTGCTGAGTGGGCGCGGCGACAAGAATTTCGCGGTGCGCAAGCACCATCGCGCCTAGTACCGCAACGATCATTAGGGCTGCGGTGAACTGGAACGCAACGATGTACGGTCCAAACAGGAGTTCGGCTAGATGGTAGACGTTGCCGTGCTCGTCAAATTTGCCTAGGCCGACAACCGCAGTCGATACCGCTTGGGCGACGGCGGTAGCCAAGACGCCGGCGAACAGCACGCCAACGACCGCTGCGGCCGCGCGCTGCCCCTTGATCGTCTCGACTACTGAATCGGAGGTTTCTACGCCGACCAGCATCAACACGAACAGGAACAACATCATGATCGCGCCGGTGTAGACAATGATCTGCACGACGAACAGGAACGGCGCGTCTTGAGCGGCGTAAAGCATCGCCAGACAGATCATCACTACGGCCAGGCACAGCGCCGAATGCACGGCCTTGCGGGCAAAGATCAGTCCTAGCGCAGCCACCAGCATTACTGGCGCAAGGATCCAAAAGGCAGTCACGACTTCGGCTCCTTTGCAGTTGCTGAGACCTCGACGATCGGCAACGACTTGCCGCGGTAGTAATCGCGGTGGTCGTCACTGATCAGCATCTCGTGCGGCGGCTCGACCATGCCGGGCAAAAGCGGCGCCAGCAGGTCAGACTTTTCGTAGATCAGGTCTTCGCGGTTGTCGTTGGCCAACTCGTATTCGTTGGTCATCGTCAGCGCGCGGGTCGGGCAAGCCTCGATGCACAGTCCGCACAGAATGCAGCGTAAGTAGTTGATCTGGTAGACGCGGCCGTAGCGTTCACCGGGGCTACGCCTGGGTGCCGGTCGTCGGCCCGATCATCGGCGGTGTTCTCGGCGCCTTCGACATAGATCGCGTCCGCCGGGCAGGCCCAAGCGCACAGTTCACAACCGACGCATTTTTCGAGACCGTCAGGCCAACGGTTCAACTGATGGCGACCGTGGAAGCGTGGCGCGGTCGGCCCTTGGGTCGTGCGCTTCTTGCCATCCATGAATGGGTACTTCTCGGTGACCGGCTTTTTGAACATCGTCCGGAACGTCACGCCGAATCCGGCGATCGGATCCCAGAGTGTTTCCTTGAGGGCGCTCATCGATCACTCTCCTGCTTGGTGGTTCGGCCAGCACCGGTCGGCGAATCGGTGCGCTGACTCGGCAGCGGTGGAACTGGGAAGCCGCCAGCGAACGCGTCGAATTCGGCGGGTTCAGTCTCGGCTTCAGACTCGTCATCGTCCTTAGTGGGCACGAAGAACGTGATGAGCAAGGCGGCACCGGCGATTCCGGCCGCGATCAGCATCGCGCGCTGATCCAGCATCTGCTCGACCTGGAGCTTGCGGATGAAGGCCAAAGCCACGATCCACGCCAGCGCGATCGGGATGAGCCACTTCCAGCCAAAGTGCATGAACTGGTCGTAACGCAACCGCGGCAGGGTGCCTCGCAGCCAGATGTACAAGAAGATGAAGCCCAGTAACTTGAGCACGAACCAAATAACAGGCCAGTAGCCCTCGTTGGCGCCTTCCCAAATCTGAGCGATGCCAAACGGTGCTCGCCAACCGCCAAGGAACATCGTCGTTGCCAAAGCCGAAACAGTGACCATGTTGATGTACTCGGCGAGGAAGAACATAGCGAACTTGAACGAGGAGTATTCGGTGTGGAAACCGCCCACCAGTTCGCCTTCGGCCTCGGGCAAGTCGAACGGGGCACGGTTCGTTTCGCCGACCATCGCGATCACGTAGATGATGAACGATGGCAACAGCGGAATGAAGAACCAGATGTCTTCTTGAGCCGCGACGATTTCTGAAGTTGACATCGAACCGGCGTAGATGAAGACCGCGACCAGAGACAAGCCCATTGCGACTTCGTAGCTAATCACTTGAGCGCTCGAACGTAGCGCGCCAAGCAGTGCGTAGATGGAGCCGGAGGACCAACCTGCCAAAACGATGCCGTAGACGCCGACTGAGGCAACGGCCAACACGTAGAGCACCGCGACCGGCATATCGGTCAACTGCAGGGGCGTCTCGTGGCCGAAGAAGTTGACCACCGGACCGAACGGAATGACCGCCCAGGCGATAAACGCTGGCACAACGGCGAGAATCGGCGCGATGTAGTAGACGACCTTGTCAGCTGCCTTGGGGAAAATCTCTTCCTTCAGGCCGAGTTTTACGCCGTCTGCCAACGCCTGCAACAAGCCGAACGGGCCCCAGCGCTGCGGACCAACACGGTGCTGCATCCGAGCAACAATTTTGCGCTCGAACCAAATGTTGAAGAGGGTGATCAACACCAAGAAGACAAAGATCAACAGGGACTTGAGTGCAACCACCCAGACCGGATCGTTGCCGAACAGTTCGTCAAGACTCATGCCTTACCTCCCGCGAGGGTGACCTTGCCGCCATGGCCGACGCCGACGACTGCACCGAGATTGACGCCCGAGTTGCTCGGCAGCCACACGACACCGTCCGGCAAGTCCGCAACTTCGGCGACAAATGCCACCGAGCCTGCCGGACCAGTAACGGTTGCCTCGGCGCCAGGTTCAACGCCAAAGGTGGTCAGGGTTTGAGCGCTAGCGCGAAGCACCGATGAACGAGCCGTTGCCGAATACGCCTCAGCGCCGTCTTGGCCGCGACCGCCGTCAATCAATTGCTTCCAGGTCGACACCACGACCTTTTTCGCAACTGGCTTTGCAGCGGACTGCTTGCGTGAACGGAACGCCGCGCGCTTGCCGTCCCAGTCGTTAAGTTCTGCCAGTTCGCTGGCGGCCTGATCGGTCGTCTTGATTCCGATCGGGCGCCCGAGTTCTTCGGCGATTCCGGCCAGCACCCGAACGTCAGGCAGCGCCGCCGACTCGGCGAGCACCTTTTCAAACCGGCGATGGCGCCCTTCCCAGTTCACGAACGTGCCGGCTTTCTCAGCCGGTGGCGCAACCGGTAGCACCACATCGGCCAGTTCGGTGACCTCACTTTGGCGAACCTCGAGGCTTACGACAAAGCCGACTGCTTCGATCGCGGCACGGGCCGCGGCCGGGTCAGCTAGGTCAGCCAACTCGACGCCACCGATCACCAACGCACCAAGTTCACCGGCAGTCGCCGCCGCGATGATCGCATCGGTATCGAGGCCAGCGGTGTCGGGCACGTTTGGCACGTTCCAAGCCGCGGCAATGTCGGCGCGAGCATCGGCCAAAGAGACTGGGCGTCCGCCCGGCAGCAGCGTTGGCAGGCAGCCAGCGTCGAGAGCGCTGCGATCGCCGGCGCGACGCGGGACCCAAGCGAACCGAGCGCCAGTGGCTTCGGACTTGGCGGCCACCGCGGACAAGGCACCGGCAACGGTCGCGAGTCGTTCGCCGGCAAGGATGACCGCCGAGGAATCGAGTTCGAGCGCCTCGAGCGCAGCGGGCTCCTCCCCCGGGACGGTGGCGATGAGTTCAGCGTTGACCTTTTTCAGTCCGCGAGTCGTGTGACTGGAAATCGCCACTACCTTGACCCCGAATTGAGTGGCGGCCTTACGCAGTCGCAGGAACAGGGTTCCGGCTTCGTCTTCTGGCTCAAGACCAACAAGAACCACTGTGGATGCGGCTTCAAGATCGGCGTAAGAAACTGTCACCGGCGTCCCGGCAACCTTCGCGCCGAGGAAGTCGGTTTCTTCCTTCGACATTGCTCGGGAGCGGAAGTCGATGTTGTTCGTACCAAGTGCCACGCGAGCGAACTTTGCGTAGGCGTAGGCATCCTCGGCGGTCAACCGACCGCCGGTCAACACTGCCTTGCCCGCTGCGCTGGCGAGGCCGCGCGCGGCCACGGCGAGTGCGCCAGGCCATGAACTCGGCTCAAGTTCGCCGGTCTGCTGGTTGCGCACCAGCGGAGTAGTCAGTCGGTCTTCTTGGCGTGACCAAGTGAAGGCGAACCGGTCCTTGTCGGTGATCCACTCTTCGTTTACTTCCGGGTCGTCACCAGCGAGACGACGCATCACCTTGCCGCGACGGTAATCGACTCGGATCGCCGCACCACAAGCATCGTGTTCGGCGATTGACGGGACGCTAACCAGGTCGAATGGACGCGAGCGGAAGCGGTAGTCCTCGCTAGTCAGCGCGCCGACCGGGCAAATCTGGATCGTGTTGCCGCTGAAGTAGGAACCAAATGGCACGCCTTCGGCGATGCCGATCTGCTGCTGAGCGCCGCGCTCGAGCAGCGCGATGAACGGGTCGCCGGCAATCTCGGACTGGAACCGGGTGCAGCGCTGGCACAAAACGCAGCGCTCACGATCGAGCAGCACGTTGGCCGAAAGCGAAAGCGGCTTGGCGAACAGGCGCTTGGTTTCGATGAAGCGCGACTCGGCGTGACCGTGGCTGAGCGACTGGTTCTGCAGCGGGCATTCGCCGCCCTTGTCGCAGACCGGGCAGTCGAGCGGGTGATTAGCGAGCAGGAACTCGAGGATTCCTTCTTGCGCCTTGGCCGCAACATCTGAGGTGAGTTGGGTGCGCACGACCATGCCGGGCGCGACCTCCAAGGTGCAGGAGGCCTGCGGTTTGGGCATCGGCCGGCCATTGCCTGCGTCGGGAACCTCGACGAGGCATTGGCGGCAAGCACCGACCGGCGCCAACAAGGGGTGGTCACAAAAGCGCGGAACCTCTGTGCCAATGACTTCGGCGGCCCGGATTACCAGCGTGCCCTTGGGGACGCTGACCTCGACGTCGTCGATCGTCAGGGCAACCAATTCCACGGGCGTCGCCTGTGCGTTGTCCGGTTCAGTCACAGTCATGCTCAGACACCCTCCTTCGCAAACAGGGTGGAGGCCGACGGCGGGAACAATTCCCAGCTCGGGGTGGTCATAGAAGCCTCGAACTCCTCACGGAAGTATTCGATCGCCGAAGTTATCGGGCTGGTCGCGCCATCGCCCAGGGCGCAGAACGCGCGACCCAAAATGTTGTCGCACAGGTCAAGCAGCAACTCAATGTCGCCGGGTTGGCCCTTGCCTTGGTCCATCCGGCGCAACGTCTGCGCCAGCCACCAAGTGCCTTCACGGCACGGGGTGCACTTGCCACAAGACTCGTGCTTGTAGAACTCAGTCCAGCGCAACACCGCGCGGACGACTGAGGTCGTCTGGTCAAAAATCTGCAAGGCGCGAGTGCCCAGCATCGACCCGGCCGCGCCAACGGCCTCAAAATCGAGCGGAACATCTAGGTGTTCGGCGGTCAGGATCGGCGTGGACGAACCGCCGGGGGTCCAGAACTTCAGTTCTGAGCCCGGGCGCATGCCGCCGCCGAGGTCGAGCAGTTCACGCAAGGTGATACCGAACGGGGCTTCGTACTGGCCAGGCTTAGCAACGTGGCCCGAAAGACTGAAGATGCCATGCCCGCGGGACTTTTCCGTGCCCATCGAACCGAACCAGTCCGCGCCGCCGAGGATGATGCCGGGCACCGAGGCGACCGACTCAACGTTGTTGACCACGGTCGGCGAGGCGTACAGACCGGCGACAGCCGGGAACGGCGGCCGCAATCGCGGTTGACCGCGACGTCCTTCGAGCGAATCAAGCAAAGCAGTTTCTTCACCGCAGATGTAAGCGCCCGCACCGGCGTGGATAACCAGATCCAGGTCGTAGCCGCTGCCGTGAATGTCCTTGCCAAGGTGGCCGGCCTCGTAGGCTTCACGCACCGCAGCGCGCAAGCGGCGGATGACGTGCAGCACTTCGCCGCGGACGTAGATGAAAGCGTAATTGGCCCGGATAGCGCGCGAAGCAATTATGACGCCCTCGACCAGCACATGCGGGTTGGCCATCATCAGCGGAATGTCTTTGCAGGTGCCCGGCTCGGACTCGTCGGCGTTTACCACCAAGTACTTCGGGTTCGGGTTGTCTTGGGGGATGAATCCCCACTTCATGCCAGTTGGGAAGCCGGCGCCGCCGCGGCCGCGAAGACCCGACTCTTTGACCTCGTTGATGATCGCGTCAGGCTCCATGGCGAGCGCCTTGGTCAGCCCCTGATAGCCGCCGCGCTCGGTATACGCCGCCAGCGTCCACGCGCGCTCGTCGCCCCAGTTGGCCGAAAGTACGGGAGTCAGCGTGTCAGTCATCGGTGCCTCCAGCGGGCTTTGCCTTCTTGGCAGCAGCATCCATCGCTGGCGCCGCCCAACCCTTTTCGGCAGCGATTTCTAGACCGGCCAGCGATGCGCCGTTGGCGGCCGGGCCTTCGTCTACTAGTCCGTCTTCGAAGCCGCCGATAACCCGCTCGGCTTCACGCCAAGAGGTGATGGTCGCGCCGCGAGTGGACTGTACTGGCTTGTCGGCGCGCAGATCGTCAACGACCTCGATCGCCGACTCTGGCGTCTGGTTGTCGAAGAACTCCCAGTTGACCATCATCACCGGCGCGAAATCGCAAGCCGCGTTGCACTCGACCTTTTCCAAAGTGATCTGGCCGTCTTCGCTCGTCTCGTCGTTGCCGACGTCCAGGTGGGCACAGAGGCGATCGAAGATTTCGTCGCCACCCATCACCGCACACAGGGTGTTGGTGCAGACGCCAACGTGATGCTTGCCCATCGGGCGACGCTTGTACATCGTGTAGAACGTCGCGACCGCCGAAACTTCGGCCTCGGTGAGTTCAAGCGCATCGGCACAGGCCTGAATTCCGGCCTGGGTGATCTGCCCCTGAGCCGACTGCACGAGGTGCAGCATCGGCAGCAGCGCACTGCGCGCTTGGGGATAACGATCAGCGAGTTCAGTCATCTCGGCGAGCGTCTTGGAATCCAACTGTTCTAGATCGGTCATCAGCGATCGACGCCTCCCATAACCGGGTCGATGGAGGCCACCGCGACGATGACATCCGAGAGCATTCCGCCTTCACTCATCACCGAAACGCCCTGCAGGTTCACAAAGCTCGGTTCGCGGAAGTGCACCCGGTATGGGCGCGTTCCGCCATCGGAAACGGCGTGACAAGCGATCTCGCCCTTGGGCGATTCGACCGCGAAGTAACTTTGACCGGCCGGGACCCGGAAGCCCTCGGTGACGATCTTGAAGTGGTGAATCAACGCTTCCATCGATTCGCCCATGATGTGACGAATGTGCTCAGGCGAGTTGCCTTGGCCATCTTCACCAATTGAAAGCTGGGCCGGCCAGGCGATCTTCTTGTCGGCGATCATCACCGGTTGACCGGCGGTGGCCTCGAGTCGATCGATGCACTGCTCAACGATCTTGAGCGACTGCCACATTTCGTCCTGGCGGATCATGAACCGGCCGTAGGCGTCCGGCTCGTCGCGCGTGACTACTTCAAAGTCGTAGGTCTCGTAGTCCCAGTAGGGCTGCTTGACGCGCAAGTCCCAGTCCATGCCGGTCGAGCGCAGGATCGGTCCGGTGATGCCAAGAGCCATCACGCCGGGCAGATCGAGATGGCCGATCCCCTTGAGCCGACCCTTGAAGATCGGGTTGGCGTTGCACAGCGCGGCGTATTCGGGCAACCGCTTCTTCAGCAGGGCCACCAAGTCGCGCAGTTCGCCAATTTCACCTTCGGGAAGATCTTGGGCAACTCCGCCGGGACGGAAGTAGGCGTGGTTCATTCGCAGTCCGGTAATGCGCTCGAACGCCTTGAGGATTTCCTCGCGGTCTCGGAAACCGCAGGTCATCACGGTCAGTGCGCCGATCTCCATGCCGCCAGTTGCGATAGCGATCAGGTGGCTGGAGATGCGATTCAGTTCCAGCATCAGCACCCGCAGCACCTTGGTGCGTTCGGTGATCTGGTCTTCGATACCGAGCAGTTTCTCGATCGCACCGACGTATGCGGCCTCAGTAGCGAACGGGGCGACGTAATCCATCCGGGTGCAGAACGTGACGCCTTGGGTCCACGTCCGGTATTCCATGTTCTTTTCGATGCCGGTGTGCAGGTAGCCGATGCCGGCGCGGGCATCGTGGACCTGCTCGCCGTCGATCTCCAAGATGAGTCGCAACACGCCGTGAGTCGACGGGTGCTGTGGGCCCATGTTGATGACCAGTCGGTCACCGTCGAGCGAATCGGGCGCGATCGTGTCCCAGTCGCCGCCAGTGACGTTGAAGACCTGGCCGGAGGTGGATTCGGTGGTGCCCGCGTAGGGGTCTGTGGTCACCATCAGGAGTAGCTCCTTCGGTTGTCCGGGGCCGGGATGGAACCGCCCTTGAACTCGACGTCGATGCCGCCCAGCGGATAGTCCTTGCGCTGGGGGTGGCCCGGCCAATCGTCGGGCATGAGGATCCGGGTGAGGGCGTGATGGCCATCGAAAATGATGCCGAACATGTCGAAGGTTTCGCGTTCGTGCCAGTCGGCCGTCGGGTATACGCCAACGACGCTCGGCACGTGCGGGTCTTCGTCGGGGCAGGTGACCTCGAGGCGAATCCGGCGATTGTGCGTCATCGACAGCAGGTGATAGACCGCGTGCAGTTCCCGGCCGGTGTCGCCTGGGTAGTGAACTCCGCTTACTCCGCTAAGGAGTTCAAATCGCAAGGCGTCCGCGTCGCGCAAATGCTGGGCCGTCTGCTTGAGCAGTTCGCGGCGGATGAAGAAGGTGATTTCACCGCGGTCGACGACAACCTTTTCAATCGCGTCGGCCAGGCCCTCGCCACCGGCAAGTCCTTCAGCGACTTCGTCGAACCAGCCGCCGAAGGGAGGCAGCGAGGCGGCCGGCATCGCTACTGGCCGCTGCAGTCCACCAAAGCCGCTGGTGTCGCCGGTGCCGTGAACGCCGAAGGCGCCTTCGCGCACTTCGATTACCTCAAGTTCAACGGCGTCGTTCTTGACTAATTCTTCGCGGGTCTCGTTGGAACCGTCTTGCGTAGTACTCAACGCATGAGTCCCTTCTGTGCCGAAGTCGGGGCTGCGATCAGCGCCTCCCGCTCCAAGCCAGCAATTTCGACCTCACGGTGGGCGCCAAACTTGGTTGCCTGAATCTGGTCGTGAAGTTTGAAGATCGCGTCGATGAGCATCTCTGGCCGCGGCGGGCAACCGGGCAGATACATGTCGACTGGCACGACATGGTCGACGCCTTGAACGATCGCGTAGTTGTTGAACATTCCGCCTGAGCTAGCGCAAACACCCATCGCGAGCACCCACTTTGGGCCGGGCATCTGGTCGTAGATCTGGCGAAGGACGGGGGCCATCTTCTGGCTGACTCGGCCGGCAACGATCATCAGATCGGCCTGGCGCGGCGAAGGGCGGAACACCTCTTGGCCCCAACGCGAGGAGTCGAAGCGGGGGGCACCGAAGGTCATCATTTCGATGGCGCAACAAGCCAAGCCGAAGGTCGCCGGCCAAAAAGATGCCTTACGGAAGTAGTTGGCCAAGCCCTCGACGCTTGAGAGCAAGACGCCACTTGGGAGTTTTTCCTCGAGTCCCATCAGGTCCAGTCCATTCCACCGCGACGCCATTCATAGACGTACGCAATCGTGATGTTGAGCAAGAAGAGCATGACCGCGAAGAACGCGAACCAACTCAGTTGATCGAAGGCGACAGCGAACGGGTACAAGAACACGATCTCGATGTCGAAAATGATGAACATCATCGCCGTGAAGAAGTACTTGATCGAGATTCGGCCGCCGCCTTCTGGCAACGGGCTCGGCTCGATACCGGACTCGTAGCGATCCATCTTCGCTCGGTTGTACCGAGACGGTCCGGTGAACGGCGCAATGCCGACGCTGAAGAGTGCGAACGCAAACGCGATCGCACCCAGAACAAACATCGGGATGTACTCGTTCACGGCACCTCCAGCCAGCAGTCTTCGAACCTTGTGAAGAACTTCACAGGCTCGTGATCGTCCTCACTGTATGACCCTGCCCGACTCTGATTGGGGTAAGGCAACACTAAGTGCGGAACATTCTTTGCGGTTCCGTCGGCGTCAAGCGGTGAACTCGCAGTTAGGGCCGTTCGGCGTAGTGCATCGCCACGACACCACCGCTGAGGTTGCGCCAAGTGACTGGACCCCAGCCGGCCTCGGCCATCCGGATTGCCAAGCCCTTTTGGTCCGGCCACGAACGAATTGACTCGGCCAAGTACACATACGATTCGGGGTTCGACGACGTGCGCTCGGCGATCGCCGGCAGCGCACGCATTAGGTAATTCGAATAGATGGTCTCGAACGGTCTCCATGTCGGAGTGCTGAACTCGCACACTACGATCCTGCCCCCTGGTCGGGTCACCCGCAGCATTTCGCGCAGCCCCTGGACTGGGTCATGGATGTTTCGTAATCCAAATGAAATCGTTACCGCGTCAAAAACGCCGTCCGCGAACGGCAACCGCATTCCGTCGCCGGCGGTGAAGTTGAGTCCTGGCAGTTTTTGTTTGCCAACCTCGAGCATGCCGATGGAGAAGTCGCAAGGCACGACGAAAGCGCCAGCTTCAGCAAAGGGCAGGCTCGAAGTGCCGGTCCCGGCAGCAAGATCGAGAATGCGTTCGCCCCGCCTCGGGTCGATCGCGTTGACCACTCGCTTTCGCCAACGTCGATCTTGGCCCATCGAAAGCACGTCGTTGGTCACGTCGTACTTTTCGGCGACGGTGTCAAACATCCGCGCCACGTCACTTGGATCCTTGTCCAACCCTGCTCGGCTCACCCGCCCACCTTCTCACGGCGACTCAACCGGGCAGGAAGTCGGATTCGCTGACACCCAGCTGGGCCTTTGCGTTCGCGAGAGTAAGGTGGATTCTCGTGAGCACGCTGGCGCCGGATGGGCGGATCGAACCGCTTGTCGTTCGGTCCCGTGAAGTTGGTGACCCAGGCGACCTCATCGAGTTGCTTCCGGCCGCCGCAGATGCCCTCGCTTGGGTGCACGGTGGCGACGGAATCATCGGCTGGGGTCAGGCAGCGAGTTTTGAGCCCGAAGGACCAAGTCGTTTCACTGACGCCGACCGCTGGTGGGACGCGTTGGTTGCCGGCGCGGTGGTTCGCGATGAGATCGAGATTCCTGGCAGCGGACTCGTAGCTTTTGGCACCTTCACCTTCGCCGGTGAACCCGGCTCCAGGCTGGTGGTCCCCGAGATCATCGTCGGCCGCCGAGATGGCCACAGTTGGGTCACCACGATTGGACGCGCGCTCGAAACCACCCCTGCGCTTAGTCACACCGAAGGGGTTGACCCCCTCGAAACGACCTTCACCGATCCACTCGATGAGCGAAATGAATGGGCGCAAACGGTCGACAAGGCGATTTCTCGGATCCAGCACGGCGACCTAGACAAGGTCGTTTTGGCTCGAAAAGTGGAAGCCCGCTTTGGTGAACCGCTCGATATTCGTTCACCGCTAGCGCGCCTCGCCAAAAATTACCCGAGCTGCTGGACGTTCCACGTCGACGGATTCTTCGGCTCCACCCCTGAAATGCTGGTTCGCCTCGACGGCGGGCTCATCACTTCGCGAGTTTTGGCCGGCACAATCCGCCGCACCGGCGATGACGACCGCGACCTTGCGTTGGCCGCCTCACTGGCACGCTCCAGTAAGGATCTGGAGGAGCACGAGTACGCGGTCCGTTCAGTCGCTGACGCGCTGGCGCCGCACTGCAAAGCGATGAATGTGCCCGAGTCACCGTTCGTGCTGCATTTGCCGAATGTGATGCACTTGGCGACCGACGTCACCGGCGTGCTGCGCGATGACGCAGACGCGCTGGCTTTGGTTGCCTCATTGCACCCGTCGGCGGCGGTAGGCGGGACGCCGACCGCCGAGGCCGTCGGGTTGATTGCCGAGATCGAAAACCTCGAACGTGGGCGCTATGCCGGTCCGGTTGGTTGGATCAGTGCCTCCGGCGACGGCGAGTGGGGCATCGGCCTGCGCTCGGCTCAACTGGATCCAGGCGGCAGGTCAGCCAAGATGTTCGCCGGTTGCGGAATCGTCGCCGATTCCGATCCGGCCGATGAACTGGCCGAATCGGACGCAAAACTGATTCCGCTGCGCGAAGCCCTCAGCTAGCGGCCGCAGTCGAAGAAACTGCTGCGCTAGGCAGTTACTCGGCCTTGTAGGTCGCCAGATCGCTAACTGGCTTCAGGTCGCCCCACCGAGGGTCTAGGCCGTCACCGCTGGATTTTCCAGTGACCCGGCGTTTAATCCACGGACCGAGGTAAATCTTCGCCCAGTGCAGGTTGGCCGCAAGCTGTTCGCGACCGTTTAGGTGCGGCGGATAGACGACATCAAGTGGTTCCAAATCGTGCTCGATGCCCAGCTTCTCCAACACGTTGATGGCCATCAACTGATGCCCGGCCGCCGACATGTGCATCCGGTCGATGTCCCACATCCGGGTGTCCCGAAACTCACGCAGGCGCCAGTAATCGACCAACGTCGCATCGTGCTTTTCCGCGATCTCGCGCACGTACTCGCAATAGAGGGCGAACCGTCCTCTAACTGCTGCGTATGTTTTGGCGTGGCTTGGGTCAAAAGCGGTGAACATGATGACTTTCGCGCCAGTGGCACTCAACTCGGCGATCGCCTTGTCGTACTTACTCATCAGCGCGTCCAGGTCAACGGCCGGGCGCATGATGTCGTTCGCGCCGGCGTAGATCGACACTAGATCCGGTTCGAGTTCGACGGCCCGCTCAACCTGCTCGGCCACGATCTGGCGCAGTTTGCGTCCTCGGATCGCCAAGTTTGCGTATGCCAGTCCGCCGCCTTGGGCACGATCGAGCCCCTCGGCGAATCTGTCGGCCCAGCCGCGCACCCCGTTTGGCAGGTTTGGATCGGGATCGCCAACACCCTCGGTGAAGGAGTCACCTAGGGCGACGTAGCGCGAGTAGTTCATCAACTGGGGTTACTTTCGGTCGTGGTTGAACTACTAGGTTACTTGCGCCGAGGAAGAGATCCGGCCGTATCGTGCAGAACTGACAGCAGCTGGGCAAACCGGCTTTCGTCGACTGAACTGCGCGAGAAAGTCGTCAACAGCAGTGGCGGCTTGATCCGCTGCTTCGTGATCGCCTTGGGATAAGTGAACTCCCGCAAACCGTCGGCGCCGTGAATCCGGCCAAAGCCCGAGTCGCCGACGCCACCAAAAGGAAGTCCCGGAATCGCGGCGAAGGCGATGACCGAGTTGACCGAAGTCATTCCCGAGCGAACCTTTGACGCGACATCCATCGCGTTCTTTTTGCCGAACACTGCGCCGGCAAGTCCGTATTTGGTCGCGTTCGTCAACCGAACTGCCTCGTCCATGTTCTTGACTAGGTTGACCACCAGCGTCGGCCCGAAGGTCTCCTCTTGAACCGCCAGGGAGTCCTCGGGAACGTTCGTCATGATCGTGGGCTCGACGAACCGCTCACCGACCGCGCCCGGTCCGCCGAGCACCACGGCCGCGCCCTTGGCGACCGCATCGTCAATGTGGCTGCGAATCACTTCGAGTTGCTTTGGCATGGTCGCCGGCCCGTAAGAGCCGCCGTCGTCGTAACCGGGACGAATCGTCTTGGCCTGCTCAAGCAGTTCAGCCACGAACGGGTGGAACACCTTCTCGTGGACGTAGACCCGCTCGGTGCCGATGCAGGTTTGGCCCGCGTTGGACATGCCGCACCAAAGGGCCGCCTCGGCGGCCGCCTTGAGGTCGGCATCTTGGTCAACGATCAGCGAATCCTTGCCGCCGGCCTCGATCACGACTGGGGTGAGCGTTTCGGCGCAGGCGGCCATCACTCGCTTGCCGGTGGCGGTCGAGCCGGTGAATGCGAGTTTGTTGACGCCGGCGGTGCACAGGAAACTTCCGGTCTCGCCCATGCCGGTGATCAGATTGAGCACGGTGCGCCCGTGGACCGCTTCGGCGAACGTTTCAACCAGCAGTTTGCCCACGGCCGGGGTGTATTCGCTCGGCTTGAACACGACCGTGTTGCCTGCCGCCAGCGAGTAGGCGATCGAGCCCATCGGGGTGAAGATCGGATAGTTCCACGGTCCGATTACGCCGACAACACCGAGCGGCTTGTATTCGACGTAGGCGGCCTGGTTGGTCATCAGTAGGCCCGACGAAACCTTGTGGCGGCCGAGGACCTTTTCGGCGTTCTTCGCGGCCCAAGCAATGTGGTCGATCGCCAGCCCGGCCTCTAACAGGGCGTCGCCGTGCGGTTTGCCGCCTTCACGGTGGATCAGGTCGGCGACCTCGTGGAGTCGGCGAGTGAGCAGGGTGCGCCACTTGAGTAGGTACTGCTTTCGGCCAGCGAAACCGATCTCCTGCCACCACCGGCTCGCTTCGCGCGCGGCAGCGAGGGCCGCTTCAACTTCGGCTTGACCGTCGATGGGGAACGTGCCAACGACCTCACCAGTGGCCGGGTTCACCGACTCGAAGGTGGCGAAATCGCTTGCTTCGGTCGCCTGAGCAGGCGACTTTTTGGACTCGACTGTGGCAGTCATTTTTGGTCTCCTTAGCTGTCGCGCCTAAACCGGTGGACCACTGGCGGGAAGGGACGTAAGCCCGCGTGGCAGGTGAGGCGCTGAGCCAAACTTAGACCGCGCCTAGACCGGAAACAACCGATTGGAGAGCGCGGCGTCCGGCCCGCGAAACTTTCACCTCGACAACTTCGATCTGACTCGGGCGCTTTTCGAGCACTTGGGCCAGTTCGGGCGCGGTGACCTGATGGTGGGTGATCCCGTGTGCCGCGCACAACGACTCGATCGAGGTGCCGGTCGGCGTACCGAAAATTCGCTCGAACGCATGGCCGTATTCGGGGCCACCCTGTTCGAGCGTGTGGAAGATTCCGCCGCCGTCGTCGTTGAGCACCACGATGGTCAGGTCTGGTCGCGGTTCGGCCGGACCGATCAACAGTCCGTTTGCGCCATGCAGGAAAGTCAGGTCACCCATCAGGGCGATTGACCGGCCCCAGAAGGTCAAGGCGGCGCCGATCGCGGTCGAAACTGTGCCGTCGATTCCGGCCAGCCCACGATTGGCCAGCACCCGCGGGCCGGCGAGCCGAACGGGGGCAACCAAATTCAAGTCACGGATGGGATTGGACGATCCCATCACGAGTAGTCCGTCGCCGGCCGCGTCCCAGACTGCTCGGGCCACCGTTAGCGGTTCGGCCGCGAGCAAAGCCGAGGCGAACCGGTCACCGCTCTCGATCCAAGACCGCAGCCAGTTCTCGTCACCGCGACCAACCGCCGTAACCGCCGGAACGAATTTGACGTTCGGGCCCGCCACGGCCGGAAAGGTCGCCCGATCGCCGATGTGGATGATCGGCACGTCGGTTCTGGCCAACTGGCGAAGCACGGGCCGCGCGAGTGTCGCATGACCAGTGCTGACGATCTGCTCGATCCGGTCGGCGAGCGGCCCGTCGGCCACAATCTGTCCACAAGCCACCGCAGTGGCGGCGGACCGGATCCCCGATGATGGTTCGGCGATCACTGGCCAACCGGCTCTTTCGGCGATCCGACCAACTGTCGGGTCGGCACCGTCACCGGCAATAACGACCGTCCGAAGTTTCGTTGAGACGGCTTCAGACAAGTGCGTCTGCTGCGGCATCATCGACCACGAGTTCTGCGGGAAGTCCCAACTGACTGGCTCTATCAGCGGCTCGTCGAGTTCGAGGTTGAGGTGGACCGGTCCCCCGTTCCTGACTAAGCCAGTTAGCGAACTGATCCGGTCGGTGAACTCAACCCCGCCGAAAATTCCCGGCTGGATGGTCGTCTGGTTTGCGCCGGTGCCCCGAAGTCGCTCTGGCCGATCTGCGGTGACTGCCAGCAACGGCAGATGAGAATGCAGGGCCTCAAGCATTGCCGGGTGAAGGTTCGCCACCGCAGTTCCAGAGGTGGTGACTACCGGAACGACTCGCCCCGAAGATTTCGCTAGGCCAAGTGCGAGGAAGGCGGCTTCGCGCTCATCGACTCGCACGTGTAGCCGGATGAGCCCTTGCTCGTCGGCTGCATGAAGCGCCAAAGCTAACGGGCCCGAACGCGAACCAGGTGAAAGCACGGCGTCGGTGACTTCGTTTGCCAGCAGCGCCATTACGAGCCGTCGGGCGATACCAACAGCGTTCTCTTCGTTCACAAACTCTCCCTAACGTGCGCCAATCGGGCCTGCCACCGCTCATCAACCTCGAGGGAAGCGGCGACCCGGGCGTACGCCAGTTCGTCTAGCTCAGGCCTAGTAACCATCAGGCATCCCCCCACGGGCTTTAGTGGTTCCGCCACGACATCGGCGGTCAGCAAGTGTGCCGTCCCGATCCCGCAGGCGTAGGGCAATTCTGGCAGAGCCGCAGCCAGGGCGACACTGGCGGCCAAACCGATGGACGTTTCAACGGCACTGGAGACTGTGACCGGCATGCCAATCTGTTCGGCGATTCGCAAACAGGCCCGCACGCCGCCAAGTGGCTGCACTTTGAGAACCGCAATGTCAGCGGCTTCTAAATCACGGACTCGAAACGGGTCGGCGGCCCGGCGGATCGACTCATCGGCGGCGATTGGCACGTTCACTTTGCGGCGCACTTCGCGCAGGCTTTCGACTGTCTCGCAGGGCTGTTCAACGTATTCGAGGCCGCCGGCGACTTGGTCTAGCTTCTTTATCGCCTTGATCGCGTCCTTGACGTTCCAGGCTCCGTTGGCGTCGATCCGGATTTTTGCGGTCGGCAAGGCGTCTCGAATCGCGGCGACTCGTTCGATGTCGCGCTCGAGCCCCTCACCGGGTTCGGCGACCTTGAGTTTGATGGTCTGACAGTCGCTTTCGACGGCCAATCGGGCCGCGTTTTCGCCGCCGCCGACGGCCGGCACGATTCCGTTGACTGGCACGCTTTGTCGCAATGGTTCGGGGTAGGGCTTGCAGGCCGCTTCCATTGCCGCTTGGAGCCACGGCAGCGAAGCTAGATGGTCGTACTCAGGGAACGGGCTGAACTCGGCCCAACCGGCCTCGCCGCGCGCCAGCATCCCTTGACGGTTTTCGAGTCCACGAAATCGGGTGCGCATCGGGATCGAGTAGGTGAGAAACTCCACGGCACGAAAGTATCCCGGTTGCGACCGCTTTCCAACATTCAGCCTAGGTGAGACCGCGTTCAGCATGCCCTGGGTCGGGGGTACCGTTCGCGCACAGGGCAGTGTCGAGTCTCAGGATCCTTCCGGACCGCCTTCCCAAGCCTGGAGTTCAGTTTCGGGAAGCGGCAAAAAGAAGTCCTCGGTTAGTTCGACCTCGAAACCCCCAAAAACTAGGGCCTCCGGGCCGGAACTTGGGTCATCCGCAACTGGTCCAACCATCACAAATATCAATCTAGGCGGAACCGGACGCACTGACCAGACTTAGTTGGTCGGCCTAGTTGGTCAACTTGGAAAAATGCTGGTCAGTTTCAGGCGATCTGGCTTGCCATTCGCCAACAGCGGCAGGGCGTCGAGGCAGTGCACTTCGCGCGGCGTCCACGTCGCCGGGTGGCCGGCGGCGACGATAGCGGCCCCGGCACGCTCTCGATCCAATTCGCCGACGACGAACGCGACGACCTTTTGACCCCACTCCGGATCGGGCTGAGCCACTACGGCCACGTCGTCAATCCCGGGCAGTTCTCGCAGCACCGACTCCACGCCGGCCAGCGGCACGTTCACTCCCCCGCTGACTGCCACCTGATCGGCACGGCCAAGGACTCGCAACCGGCCTTCGACAATCTCGCCAAGGTCGCTGGTGACTAGCCACGGATCCGCACCCGACAGCACCATCGGGCCGGACAGGGCAATCCGCCCGTCTGGGTCGATGCGCATCTTTAGCCCATCGAGCGGCACTCCGTCGTAGACGCAACCGCCACAGGTCTCGGTCATGCCATAGGTCCGAACTAGGTTTACGCCGGCGGCTTTGGCCTGGTCGAGGACTGCTTGGGAGGTAGCCGCCCCGCCGATCAAAACTGCGTCGAGGCGAGCCAACTGATCGGCCTGGCCATCTCGCAGGAGGCGAAACAATTGAGTGGGCACGAACGAGGCGTATTTACGGCCGGCGCCCATTGCATCGATCGCCGCAGCCAAGTCGTCGTATTCGGCCAAGAAAACTGGTTCCTGTCCAGCGAGCACCGACCGCACCAGCACCTGCAAACCGCCTACGCCGGTGACCGGCAGCGCCGAAAGCCACTGCCCCGGTCCGCCAAGGCGATCGATTGCGGCTTTGGCCGAAGCGACCATCGCCGCATGGGGCAGTCGAATCAGCTTCGGCGTGCCAGTACTGCCGGAGGTGTGCAGTTCGATTGGTGCGCCGCCGTCAAGCACCCAAATTTGCAGTTGGGCGAGCACCTCACGCGCAGTTCCGGCAACCGGATGCAGACCGACAGTCACCCGACCACTGTAGAAGTCCTAGACTCGCTCGGTGACTACGCCGACCGGATTTCGTCTTTGGGTTGCGGGCGCGCGCCCCCGAACCCTCCCCGCCGCTATCGCTCCTGTTGCCGTCGGCACGGGTGCAGCGGCCTTCGACGACGGCACGGTCTGGCTCAAGGCTCTGCTGGCGTTGGGCGTCTCGTTGGCCCTGCAAATTGGCGTGAACTACGCGAACGACTACTCCGACGGTGTCAAGGGAACAGACGCTGACCGGGTGGGGCCACTTCGACTCGTCGGCTCCGGTCTGGTCGCCCCCGCGAAGGTCAAAGCGGCAGCTTTTGGGTTCCTCGGCCTCGGCGCGGTGTTCGGGTTCATCCTCGCGGCGACCTCGTCGTGGTGGCTGCTACTGATCGGTGCGGCCGCGATCGCGGCAGCTTGGGGATACACCGGCGGCGCGAACCCGTACGGCTACCGCGCGCTCGGCGAGGTGAGCGTATTTGTTTTCTTCGGTCTCGTGGCGGTCATGGGAACCACGTTTGTTCAGTTGGGCACGATCAACTCGGCCAGCGTGGCGGGCGGAATCGGCATCGGTGCGCTCGCCTGCGCGATCTTGGTGGCCAACAATCTGCGCGATATCGCCACCGATACCGAGTCGGGCAAACAGACGCTGGCGGTGCTACTTGGCGACCGCTCCACCCGAAGGTTTTTTATTGCGTTGAACCTAGTCGCTTTCGTCCTGGTGATTGCGTGGACGGTGACGTTGACACCGTGGACACTGCTGGCCCTAGTCGGCCTGGTGCCGGCACTGAAGGCCGCTGCGGTTGTTCGTTCCGGTGCTACCGGACCGGCGCTCATCGCCGTCCTGAAGGACACCGGGATCGCCGAACTGCTTTACGCCGTCGGCCTTGGCGTGGGACTTGCGCTCGGCGCCCTTTGATCCTCGGCGGGATTTAGAAGTTAGTCGACGTCTTCGGCGCGACGGGACTCTTCGATCCGGTCGTTGATTGCCGAGGCCCGGTGGGCGAGTTTTTCAGCCACCTGATTTCGCATCTTCGACAGTGCAAACAGCGAAATCACCGACGAAACCAGCACGGCCACCAGCAGCACGCCGGCGTTGAGGATCGCACCGCCGTCTTTAACGAACAGGTTGACCAGGCCCAAAAGGACTACCCACGTCGCAAGGAACACTCCCAAACGCGCGATCGTGTACTTGATCATGACTCGCACTCTATCGGCCGACCAGTAGGCTCTGCCCATGGGCAAGGCACTACTCCTCATGGCCGCGGTTGTGCTGTTGGTCTATGCGCTCTTCGACGTGTTGGCCACGCCGAAAGACCGCGTCCGTTATCTGCCGAAGGTCGCGTGGGCGGTAGTGATTGTCCTGCTGCCTTACGTCGGCGCCTTGCTTTGGATGTTCTTTGGCACGCTCAAGGACCGGCCAAGCGGCCAGAACCGCCAGTCGCGACCACGCCCGACCGGCCCCGACGACGACCCCGATTTCCTGCGCGGGCTTTGAGGATTGGTGCGGTGACGGGGGTTGCTCGCCGATCTCCCGATTTACCAAGTGCGCTCGACTCGGTGGGAATTGGTCGAAAGGCGAGGGTCGACCAGTGGCCCGCGTGCGTTCAGCGCGGCCTCCGTCCGAACGGCGGAACCCAGATTCAACCTCTGGCACAACCGTACCGCTTTTGGTACGGTTGTGCCATGGGCGCCGAGGTGAAGTATCGAGACCTAGTGCGCGAGATTGCGCTGGGAGAGTACGGCTTCATCACCACCAAGCAGGCAGTGGAATTCGGCGTTCCGGCAGTCGAATTGCGCAAACTTGCCGGCCGCGGTGCGCTGATCAACGTTGCTTACGGGATCTACCGCGTGCCGGATGCGCCCGCTTCGGCGTTTGATCAGTTCGCCGAGGCTCTACTGCGTGCTGGCGAGGGCTCGTATCTGCGAGGCCACTCAGTGCTTGCACTATTCGGCCTAGCGGACGTCAATCCGCGACGCGTTTGGGTGGTTTCCCCGAAAAGGACGCGAGCAAAGCTCCCTGGGTTCATGGAACTCACCGTGCAAGCAGGGGAACTGCCTGCGCTCACTCGATACCAGGGCCTGCTGGCGATGACGGTGGCCGAGGCGATCCTCGATTGTCGCGGCCAGATTGAACGGAGCCGACTATTGGATGCCGCTAGAGAGGCACGCAGGGAGGGCCTATTGACCCGCGCCGAACACGCGAAGGTCCTGCGGGAGCTTCGCCGCCCTGCTGTCGGCTCGCAAGCGAGGACCGCCTGATGGCCTACCCGACTCCGCCGCCGAACCTAAAGTCGCTGGAGCAGCGGATTAGAAATCTTGAGCCGGACGATGGATTAGCGCTTCAGCGGCAGATCACGATGGCGATGGTCGTCGTTAGCCAGATGCTGCCCGAAGGCGCGATCAAGGGCGGCATGGCGATGGCCCTGCGTTACGGGCGTGCCGAAAGTAGGTTCACCCGTGACGTAGACGCCGCTCGAATCAAGCCAATCGATGAGTTCTGCGACAATTTCGAGGCAGCCCTGCGAGTCGGCTGGGGAGGATTCGCGGGTCGCCTGGTCCAAAGAAGAGCTCCGCGCCCCTCCGCAGTTCCAAGCGCTTACGTCATGAGGCCGTTCGACGTGAAGTTGGACTACCAGAGCCGCCCGTGGCGAACCGTCACGTTCGAGCTCGGGCACAACGAGGTCGACGATGCAGCTGGGGCCGAGTTGCGATTGGCCCCAGACCTCGTCGAGCTGTTCACCGAAGTAGGGCTTCCGGTGCCGCGCGCCGTCCCGGTGATGCGAGCCGACCACCAGATCGCTCAGAAACTTCACGCCGCGTCCGCGCCGAGCAGCGACCGCGCCCGCGACCTGGTCGACCTGCAACTCTTGGATAAGGGCGAGCAGCTCGACCTTGCCCAGGTTCGACTCACTTGTGAGCGACTATTCAATTACCGCAAGCAGCAGTCGTGGCCACCTACGATCGTGCCCGATGTTGAGTGGGATGCGCTGTACGCGGCGGCAGCGCGAGACCTGACCGTCCTGGCAGACGTAGACTCCGCAGTCGACTGGGGTAACGACTTCATAGCCAGGATCGCGATGTCGGCAACGTGAGCAAAGCGTGGCTGTGGTGACAACTGGAACGCTTGAAGATTCCATCTGGCGAACTTGAGAGCCATAGGCCGCTGCCTTTTCGCCCAGGGTGGTCGCAATCTGGTGGTATTTGAATCAGTCGACGCCCGCACCTGAGGGAGTGGGACAGCTTCGTGACTGATGCGGAAATCATGGATTCAGCCCGCGAATACGAAACACAACTCGACGGGCAGCAGATCCGTTCTGCGCGTTGACGGCCGGTCCCGCGGCCTGCAATGCAGTGGTCCGGACAGTCCGAAGTTGTCCGAGTTTGTCCGAACTTGTCCGCCAACGCCAAATGGCCGCCCGCCCGCCGAACTCGATAAATAATCTGGCCCGCATGAAAGTCTCCAAGGCAGCTTTTGACCAGCTCACGCAGATGCCAATACTCAACTCGACCGGTACACCCACGGCAAATCTACGCGTCGCGCAGACTTCCAGCTGGGCCGTATGGGCCTCGCGAGAGGGCAAGGAAAACACTTCGTGGTCGAGGGATACTTCCATCCTCCACTACGGCTTCTTAGGCGACGTTATCCACGCCGACGCGGTATTTATCGCGCTAAATGACGGTGGCGCCGAGCGCGCCGACGCGCTACCTGAGTGGCATATGTTCCACTCCGGAGCCCGCGATTACATGCTCGCCGAAGCGGTCGAGGACACCTGGCTGTGGGGCGCCTATATGACCGACTTCTACAAAGGCATGGCGACAAAGACGGCCGCCGAACTCAAGGGCCATCTCGATTCGCTTGGGGCCACAGAACGAGAGTCGCTCGATCAGTTGATGGCTGATCAGATCTCTGCCGAGCTGACGGTCCTCGGTGCGCGGGACCCGCTCCTGATCGCAATCGGAAACGATGCAGAGAAGGTCGTACGAGATCGATTTGGCTCGCAATATCGAGTGGCGAAACTGACTCACTACTCGGCCCAGCAGTTGCGCAAGGACGACTACCGCGCCGAAGTGAAGAAGCTGGTCGAGCAACACCCGGCACCCGGATTTGCCCAAACGACGGGAGCGAACTAATCATGGCTATAGAGACAGCAGCCGACTGGGCAACCGTGGTCGCCGGCGCCGCAGCAGCATTTTCTCTGTACTACGCGACGCGCATTACCAAAAAACAAAATTACAAGGAGCGCAAAGGTACCGCCGGAAAGGTTGTCGCGTGGGTAGTGAATGCCGCAGTCGAAGGCGACCAAACACCGTCTGACGGCAAGTACCGAGGCGTCGTGCTCGTCAACAACACAGATGAAGTGCTTTACGACGTTGACGTTGCGACCGCAGCAGAGGACGGTAAGGATAAGTCCCCCACTCCTGATCTACAGCGATTCGGAGTTGTTCCACCGGGTGCGCTTTTCCTGCCTCAAGCCGACTCAGACGATGGCAAGGTCGAATGGCTCGAGCCGCGACCGGTCGACCATTCGAATAGCCGCCTTCGCGTGTCGTTCATTGACGAGAACAATCAACTCGAAGTCCGGAACTTAGTGCCTGTCGTTCATACCGAAGATCCCCGAAAGGTCTACTTCCTGCGGTTCAAAGTTGCCAATGCCGACTGGCACCGTGATTCCTCGGGGGCGCTAAAAACAGGTCCGGGACCCGATACGTGGAACAAAAAACTTGAAGAATCGGAGCTCAAGAGACTTCTGCCAGTGAGCGACCGTCAGCATCAACCCAACGAGAACGCCCAAAAGCTAATCGAGCAGCTGTTCGCTCGCCTGACCCAGCCCAATACCGACAACACGCCCAACACGGTCGCGGCGGCTGCAGCCGACATCGTCAGTTCGGGAATCGCCCGCGTCCGGCGTACCCAAGGAAGAGGCCAAGGCATTTTCCTGATGACGCAGTCGGACGAGGACTGGCCGCGGTTCTACATCTCGGCTGGGCGCAGCGGAAAGAACCTTGAGGCGTTCCCGAACGACGGCTTGCAATTCCACAGCGCCAAGGGCGCCAAGGTCGAGCGCATCCCCGTGAGCGAGTTCAGTGCCATGAGCGACCCGAAGGCATCTGACTGGCTCGGCAAAGACCAAATCGAGGAACTCGTAACGATCCTCAAACGTGAGTTCAAGGCCCACCTCAAGAATCCGACCTGACCGAGAACGCAAAAACAGAAATGGCTGAGCAGCATCGCGAAGATGCTGCTCAGCCATTTCTGCGTGTTGTGCGACCTGTCAACGTCCGGCAGGCCCACGAACCTCGAAAGCTACTTGGCGTAGGTGTGCTGGCTGAAGATGCCGAACTCCGAGGCCATCAGGTTCACGATGTAATAACTGAAGATGAAGGTGGCGAAGCCGACGAGGGCGACAATTGCGGCGCGGCGGCCCTTCCAGCCCGCGGTAACGCGCGCGTGCAGGTAGCCGGCGTAGACGATCCAGGTGATCAGGGCCCAGACTTCCTTGGGGTCCCAGCCCCAGTAGCGGCCCCACGCGTAATGAGCCCAAATCGGCCCGGAAATCAACGTGCCGAAAGTCCACAGTGGGAAACCGATCGCGTTGACTTGGAACGCGAGGCGGTCCATCTTGGCTGAGGACGGGAACCGCGACAACACTGCTCCGACCGTGCCGCGCTCCTCGGCGCGAACCTTGATCAGGTACAGCGCGCTTGCGGCTGCGCCGACCATGAACATGCCGGCCGCCACCATGATCGACGAAACGTGGATGTACTTCCAGAAAGTGTTCAACGCGGGCACGAGCGGCGCCGGCGGCACATACGTGGACAACGACAGGCCCAACACGAACAGGCTGACGCCAAGAACCAAGCCGCCGAGCCACTGGATCTGCGAGCGCCAAACCAAGATCAGGTAAACCGTCAACGCAATAGCCGTCCCGGTTACGCCGAACTCGTACATATTGCCGAGCGGGACTCGGTGAGCCGCCAGACCTCGCACCACACTGGCAGCGATCAGCAGGCCCGTGCCCAAGACAGTGAGCGAAACTGCCACCGCGGAGTAGCGGTCTGCCGTACTAGCCAGTTCCTCGGCCAGTTCGACCTCTTCGGTGGACTCTGAACCGCCGACGGCAACCGCGACCGGGGTTTGCTTTCGAGCCGTGACCCACTCGGCCACATGGCAAACGAAAGCGAAACTGAGGACGGCGAAAGACGAACCCACTAGGTAGCTCGAAATCTGGGCCAACTGATCGATGTTCATGAGTCTTCCTTGAGATAGCTATCGGGGCCCAACTCGGCCAGCAGTCCGTCGAGCAGTTCGGCCAGATCTGCCGGCAAGTCGTCGCGTGGCACCCGATCGAGAGCGGCAACTTCAACCACGGTACGTGATCCGACCCGGCGGGCTCGGACCCAGGTTCGCCTGGGGCGAACCAGCAGCGAACCCATCAGCCCCAGGATTGAGGCAGTTACAGCGACCAGCGGCAGCCAGACAAGCGGGGTGTGACCGATCTGAAGTCGGGCGAACTGCTTGAGTTCGACGAACTCGATTTTGCCGCCGCCTGGCAGTGCTTGGGACTGGCCCGGACCCAGATCGACGCGGAACTTCTTGTCCCCGTCCTTGACCACTTCCATCTTGTCGGTGTTGAGCGCATAGACAGACTGGGACTTCCCGTCGTCCATGCCTAGGTCGCCCACCCACAAGTTCATCCCGATCCGCGGATTCAACGCACCGGGAAAGACCGAAATTGAAGCCTCGTCCTCGCTTGCCGAGAAGGCGGTAGGCAGAAAGAACCCTTGGAAGCCGAGCTGCTGACCGTCGGCGTCAGGAACCTTCACGACCCCAGTTGACGTGTACGTCGCGTCCGCGGGCAAGAACGGCACCGCGCTGTCGAAGACGACCTCGCCGCTGGAATCGGTTACCCGAATAACTGGCGCGTAGCCTTGGCCGACGAGAAAAACTTGCTCCCGGCCAACCGAAAGCGGATGGTTCACTCGAATCTTGAAGTCGTGATCCTTAGCCGAACCAGCTTCGCTGAAAGTTCCGGTGGCCTTGAACTCACGGGGTGCGCCGCGCTGAGATCCTTTGACATAAAACTTCGTGGACATGTCGTCCAGACGAAGCGACCACGGCGAAAGGTCCGTTTCGGGGTTGAACAGCGTCCCGGAACTGAACTCGTCGTATTGCGAGAGCGAGTTCGCGAAACCTTGACCCTCCACCACGATGACCGTGCCGCGGTAGCCCCAAAGCGAACCGATCGCCACCCCGATAAGCACAAAAACGATCGAGGTGTGGAACAACAGGTTCCCGGCCTCGCGCAGGTAGCCCTTCTCCGCCCGTAGTTCACCGACATCGCCATCAATGACCACGTCTGTTCGGGCGCGGCCAACCAGACGGCGCGCCGCCGTGAGGACCTCGTCGACGGATTTGTCCGTCTCGAGTTCGGCCGACGCTGGCAGTCGCGAAAAGTTCCGTGGCGCCTTTGGCGGTCTCGCCTTTAGCGCCCGGGCGTAGACGCGAATACGCGGCAGGATGCAGCCGACGAGCGAGACCATCAACAGCAAATAGATGGCGCTAAACCAGACCGAACTGAAGACGCTGAAGCCGCCGATCTTTTCTAGCACCGGAGCGAGTTTCGGATGCTCCACGTAGTAGGTCTGGACGGCTCGCGCATCGACGCCTCGTTGCGGAATGAAAGATCCGGGAACGGCCGCGACCGCCAGCAGCAGCAACAACAACAAGGCGGTGCGCATGGATGTCAGCTGGCGCCAGCCCCACCGCAGCATTTCGACCAAGCTCAGCTCGGTGGCTCGCTCGGTAGACGAACGACTCATAACGGAACCTCAAATCCACCGATCAAATGCTGCAAGGAAATCACCAACTGTCCCCAAAGCCCGGTCACAAGCAGCAGCCCAGTGACCACCAGCAGAGCACCGCCAAATACCGAAACCGCGCGCTGGTGCTCGCGCACCCAAGAACTCACGCGCAAGAAATGCCCAAGGAAAAGGGCCGCCAGAACGAACGGCAGACCCAGCCCGAGACAGTAAATCAAAGCCAGCAAAGCACCACGGCCGGCGGTGGCTTCGTTGCCGGCCAGGACCAATACCGCCGACAGCGTCGGACCGATGCAGGGCGTCCAACCAACCCCGAAAAGCACGCCGAGCAACGGTGCCGCGACCAGCCCGACACGCGGTACCTGATGCGCCCGAATATCTCGCTGGAGGAAACCAAACGCGCCCATAAAAACTAGGCCCATAACGATCAGCAGGATTCCGCCGACTAATGCGATCTCGTCCTGATAGGGAAGCAATTTTTGTCCGGCCGCGCCAAACAACGCCCCACCGGCCACAAAAATGGCACTGAAACCCAGCACGAACAGCAATGCGCCGGCCAGAATCCGACCGCGGTTGGCCGACTGAAGTTCGGTGACTGAGATCCCCGAAACGTAGGAGAGATAGCCCGGCAGGAGCGGGACGACGCAGGGGGAAAAGAAGGAGACCAGCCCGGCAGCAAATGCCACCGGCGCCGCCAGGAGAAGATTCCCGGAGCTAGCAGTCTCTAGTAGCCAGTCCCCGGCGTCAGCACTGATCACGCCGGCGAGTCCGCCTTAGTCCACTCGATGATGTCGATCAAGGTTGCCGCGCTGAGTTCGCTGTCGGTGATCCGCGCCGCGAGCCGGCCTTTTTCGTCGATGATCCAAGTGGTTGGGATGCCGAGTGCCCCGAGGGTGTCGGCAAAGGCGGCCTGATTTCGCCCGTCGGCATCATGAATGCTCGGGTAGGTGATCCCGACTTTGGTGTTGAACGCTTTGGCCGAAGCCGGATCGTCCTTCGCCAAAATCCCGAGGAACTGAACATCCTGA
>DAONBX010000006.1:0-72185 GCA_035401705.1 Aeromicrobium sp.
CCAGCGAGGACGGATCCTCACAGGTCAGGTGTCAACCAAACTCTGGGCAGTCCCAAACTCAACACCAATAGGCCATGCGCGGGTTCGATCCCTTCGTCTAGCACGAGGTTTTCGACCAAGGATGATACGACTTGAGTCTTCCCGGACCCTGGCCCGGCAATAACGACTTGCCGAGTCTGAGGGTCAACAAAGGCAACTGACTCTTGTTCGGAATCTAATTCCATTCTGGTCAATTCGTGTTCCAAAGGTACTCGAATTCATTAAATGCTAAACGGTCACCGTATTGGTCGAAGTTGTCCTCAACATTCACGATTAGAACCTCGTCGGAGCCACCATTGAGCGGGCCGCGAAGCCCACGCCCGATCATCTGTTGGTACACGTTTGGGCTGAAGGTTGGTCGTGCTACGTAGACAGCTTGCACTTTCGGTGCGTCGAATCCTTGAGTCAGGACGTTGAAATTTGTTAGGACTCGAATCCGTCCAGCTTTAAACTCGTCGATGTAATGCCTTCTGGCTGCGGGCTCGGTATCGGCCGAAACTGAGACCGCGGGAACGCCACGGTGGGCTAGAAGTGCCGCAAGCACACGAGAGTTCTCGACTGAGGGCGCGAACGCCAACACCGTCCAGTCTTCTGGGAGAGATGCAATGTGATCAACGACCCGCAGAGAGCGGTGAAGATCGGAGCCTAGGCGATCTGTGACAGAAGCAGGGAGTCTACCCATCTTCTCAATTTCTCTTTTATCGCTATCGCTCAGTTTGACATCGATGCCATGAAGGATTTCGTGCCGGACTTGAGCTAAGACGCCCATCTCTTGGAGTTCCTCGTATGGGTCCTCCTTTATGAAGGCTCCACGATCTAGGCGATTGCTGTCGTAGCGGCCGACAAGACGGTTGCTCTCCCCCTCGGAGTTTCCGCGGAAAGGAGTCGCAGTGAGTCCTATAAGTGGCCTGCGGCCGGACTTGGCGCGACTTCGAGTGCCTCGACCCATCCATTCGAGCACTTGGGTGTAGGAGGTTGTAATAGAAGCGTGTGCTTCGTCGATGACGACGATTGATGGCTCCTGGAGCCATGCATACTCGTCTCCCTCTCGCTTTTGTATGGACATCAGTTTGTCGATAGTGGCGATAACCAGTTGGAACGAACCCGGCTCTTCGGAAACGTCGTTGCTGCCCCAAAGTCGACCTAGTCGCATTGGCAGTTGAGGCCCTATTGCGCGCCAAACATATGTCCAAGTCTCGGCGGCCTGTTCACAAAGCTCGTCGGTTTGTGCAATCCAGACCAATGGCTGGTCAATCCCAACCAAGCCCTGCTCCACGGCCCTTACAAGTGCTTCTACCGTCACGCGTGTCTTGCCTGCTCCGGTGGGGAGGGAGACCATGCCGCGATCTGAGCCAACCCCGCGCAGCAAGCTCTCGATGCGTTCGGTCACAAACAGCTGGTACTCATGCAGTGGATTCAAGACGGCCGGCCCGTCGATCATTTCGACGGCGGCCCGTTGAGTTACGGGAAAGCCTGCCCAATCTGTCGGGAATCCGAGGCTGTCTACCCATTTTCGAGTCAATCTGCGCCCCGCCCATTCCCTGGGAGGTTCGAGACCCTTCTCGTCCAGCGTTGCTCTGAGGTTCTTGAGGATTGAGACTCCATGAACTGCTCGGGCAAGCGCAGCAACTTCTTGAGGAGACGCGCCTCCGGCCTCGTTGTCTAACACTTCAAGGGCCTGTGCTGGGACAGTGCGCCGGAGGGCCTCGACACCAACAGCCATTACGAGTCGTTCATCGTCGTCCCCGCACCGTTTTATTTTGGTTCGGAGCTTGTCGGTCGTGGTCCGTTCCATCGACTTTATGATCTGGGCTATGTCGGATTGGTCGAGTGATAGGCCGAGGGCCTGACTTACTTGGCTTAACCGGTCTTTGGGGGTGGCGCCAGCTACATATACGGTGCTCTCATCACGATGGGAAGTCAGGTGGCGAGCTACCTGCCCCTTTGGCGTCGCGATCATCCGGACTAGTCGTTCTACGGGCTGAAGCATTAGATCTTGGTCCGCGTGATCAAGTCGCAACTTTAATGGCGGAAATGCGTCTGTGAGAGGCACGGACTCGCCGGCAGGCTCAATCACGAGCTCCTCTTCGAGGAGGTTTTCCCCTCGTTGCATATCTAAGTGCTCAATGAACAGGCTTACGTCCGAATCTTCAGCGAGGATCGCAGGAATTCCTGCGTCGATCATCGATTCGTAGGTGCTCGGGTTAGCAGTAACTCCGATGTTTTCGATCTTGATAAGTTGCCGCTGCTTTCCGACAGCGGCAACCAATTCAGTGACTTTCAGTTCTTCATGAGGTCCTTTGAAAAGCAGCCAAGCATAGAAACTGGTACGGTCTGCGTCTCGGTCCTCAGACCTCCAAGCGTCGACGGTCGACTTGAGTGTTCTCCAGTCTTGAACGGCGAGTGAATCCAAAGATTGCTTTACGAGCAGTGATTTTGAATCTGCTTCGTTTAGGTCAACGGTCGGGAAGACGTTGCTCTCGATTCCCTCCTGTTCGAGAAGGACACCGCTCGGAGACTTCATTCCGTGAGAGGTGGAGAACCGACCATGACGTCGAAGGAAATGGGTTTCAGGCCCGATCCACCAGTATTTTCCATATGCGGAGTTAGAAGCGTGTTGGACGGAGGCCCGCGGCGGCAACCCGTGATGGAGTTGGAACTCCGTCACGATGCTTTTTGCCTCGTCGCTCATTTCTGAAACCGGGTCCAAGGGCCACATGACGTCTGAGGGGGTCCCGATTTGTATTTTTTCGGGCGAGACTTTTGAGCTTTGTTGCTTCGCGAAGTTCTCCCTTGCTTCATGTTCCCAAGCTTCGTACCACTTCTCGACTCGGCCCTCCTTGAAGTTGGCCAATGGCCTCCGCCTCGGCATATCTACAGCCCCGATGGCCTTAAGGATTTCGTCATCTTGCGTATGCTCTCGAGGATCAATCAAGAAATCCCGGTCACGCTTCCCATCTGCCGGGACTAGACGGCCGGCTAAGAAAGCGCTGCGTACAGGAACCCATCTGCCCGCGGCATTTTTTACGCGAACTTGGTCTGTCAGCAGGCCAGAAAGGTCCTCTCGCAGGATTTGCATAGCCGCTTCATGCGGAATGCTTCGAAGAGCAGACCAAATTCTAGGCCAGGTTAATTCTGGGTTCCTGCGATTCGAGTTGCTCCACTCATGGAGCAGCTTTCGCAGCGCTCCGGATTGGTCCATGAGGGAAACGCCAAGCTCACGCAGGTCCTTTTCGACACCCTCGGCCGCAGCCAAGGTGGGGTCTACGAAGTCGACATCTGGATGCTGTTGTCCTTCGACCCGAACGAATACTTTGCCTCGCAGGGCCGGGCTAAACGACCCGTCCTCGAGCCGGATTATCCGAGCTGACTTTATTTCTCCGAGCAGCTTGTTTCTAAGACTAGGGTCACGCGAATCGTTAACATCGCGCGCCATCGAAGCAGCGAGCCGGATCGCCTGTGCCGAATTCTCGACCGAGCCCTCGTTGACCAAGGCCTCAAGGAACTTTCCGAGGCTGGATTCGCCTTCATTGCCGATTAGGCGTGAGACTTTTACTGTTGACTCTTGATTCTTGTACGCCTCCGAATGTAACCAGTCGGTTAGTGGGGCCCCTGGGACTTGCGCCCAAGCCTCAAGCCACTTGCCGAAATCAGGTCCGTGGCGCTCTTCGCCGATGCGCTTCTTGGTGATTTCACCGATCCACTTGAGGTCTGCCGGCCGACGTAGGTGTCCCGTGCCGTCGGGGAGAATCGGCTGGCTGCGAAGGTAGTCGAAAATTGGGGCGTTTATCTCGCGGTCAACCCAGTTTCGCGCTTCGCGGGCCCCCAATTCGCCACCTCGCGAAGGTAGGGCATCCAAGGCTCTAACTGCGTCTGGTGTCCCACTGAAACGGGCGAGAGCTTCGCCAACGAGCGAAGGAAGTGTCTCGAGAAGCTCCCTGTTGAACTCACCTTCGAGCAGTGACAATCTGTCGTCACTCAATTTCCAAGGAGCATTTACGATCCCTGAGAGGGTCGTACGGGTTTGGGTCGGGAAATAGGACCAGAATGCGCCCAGTCCTCCAGCGGGAGGAACTCGTACCGCGTAGTGGATGTCCACGGAATCACGTGCCGCGACATGCCCCGCTTCCTCCTGAGCCGCTTTACTCGTCCGTACCTTTCGGCTGGCCACAGACCAGTAGGAAACGTCCCTCCCGGACTCTAGTTTTACAAACCCGTTCTCAAGCTGCTCACGTTTGATTCGTCTTTCGCCTGAGAGCAACGCAGCTTGGCCATCTGTCTTGGCAATTCGGCTCCGTAGTCGAGCGTCCTTGACGTGCGGGGAAAAAAGGACAAATTCTGGGGAAAACTGGGCAAGACGGCCAGCTAATGGCTGGACATCTACCGAGAGCGGCGCAACCACCACAGTTGAGGCCCAAGACATCAGCTCTCTTAGATCGGCGTCTTGTGCCGCTCCATCAGCTTCCGGGTCGATAACTTGGGCGAGTCGCATGGAAGGGCCGTGCACGAATTCGTGTCCAGCGTTTCGCAGCGTTTCTTCGGCCCATGCTCCGTTGAACCCGAACGAAACTGAACGGCTGTAAACGCGCGGGGACTCAGTAACGGCAAGTATTGATTTGAAACCGATGCCGAACTTTCCGATTCGCTCGTCGTTCTTTGTAGAGATGTCCGAGGCCATGATGGATCTAACGCCTTCAGTATCGAAGGGGTCACCGTCGTTGGCTACGTAGAGAGCCGTTTCAGTTAAGAGGACTTCTATTCTCCCGCCATTCCTCCTAGCCGCGTCGGTTGCGTTTTGAACAAGTTCTTCCAACTGGCGAGTTGCATAACCGCCTTGTGAAATTCGCCGTTCGTTATTGGCGTCTTGGGTTATGCGCGAAGGGTCCTCTGCGTAGACCTTCAAGCAAATCTGAGTTTGTTCCTCCACGACCCAAGCCAAGTCGGTGGAACTGGCTGTCCAACCCTTCAACTTCTTACCCCGTTTGTGACGATGTCTGGTGGTGAAGAATCTACTTCTCCTAGCCGACACTTTTCTCGTATTGGCCAAACTGGCGCGCTTGGTCGGCCCTTCTGAAGTCGTTAGTGGAACCGCCCTGATCCGCGTCTACGTGGCTGCCGGGCAACTAGGTTCCCAGCGAGATTGGTTCAATTTCCTAGACCGCTCGATCACCGACCGCGCCCGGACTTATCTTGCATACTCGCCGCGAATGGACCAAGCGTTCCCTTCGACCCAGTTGGCACTCCACGAACGTCACGGTTCCTTTGCTGCCTCGCGGTAGGGGGAACTAACCCGAAGACGGCCTTGGGCCGTAGTCATAGAACGCTGAGGCGGGAAGAATCTGCCGGTGCCACAAGTGTTTGGCGTCCGCATCGCTGAGTCTGGAAATCTCAACGGATTCGTCCCAATTCTCATGGATGGACTCCACGAGGCCGTCGATCACGCCTCGCGCCTCCACGACCGTGAGGTCGTACTCATGCGCGAACGAAACCAACTCTGCGAAGTTGCTTCGCCGGTGTGTGCCTTTCGCGTCGAACCACATAGCCTGCTCCGATGAATCTCCCGAACGCAGCCCGGGCGCAAGATCGTAGGCCGGTGAGAGCGTCAGGTGCTTCCCGTCCCACAAGGCAGCATGGTTTCGAGCGTGGTCATCTGAGTTGCTTATCGCGATGTTGAACGCGATCCGCTCGAACAACTCTCGCCCGACACCGGTGTCACCTGGCGCTGTGTAACGCCGAAGAACCTCAAGAACGGAAGGATAGGTGACGTAGCGCGCACCCATCTCGTCCTCACCGGACATCGTGAGGGCCGAGACCACGTGATGGCGGCACCCGTCGGGTTCGCGGTCGAAACGTCGGACAAGAAGGACGTCCCTACCGAGTGACTCGGTGACAACTGTCTCTGGAACCCGCAAGCCGGCACGCCGGGCCAATTCCATCGCTGCCCCTTCCGCGTTGACTACATGGAAAACACGGTCAGACGTTGAGGACAACTTCGCGATCCACTGGACTCCATGCCCGTCCTCCACGAGAACCTTCGGTCGCGCACCACCGATCGAAGTCCCGCGCAGTAGTGCCTCTTGCATCACCGGGCTCAAAGGCTGCCCGCTCTCGAGGCGGTCGGCCGCCTCGTGCAGTTCATCCAGCGATGCGGTTTCTGCGCGAGAGACATACTCGGTAGGAGAGCGCTGGAAGTCGATGGCGCCGAACCTGTTGCTACCCGAAAGCAGCATGTACTCCTCTTCGAGGAGATTGCTTTCCCCAGCTCCGAGGCGAGACTCGATAACCCGGCGCCCCCACGAGTCCGGAGTGCCATCTTTGAGGCACCCAGCAAGAGTCAATGAACCCTTCGGCTCGATGAATCCTGCGCGCAGCGGCAACTCCGGCGTGTACAGATCGATGGCGTCAAGTCGGCTTCGATAAGACTCTGCGTAGTAGAACACTTGCCGGTCACCACGTCGTTCCAATGCACCGGCAACCACCGGTTCCACCTGTCCGGGGAGCCACGTCCAGACGAAAACCCGCTCAGAATCGGTCATCGGGAGTCTCCTTTCGTGGGTGGTAGACGCGCGAGTTCAGAAGCGCGAGACGTTCCTCACCGGCACGCCGCATGCGTGCGAGTTCAGCTCGATCCTCAGTGCCAAACAGGGGCACCCCAGCCATTACGGCAGCGTTGAATACATTCGCGATGGCCGTACCGGGCGCGCCGTTTTCGATAGCCAAGACAGTCGATTGCGAGACGCCGATACGTTCGGCAAGCTCAGCGGCAGTCCACCCGCGATCATGGCGGGCAGCGCGGATCTGGGTGCCGAGAACGCCCAGTGCCTCTCGGGTCGCCGAGAGAGCGACAACGCGGCGCTTTGCCATTCCAAACTCCTTAAAACGATGCCAGATCGCTTCTAGGCATGATTTATCAGTTCCAGGGTAACAAGCTAGGTGTGTCGTGTCACTCGATCGTCCAGAACTCGCTGCCATCCGCCCCATCCGTATGCGGGCTTCACCCGTCCAAAGTCCCTACGAATGCCAAACAAATCGACCCGAGGTCGTAGGATTCGGATCATGTTGCGTTCTTCCCTTAGCCGCTGGGCGATTGCCCCGGCCGCAGTCCTGTTGACCTTCGCTGCCGCTTGCGCCCCAGCCGACGACTCCAAGGACGACGCGTCGTCTGCGCCTTCGGCCAGCGACTGCGCCGTCGACAAACTGCCCGTGAAGACCGCCGGCAAACTCACTGTTGCCACCGACGACCCGGCGTTCGAGCCGTGGTTCGTCGACAACGACCCGAGCAACGGCCAAGGTTTCGAGTCCGCCGTCGCTTACGCCGTTGCAGACAAGATGGGCTTTGAGGCCAGCGACGTCGTCTGGACGAAGGTTCCGTTCAACACGTCTTACCAGCCGGGCACCAAGGCGTTCGACTTCGACATCAACCAGATCTCGATCACCAAGGAACGCCGCGAGGCCGTCGACTTCTCTGAGCCGTACTACTCCGCAGCTCAAGCGATCATCGTTCGGGAAGACTCGAAGTTTGCTGACGCCGACAGCTTGGCCGACTTCAAGACCGCCAGCCTCGGCGCACAGATCGGCACCACCTCGCTAAAGGCGATCGAAAGCCTCGGCACCGAAGACGCCCCGTTGGTCTACGACGACACGACCAAAGCGGCTTTGGCGCTAGAAAACAAGCAGGTCGACGGCTTTGTTTCGGACCTGCCGACCGCCTTCTATCTAGTAGCGGCCGAACTTACTGGCGCCAAAATCGCCGGCCAGTTCCAGTTCGATGGCGGCGAACCAGAGCAGTTCGGTTTGCTTCTCGAGAAGGACAGCAAGCTGACCGGTTGCGTAGATCAGGCCATCGAAGGCCTCACTGAAGACGGAACGCTCGCCGATCTGGAAGCCAAGTGGCTTTCGGAATCAGCCTCGGCGCCAGTGCTGAAGTAGGCAACAGGTTGTGAGTCTGCCGGCACCATCGGCACGGCAGGTTGAACGGGACCGCTGGCGTCGCAAACGCCACCTGCGTCGATTCGCAGTCGGCGCGATCTCGTGCATCGTCGTGCTCGGCCTGTCGGTTTGGCTGATCACTTCGGCCCCAGGTTGGCCGCGCTTTCGCGAGGTCTTCTTTAGCTGGGATCACGCCAAAGCCTCCTTTCCGGCGATTCGTGACGCCTTCTGGTTGAACGTCCGACTGTTCATGACGGTCGAAGCACTCGTACTGCCGTTGGCTTTGCTGGTGGCCGTCGTCCGGATCTATCCGTCGCCCGCGTTGGCTCCGTTCAAGGCAATGGCGACGGTCTACACCGACGTATTCCGGGGGATCCCGACGATCCTGGTGGTCATGCTGATCGGGTTCGGGTTCCCGGCGCTCGGCCTGGCCGGGATCCCGACCAGCCTGTTTTGGCTCGGCGTCATTTCGCTGACCCTCAGCTACGGCGCCTACGTCGCCGAAGTGATGCGCGCTGGTCTGATGTCGATTCATCCGACGCAATGGGCGGCGGGCCGAGCACTCGGCCTGACCTACCCGCAGACGCTGCACCGGGTGATCTTGCCCCAAGCGATTCGAAACGTCACCCCGCCGCTGATGAACGACTTCATCTCGCTGCAAAAGGACACCGCATTGGTATCGACGATCGGTTTGGTCGAAGCATTGCGGGCGGCGTCGGTCTACCAGGCGCAGACGTTCAACGTGACCTCGTTGACGGTCGCGGCGTGCTTCTTCATCGTGGTTACGATCCCGCTGGCACGGTTCACCGATTGGCTGACGATTCGTCAACTGAGCCGTCAAGGAGGCAACTGATGTTGCGACTCGAAGGCGTCCGCAAAGCCTTTGGCGACCATGTCGTCCTCGACGGCATTGACCTGGAAGTTGAATCCGGAGAGATCGTTTGTCTGATCGGGGCTTCGGGCTCGGGCAAATCGACGCTGCTTCGTTGCATCGACCTGCTCGAAATCATCGACGACGGCGAGATGCATTTGGCGGAACTAGACCTCGCCGACCCGGCTGCTGACCCCGATAAGGTTCGCGCGCGCATCGGCATGGTGTTCCAGTCATACAACCTGTTCCCGCACCTGACCGTGCTGCAGAATCTGACGATCGGTCCGCGCCGCGTCCACGGCACGTCCAAGTCTGAGGCGAACCGGCGGGCCCATGAATTGCTAGACCGACTCGGTCTGGCGGCCAAGGCTCACGCCTACCCAGATTCGCTTTCGGGCGGTCAGCAGCAGCGAGTCGCGCTCGTTCGGGCCATTTCGATGGATCCAGAATTGCTGCTGCTCGACGAGATCACTTCGGCGCTCGACCCCCTGCTCGTGGCTGAGGTGCTCGACCTGTTGCGCGACCTCAAGGCCGAAGGCCGAACCATCATCATGGCTACCCACGAGATGGATTTTGCTCGCGAGTGTGCCGACCGGATCGTGTTCCTAGCTAACGGCCAGATCGTGGAGTCGGGGCCGCCGGAGCAACTTTTCACGGCCGCTCGCGACCCGCGAACCGCCGCATTCCTAGCGCGCAACAGTTAGTTTCGACCAGTCAGGCGTTGAGCTGACCGGACGCTTTGGCCGCAGTGTTTCGAATGGCGGCAACGACTTGGGTCGGCGAATCGGCCATCGGCACGTGACCGCAGTCCAACAAGCCGACGAAAGAGATTCCGCGCAATCGCTTTCGAGCCAACAGGGCCTGAGTCGGGTGCAGGACGCGGTCCTTGTTGCCCCAAGCGATCGTGATCGGCACGGTCGCAACACCCCTAAAGACGCGCGGGGTCGAGAAACCTAGCGGAATGCAGCGCACGAAGTATGCCCAGAAGCCGGGCCCGCGCTTCATCGCCATCGAGTCGGCGAACGTGGATGCGCTGTCGTGTCGTTCGGGGTGGGCGTAGAGCGACCAACCGATGAACTTACGACCGAACTTCAACTTTGAAAATTGACGCAGCGCACTCGCGGGCAGGTAGCTGCCAAGTTTTAGCGGAAGTAGCGTGCCGCCGGCTCGCAGCAAATTCCACGGCCGAAAGTAGCCGGCCGGCGCGAGGCAGGTGGCCGAACGTACGTGCCCAAGTTGCGCCAACGCGATCGAGAACATCCCGCCTAGGGAGTTGCCGACCACGTGCGGGCGACTGATTCCCCACCGGTCGAAGTTCTCGGCTAGGGCGCGAACCACGTTTTCGGTCGTATAGGGGACGCCTTCAGGCAGCCCAGGCGAATCGCCTAGGCCGGGCAGGTCGGCGGCGATCACGTCGAAGTCCTTGGCCAACTCGTCGATCACGGGGTCGTAGGCGCCGTGGCGGTGCCCGATCCCGTGCAGAAGTACTAGAGGTTCGCCTTGGCCGCGGCGAGTGTAGGCCAGTTCAGAAAGCATTTTGATCCCGAAAAGTTCGCACATCGGACCAACTTCCGATGTGACACGGATGGTGTCATGTCGATCATCCCACGGCGACAGCGGGTTGTGGCCCAGATCACAGTCCCAGGAATGGGAAGCGGCGTGCCGACCCATTGAATACTGACAGTTCTACTGTCACAATCGCAGTGTGATGCAGACCACGGGGCCCCTAGCTGGGGTAAAAGTTATCGAGATCGTTGGGATCGGACCGGGACCGTTCGCCGCCATGATGTTGGCCGATTTAGGGGCAGACGTCCTCCGGATCGACCGACCAGGGGGAAGTGCGCTAAAGGCAGCGCCCGCAGACAAGGACATTCTCGGCCGCAACCGGCCCAACGCCGCCATCGACCTCAAAGCGCCAGGGGGAGTCGAACTCGTCTTGGACCTGATCGAAAAAGCCGACATCATCATCGAAGGGTTTCGACCCGGCGTGATGGAACGTCTTGGCCTGGGCCCAGACGTCGCACTGGCCCGGAACCCGCGATTGGTCTACGGCCGGATGACCGGTTGGGGCCAAAGCGGACCGCTCTCGGCCCTCGCCGGGCACGACATCAACTACATCGGCGTTGCCGGCGGACTTGAGCCGATCGGCCGTGCCGGTGGGCCACCCCAAGTGCCGCTGAACTTGCTCGGCGATTTCGCCGGCGGGTCGATGTATTTGGTCGCGGGCGTGCTCGCTGCGCTGACCCACGCTCGCGCTAGCGGCGAAGGCCAAGTCGTGGACGCGGCGATCACCGACGGCGTCGCACACCTGCTTTCGATGACCGTTTCGATGGAACAGTCCGGTGCCTGGTCACCGGTGCGCGGCACGAACCTGCTGGACACCGGTGCGCCGTTCTACGACGTCTATGAGACCGAAGACGGCGGCTGGGTCAGCGTCGGCGGACTGGAACCGCAGTTCTGGTACGCGCTACAGCAGGCGTATGCCGCCGACGGCCTAGGCGACCTGCCAGATCGGAACAACTTCAACACCTGGCCGGACTTGCGGGCGGCGTTGGCCGAATGGTTCGCCAGTCGAACCAGAGATGAATGGGCCGAAGTGTTTTCCGCCAGTGACGCCTGCGTGGCACCGATCCTGCCGCTGCAGGACGCCTATGTGCATCCGCACAACGTGGCCCGGCAGACCTATGTGGCCGAGTTCGGAGTCACTCAGCCGGCCCCGGCTCCGCGTTTTTCCGGCACCCCGACGGCCATCCGCTCGGCGCCACAGGCGCCCGGCGCAAACACGCGAGAGGCGCTCTCTGCTTGGGGGATTGAGCAAGTCGACGACCTGATCGACCGCAAAATCGCCTTCCAAAACTAGGAGAACTGATGCAGCGCACACTTTTTGAGGCAGAGCACGAGGCCTTTCGCCAGACTGTCCGCGCGTTCATGGAAGCCGAAGTAATCCCAAACCATGAACAGTGGGAACGCGACGGGATCGTGCCGCGCGAAGTCTGGCTCAAGGCCGGTGCCCTTGGAATTCTCGGGTTCATGATGCCCGAGGAATTTGGCGGCGGCGGAGCCAACGACTTTCGCTACAACGTCGTCCTCCAAGAGGAACTGACTAAGGCCGGAGCTAGTGGAGTTGGCTTTCCGCTGCACACAGATCTGGTGTCGGGATACCTGCTCAGCTACGCCACCGAGGAGCAAAAGCAGCGGTGGTTGCCGAAGTTCTGTACCGGCGAATACATCACCGCAATCGCGATGACCGAACCAGGCACCGGCTCAGACCTGCAAAGCATCGCCACGACGGCCATCCGCGGCGGCGACGACTTCATCGTCAACGGCTCCAAGACTTTCATCAGCAACGGAATCAACGCCGATCTGGTGATCGTGGCCGCCAAAACTGATCCCGACGCCGGCGCGATGGGCGTCTCGCTGATCATGCTCGAGCGTGGCATGGCCGGCTTCGAGCGCGGCCGAAACCTCGACAAGATGGGCTTGAAGGCCCAAGACACCGCCGAACTCTTCTTCGAGAACGTGCGAGTCCCGGCCACGAACCTCATCGGCGAAGCCGGCCACGGCTTCATCTACTTGATGGAGAAGCTGCCGCAGGAACGACTCACTATTTCGGTCGTGGCCGCTGCCGCCTGCCGGCAGATGATCGACATGACCCTGGACTACGTGAAGAGCCGCAAGGCGTTCGGCAAGCCGATCGGATCTTTCCAGAACTCGAGGTTCACGCTGGCCGAACTCGAGACCGAGCAGCGGATCGCCCAGGTTTTCGTCGACCGAAGTGTCACCGAACTCATGGCCGGGACCTTGTCGATCGAGGATGCGGCCGCCGGCAAGTGGTGGACCACCGAACTGCAGAAGCGAACCGCCGACGCGTGCGTGCAACTGCACGGCGGCTACGGCTATATGAGCGAATACCCGATCAGCAAGGCCTACCTCGACACGCGAATCCAGACGATCTACGGCGGCACCACCGAAATCATGAAGGAGATCGTCGGCCGGTCGTTGGGGATCTAAGCGTCGGGTTCTGGCGTCGCTGAGAGTGCGTCGAACCCATTGTTTCGCCGGGCTTGGTAGTACCAAATCACGGCGATCGCGGGCAAGGCGCCGAAGGTGGCAATCCAGCGGGCGCCGTTGGGCATAACCTCGTTGATTGCCTCGGCTCGAGGCATGTCGTTGACCGTCGCCGGCAACCATTCGACTAACAATCGCCGGACCATCGTAGTGAACTCCAGCGGCCCGGCGATGGTTGCGACTACCCACGCCCCACCGGTGATCAGCAACGCCCAGAACCAGGCGAGTGCCGGCGACTGGTCGTCGACAATATCGGCGGCCGCCCGGGCGGCCTCGGCCAAGAAGGCGACCGCGAGTACCCCAAGAAGAACCGTTACTTGAGAAGCCAGCAGATCTTCGATTACCGAGTGTTCTAAATCGGAGGTACTGCGCTCAGGCAGGCCGATCGCCAAGGCCAGTAAGCCAGCGATCAAGGCCAACAGCATCAGATTGCTGGTCACGTTCTCGACGCGTTCAAAAGAGTCATCGATGGTGCGGACGACGAGTTTTGACATCGAGCGCGGAGGTTTGCGGTAAAGAATCATGGTGATCAGCGCCGAAAACACGATGGCGACCAGCCACGTCACCACCGCAGCGCAAACCGCCGCCAACGCGAACGACGCGACCAGCGGGAGCAGTACTTCTTCAGTCTCATCGCCGACTCGAACGACGATCAGCGGCAGCACGCCGGCGGCAGCCAACAACAAGGCGCGGCCAAGCAACGGAAGCGTAAAAGCGGTGACATCGCCGGCATCAAAGTCGGCGTCCTGGTGACGGACAGCCTCAAGCTCGGCGGAAAGAATCCGGCGGGCCCGGGTCCGACTGAAGCGACTCATGGCCTCAGCGTAGGGCCGAGTTGACCAAATTCAGCTGCGCCGGCGGATCGTCTCTCGTTTCTGTTCATCGACGGCTTGTTCGTAGGCAGTAACCAGTGCCTGGATGGTCAGCGGCTTGAACCGTTCGACCATCGCGGTAATCGACTCCTTGGAATGGCCCGAAGACTTCAGTGCCGGCCAGACTTGCTCTCGGAACACCTCAGTAAGTTCTTGGGCGATTGCGGTGCCGTGCGCCAGAAAAATGGTCCGAGCCGAACGGGCCGCCTCGATCGGCAGTTCGGCTTCAAGGAAACCGATCCCAATAGCTAGGTGCGCCGGCGCCAGGTTGAATACATTGTCATCGGGGGTCGGTTCGACCACGCCGATCGCGATCAGCAACTCCAGATCTGAGTCCGAAAGTGTCCGACCCGCGCGCCGCTCGAGTTCGACTCGGTGCAGCGACTCGGGCAAGTCTGGCATCCACGGCGCTAGCAGGGTTCGATGCAAGGCGACATCTTCGGGGCTTGCGGTTGCTGGGATCTTTTCTAGGTAGCCTTCGATCGCCTGCAAGGTAAAGCCGTGCGCCTGCAGCTCGCGAACAAGTTCGAGGCGGGCAATGTGGTCGGGGCCGTAGTAGCCGTTTCGGCCTTCACGCCGCGGCGGGGGGATCAGACCACGGCCGGCATAAAAACGGACCGTGCGAACGCTCATCCCTACTCGATCGGCGAGTTCTTCGACCCCGATGCTCTCTGCATGTTGCTCCACAAAGCGCGAGCCTAGCGGGGTTCGCCGGTAGCGTGCCTTGAGTGAAGCGCACATTGGTGACTCTGGCGATCATCGCCGTGCTGATTCTCGCGTGGTGGGTTGATCAACAGTCAACAGCCGATTCGGCCAGCGAAGCGTCGCCGCCGACAGCAACCGCCACCGCGTCGCGACCGACCGCCTCGACCCAAGGCGTGCCGGCGCGGCCAGCGGACGCAATCAAACTGCGAGTCGACTACGTCTTCGACGGCGACACTTTGCGCGCTGAGGTGCTGTCGGCCAACAAAGTCGTTGACGTCAACGAAGAAATCCGGGTCCGGCTCATCGGCATCGACATTCCTGAAAAGGGTGAATGTTGGGTTGACGAGGCGCGCCGAGCGTTGATCGACTTGGCGCCGCGCGGCTCGACGATCTGGGGAGCGACCGACACCGAAGCGCGCGATCGCTACAGTCGACTGTTGTTCAACCTGTGGAATGGCGACGGCGAGTTCATCCAGTACGAACTCACCCGAAACGGCCACGCCCAGTCGCTTCGGGTGTGGCCAAACGTCGCCCACAACAAACTCTTGGTGGCTGCGCAACGGGCGGCTGAACGCGACGACCTAGGACAGTGGGAAACTTGTTGAATCGGGCTCAATTTGGGGTCCGGTACAAACTCTGACAGTAGCGGTGTCAGTATTGGCACAGTTGCTTTCATCGTCTGTGAGGACACCAATGACCGAGGCATTTATTTACGACGCCATCCGCACCCCCCGTGGCCGCGGAAAGAAGAACGGCTCACTCCACGAGGTCAAGCCGATCTCGCTGGTAAACGGCCTGCTCGACGAAGTTAAGACCCGAAACCCCAACCTTGACCCCAACCAGGTCGACGACGTCATCTTGGGCGTTGTCTCGCCGGTTGGTGACCAAGGCGCCGACATCGCCCGCACCGCCGTTTTGGCTGCCGGCTTCGGCGAGCAGGTTGCCGGAGTCCAACTCAACCGCTTCTGCGCCTCCGGGCTCGAAGCAGTAAACCAAGCCGCCGCGCGCGTTCGCTCCGGCTGGGAAGACCTAATCATCGCCGGTGGCGTTGAGTCGATGAGCCGAGTGCCAATGGCTTCGGACGGCGGCGCGTGGGCGATGGACCCCAAGACCGCGCTAGACACCGACTTCGTGCCCCAGGGCATCGGCGCCGACTTGATCGCCACGCTTGAGGGCTACAGCCGCGAAGACGTCGACACGTTCGCCGCCGAATCGCAGGCGCGTGCCGCCAAGGCGATCGCCAACGGCTACTTCAACAAGTCGATCGTGCCGGTGCGCGACCTCAACGGGATCACCATCCTCGATCATGACGAGTTCGTTCGCGAAGGCACTACGGCCGAGTCCCTTTCGGGCCTCAAGCCGTCGTTCGCTGACATTGGCGACTTGGGCGGCTTCGACGCGGTCGCGTTGGAGAAGTACACGAAGGTCAGCCAGATCAACCACGTCCACCACGCCGGCAACAGCTCGGGCATCGTCGATGGCGCCTCGCTGGTTCTGCTCGGTTCGGAAAAGGCCGGCCAGCAGCACGGGCTCACCCCTCGGGCGCGCATCGTGTCCACGGCAGTCATCGGTTCGGAGCCGACCATCATGCTGACGGGCCCCGGCCCGGCTTGCCGCAAGGCACTCGATAAGGCCGGCCTGTCCATCGAGGACATCGACCTGCTGGAGATCAATGAGGCGTTCGCCGCCGTCGCGATGAAGTTGATGCGCGACCTCGACGATTTCCCCCACGATCGGACCAACGTCAATGGCGGCGCGATCGCTCTTGGCCACCCGCTCGGCGCCACCGGCGCAATGATCTTGGGCACTCTCGTCGACGAGCTTGAGCGTCGCGAGAAGCGCTATGGCATGGCGACCTTGTGCATCGGCGGCGGCATGGGTATTGCCACCATCGTCGAGCGCATCTGACCAGAACGACTTCAGGAGAACACGCAAATGACTACAACTGACGCGGTGCGCTACGAGGTCGACGGCCAAATCGTCACCCTGACGATTGACGACCCGAACCAGAGCGCCAACACCATGAACGAGACCTACCGCGCTTCGATGGAAGCAGCGGTTGATCGTCTCGCCAAGGACATCGCCAACGACCCAGCGTCGATCAAGGGTGTCATCGTTGCCAGCGCGAAGAAGACCTTCTTCGCCGGCGGCGACCTAAAGCTGATGGTCAAGTCGACGCCCGCAGACGCTCAGGCGCTCTTCGACAACGTCGAGTCGATCAAGGCAACCTTGCGCAAGCTAGAGACGATCGGCAAGCCGGTCGTCGCGGCGATCAACGGCGCTGCCCTCGGCGGCGGCCTCGAAATCGCGCTGGCCTGTCACCACCGGATCGCGGCCGAAGGTCGCTACGAAGTTGGCCTCCCCGAGGTCAGCCTCGGCCTGCTGCCCGGCGGCGGCGGCGTCACCCGCACGGTGCGGATGTTCGGCATCCAAGACGCCCTCATGCAGGTGCTCCTGCAGGGCCAGCGGATGAAGCCAGAGAAGGCGCTCAAGACCGGACTGATCGACGAGATCGTGCCGGCCGATGAACTGCTTTCGGCTGCGAAGGCCTGGATTGAAGCCAACGCTGACAACGAAGAAGCGGCCAAGCAGCCGTGGGATCGTCAGGGCTACCGCATGCCAGGCGGCACGCCGAGCACGCCGAAACTGGCAGCCTTCCTGCCGAGCTTCCCCTCGAACCTGCGCAAGCAGATCAAGGGCGCGCCCTACTTGGCTCCCCGCCACATCATGAGCGCGGCCGTCGAGGGTGCACAGGTCGACTTCGAGACCGCCAGCCGGATCGAATCGCGCTACTTGGTGAACCTGCTGATCGGTCAGCAGTTCAAGGACATGACCCAGGCGTTCTTCTTCGACCTTGGCTCGATCAACGCCGGCGGCTCGCGCCCCGACGGAATCGCCGAGCGCAAGGCCGAGAAGCTGGCGATCTTGGGTGCGGGCATGATGGGCGCCGGCATCGCTTACGAGGCGGCTCGCGCCGGCATCGAAGTTGTCCTCAAGGACATCAGCGCCGAAGCGGCCGAGAAGGGCAAGAGCTACTCGCAGAGCCTGTTGGAAAAGCAGGTTTCGCGTGGCCGGTTGACCGAAGAGAAGAAGGACGAGATCCTCGCTCGCATCCAGCCGACGGCCGACTACGCCGACTTGGCCGGTTGCGACTTCGTGGTCGAGGCCGTCTTCGAGTCGGTCGAACTCAAGCACAGCGTGTTCGCTGAACTCGAGCCGATCGTCAACTCCGATGCTCTGCTCGGCTCGAACACCTCGACCCTGCCGATCACGATCTTGGCCGAGGGAGTTCAGCGTCCCGAGGACTTCATCGGGATTCACTTCTTCAGCCCGGTCGACAAGATGCAGTTGGTCGAAATCATCGTCGGTGAGAAGACCTCCGACGAGGCGCTCGCGCGCGCGATCGACTTCACCAAGCAGATCCGCAAGATCCCGATCGTCGTCAACGACAGCCGCGGCTTCTTCACCTCGCGCGTCTTCGGCACCTTGGTGCTGGAGGGCGTCGAGATGCTCGCCGAGGGCGTCGACCCGATCGAGATCGAGCGCGCTTCGCAGTTGGCCGGGTTCCCGGGCCAGCCGCTGGCGATGTCCGACGAAGTTTCGCTGACGCTTCAGCAGAAGATCGCCGGCGAAGCCAAGAAGGCACTCGAAGCCGAAGGCAAAGAGTACGTCGTCACTCCGGCGATGGAAGTCGTCAACCAGATGGTCGAACTCGGTCGCGCGGGCAAGGCTGCCGGTGCTGGCTTCTACGAATACCCAGAGGGAGGCAAGAAGTTCCTGTGGCCTGGCCTGTGGGAGCGTTTCGTGAAGGCCGACGCTGACGTGTCGCTCACGGACATCAAGGAGCGGCTGACGTTCATCATGGCGGTCGAGACGATCCGCTGCTACGAAGAAGGCGTCATCCGCCAGGTGGCCGACGCGAACATCGGTTCCATCTTCGGCATCGGCTTCCCGCCGGTCCACGGTGGCGCGCTGCAGTTCGTCAACGGTTACGAGGCCGCCGACGGCTCGATCGGTGTCGCGGCCTTCGCCGCGCGCGCCCAAGAGTTGGCCGACAAGTACGGTTCGCGGTTCGCGCCGCCGGCCTTGCTGCTGGAGAAAGCCGCCAAGGGCGAGAACTTCGCCTGAGTGTGACCAACCTGACGCTGGCCTGCTTCGCCTTTGAAGCAGGCCAGCGGCCGTTTACGGTTGAGTCATGGCCAAACCCGTTGTCATCCGCGCTGCCGGCATCACCGCGACGATCGACCCTTACGGCGCCGAACCGGTTTCGCTTCGCGGGCCGGAGGGCCACGAGTACCTGTGGCAGGGCAGCGAACCGTGGGGTGGGCGGTCACCGGTGCTGTTCCCGATCATCTGTCGGGTCCCCGACGACCAGATCTTGGTAGGCGATCAGTCCTACTCGATGCCGCAGCACGGACTCGCCCGAAAGCGCACTTGGGCGGCGGTCGACTTCGGGGCCGACCGAGCGACGTTCGTGCTGGCCGCTGACGAGCGCACCCGCGAGCATTACCCGTTCGACTTCGCGCTGGCCGTCGCCTACCGAGTCGAAGACGGGGCGCTGACAACCCAGTTCACCGTCGAGAACCGCGGCACCGAACCGATGCCGTTCTCGCTCGGATCGCATCCGGCGTTCATTTGGCCGTTGGAGCCGGACTCGCCCCGATCAAGTCACGACATCGTTTTCGACGAACCGGAGACGGCCGACTTTCGCCGCGTCGAGAACAACCTGATGGTTGCCGAGACCTTCCACAACCCGGCGTGGGAGAAAGTGCTGACGCTCAACGACTCGTGGTTCACCGACGGCGCCATGATCATGACGAACGTGGCCAGCAAAGGGTTGACCTATTCCTCGGCGATGGGCCGACAGGTGCGGATGACGTGGGAAGGTTTCACCGGCATCACCGTCTGGACGATCCCGGGCGCCAAATTCGTTTGCATCGAGCCGTGGCGCGGGATGCCTGCCCCCGTCGGCTACACCGGCCAGTTCGCTGGCAAACCCGGCAACGTCATCTTGGCCGCCGGTGAGCGGGCCGAGTTCTCCTACCGGATCGAACTGCGCTGACTCATTTCGCCGCGTTCTGCTGGCGCAACCGACTGTGACGGCGGCCGTAACTGAAGTAGATGACGAAACCGAGCAGCAGCCAGATCGCGAACCGCTCCCAAGTCAACAGCGACAAGTTCAACATCAGCCAAAGGCACGTCAGCACCGACCCGGCGGCGACCAAGCCGAGCGCGGGCACGCGAAACGGTCGTTCCAAGTCCGGTCGAGTCCGCCGCAAAATGACTACGCCGACAGAGACCACCAGGAACGCGAACAGGGTGCCGATGCTGACCAGATGGCTCAATTCACTCAACGGGACAAAACCGGCCAAGAGCGCAACGAACCCGGCGGTCAAGATCGTGATCCGGTAGGGCGTGCGATAGGTGGGGTGCACTTTGGCGAGGCTCTTAGGCAGCAAACCGTCTCGACACATCGCGAACAGCACCCGCGACTGGCCGATCAGCAGCACCAGAATCGTGCTGATCATTCCGGCCACCGCGCCAAGTGAAATCAGGTTCGCCGCCCAGTCGATGCCGTTCGCGCTGAACGCTTCGGCCAGCGGCGCGGACGTCTCCAGCCGCTTGTCGGTGTACGGCAGCATGCCGGTGATCACGAACGAAACGGCCATATAAAGCACCGTGCAGATGATCAGCGAACCTAAGATCCCGCGGGGCACGTCACGCTGCGGGTTCTTGGTTTCCTCGGCGGTGGTCGCGACGATGTCAAAGCCGATGTAGCTGAAGAAGACCACCGAGGCTGCCGCGACGATCCCCATGACCCCAAACGCAGTCGGCGTCATGTTGAAAACCGACTGGATCAACGGCTGATCGGCCGCGCGGGCCAGTTCGGCCGGTTCAGCGGGCGGGATAAACGGAGTGAGATTCGCGGCTTTGACGAAGAACATCCCGACCACGATCACGAACAGCACCACCGCAATCTTGACGGCCACCATCACCGAAGTCACCGAACTAGACAGCTTCGTGCCCATAATCGAAAGCACCGCCAGGGCCGCCACAATCGCCATGGCGCCGACATCGACGACGGCCTGATCGCCAGCGATGGCTGGGGGCAGCTCGAGCAGTTGCTGCAGGTAGCCAGACCAGCCGCGGGCGACCACCGCCGCACCGAGCGCCAACTCCAGCAGTAAATCCCAGCCGATAATCCAGGCCACGAGTTCGCCGAGGGTCGCGTAACCGAAGGTGTAGGCGCTGCCGGCCACGGGAACGGTCGCAGCGAACTCGGCATAGCAAAGCGCGGCGAAGGCACAGGTGATGCCGGCGATCAAGAAACTAATCACGATCGCTGGACCGGCGTGCTTGTGCGCCTCGGCGCCAGTGAGGACGAAAATGCCGGTGCCAATGATCACGCCAACGCCGAACACGATCAGGTCTTTGGCGGTGAGGTCGCGGCGAAGTTGGTGATCTGGCTCGTCACTCTCGGCGATCGACTGTTCAACGGACTTTGTGCCGAAGATGCCTAGGCTTGCGATTCTCCCCTTGCGGTTTTCGGTGCTCACCCAGTGACGGTATCGCTCACCGGCGCTTAGGGTCGAACCATGACTGATTCGACCCTGCGACACGTTCAACTTTCCCGAACTGGCGAGTTCGAGTATCAGGCGACCAATGATCGCGGCGGTGTCATCAGCTTCGGCGAGGGTCAAAACGCCGACTTCACTCCGGTCGAACTGCTGCTGGTTGCCCTCGGCGGCTGCAACGCGATCACGATCGAAGCGCTCACCAAACGGGCCGAGCCGGTGCGCTTTGTCGTCGACGTGACCGCCGACAAACTCGCCGAGTCCGACGGCGGCTCAAAATTGCAGAACACCCAGATCATCGTCGATCTGGCTTTTGCTGACGACGAGACCGGGCAAAAAATGACCGATCGGATCCCCGGCGCGATCGAGAAGTCTCACCACAAGTACTGCACGGTGAGCCGGTCAATCGAGCCGGGCATGGCGACCGAGATCGCCCAAAAGTCCTAGCTCAAAGGCGGAAGTTATTCGCGCCGACCTCGCCATTGGGCTCGACCCAAAAGTCGAGCGCGAGGTCGGCCTCGGTGCCGCCGTTGAGGTAGATCGAGAAGTCCGTGACGCCGGCTTCGGCGAGCACCTCGTCGTCGATGAAGAAGTTGCCGGTGCACTCGCTCGCGGTGCGAGTCAAGATTTCGTACGCCGAATCGGCCATGATCTGGGCCGTGCGCGAACGCTCCTGCAGGCCCGGGCCAACCACGTTCCGAACCGCGGCGGTGTCGATCGCGGTGCGTGGCCAAAGCGAGTTCGCCCCGATGCCGTCGGCGCGCAGTTCCTCGGCCAAACCGAGTGTGACCAAGCTCATCGAGTATTTGGCGATCGCGTAGGCGGTGAAGGTACCGAACCACTTCGGGTCGGTCAGGATCGGCGGACTTAGCGTCAAAATATGCGGGTTCGCTGACTTTCGCAGGTGCTCAATCGAGAGCTTGGACAGCAGGAACGAACCGCGGGCGTTGATCTGGGTCATCAGATCGTACTTCTTCATCGAGATGTCTTCGGTGCGCGACAGGTCGATCGCGCTGGCGTTGTTGACCACGATGTCGATGCCGCCGAACGTGGCGACAGCCTGCTCTACTGCGCCAGCGACGAACTCGTCGTCGCGGATGTCGCCCACTAAGGCGAGCGCCTTTCCGCCGGCGGCTTCGATGTTGGCCGCGGCCGTGTGAATCGTGCCGGGCAGGGCAGGGTGCGGCTGGTCGGTCTTGGCGAGCAGGACGACATTGGCGCCGTCGGCTGCGGCCTTCACTGCGATAGCTTCGCCAATTCCGCGGGATCCGCCGGACATGATGATGGTCTGGTCGCGCAGGGTCATTGCTTCTCCTTGGGTCAGCTAAATCACGAGTTGTTCGGTGGCGCGACCAAAGAGACCGCGCCTGCCTAGGCTAAGCCTGTCGGGCTAGTCTCGACCTGTCGGTGCGACGCGAGTTCTTGCACCTTCGGCATTCTTTCGATCTGCGAGGTAGAGGAATAACGATGAGCGATCTGTCGATTGTCAATGAAGACGGCGTCTTGAAGGTGACGATCACCTGCCCAGACCGACTGAACTCGGTCACCTCGCAGATGTTGAACCAGATGGCTGATGCGCTCGAGGCCGCCGACGGCGTGCGAGTTGCTGTGTTCGGCGGCGAGGGTCGCGCCTTCTGCAGCGGTGCGGTGATGGTTCCCGGTGCGGTTGACGATCAGATTCTGGACGCGATCGAGCGAGTTATTAGTGCGATCACCAAAGCGCCATTCCCAGTAGTGGCAGCAGTCAACGGTTTGGCTGCGGGTCTAGGTAGTTCGCTGGCGTTGGCCTGCGACTTGCAGGTGACGAAGGCTTCGGGATATTTCCTGCAGGCGTTCATCAACGTCGGTTTGATGGGCGACGGCGGGGCGCACATGTTCTTGGCTGAAACGCTCGGTCGGGCCCGGGCCGCGCGCCTGCTGATGCTTGGTGAGCGGTTGCCGAACAAGGAGGCGTTTGCCGCCGGTCTGGTCAGCCATTGCGTGGCCGACGACGATTTTGAGCGTACGGTAGAAGAATTGGTCGAGCGCCTCGCGAACGGGCCCACGATGGCATTTTCGCGGATCAAGTCGGCAATCAATGCGGCCGCTATTTCCCAACTTGACGAGGTGCTCGCTCTGGAGTCGGCCGGTCAAACGGTGTTGGGTAATTCGGCCGACCACCAAGAGGGTATTTTGGCGTTCACCCAGAAGCGTCCGGCTAATTTCACTGGAGCGTGACCATAGGTCGGACAGTCGAGGCAGATCACTAAGCGAGCGCTTAGTTGTCGGCTATGCTCTGGGAATGCGCGCTATCCAGATCACCAGCTACGACGGTCCTGCGGCAGTTGAACTAGTCGATGTCCCCGCACCGCTTGCCGACCCGCGAAACGTGATCATCGACGTCGCGGCAGCCGGAGTGGCGTTCCCAGAGTTGCTGCAGACGCGAGGCCTCTACCAGTTCAAGCCGCCGTTGCCGTTTGTGCCAGGCGCCGAAGTAGCCGGCACGGTCGTTTCGGCACCAGTCGACTCCGGACTGGTGGCCGGTGATCGCGTCGCCGCGTTGCCGATGCTTGGTGGTTTCGCTGAGCAGGTGGCCGCCGATCCAGATCTGACCTTCAAGCTGCCCGATTCGGTTTCGTTCGCCGAAGGCGCCTCGTTCATCTTCAATTACGGCACCGCCTACTTCGCGTTGGTTGAGCGCGGCGCGCTGGCCGCTGGAGAGACCGTGCTGGTCCATGGCGCCGCGGGCGGGGTTGGCACCGCCGCGATCCAGGTCGCCAAAGCATTCGGTGCGGGCCGGGTAATCGCGGTCACCTCCACCGCAGCCAAGGGTGATTTAGCGGTTGCCGCCGGCGCCGACGAGTACGTGCTCGCCGAAGGTTTCAAGTCCACGATCAAGGAAGCAGGCGGCGTCGACATCGTGGTCGACCCGGTCGGCAACGCCCCGGGCGTTGACCGGTTCACCGACTCGCTGCGCTGCCTCAAAGACGACGGTCGACTCCTAGTCATCGGCTTTGCCGCCGGCGAAATTCCGACCGTCGCGGTCAACCGACTGCTGCTGAACAACGTCTCAGTGGTGGGTGTCGGGTGGGGGGCTTACGCCCTCAAACGTCCCGGCCACATTCGCCGCGAGTGGGAGGCAATGCTCAGCCACCTCGAGTCAGGAGCGCTCGCCCCCGTGGTCGGTGCAACCTTCAGCCTGGATCAAGTTACCGAGGCGTTGACCATGCTCGACGAGGCCAAAGCCACCGGCAAACTCGTGTTGGAGATCTGATGGGAACCCTTCACCTCGTTCGTCACGGTCAAGCGTCTTTTGGCACTGACGACTACGACCGACTCAGCGAACTCGGCTTCGCTCAAGCCGCGGCCTTGGGTACTGCTTGGGAGGCAGGCGGCGCGGTCTTCACCGATGCGTTCGCCGGTTCGATGCTGCGGCACGCCCAAACCGCGATCACCTCGATCGACGCCAGTGGGTTGGGCGAAGAGGACGCAGATCCGGGACTGAGCGGCTACGACGTCGACGACCGGTGGAACGAGTACGACCATCTAGGGCTCGCGGCGACCCAGACCGATGAGGCCAGCGAGTTGGACTCGGCTCAGTTCCAAGCGGTGCTGAATTTGGCCATCGCTGACTGGCAGGCCGGTCGCGGTGACTTCACCGAAACCTACGTCGAGTTCCGTGACCGCGTTATGGGAGCGTTCGAGGCGGCGATTGAAGTCGCCAAGGAACGCGGCCGCCGCGTGCTCGTGTTCACTTCCGGCGGCCCGATTGCGATGGTCGTTTCTCAATTGGTGGCCGGAAGCGATTCGGCCTTCGGTCGACTAAACGACGTTTTGGTGAACTCGAGCGCCACCACGATCATGGTCGGTTCAACCGGCCCGCGAGTCTTGACCTTCAACGACCACAGCCACCTACCCAAATCCGACATCACCTTCCGCTGAGTGCAGAGACTGAGGAAAAAATGCGCAAGAACACATTGATCACTGGCGCTAGTTCAGGACTTGGCGCCGGGATGGCCCGCCACCTTGCCGCTTCGGGACATAACCTCGCGTTGACCGCTAGGCGAGTAGGCCGCCTCGAGGCGCTGCAGGCTGAACTGCTCGCCGCAAACCCTTCGATCACGGTCACCGTTCACGCCCTCGACGTCGACGACAACAACTCGGTTTTTGGCGTTTTCGCTGCCGCCGCTGAAGCGCACGGCGGTCTCGACCGGGTGATCGTCAACGCCGGACTGGGCAAGGGCGGGCGGATCGGCACCGGAAAGTTCGCGGCCAACCGCGAGACCGCGATGACCAACTTCATTGGTGCGCTGGCTCAATGTGAGGCAGCGATGGAGCACTTCTATGAGCGCAAGTCCGGCCATCTCGTGGTGATCAGTTCGGTGTCCGCGATGCGCGGGATGCCGTCGTCGATGACGACTTATGCGGCGTCCAAGGCGGCAGTTGCGCACCTGGCCGAAGGTATCCGTTCTGACCTGCTGACCCGCAAGGGCCTCGACATCAAGGTGACCACGCTCTACCCGGGCTATATCGCCAGCGAAATGAACGAAAAGGTCGAGCAAGAGCAGCGACTGATGGTCGACACCGAAACCGGTACGGCCGCGATGGTCAAGTACATCGAAAAGGAAGTCGTGGATGCCGCCGTGCCAGCATGGCCGTGGGCGCCGATCAGTCAAGTGATGAAGCACGCGCCGCTGTCGGTAGTGCGCAAGATGGTCTAAGTCGGAATATTGGGGTCGTTATTCTGACTTATAGTGGTTAAGTCGGAATAACTGCTATGTTTGCTCCGGGGGTTGGGGAGCAAGCATGAGAAATGCACGAGTTGAAATCGAGCCGTCGACTGTCGAGCGGGTTCCGTGGGTGGCGGGGAGCCGCCGAGGAAATATCGATGATCGAAAACTCCGTGAGGTTGAAGTAAGTGTCTTGCCCCAGATTTGCCCATTAAGACCGGTTATCCCATCGCGCCTGTCTGTCGAACTTGACCTTGCCTGCGAAGAAATCGCCACGTTGGACCGTGCTTATTCGGCTGTTCTTCGGCCTTTGGCGGCGCTTCTGCTGCGCGCCGAATCAGTTGCCTCAAGCAAGATCGAGGACATAAATGCGGATCTGGACGACTATGCTCGGGCGCTTCATGGTTCGAAAGAAAACTCATCTGCGGTGGCGATGGTGGCTTCGACGAATGCCTTGCGAGATCTGATCGAGTCGGTAGACGCTGGCGCCGAAATAGCGTGGGGCCACATCGCCGCTTCGCACCGCACCTTAATGTCAGCAGATCCGAGCGAGAGGCATTACGCCGGTCGAGTCCGTGACATGCAGAACTGGATTGGCGGTTCCGACTACAGCCCGATCGGGGCACTTTATGTTCCGCCGCGACCTGAGGCAGTTGCGGGACATTTGGCGGACCTAATGGATTTTTGTAATCGCCGCGATTTGCATCCAATCGTGCAGGCATCGATTGCCCACGCCCAGTTCGAATCCATTCACCCATTCACCGATGGAAATGGTCGAATTGGTCGGGCACTGGTGAACACGATCTTGCGCCGCCGCCGGATCACGACCGGCGTCGTGGTGCCAATCGCTTCGGCGATCGTCGCGCGGCGCGATGACTACTTTGATGCGCTTGCGGCACACCGTGACGGAGACGGTGGACCACTGATCTTGGCCTTTGCGGTCGGCGCGAGAATCGCCGCCGCCGAGTCGAGAATCAGTGCCGTGCGGCTTGCCGAGATGCCGGATCGGTGGGTCGAGCAGGCCGGTTCTCCGCGACTGGGCTCAGGTACGAGAAAACTCATAGCTAAGTTTCCCGCCAGTCCAGTGTTTAGCGCCGATGAGTTAGAACTTAATTTTGCGGGCGCGACGTCGAGTCTTTATGCGGCGATCGACCAACTCCAAGCCTCGGGGGTGATTCGTCCATTGACGAACCGAAGTCGCAACCAAGTTTGGGTGGTTTCGGCCGTTGCTGACGAACTCGATTCGCTTGCTGTCAGGATCGCAAGCCGCGCTCGCGAGGAAATGCAGGGCTAAATCCGCTCACCAAAGTCGACCAACGAGTCCAATATCACCCTGGAACGATTAGGGCGATTGGGCTTCAAAAGATAGACTCGGTGGAGCGAACGCGCCGTTGAGCGCAGTTCGGCCCGACGATGTAGCGCGGAAAATCGCGTCCCTGGCAAGCGGGCACTCCCAGTAATGAGACCCGTGAATAACAATGCAAGCAGCCCTGCGCTGCCCACTTTCAACGACTTCGATCTACCTGATTCGCTGGTGCGAAAGCTCGTCCAGCAAGGAATCGTCAACCCCAGCCCGATCCAGCAGGCGGTCATTCCGGCCGCGCTGGCCGGCCGCAATGTGCTCGGCCGCGCCCGTACGGGATCTGGCAAAACGCTTTCGTTCGGTTTGCCGGTTTTGGTCAAGCTCGCTGGCGGAACGAGCAGGCCGAAGGCGCCGCGCGCGCTGATCTTGCTGCCGACGCGAGAGTTGGCCACCCAGGTCCACACCGCCCTGCTGCCGTTGGCGCAGAAGATGGGCTTGAAGCACACCACCATTTATGGCGGCGTGCCGATCAACAAGCAGATCAACGTGCTCAAGAACGGCATCGACATCGTCATCGCGACCCCCGGGCGGCTCACCGACCTGCTCGATCGTCGTTGTCTGACGCTCGATGCCATCGAAATCACTGTGCTCGATGAAGCCGATCACCTTTGCGATCTGGGCTTCTACAAGCCGATCGATGCGCTGTTGGCCAAAACCAACCCGAACAGTCAGCGGCTGTTGTTGTCGGCCACTCTCGACGGAGATGTCGACAAGTTGGTTCGCCGGCACCTGCCCAAGCACGATCTGTTCGAGATCGATCAAGTCGACGACCAGGTCGAGACGATGGAACACCACGTCCTCGTCACGGCGGCGACCGAAAAGACCAAGACGGCATACGACCTACTGCGGGCGAACCCACGCAGCATCGTGTTCACTCGGACGCGCCGGGGCGCGACCCGATTGGCCAAGCAGTTGAGCCAAAAGGGCTTGACCGCGGTCGACATGCACGGCGACCTATCGCAGCGCCACCGTGAACGCAACCTTGCCCAGTTCGCTCGTGGCGACGCCGCGGTGATTGTGGCGACTGACGTTGCTGCTCGTGGCATCCACGTTGACGGCATCGGGCTAGTCGTTCACTACGATGCGCCAGCAGAGCACAAGGCTTATTTGCACCGGTCGGGTCGAACGGCTCGCGCCGGAGAGTCCGGTTCAGTCGTCACGATGACTACGCCCGAAGCGCTGCGCGACGTGATGTCGTTGCAGCGAAAGGCTGGCGTTTCGGCTAGGCACCACCAGGCTGCGTCGGCGCCTTCGCCGATGACAGTCGAGGCGCTGTCGACTGCCGGCACTGAGGCACCTGAGTTGCCGGCGTCGGGCGGCGGCGCCAAGTCCAAGTCGGGCGGCGGCCGAAACGGTGGGCCTCGAGGCGGCGGTCCCAGAAATGGTGGCGGCCGAAACGGTGGTCCCAGAAATGGTGGCGCGAATAAGTCCCAGCGCAATCGGCGTCCGTCGGGCCAGGGCGGTTCGGGGCAGGGCCGCTCCGGGCAGAGTCGCACTAGCAGTCCCCGTTGAGTTTGGAGTTTGGGCGCTAACGAGTCCTAATCCCCGCTGTGGCGAAAACTGCCCAAAACTGTGTGAACAACCTATTGACCTCGAACATCTGTTCGACTAGGTTTGGGGTATGGCAACGGCAATCGAGCACCTCAGCGGCGGGATTGGCGTGTTTGATGCGGCGCTCGCAGTTGACCTTGATTCGCTGGGGCCGGTCGAGTTGGTTTCGGCTTCGAAAACCGTGCAGTCGATCATTAGTCGGGCGCAACGGCTGCAGTTCGCGTTGACTTCTGCTGCTGCGCGTAAAGACGCGCACAAGGCTGCTGGGGCGGGGTCGATGGCGTCGCTCGTTGCTGCGGAGGCTGGGCTTTCTCGTAGGGGTGCGGCTAAGCATCTGAAACTCGCGGCGCAACTTGATGAGTCGCCGGTGTTGGCCGAGCAACTGTCGAAGCCTGGGATGAGTACCGACAAGGCCGCCGTCGTTGCAAAGGCACTCGACGACCTGCCGATCGACCTTTCGGCAGCTGAACGGTCCGCCGTTGAAACCGATCTAGCCGAGGCGGCGCCAGGCATGTTGTTGGAGCAGCTCCAGCACAAGGCCCGACGTGCGGTTGAGGTCGTTGATCGTGAACGGGCCGACCGGATCGAAAACCAAGAGTTGGTTCGCCAAGAAGAAACGGCAGTCCAGTCGGCCGAGTTCTGGATGACCCGACCCGACGAACAAGGCATGGTCAAAGGCGGGTTCGTTCTGGACGCGTTGACCGCCGACATGTTGCGGTCTGCGTTAGAGGCGAAGACCAGTCCACGTCGCCACAACTCAGTACTAGATACCGATACTGGTGAACTGGCCTTCGAATACGCGACCCTAGATTCGCCCCCGTCTTATAAAGAACGCGCCGGGAACGCGTTCGCTGACCTGCTGCGCCACTTGCCGACTGGCGAGTTCGGCAACCACGGCGGCGTCGCCGCCACCCTCATGATCACCATTAGTGAAGACTCCCTGCGAGGCCGCTGCGACACTGCTGGAGTAACCGAGCACGGCACGCGAGTCTCAGCCGGACAACTACGGCAGTTGGCTTGCGGTGCGGGCGTCTTGCCAGCAGTGCTCGGCACCGAATCGCAGGTTTTAGACCTTGGGCGTACCCAGCGACTCCACTCGCCGGCCCAACGCCGAGCCCTCGCCCACCGCGATCTCGGTTGTGCATTCCCCGACTGCGACCGGCCACCCGGCTGGACCGAAACCCACCACATCAAATCCTGGCTCCACCGCGGAACGACTGACTTGGATAACGGGGTTCTGCTCTGCGGCCACCACCACCGGCACGTTCACCACACTGGTTGGCGAATCGAACTCAACCCTCGAGACAAGAAACCCGACTTCTACCCACCCGGCAAACAGGTGCCAATCAGGAACAGCAGATACCGGCCACTCGTCGCCTAACGGACCGGCGAACTGGCTGCCGATCCGCTAGGCGAGGTTGGGTAGCGCTCAGGGGAGAGCGACGTGTCCGCCCTTCATCTTCCAGAGGAAGTACTTCTCAAAGCCGAGCTTCATCAGGTGTGCCTGTGGGCCGGGAACGAGTACCCCGTGTTTGCGCGGCGGCAGCATCTTGTCGGCCAAGATGATCACGCCGTTGTTGCCCGCGTCCATGACACAGATCGCCTTGATGTCGGCGAACTCCTTGGTTTCGCTGGGGGCCTCACCGCGAATCTGATGCACGATGTTCTTGGCCGCCACGTGTGCCATCTGCTCGCTCGGGAACCCCGTCTTCGGGATGCCGACCGGTGTGGGCGTCTGCCACGGCGCCAACACTTGAGCAGCGATGCCAACCGCATAAATGTTGTCGTGATCGACGCTCTGATACGTGTCGCGGACGGGGATGTAACCCTTCGGGTCGGCCAAGCCGGGAACTTCCTTGAGGAAGTCCTGCCCGAGGAACGGCGGGATAAACATGCTGAACGAGTAGCCCAACTTTTCCCCGTCGCCCAAGACGACCGCACCTTCGTCGAAGTGATCGATGCCGGTATTGAACCGAACGTCGATGCCTTCCTTCTTCATGAACATTCCCAACAGCTTTTCGCCGTGAGGCAATCCGCCGATGCCGAAGTGGCCGGCGAACGGCTCAGAAGACACATACGTCAACTTCACCCGGTCCTTCAACTTGTTCTTCTTCAAGTGATAGGCGGTGTTGAACAAGAACTCGTAGGCAGCACCGAAGCAACTCGCTCCCTGGGTCGCACCAATGACGATGTCGCCCGGATTCTCGAGGTACTTCGTCCACGCCGACTCGGTTTCCTCCGCTGCCGGCAGGGCGGTGATGGTGGTGGTGTTCTCGCGGAACCCCTCGACCACGTCAAGGTCGTTTCGGTAGCCGGTGGCAATCACCAGATGGTCATAGTTGAGCACTTGACCGTTGTCGAGCGTGACGGTGTTGGCCTGCGGGTCCAAGCCGGTCGCGGCCTGATTGATGAACTCGATGCCATGCTCGTCAAGCACCGGGGCGACGTCGAACGAGATGTCTTCACGGTCGCGTTTTCCGAATGGCAGCCAAATCAGGCTCGGGTTGAAGACGAACAGGCTACGGGGCGAGACGACGGTGACGTCGATCTCGTCGTGGAGATCGTGTTTGAGCGCGAACGCGGCGGTTAGGCCAGCGAAACTCGACCCGAGAACTACGGCATGCGGTTTCATGAGGAACTCCTTACGGGTGATCTGACACTCTCAGGATGTACCCCAGGGGGTATCACGCGCAGGAAAAATGCATCAACTAGTCAAAAGACGCCTAGCGAGCACCGAAACCTGTTCGTGTTCGATCAAGAAACCGTCGTGGCCGTGGTCGGACACGATCACATCCAGGCCCTGGCAGCACGAAATCTCGTCAGCCAACTCCTGCTGCTGATACGGCGGATAAAGCCGGTCCGAATCGATGGCGGCGACAACCGTCTTGGCCGTCACTTGGGACAAGGCGGCCGAGATGCCGCCGCGATCACGGCCAACATCGTGGCTATTCATCGCCTCGCCAAGAGCCACATAGGACCAAGCGTCGAACCGTTTCACCAACTTGCCGCCGTGATGCTGCAGATAAGACTCAACCGCGAACCGGCCGTCTGGCTGGACGGCGCGACCAAAGCGTTCGGCCAACTCCGGCTCACTGCGGTAGGTGGTGTGGGCGATCCGGCGAGCCAAATCTAGGCCCGCGACTGGTCCGGCAGCGCGAATAATGTCTGACTGGGTGGAGGTCCACGCGATCTGTTCGGCCGACGCGTAGGCCGATGAAGCCAGCAGGAACAGGCGCTCGACTTTTTCGCCGAACATGATTGCCCACTCGAGTGCACGCATCCCGCCGGCCGAACCGCCGATCACCGCATGCCACCGGTCGATGCCAAGTTCGGCGGCCAGCATCGCTTCGGCCCGGACCTGGTCGCGCACCGTGATCGCCGGGAATCGGCTCTCCCAAAGTCGACCGTCTGGTGAAGTCGAGGCCGGCCCGGTCGATCCTTTGCAGCCGCCCAAAATATTGGCTGCCACGACGAAAAACTCGTCAGTGTCCACACCAAGGCCTGGCCCAATGACCTGATTCCACCAGCCATCGGGGCCGGCCACAATCGAATCTCCGGTCAGCGCGTGAAGCACCAAGATCGCGTTGTCACCGCGGAACTGACCGTAGGTGTCGTAAGCCATCTCCAGACGTGGGAGAACCTCACCCGATTCAAGGGTGAGGTCTCCCAACGACTGGACGGTGGTCATTTCAACAGGCTACTTAGCCGCCCGCAGGCCAGCATCAAGGTCAGCCAAGATGTCCTCAATGCCTTCGAGGCCAACGGCCAACCGGACGAGGCCGGGGGTCACGCCGGCAGCGAGCTGCTCTTCTGGCGTGCCTTGGCTGTGTGTGGTCGAGGCCGGGTGAATGGCCAGCGAGCGCACGTCACCGATGTTGGCGACGTGGCTGTGCAACTCGAGCGCGTCAATGAAACGACGGCCAGCGTCGACTCCGCCTGGCAACTCAAACGTCACGATCGCGCCCGAACCGGCGGGCACGTACTTGTCGGCCAGTTCCTTGTATGGGCTCGACGGCAGGCTCGCCCAGTGGACCCGAGCGACGTCCTCGCGAGCCTCGAGCCATTCGGCCACGGCCTTCGCGTTCTGGACGTGACGCTCAACGCGCAAGCTCAGCGTCTCGATGCCTTGAGCCAACAGCCAAGCGTTGAACGGCGCGACCGCCGGCCCAACGTTGCGCAGGTACTGCACGCGCAGCTTGGCGATGTAGGCGGCCGGGCCGAGCGCTTCGGCGAAGACGAGACCGTGGTAGCTCTCATCTGCGGTGGTGAAGCCGGGGAACTTGTCGCCGTGGGCGCCGTAATCGAACGTGCCGCCATCGATGACGACACCGGCGATCGCAGTGCCGTGGCCGCCGATGTACTTGGTCGCCGAGTGGATAACCGTGTCCGCGCCATGCTTGAGCGGGTTCAGCAGGAACGGCGTCGCCACGGTGTTGTCGACGATGAACGGGACGGCAACTTCCTTGGCTACCGCCGAAATCGCCTCGAGGTCGAGGACGTCACCCTTCGGGTTGCCGATCGTCTCGCCGAAGAACACCTTGGTGTTCGGGCGAACGGCTGCCCGCCAGGCCTGCGGATCGTTCGGCTCATCGACGAACGTCACTTCGATGCCGAGTTTGGGGAAGGTGTGACGCAGTAGCGAATCGGTGCCACCGTAGAGGCTGGCCGAGGCGACAATGTGGTCGCCTGCTTCGGCGACGTTGGTCAACGCGCCGGTAGTGGCGGCCTGACCAGAGGCGACCAAGAGTGCGCCGACGCCTCCTTCGAGAGCGGCCAACCGCTGCTCGACAACATCTTGGGTCGGGTTCATGATCCGGGTGTAAATGTTTCCCGGCTCAGCCAGTCCAAAAAGGTTCGCCGCGTGCTCGGTGTTGCGGAACTGGTAGGAAGTCGTCTGGTAGATCGGCAGTGCGCGCGCCCCGGTGGTCGGGTCGGGCTCCTGGCCGGAGTGGATTTGCTTGGTCTCAAATGACCAGTGCTCGCTCATGGGGGCTCCTTCGATGTTGAACTGGTATCGAGCCTGACAGCCGCCGGGTTCACGAGACGACCGTCTCAACATGTGGAATAGACGGGTATTTTTACCGGAATTTAGAGCATGTCGCGGGGCTGACCAGTCGATTCGAGCACCGACAGCCAAAGGTCCCCGTCGGGGTTCACTCGGTGAGTATTTTTCACCACCGCCGAAATTGGCACGTGGGCGAACCGGTGGCGAGGCCGGCCAATAACCATGTCAGTTCGCCCAGCCATAGCCGCGTGAACTGCGGCCTGAGCAAGGCGAGTGCAATAAACAGAGTCGGCCGCATCGGCTGGGACCGAACGGATCATGTAGCCAGGATCAAAGAATCGCAGGTTCAAAACCTGATTGTGATCGGCGAAGTCGCGAGCAATCTGGGCGCGCAGGTGACCCGCGAAGTCGCCCAAGATTGGATTCCCGCTTGCGTCTGTGCGATCACTGGCCGGAACCAATTCTTGCCCTGCACCCTCGGCCAGCACGATCACTGCGCTGCCACGTTCGGTCACCGTCTTACGCACGCTGGCAACTAGGCCGCTATCGCCGTCGATGCTGAATGGAACTTCGGGGATCAGGACGAAGTCGGCGTCGTGATTGGCCAAGGCCGAATAGCAAGCGATGAAACCGGCCGATCGACCCATCACCTTCACAATGCCGACGCCGCCCAGGGCCGCTTCGGCCTCAACTCGGGCGCCCTTGATCGACTCGGCGGCCTTGGCGTACGAAGTCTGGAAGCCAAAACTCGTGCCGATCAGCGGGATGTCGTTGTCGATCGTTTTCGGCACGCCGACAACCGCGATTTCGAGGCCGCGGCTCAGCGCCTCCTCGGCGATCTCGTGGGCTCCGCGCATCGAACCGTCGCCGCCGATCACGAACAAGATGTTGATTTCGCGATGAACGAGCGTGTCAACCATCTGTGGCACGCTTTGGCCCCCACGCGAGGAACCCAAGAACGTTCCGCCGCGGTCGGTGATTGTGTCGACGACCGCTGGGGTCAACGAGATCGGGTCGGGTGACTTGCCAGGGATCAGACCGGCATAGCCGTTTCGGAAGCCGGTCACATCGGTCACGCCGTAGTGCTCATTGAGTTCAAGCACCAAGGCCCGAATCACATCGTTCAAGCCGGGGCAAAGTCCGCCGCAAGTAACGATGCCGACTTTGACGTTTTTGGGATCGAAAAAAAGTTTCTGCCTAGCCCCACCGGGCTCGAACGACGGAATCTCGTCCAAAGAGACGTCGCCGCGTGCCCGCAGCAAGCTAATCGTGTCGTCGATCAGCACCCGATCGTCTTCGGCGACGTAATACTTGTTTGTGGCACGGTTCGCCACATAGTCGGCTAACGGCGATTCGACCGCGCACTCGCCAAGAGTGCGGACCTGTAGTTCCTCGAGAGTGACCACGTCGAAAGGCTAGCCGAGCGATCGCGCGCGTGGGTAGGCAGAGCAGGGCAGACTTAGCTACATGAGTCTTCAAATCACTGTTCGTGGCCGAGCAGAGCGCGAACTGCCGGCCGAGGTGGCGACCGTTTCCTTGGCGATCGAGGTGCAGGGGAGCGACCGCATTTTTGTCATGGAAGAGGCAAGCTCGGCCCACCGCGAGGTCACTTCGGCACTTGCGGAGTATGTGACTGAGAACTCGGTCGTTCGCTGGTCGGCCGACGGCGTTCGAGTGCTGGCACAACGGCGCTGGTTGCCAGACGGTCAACGCGGAGAACTTGAGCAGGTTGCGCGGCTGTCAGTCCAGGCGCAGTTCGTAGATTTCGAGGTGCTCAGTGCGTTCGTCGAACAGTTCAGTTCAGATGAACGAATAGAACTCGGTTCGGTCTCATGGGGACTTAGCGACGCGAACCAGAAGGTGGTTTCAGGTGAGGTCCGTGCCCAAGCGGTCGCCGACGCGGTCGACAAGGCACAGGGATACGCCGACGCGGTTCACGCTGGTCGAGTCACCGCAACGCACCTCGCCGATCCGGGGATGCTCACTGACGCCGAGCCGATGATGCGACAGTTTGCGATGGCCACAAGCGATTCGATTGGCGGCGGCCTCGAGCTTGTTCCAGAACCAATCAAAGTCAGCTGTGAGGTTGACGCGAGATTCCTCGCCGGGTGAGTACGTAGACTCAATTCGTGGCAAAGCGATCAGAATCTGGGCGTAAACCCCAGCGACCGATGCGGTCGGTGCACCCACTGGTGACGTTCCACGATTCGCCGTCTAAGCGAGCGCGAATTGTCGATCGCGGGGCCCGAATGACGGTCAAGCCGCTACTAAAGATCGCACCGGCCGATCCGCGAATGTTTCGACGGGTCCAAGTATGGTCGGGCCGAATCGCACGACCCGCTTCGGTCGATATCACTAGTGAAGTAACCACCGTTGGTGGAGTTCCTGGCGAAAAGATGACCCCGGCGGCAGGAACTACGTCGAACTTGACGCTGCTCTATCTGCACGGCGGCGGATTCTTCGTCGGCAGCGTCGACTCGTATCGCGGATTGTTGGAGGCGTTCGTCCGAGCGACCGGCGGCACGGTCTATGCGATCGACTACCGCCAACTGCCCGACCATCCGATCGCCGAGTCGGTGGCTGACTCGATCTCGGCCTATATCGACGTCTTGGATCGGGCGACCGACCGGTCGAAGGTCGTCGTCGCCGGCGATTCGGCGGGCGGCTACTTGACGATGAAAGTGGCCGAACTCGCCACGCGCAGGGGGTTGACTGCCCCGGCGGCCTTGATCGGCTTCTCGCCGCTGCTGAGCCTGACACCCGAACGTACCGACAAGTCAGTCGAGCGGATCGACAAAGTGCGTGAGGCACTGCTACCACCAAAGCGAATTGATCAGATTCGATCGATGTGGCTTCCGCCGGGATCGGTGATCGAAGGATTTGCGGATCCGCTGCACGCGACGGCGTACATCTCTTCGCCGACGCACTTGGTGGCCGTCGAGGGTGAGTTCTTGCGCCCGGAGATTGAGGCGTTCGCTGGTCTGCTCGATCGCCGGGGCGTAGAGGTGGACGTTCATATTTGGCGCGGCCAGATTCATGCCTTTCCGATGATGGCCGATGTGCTGTCGGACGCGGCTAGGGCGGTCCAACTTGCGGCAGATTTCGCTCTGCGGCAAATCGGCGAACCGAGAACAATGCCGCAGCCGCCGGCACCGGCCCCGAGGACTCAAACCGGTGAATGACCTGATGGCCGTACTCGCAGATTTGGCCGCCGAGTCGGCTCAACTGGACGATTTAGTGGCCGACCTGTCGGCCGACCAGTGGCAGACGGTGACGACGCCGGAGGGCTGGACGATCGCCCACCAGATCGGGCACCTGCATTGGACGGATCTGGTTTCGGTTTCGGCCATGGCCGACGGGCCAGCATTCGCGTCGGCTTTGGCAACATCCGCAAAGAACCCGACCGGGTTCGTTGACGACGCGGCGAGCGCGGCCGCGCTTATTGATCCGGCAGACCTTTTGCAAGTTTGGCGAGTCGGGCGAACCGAACTGGCCAAGTCGCTTTCGGCTGTGCCAGCCGGGCAAAAAATCAGCTGGTTTGGCCCGCCAATGAGCCCGATGTCGATGGCGACGGCTCGCTTGATGGAGACCTGGGCGCACGGTCAGGATGTGGCCGAATCGCTAGGAGTCGATCTGCCCAAGAGCGACCGGGTCCGCCATGTCTGCCACTTGGGGGTGCGGACATTTTCATTTGCGCATGCGGTTCGCGGTGAAACTGCACCTCAGGTGCCGATCCGGGTAGAACTAGTCGCGCCCTCTGGTCAACTCTGGACGTGGGGGCCGGCCGAAGCGGTCGAACGAGTCACCGGCAGCGGCTGGGACTTCGCCTTGCTCGCGACGCGGCGTCGCCATCGCGACGACGTGCAAGTCGTCGCAACCGGAGAACACGCTGACCATTGGCTCGATATTGTGCAGACGTTCGCTGGCTCGCCCGGAAACGATCCGCTCCCACTGGCGCGGCGGCGACCCGAACGACCAAAACCCTCAACGCAGGAGTCCGCATGACCGAGTTAGTGCACCTTGATGTTGCTGATCAGGTCGCAACGATCACCCTCGATTCCGAACACAACCGCAACGCACTCAGCCGACAACTGGTTAGCGAACTTGGCGAGCGGTTAGCAGCGGCCGAAGCCGACGATTCGGTGCGAGTCGTCGTCTTGCGTTCGGCGCATCGAGTTTTCTGTTCGGGGGCAGATTTGACCGAAGCGGCCGAGGGTTCGATGGAGCAGGGCGCCCGCGACCTGGTCGAGCTGCAGCGTTCTATTGTCGCGAGCGCCAAGCCAGTCGTAGTCATTTTGGCCGGACCGGTTCGCGCTGGCGGGCTCGGGCTCGTTGGTGCGGCTGACATAGTGATCTGTGCCGAATCGGTTACTTTCGCACTCAGTGAGGTGCGACTTGCGCTAGCCCCCGCGGTGATCAGTTTGACGTTGCTTGAGCGCCTAGATTCGCGGACGGCCGCGGACGTTTTCTTGACTGGCCGCCAGTTCGGGGCGCTAGAGGCAGCCCGGATCGGGCTGGTCACCAAAGCCGTTCCGGACGCCGAGCTCGACACCGCGTTGGCCGACCTGGTGGACGAACTCTCCCACGGTTATCCGCAAGGGTTCGCCGAGACTAAAGCAATTTTGAACCGGGACCTACTCGACAAGTTCGACCGACTCGGCGAAGAGCTTGCGAGCCAATCGGCCAGGCTCTTTGGCAGCGACCAGGCGCGGGAAGCGATGAAAGCGTTCTTGAGCAAGAAGCGTTGATTTCGCCTCCGTTATGGGTTTGCCGGCACAAATAACTGAGAGTTAGTAAAATCGGGCGCTGACTCACTTTTCGACTTTCGACGCAAGTCGAACCAAATCTCGGGATGGGACTTCATGGGGAACAAAAGCCGGCTGCAAGTCAGGTCCAAAGTTCGGCAGCAAGGAATCCTAGTTACCGCGTTGGTTTCGGCTTTGCTGTTGGTGCTCGGCGCACTTGGTGCGCCAGCATCGGCGGCGCCATCGCAGGTCAAAGTTTCGGGGGTTGTCCAAAATGCGGAGCTAAATCCGATCCAGTTGGTGACCGTTGAGCTGTTTGGGGAAGATCCAACGGTCGTGCCGAGCACGCCGGTGGAGGCGACATCATCAACCGACGAGAACGGGCATTACGAGTTCGAGGCAACCGCAGACGAAACTATCGGAAGACAAATCTGGCTCAGATTTAGCAAGGATGATTTCAAGACGATCGTTTCGGGTCCGCATCTCATCCGGGGCAACGGGGAAGAAGCACTTCCCGATTCGTTCCTCGAGGTGAGTGAGGCTAACTACGGAACGCTCACTGGTTCGGTTGTCGATCCGGACGGAAATTTGCTGCTAACTGAGCGCAGCGGAATTTTTGTCTACGCACTCGGCGGCGAAGATGACGATTTCGAACACTTCGAAAAAATCAAGGTCAGCAACGTTGACGCCGGGCAGTGGAGCGCATCGCTCGCCCCTGGCCAATACCGTGTTCGAGTAAATGATTCGGGGTCTGACTGGCAGGGCGCTTGGGCCGGACCTGATGGCCAGACTTACTCCACGGCAACCACCTTCCAAGTGACAAAGAAGTGGACCACCCAAGTCCCACAAGTTCAGTTGACCGACGGAGCCCGAATCTCCGGCAAAGTGACCGATTCAACTGGTGCTGCAATCCGAGGGATTACCGTTCACGCTTTTGCCAGCGACGACGTCGCAGCCGCCGTTTCTGACGCTCAGACGAACTCTCGCGGCGAGTACACGCTGCGGAATTTGGACGAGGGTTCCTATCGGTTGCGCTTTTCCGACGGACTCGGTGACTACGAGACAAAGTGGTACGAAAATTCCGAAACATTCGCGGCGGCCACGGCCGTAACCGTCACCGAAAACCAAAAGCGCCTTGGCGTCAACATTGAGTTGGCAGAGGCTCAGACCGAAACGCCGACCTACAACGTCACCGGCACTGTCGATGTCAAGAACGGCGACGTGCAGCGAGAAGCGCAGGTAACCGCGTTTAGGCAGAACGGCAGCAATTGGGAGTACTACAACGCTGCTCCCGTCCGTAAGGGCGGCGCCTTTGGCTTTGGCGGACTGCCGGTCGGCACCTACAAGTTTCAGGTAACCGGTGACGTCACCGATGATGACCCAGGTATTGAAGAGCGGTGGTTCGGCGGTTCCGCAACGCCAGAAGACGCTGAAGAGTTTGCCGTTGGCGAAACCGGGACGCTTAATCTGGGAAAACTTACCGTCGCGCGGATGGGCACGATTTCTGCCACGATCACGCTTGAGGCCGTTGAGGGATGGCCCAGCAGTGATGCAGTAATGGAGATCTTCGATGCGACCGGAAAGCCGATTGATTTGGCACGCGTGAACGCGGTTGGAAAGTACGTCGCACGAGTCGCGCCTGGTGCGTACACAGTCGAGTTCTCCGGTAAGCGGCACAACGCGTCTACCGCAAAAAAACTCGAGTTCGTTCCACAGTGGTGGAAGAACGGCTATTCACCGACCACAGCTACCAAGGTCGTCGTCGGCGACGGTCAAGCCGTGACTGGCCTAAATGCGACGCTGAGCCGGAACCTGACCGCGGTTGAGCCGCCAACAGTTAGCGGTTCGGCGCTCACCGGCAAGACGTTGACGGTCTCGCCGGGAACTTGGGCGTTTGACGAGCTGCTCGCCTATTCCTACCAGTGGGAGGTCGGCGGTATTGCTGCTGGAAGCAGCGCCACCTACAAGGTGAAGGCCGCCGATCGCGGCAAGGCAATCACCGCCACGGTCCGGGCAATCGACGACGAAGGAAAGTTCGGCGCCGGAACGGCCACGTCGAAGGCAGTGCTGGCCAAGGAGGTGTCGACGCTTGCTTTGGCGGCGAAGGCCGGAAAGCGTAAAGCGACAGTGACGGTTGGACTGACGCTGCCTGGTACTTCTGCTAGGTCTACGGCAGGTTCGGTGAAGATCTATGACGGTAACAAGCTGGTGAAGACTGTCAAGGTCAGCAAGGGCAAGGCGTCGGTGACGCTCAAGCTCAAGAAAGGCAAGCGTGCGTTGAAGGCGGTTTATGCCGGTTCGACGCAGTACACCGGTTCGGCTGCGGTGCGGTCGGTCACGGTGAAGTGAACTGATTGAAACTGAGGCGGGGCTGGCCCATTGGGTCGGCCCCGCTTTGGCTTGTCCCCATTTTTATCGACGGCGAACCCGCATGCGCGTCCCAAAGGTTTCGGTACCGTCGATTGCCAAGCAATTGGTTTTCGGGGCAGTACGGGGTCGGGCTCGGGGGTCGACCCCGTTCTGCATATCCAAGACCGCATCGCGGTTTCTGCCTTGGCACGGGGCGCCGGCTCTCCCCCGAGAAGTCGGCGCCCCGTCATCTACGCAAAGCGTTTGACGGCGGCTAAGAGACACCGGCGTGGCCGGTGATACATCCCGTTGGCGTGAGGGTTTCGCCTAGAATGGATTGTTCCCCACCGCCAGAAGGGCCTTGATGACTTCCGCTGCCGACGAAGATCGCGAAATCGCGCGCGAACAGTCATACGTTGACACCGTCTATCAGCGACTCGACGCTTCGGCGAAAGTTGCTGAATCGTTGGTTGCCGAGGGGATGGCGCGCGGCCATATCGGGCACGAAGGCGGCCTAGTCGAGCGCGACGCGATGGTGTTCCAAGCCAACAAGCGGCTCAGTGCGCTGAACGCCGCCCACGACGGACTAGTCTTCGGCCGACTCGATCTAACTAGCGGCGAAGCCAGATATATCGGCCGAATCGGCGTCAGGGACGCCGATCGCGAAATCATTTTGATCGACTGGCGTGCCCCGGCCGCGTCGGTCTTCTATCGGGCAACGGCCCAAGACCCGGTCGGCGCGGTTCGGCGTCGAGTCTTGCGCTGTCGCGGCGATCAGGTTGTTGGCATCGAAGACGAACTACTCGATGCGGACGCTGCCGACGACGACCTGGTGATCATCGGCGAAGGCGCGCTTATGGCCAGCCTCAGTCGCGCTCGAGACAGTTCCATGCATTCGGTCGTCGCGACGATCCAAAAGGAGCAGGACGAAGCGATCCGCGCGCCGGCCCGCGGCGCGACCATCATTGGGGGCGGCCCCGGCACCGGAAAAACCGTGGTCGCTTTGCACCGCGCGGCCTACCTGCTCTACACCGACCGGCGTCGGTTTGAGGCCGGTGGCGTTCTGGTCGTTGGCCCCTCTGGTGTGTTCATGAACTACATCGAACGGGTTCTGCCCAGCCTGGGCGAAACGACCGTGACCTTGCGGTCGATGGGCGAAGTCGTTGACGGGATTTCAGCCGCCCAGCACGCCGATCCAGAACTCGCTGCGTTGATCGGTTCGGACCGGATGGTGAAGGTTCTGGACCGACTCGTGCGGGCGCCTCGATCGGGGTCGCCGAAGCGGTTCGAGGTTTTCTACCGCGATGACCGGCTGATTCTTGAGGCCGCCGACCTGTCCCAAATTCGGCGACGGATCTTCGGCATGGGCCTGCCAAACCTGCAGGCTAAGCGGGTGCGCAAACTGCTCGTCGAGGCGCTCTGGGAGCGCGTCAAGGGCGATCGGGCGCTCGATCGTGGTCCGGAGAAGTTCGCCGACGAGATGGATGGGCACCATGGGTTTGAGGAGTTCCTCGACGCTTGGTGGCCCGAACTTGATCCGGCTGATCTGTGGCAGTCAATCCCAAGTCGCCTCGGTGAACTGGCCGGTGACCTATACACCTCATTCGAGCAGCAGGTCATGCGAAGGCTCTGGTCCGATTCGCCGACCATTGAAGATGTCGCGTTGCTCGACGAACTCCGACACTTGGTTGGCGAGGTGCCGCCAGTGGAGAACGAAGACGACTTCACGCCCAAACAGTTCATGAGTTTTGAACGCAGCGAGCGCGAGAACCGCGTCAAGGCAACCAGCAGCATTGACGACGACGGCTACGCCCACGTGTTGGTCGACGAAGCCCAAGACCTGTCGCCGATGCAGTGGCGGATGCTGGGCCGGCGTGGACGAACCGCGAGTTGGACGATCGTTGGTGACGAGGCGCAGTCGTCCTGGCCGGTGCCAGCAGAGTCGATTGCCGCGCGCACCGAGGCGCTTGGTCGGCTCAATGTCCACCGATTCCGACTGTCGACGAACTACCGCAACTCCGCTGAGATTTATGAACTGGCCGCCAAGGCTGCCAAGTTCGCGATCGACCAGCCGGACTTGGCCGAAGCGGTCAGGCGCACCGGAGTTGAGCCGCGCCACGAACTCGTTGCCGCAGGTCAAGTGATCGAGACTGCCCGCCGCGAAGCCGAAGCGATGCTCGCTCAGGTCGATGGCACGGTTGCGGTGGTTGCGCCGGGCGAACTGCTCGCGCAGGTGGCGTCCGCGATCACCCCAACAGAGCGGTTGCGAGTACTCGACCCGCTCGAAACCAAGGGCCTCGAGTTCGACGCCGTCGTCTTGATCGAACCAGACGGTCTGGTCGCCGAGTCGGCGGCCGGCTGGCGCACGCTCTACGTCGTCTTGACCAGAGCCACCCAAATCTTGGTGACCGTCGGCTCCTCGCGCCGCTGGCTCGATCGAATCGGCCAGTGAACAACCGGTACGCTGACGAACGTTGATTCGTCCAGCGCGTGGAAAGAAGAACGAGATGACGCAGCACGTCTTGGCCGAACTGCTAACCCAGCCGGCTTTCGCGCTCATCCGCGGTCGCGAGGCAGACACGGTCACCTTGCTGGCCGGTCCGCGAACCGACATCGAAAAGCTCGCCGATATTCCGCTTTCTGAAGGTCCTGGTCCGGCGTGGGACAACCTCGTTTTGGTGCCGTTTTCACAAGTGGCCGAACGTGGCTTCCAAGCCCATCAGGACGGCACCCCGCTGTCGGTGATTGAGGCCAGAACCTGTGTCGATGTGCCCCTCGTAGACCTGCTCGAGGTGCTGCCAGACCTCGAAATCGAGATGGTTGACCGCGGCGGTTTCGAAACCTCAGACGCCGATTACGCCAAAGTCGTGCGCCAGATCATCGACGAAGAAATCGGTCAAGGCGAAGGCGCAAATCTAGTGGTCGGGCGGCGCTACACCGCCAAAGTTGCCGACTGGGGCCACGAACGGGCGTTGAGCGTTTTCCGCCGCCTACTCGAACGCGAACGAGGCTCGTTTTGGACCTTCTGCATCTTCACCGGTGACCGCTACCTGATCGGTGCCAGCCCTGAACGGCACGTCAGCTTGGACGCCGGCCAACTGCGGATGAACCCGATCAGTGGCACCTTCCGGATGCGCGGCTTGGACACCAACGCCGACCGCAAGCGCGAGTTGTTGAAGTTCCTGGCCGACGAAAAAGAGATCTACGAACTCTTCATGGTCGTCGACGAAGAACTGAAGATGATGTGCGATCTGTGCCATGAAGGTGGCCTTGTCCTGGGCCCTTACCTAAAGCCGATGACGCACCTGGTCCACACCGAATACCTGTTGGCTGGGCGCACCGACCTTGATCCGCGGGTCATTTTGCGTGACTCAATGTTCGCCGCGACCGTCACCGGCAGTCCAGTGGAAAATGCCTGCCGACTCATCAAGCAGTACGAGGCCCACGGTCGGGGCTACTACGCCAGCGTTGCGGCCCTCGTCGGTCGTGACGAAGCAGGTCAGACGAAACTCGACGCGCCGATCTTGATTCGAACCGCCGACGTCGACCTAGCCGGCAATCTGTCGGTCACCGCCGGCGCGACCCTTGTGCGCGATTCGGACGCGGACTACGAAACGAACGAGACGTGGGCTAAAGCCTCGGGCATCCTCAGCGCGTTCGGGTTGGTTGAGGCCGCGGCGCTACCGGTCGACGGTTACGACGCTTTCACCCGCGATGACGAGGTACTGATCGCGCTGGGATCACGAAACCAGCGGTTGAGTCAGTTCTGGCTGAGTGACCAGTCGCAGACGCCAAAGGTGCCGAACCTGATCGGTAAGCGGGTCGTTGTGCTCGACGGTGAAGACGATTTCGTCAACATGCTCGGGCACGTCTTCGCGGTGATGGGCATGACCACCGAAGTGATTCGCCATGACGCGTGGACGACCGAATCGCTAGACGGCCACGACCTCGTGGTGATCGGTCCGGGCCCGGGCGACCCGCGCGACGACAACGATCCCAAGATCAAAGTCCTGCGCGCGGCAACTCAGCGACTGCTAGATCGCGGCCAGCCATTCTTGGCAATCTGTCTGGGCCACCAAACGCTCAGTCACCTGATCGGCCTGGACTTGGTGTTCAAAGACATCGTCTTCCAAGGAACTCAGAGTGCTCTGCCAATCTTGGGTCGGACTGAGACGGTCGGCTTCTACAACACGTTCGTTGCCCGGGTGCCCGAATCGGGTCTACCGGCCGGGGTGAGCGTAGAAACGGACCCGGCATCTGGTGATATTCACCTAGTTGCCGGGCCCGCTTACCGGGGGATCCAGTTCCACGCCGAATCGATCCTGACGCAGCACGGTTATTCGCTGCTGCGCGAATTGACCGAGTCGCTGCTCAGCTGAACCGCGTCACTGCTTTCGAGCGAGCGATCCGCCGTCAGAACCGAGCGTGACGTTCACGTCGATCGACTTTCCGCCGCGCTGAACCGTTAGCGTGACCTTGTCTCCGGGGCTATAGCCGCGGATCGTCGCGATTAGGGCCTCGTTCGAAGCGACCGGGTTTCCGTCGACCTTGGTGACGATGTCACCAGACTTGAGGCCAGCCTTCTCGCCGGCGCCGCCTGCGGTGACTTCGCTGATCTTGGCGCCGACCGTGGTGATCTTGTCGTCGCTGGTGGCACTGCTGACCGTGATGCCGATTTGTGGATGCTCAACCGTTTGACCGGCGAGGATCTGCGTCGAAACATTGCGCACCAAGTTGATCGGGATCGCGAAGCCGAGTCCGACCGAACCGTTTCCGCTGCCGCCGGTGTTGATGGCGGAGTTGATGCCAATCACGTTGCCGGACATGTCAACCAACGGCCCGCCAGAGTTTCCGGGGTTTATCGCCGCGTCGGTCTGGATTGCTGGGAAGGTGGTCGTGGAGCCGCTGCCCGAATCAGAATCACCAGGACTCACCGGGCGGTTCAGTGCCGAAACGATTCCTTGGGTGACGGTCGACTCGAGGCCGAACGGAGATCCAACTGCTACGACTGGCTGACCCACTCGGACCTTCGCTGAGTCTCCTAAGGTGGCGGGAGTCAGGTCAGTTAGTCCTGCGGCTTTGATAACCGCGATGTCGGTGGCGACGTCGCGTCCGACGATCTCGGCGCGCGCATTCGTGCCGTCGTTGAATGCCACGGTGATCGTGCCGCCATCTGCGGCCGCCTCAATCACGTGATTGTTCGTCAGGATGTTGCCGTCTTTGCTGATCACGATGCCGGTGCCGGTGCCAGATCCCTCTTGGCCGGCCACGTTGATCATCACCGTTGACGGCAGCAACTTGGCCGCGACCGCCGAAACATCACTGGTCTTAGTAGTCGAGGCCGGAATCTCGTCGAGTGAGGTGCCGGTCGTCGAAGAACTGATCCCCGGCTGCGAATCACTCATGTTGCTGTAGATGGCGGCACCGCCGGCGGCCGATGCGCCAGCAAGCAGAATCACGCCAGTCGCGGCGGCCACGATTCGACCCGCCCGCGGCTTCGGGGCCGGTGCTTGCGGGGCTAGGTTGGTGGGCGGGTAGGTCGGGGGCGTGCCACCGCCGCCGAACGCAAGGGTAGGTTCGGTCGGTATTTCGGTGGTGGGCTCTGCCGAGTAGCCCGAACCGACCGTCATGGTCGGCTCGTGATCAGGCGCATACGTGCCGTGCTGGTCTGCAGTCTGCTGCTCGGCGAATGGCCAGTCGCTTGATGAACCGGTTGACGCTTCAGGTGAAGCATCCGGCGCAGTCGGGGGGACGTAGGGGCGTTCCGCGAAGGGATCATGCTGATCGTTCATGCTTCAACAATCGTCCCACGACCTGAGAATGAAGTGTGAGAAGTCTGTGCCTGGCCGAAGTCTTTTTATGGTGTCGGGGTTGCTAGCGGCACCGAGAAGGTGAAAGTTGCGCCTTCGCCGAGGGTGGAAACCACTGCGACGTTGCCCTCGTGCCGGTCCGCTGCACGTTTCACGATTGACAGGCCAAGCCCAGATCCGGGCAACGCCCGCGCTTGGGTAGAACGGTAGAACCGGTCAAAAACGTGGTCTATGTCTTCGGCTGCGATGCCCGGGCCTTGGTCGGCTACTGAGACCGATCCGGCAACGAGGCGAACCGTGACGGTCGCCTCCGGCGGGCTCCACTTTGCTGCGTTGTCGAGCAGATTCGTGATCGCTCGTTCCAGGAGCTGGCTGTCGCCAAGCACCCAAGACGGTTCTAGGTCCACGTCGAACACCAGCGCAGGTGCGCGCAATTGAACTCGGGTAATCGACCGGCGAACCACGTCGGCCAAATCGAGTGGTTCAGGATCGCGGTGTAGCGGCTCGTCGCGAGCGAGCTCAGTCAGATCTCCGACGAGTGAGGTTAGCTCCTCAAGTTGGGCGCCGACGTCGGTGAGCAGCTCACGAAGCAGGGTGGGGGATAGTTGCCGAGCGTCGGCCGCCTGCGCCTGCAGGAGCAGGTCGATGTTCGTGCGAAGGCTCGTCAGCGGCGTGCGCAACTCGTGGCCGGCATCGGCGATTAGTTGCCGTTCGCGCTGGAGAGTTTCGGCCAAGGCGGTCAGCATCTCGTTGAAAGCCCGAGTCAGTCGGGTCAACTCGTCTTCCTTGCCCGAGACGGCTATCGGCGTGAGGTCGCGGGTGGCGGCAACGTGCTCGGCGGCGGCCGTGAGCCGACGTACTGGCCTCAGTCCGTTATTTGCGACGGCCCAACCGGCAACCCCGGCGACGATCACCCCCGCTAGGGAGCAAAGTATGAGGACTCGAATGAGTCGGTCGAGGGTTTGTTGGGTCGATTCCATCGACTGGGCGATGACGAATGCTTGACCTTCTCCCGCCTGGACGGCAACGACCCGGTAAGGAATTTTCCCTATTTTCGTCGTCCTGGCCGAATGGTCTTCTAGGCCGAGCGCGACTTCACGCTCACGGTTGTCATAGGGGAAGGTGTCACTTGGGCGGACGAGAAATTCGCCACCGCCGCTGCGGATTGCCAACAGGCGGATTCCGGCCAACGCCAGCAGGTTCGCCTGTTCCTCGTCAATATTCGTCGGCGTATACCCAGCCTCCACGGCATTTTCTGCTCGCCGCGTCAGGGAATCATCGATCGCTGAGATGAACTCGGCGCGAACGAGCACAAAGAGCGCGGCGCTCATAATCGACAGCACTCCGGCCACGGCGAGGGTAGTCAAAATGGCGACCCGGGCGGCCAGTGAGATTCGGGAAGTTACAGGCTCGAGCAGTTTGTGGACTCGCTCGTAGGCGCGGTCCACCCAGGTCACGGTGGCGTCTCCCGCAGCACATAGCCCACGCCTCGGACCGTGTGGATCAGTCGCGGTTCGTCGTCGGCTTCGAGCTTGCGGCGAACATAGCCGACATACACTTCGAGCGAATTCGCGGTCGTCGGGAAGTCGAATCCCCAAACCTCTTCGAGGATGAAATTTCGTTCCAGGACCCGCTTGGGTCGTTCCATGAACAACTCGAGCAGGGCGAACTCGGTGCGAGTAAGGGAGATGTCGCGGTCGCCTCGACGAACCTCACGAGTGATCGGGTCCAGTGTCAGGTCCGAAAACTCTAGTGGCGGTTCGTCGTCTTCTTGGATTCGCTGCCTGCTCGAGCGGCGAAGCAAGGCGCGCACCCTGGCTAGGAGTTCATCGAGGGCGAACGGCTTTGTCAGATAGTCGTCTGCTCCAGCATCCAAGCCGTCGACTCGATCCGAGACCGCGTCGCGGGCCGTCAACACGAGGATCGGCACGTCGTTGCCGGCGGCTCGAAGTGCCCGAGTCGCGTCCAGCCCACCAAGCCTTGGCATCATCACGTCCATGACGATCGCGTCAGGGGACACTTGAGCAACTCGCGCCAATGCTTCGGCGCCATCGCTGGCTAACTCAACGGTGAAACCGTTGAACTCCAGAGAGCGGCGCAGCGAATCGCGAACGGCGCGGTCATCATCAACGACGAGAATTTTCATTTCACTCCGAGGTGGCGTGGTCGAAAAGGCTTTGGGCGGCGGCAACTGCGCGGGCGCCATAGGCGCCGCCGAACAGAACAGCGTGGACGAGAAGTGGATGCAACTGATGCAGGGCGACGCGCTCGGTCCAGCCGTCTTGCAGTGGCGAAGTCTCGTTGTACGCGTCCAAGACTTTCTGCAGGTGAGGGGTGCCAAATAGCGCCAACATCGCCAAATCCGTCTCGCGGTGTCCGCCGTGAACGGCCGGGTCGATTAGGTGGATTTGTTCCGCGCCCCAGACCATGTTTCCAGACCACAGGTCACCGTGCAGCAGTGCCGGCGGTTCGCTATCACCGGAAAAGGAATGGATCTGTTTCATCGCTCGTTCGATGATGGCTGCCTGTTCTACGGTCAAGGCGCCTCGGTCGACAGCAGCGCGTAGATAGGGCATCACTCGCCGGCTGGCATAGAACTCCTCCCACGTTGGCAGTGGGCGGTTCGGCAACGGGGCCAACCCGATGAAGCCATCTTGTTCGGCCCCGAAACTCGCTGGCGTCACCGAGTGAGTTTTCGCCAGTGACCGCCCGAACTGTTCGGCTAGTTCGGCGGTGGGCTTGCTTGGCTCGATCCAGTCCAAGACGATGCACTCGGCGTTGACGGCCAGTACGTTCGGCACGGGTACGCCGCCGGCTGCGCGCAGCTGGTCTAGACCGTTGGCCTCGGTCTCAAAGAAGCCCGTTGGGCGATTCGGCCGCGTCTTGATCACCGCGCTTCGGCCGTCGGTAAGCCGCAGGCGAGTGGTCGTGCAGATGTTCCCGCCGGCGACCGGCGTCGTTGAGACCACAGCGACATCGAGTAAAGCTTCTGCCATCGCTGCGGTTCCGGTCATGCGTGCCATGGCCCGAAACTTACCGGAGTCGGCGAAAGCGCGTGTTGAGGTAGGCGATTCTTAGCGTTGCAGGAATCGAATAAGTTCGTCAGTCGTCCGTTCGACGATGTCCAGAACCAGTACGTATCCATCTAGCTCGCCGTACCAAGGGTCGGGCACTTCGGCATCCGGCGATTCGGCTAACGGGTCGAACGCACGATACGGGCGAACCTTTGCGCGGTCGGCTTCACTCTGGGCAAGGGACAAGACGTCCGTGCGGTTCGCCAAATCCATGGTGAGGATCAATTCGTTGGCAGCGAACCAGGTTGAGTCGAAATTTTTCGCCCGGTGCCTGCTGGGGTCGTAGCCGGCCGAGGCCAATGTTTGCGCTGCGCGAGTATCCATCGGTTCGCCAACATGCCAGTCGCCAGTGCCGGCGCTGGTCACGGTGAATTCGGTAAGACCTGCTTGGGCGAGCCGATGGGACAAGACGACGTCCGCCATCGGGGAACGGCAAATATTGCCTAGGCACACCATTGCGATCCGGGTCATGGCTACTCAGGCTTGGCGAATGATTGCCGAAACGATTGACTGGCCGATCGAGATGACGATCGCGGCAAGGAACGCCCACCAGAATCCGTCTACGAAGAACTCGATGCCGAAAAGCGAGGTTAGCCATTCGGTGAACAGCAGTAGGAGCGCGTTGATCACCACGAGCAGGAGGCCAAGTGTCAGCACGATGAACGGTAGCGAAAAAAACTTGACGATATCGCCGATGAACTCGTGCACCAAGGTGAAAACCAGACCGACGAGCGCCAACGTCAAAATCTGACTTGCCGTCGATTCGCTGTCGTCCCCAATCGACATATTGCTACCCAGAATTAGTGAGGCGAAGGCGAGCGCGATGCTGCTGACGAACCACATGAACCCGAAACGTTCCATGGTTGTCAGCCTAGACGGCTGGGGGAAGCTCGTCTGGCTGGGTAACGCGGGCGGTCTGCGCCACGATGATTCCGGCAACTACCGCGGCGACACCGGCCAACTGGATCGGAGTCATCGCCTCGTAGAACCACAGCCAGCCGACCCCGACCGCGACGACCGGTTCGAGCATTGCGGTCACCGAAGCTTTTGCGCTCGACAACGTCCGCAAAGCAGCCAGGTATAGGAAGAACGGCGTGACTGTGCCCAGCAGGATCACCCAGGCCATCGCCGACCAAGCCGGGATGGTGAACTCGGCCAGCCGGCCGAGCATCGAGGCCGAGCTGGCGAGTTGGGCGACGTCAGTCCAACCGCCGAGCACGTTCATCGTGATCGTGGCGACGCCGAAGGACCAAAGTACTGTGCGCAACGGGGTCAGCGGCGCGGCTGAGGTGGTTAGTTCCTCGCCGATCAAAAAGTACGAGGCAAAGCACACCGCTGAGATAAGCGCCACGACCAGGCCAACCCCATCGATCGTTAGCCCGGCCCACACCTGCCCGACCATGGCCAGGCCGATTAGCGCCAGGCCGATTGCCGGCCACACTCTCGGGTGGACGGCTTCGCGGCGGAAAAACCGAACCCAAATCACCACCAGGACTGGTGCCAGGTACTCCAGCAGTAGCGCAATGCCGATCGGCAGTCGCACGATGGCGAAGTTGTACGTCCACTGCAAGAACGCGACGCCGACCACGCCGAGCGCAATGACCAAAACTAGGTCGCGTCCCAGCGGGACTTTGAACGCGGTTCGGTCGACGGTCGCCGCGATCAGCGCAAACGCCAAGAACGCGCCGGTGACTCGTACGGTGGTGAAGGTTGGGATTGGCAGTCCCGCCTCGATCACGATTCGCGAAACTCCCGCGTTGACGCCGAACAGCAACGCGGCGCTGGTAACCAGCAGCAGGGCTCCGCGCGCCGTTTTTGGGTTCACCGGATGATTCTTGCAGGCCGATCGGCCCTAGTCTCGGTACATGAGTTTTCCGCAGCCGAGGACGGCCGTCCAATCGATTGCGGCGTATCGGGCGGGCGCCCGGTCGACCGAGGAAAGCCTGAAGCTTTCGAGCAACGAGAACCCGTTCGGGCCGCTGCCCGGTGTCCTCGAAAGTGCGACTGCGGCCCTTGGCCAGATGAACCGATATCCGGACCCGGCGACTAGCCAACTTCGCGAACTTTTGGCCAACCGACTAAGGCTGGCGGCCGATCAGTTGTGTTTTGGCACCGGTTCGGTTGCCGTGCTCTATGCCCTGCTCAACGCGTGGTGTGCAGCCGGTGATGAGGTTGTCTATGCCTGGCGATCGTTTGAGGCCTATCCGATCGCGGTGGAGCTGACCGGGGCGCGATCAGTCCAGATCGCGCTCACCCGCGATGGTCGACACGATTTGTCGGCGATGGCTTCGGCGATCACCGAGCAGACGAAAGTGGTGCTGGTCTGCTCGCCGAACAACCCCACCGGCACTGTCGTTGGCGCGGCTGAATTCGAAGAGTTCATGGCGCAGGTTCGCACTGATGTGCTCGTGGTGCTTGATGAGGCTTATGCCGAGTTCGTTCGTGACGACTCAGCCGTGGCCGGATTGGCCATCTTGGCCAGGCACGAGAACTTGGTAGTGCTGCGCACCTTCTCGAAGGCGTACGGCCTAGCGGGGTTGCGAGTTGGCTATGCGATGGGACCGGCGCCGATCGTCGAAGCGATCGACAAGGTGCTGCCGACTTTTGGGGTCAGTGACATTGCCCAAGCGGCGGCCGTCGCCTCGTTGGCGGCCGAAGCCGAACTGGGTGAACGAGTCGATTTGCTCGTGGCCGAACGCGAACGGGTGGCGACTAGGCTGCGCGAACTTGGCTTTTCGGTACCGACGACGCAAGGAAATTTCGTTTGGCTCGAATTGCCTGGCAGGTCTGCCGAGTTCGGCGCGCACGTAGCCCCGGTGGCGGTTCGCGGCTTTGCCGAGGGCGTGCGAGTTTCAATCGGCACTCCGTCCGTGAACGACGCCTTCTTGGCGGCCGCGACCACTTTCAAACCCTGATACCCTCAGGGTAGATGTGATGCCCGTCACATCGGCGATCGAGTCGGCTCAACACCCCGAGCCAGCGATCGCGTCACCGAGGCGGTGATCCCGCCTCCGGCACAGGAGGCAGGCATGGGCCTACCCATTGCACAGGTGCTCGCACCCGACGGTCGGCTCGTCGGCGAGCACGACTTCACCCTTGATGACCTGCGCGGATTCCACCGCGACTTGGTGTTGGCACGCCGAATAGATACCGAATCGTTTGCTCTGCAACGCCACGGCGAACTTGGCTTGTGGCCGCCGATGCTCGGCCAGGAGGCCGCCCAAATCGGCAGCGGCCGAGCGTTGCAGCCGGCCGACTTCGTCTTCCCGTCCTACCGAGAACACGCGGTGTCTTGGTGTCGGGGCATCGACCCGGCGAAGTTGCTGGGCATGTTCCGCGGCACGAGTCTGGGCGGCTGGGATCCGGCCGAATACAACTACGCACTGCCGGCGATCGTGATCGGTGCGCAAACGCTGCACGCGGTCGGCTACGGCATCGGCACCATGCTTGAAGGAAAATCTGAGGCCGTCGTGACCTACTTCGGCGACGGCGCGACCAGCCAAGGAGACACAAATGAAGCGTTCGTTTGGGCCGCTTCGTACAACGCGCCGGTCGTGTTCTTCTGCCAGAACAACCAGTACGCGATCAGTGTTCCGCTAGAGCGTCAGACCAAAGTCCCAATCGCCCAACGTGCGGCCGGTTTCGGCTTTGAGGGGGTGCGGGTCGACGGCAACGACGTGCTGGCCGTCCACCAGGTGACCAGCCAGGCGCTGCGAAAAGCCCGCGACGGGCAGGGTCCGACGCTGATCGAGGCAATCACCTACCGGATGGGGGCGCACACCACCTCTGACGATCCGAGCAGGTACCGCGACCGTCACGAGGGCGACGATTGGGCCGCGCGGGATCCGCTGCTGCGCTTGCGGCTTCACCTGAGTGAAATCGACTCGGGCTTCGCCGATTTCGACGAGGCGGTTCAGGCCGAAGCCGAGCAGTTGGGCGAACACTTGCGCGAGGTGTGCCAGAACCTGCCCGACCCGGATTTGGCGGACCTGTTCGCGCACGTTTACGCCGAAGAACCCGATGAACTCATTGCCCAGAGTCAGGAGGTCGCGTCATGGAGTTGAGCATCGCAAAGGCGTTGAACGCCGGTCTTAGAGCGGCGATGGAGGCAGACCCGAAAGTGGTGCTGCTCGGCGAGGACATCGGCCGACTCGGCGGAGTCTTTCGGGTCACTGACGGGCTACAAAAAGACTTCGGCGAGCACCGCGTAATGGACACCCCACTTGCAGAGTCGGCCCTAGTCGGCGCCTCGGTCGGGCTCACCTATCGCGGGTTTCGGCCGGTCGTTGAGATTCAGTTCGACGGTTTCGTCTACCCGGCCTACGACCAGATCGTCAGCCAGGTGGCTCGGTTGCGCGCCCGCAGCGAAGGCCTGGTTTCGGTACCAATGGTGATCCGGATTCCGTTCGGCGGCGGCATCGGCGCGGTGGAACACCACTCCGAAAGCCCCGAAGCCCAGTTCGTGATGACGGCCGGGTTGAAGGTCGTGTCCCCGTCGAACGCGAACGACGCCTACTGGATGATTCAGCAGGCGATTGCCGCCGACGACCCGATCGTTTTCCTCGAACCGAAACAGCGGTACTGGGATTCGGCGACCATCACCGACGAGCCAGCCCTTGGACTGCACGAAAGTCGGGTGGTTCGAGCCGGCGATGACGTGACGGTCTTGGCGTATGGGCCGACGGTGAAGACCTGCCTGCAGGCGGCCGAGGAGACCGAAGACTCACTCGAAGTGATCGACCTGAGAACGTTGTCTCCGCTTGATCTGGAACCGGTCTATGAGTCGGTGCGCCGAACGGGGCGCGCCGTGGTGGTCCACGAGGCCGCCAAAACGCTGGGGCTCGGTGCCGAACTGGCGGCGCGGATCACCCAAGAATGCTTCTACTCGCTCGAGGCGCCGGTGCAACGAGTGACCGGCTACGACCTGCCGTACCCGCCATGTCGGGTCGAGCACGATCACCTTCCCAGCGTTGAGCGAGTGCTCGATGCGGTCGACTTGGCGAAGGAGTTCTGATGAGCGAGTTTCGTTTGCCTGATGTTGGCGAGGGCCTGACCGAAGCCGAGATCGTCACTTGGCGGGTGGCGGTTGGTGACGAGGTGAAGATCAACGACGTGTTGGTCGATATCGAAACAGCCAAATCGATCGTCGAACTGCCGAGTCCCTATGCCGGCCGAGTAGCCGAACTGTTGGTCTCCGAGGGTCAGACCGTGGCCGTCGGGACGGCGATTGTGCGGATCGGTTCGGCCAGTGAAGACTCGGCCAGTGAGGACTCGGCCGGTGAAGATGCGTCTGCTGAAGGCGCGGCGCTCGAGTCGGTCAAGTCCGTTGTCGAAGAGCCAGCGCCCGCCAAGCCGCCGGCCGTGCTGGTCGGCTACGGGCCGAGCGAACGTAAGCGCCGAACCCGCACCGGCAGGACCCAGTCGGTTTCGGCCAGTTCGGTTCGGGTGTTGGCGAAACCGCCGGTACGAAAGCTCGCCAAGGATCTTGGCGTCGACCTAGCTTCGGTGTCCGCCGACGGTCCGGTCGTGACCAGAACTGATGTGCTGCGCCATCGCGAGCAACCGCCGACCGCAGCGACTTCGCGTCCGGTAACTGGGGTGCGAAAGGCAACGGCCGCCGCGATGACCGCCAGCGCGCTGATCCCGCAAGTCACCGAGTGGGTGACGATCGACGTGACCGAAACGATGAACCTCGTCGACCGGCTCAAGGTCGACCGGCAGTTCGAGTCGGTCAAAGTCAGCGCAACACTGATCGCGGCCAAGGCGATTTGCTTGGCGCTGGCGCGAACCCCGGACTTGCACGCGCGCTGGGCCGAGGACGCGATCGATTTTCCTCAGAGCGTCGGGTTGGGGATCGCGGCGGCGACCGAACGCGGTCTGGTGGTGCCGGTTGTTCCTGATGCCGACCGCCTGTCCCTAGTTGAGCTGGGCCGGACGATCGACGAACTTGTCGCTACCGCCAGAGCGGGCAAGTTGCAGCCGGCGCAAATGTCCGGCGGCACCTTCACGCTGACAAACGTTGGCGTCTTCGGGATCGACGGCGGCACGCCGATCCTGCCGCCAGGTCAGTCCGGGATTCTCGCTCTAGGTCAAGTCGCGAAACGTCCGTGGGTCGTCGGCGACGACGTCGTACCCCGACTGGTGACGACGTTGGCGGTTTCGTTTGACCATCGGGTAGCCGACGGCGAGCAGGCCTCCAGATTCCTGCGCGACGTGGCCGACTTGTTGGAGGACCCGGCACGCGCGTTCACGTTCTGACCGATTCGGGCGTTCAGCGGCGCGCGCCTAGACTGGGTCGGTGACCCCCCTTTCGCAGACCCCTCGCCAAGCGTGGCTGGTCTGGGGGGTCGGCTTGGCCGCCTATTTGGTTGCGGTTTTTCACCGGTCATCGCTAGCGGTGGCCGGGTTGGCCGCGGCGGACCGATTCGACATCACTGCGGCGCAACTGTCGACCTTCGTCATGCTGCAACTGCTCGTCTATGCGGGGATGCAGATTCCGGTCGGCCTGTTGGTAGACCGGTTCGGGCCGAGGCGGGTAATGCTGGTCGGCTCGGTGATCCTGACGTTCGCCCAGGCCGGCTTTGCGTTCGCCGATTCTTTCGCGACCGCACTGACTGCACGAGCATTCGTTGGTGTTGGCGATGCGATGACTTTTGTCTGCCTGCTGCGACTGGTCAACTCGTGGTTCGCCGTCCGCGCGATCGCCCAGGTGACTTTGATTACCGGGCCAGTAGGCCAGTTGGGTGCCGTTTTCGCGGCCGCGCCGATGACGTTCGCGCTGGCTAGCTTCGGTTGGACAACCGCCTACCTGATCTCGGCAGCAATCGGTGGTGTGGTCACGGTACTCGTCATGCTGTTCGTGCACGATGAGCCCGGAACGAAATCGGTGCGAGGCCCGGCAATGTCGTGGTCGCGCATCCGCACAAGCTTGACCGCGTCTTGGAGTCAGCCGGGCACCCGGTTGGGGTTTTGGGTGCACTTCACCACTCAATTCAGCGCGACGGTGCTCGGCCTGTTGTGGGGGTTCCCGTTCTTCGTCGAAAGCGAGCACGCCTCGGCGGAATTCGCTGGCGTGCTGCTGTCGGTGATGGTGGTCGCGGTCATGCTTTCGGGGCCGATTCTTGGGCGGCTAATCGTCGTCTACCCGTGGCACCGCTCGTCCTTGGTAATCGGCATCATCTTGTCGATCGTTGCCGTTTGGACGCTGGTCTTGTGCTGGCCAGGCGATGCGCCGAGTTGGCTGCTGGTCGTGCTGGTGATCGTCGCCGGCGTGGGCGGCCCGGCCTCGATGATCGGCTTCGACTATGCGCGCTCCTCAAACCCACTCGACCGGCTCGCCAGCGCAACCGGGATCGTCAACCAAGGCGGCTTTTTCGCGAGCCTCATCTTGGTGATCGCGATCGGTTTGATCTTGGACTTCACCGACCGCAACTACATTCAGGCGATGAGTTTCCAATACGTCCTATGGACGATCGGGCTAATTCAGATCTGGCGCTACCGGCAGAAGACTCGCGCACGCATGAAGCTCGACGACCCCGACAGGTGGGGCCACAAGCCTTAGCTCCAGAGGAAATAGGGCCGACTCACGTTCGCGGCAAGATAACGAACCAGGCGGTATTCCAACCTGCCAGCGCCAGGTTCGATTCCGCGAAACTCACTTTGGTCACTCGCTTCATCGTGCCTGCGGCCGGTTCAAAAACTTGGAGGGTCTGGTCGTCGATCACGGCCGTGATCAAGACGACGTGGCCGGGCCGCAATTGACTGCCGACATACAGCGGCAAAACCTGTCCGGTCTTGACCGCCGCGACGATCAGGTCGAACTCTGATTCCAGTTCACTCGGATCAATGGTGTGGGCTCGGTAGGAGATTCCGGGGGTTCCCGACGCGCCAGTCGCGCCGTACATCTGCCGGGCCGCCGCCCACGGCGCGGTGCCGATTAGTCGCAGCCAGGGCACCTGCGGGTCGCCGTCGTGGTCGCGAACTGACGTGATCTGTTTGTGCATCCGGCCGATCTCGGCAGTAATACGTTCGGCGCTTTCGGCCGGATCGGTCGAGTTTGTCCGAGCGTCGTAGCCGGTCGTCAACCAGAGCGCGTACGGCGGATCGTTGATTGCCCTTGCGACGACTAAGCACGTTGCTCCGCAGGAGACTTCGTCGGGTTGGCGAAACGATCTCGGGTGGTTGGTCGGATCAAGGCGCTGCCGTTCGGCCGGGCTAAGCCGGTCGAGCCGGGCCTCAAACCGAGCCAACACCTCTGGCCCCAGGGAATCGACCTGGCCGGTGGCGGCGAATGGCTGCGGGGTTTCGCCGCCGCTTCGGCCCACGACCGACAGCAATCGACGCGCCTGCTTCACGGCGGCGTTGAGCACCTTCGGCGGCCGGATAAGCATTAGGTCGTTAGCGTCATCGCGGCTAGGACCTGCTCACCAAGAGCCGCGTCGCCAGCGACCTGAACAGAGACCGACTCGCGACCTCGGCGCCCACCAGTTAGCAGTGCAAACGCCTCCGTGTCCATCGTTAGGGTGACTTCGGCCGGTTGATCGGTTGGGCGGGCGCGGCCGTCGTCGCCGACGCCGATCGTTGAGTCAACTGCGACTGGTCCCGTGACGAGCCAGCGAACCACGGTCCCGGGCTTGGCGCCGGCCTTTTTGGCGAGTACGAAGCCCAAGGCGCTGGCGAAGGTCAAGGTTGTGACGTGGGCACCGAGCGAGTCCAGCCCGCCGGGAATATCGAACGCGCGGCGCAGGTCCTGTTCATGCATCCACATGTCGATGGCGCGATTTCGAAGCGCAGTCTCCCAAGTCCAGTTGGCGTTCGCCGGCGCGTTCGTCGCGGGCGCGTTCGGATCAGGCAGTTCGATCAAGTCTGCTGAGCGCAGCCGAATGAGGTCAGCCAAGTCGCTGCGAAGTTGAGCCGTCGGGACGTCTCGCAACGCTTCGACGCCGGCGTTCGTATAGTCGGCGGGCACGACGTTAGTGCCGACGGTTTGACTGTCGCCTTCGAGGATTACCCGCTCTAGGTGAACAAGGTGCGCGAGGACGTCGTGTGCGGTCCAGCCGGGCAGGTCGGTCGGGATCTGCCAGTCGTCGTGGTCGAGCGACAGGATCGCTTCGGCCGCAGACTTCCACGCTTGGACATAGGGCGCTAGGTCAGTCATTGGCAAATTCCTTTCGAGTCCTTGCGTAAAGAGTCGCAGTTGCCAAGGTCAGCCCGACCGCGAAGCCGCCCCAAGAAATGAGTTTCGCCGTACCCAGCCGACTTGATAGGTCAACTATCGCGGTGCCGTAGCGGGCGGTGTCGATTGCCTTGTCGCGGGGGGCGCAGGCGACGTGGACGCCGTCTGGTGCCGAGCGCAAGACCGCGATGAGGTGCCAGCGAGTGCCGTCGCTGTCGACGGAGATCTCAACCGGTGCAGCGGGCACCTTGATGCGCGGTCCATCCGCTCGGGCAAAGCACTGCACATTTCGGTCAGGCTGCAGCACGTCGGTGAAGATGGCCAGATCCTTGCCGGCCGGGTTGAGATCTTGACCAATCGGCGCAACTGCCGCCGTCCGCACCGGATCCCACGCCGACGCGGCATACGCCGTCCCCGCAGCCCATGAGAACAGCGCAATCAGGGCCGCGACGACGTACCAGCGACGGAGACTCAAATCCACTTGGCCAGCCTAGGCGTTGCACCTGCGCACAGGCCGCAGGCGAACCCGGCCCAGCATGTGTCCGCGCGATTGCCCGCCCGATCGCGTTCGCGTGAGGATGGTGGCATGAGTACCGATGCCTCGACTGCCCGCGTTCGGCTCACGGCGCTCCTGGCCGGTCTCTTGCTTTTGACTGCGTGTTCGGAAACTCCGCCAAATGACGGCACGGAAGCAAGTAGCCAGAGTTCGACAACTCCGGTCTCCCAAACCGATGGGGAGGTTGCTCATGTGGTCACGATGATCGGCGACCGGATCAGAATCTATGCCGATCCGACCCTGGAGCAGTTCGTCGAGGAAGAGATGATCGCAAACGTACTCGTTGGGCAGGTAACGAAGACGGAGGCGGTTGTTTCTCAACCGGGGAACCACGTCGAGACGATTCTGACCGTCCAAGTCGCTGCACAACGCAACGGCGGTCCAACGACGGTGTATGTCCGTGAGCGAGGTGGCGTGGTGCCATTGTCGAAAGTGCGCTCGGATTTTGAAGGCAAATTGGGTCGAGTGCTCGCTGACGGGGAGCTGGAAAAACTGGTCGACTACCGTGTCGAAGACGTCGAGCATGCGGCACAAGGCGATGAGGTCCTGCTGATTGTCGCCACGGACGATAGCGCTGATCGACCAGGAAGTTACGTTTCGATGGGCCGATTGGTCCGCCGTGCTGGCGACCGTGGAATCGACCCGGTTGAGGCAACCTATGAGTGGGCGGGCATGAGCCCCAACGAAGCCTGGGTGAAGTCAGTCGTTGCAAAGGACCTGCTTTAAGGAGCAAACGAAAGCGGCGCGGACCCGAAGGTCCGCGCCGCTTTCGATTTTGAGTTGGACTCAGAAAGCAGCTTCGTCCAGTTCCATGACCGACAGGTCAACCTGTTCGGCCATGACGCGCTCTGCGGCCAGACGCGGCAGCACGTTCTTGGTGAAGAACGACGCCGCGGCGACCTTGCCCTCGTAGAACGACTTGTCCGCACCTTCGGCGCCAGCGTCGAGCTGGTTCTGAGCGACCTCGGCGCCGCGCAGCAGCAGCCAAGCCACCACCAAGTCGCCGAGTACGTAAACCAGGCGCGTGGTGTTCAGTGCAACCTTGTAGACGTTCTGGATGTCGCCGTTCTCGTCGGCCGGGTTGGCGGCCATCAAGTCGGTGAACATCGTGCCGATGATCGCGGTGGTGTCCTCGAGCGCGGTGGCCAGCAGGTCACGCTCGACCTTGAGGCGACCGTTGCCGGCTTCGCTGTCGATGAACGCCTTGACCTGCTCGGACAGCCAGCCCAGCGCGCGGCCCTGGTCCTTGACGATCTTGCGGAAGAAGAGGTCCTGGCCCTGGATCGCGGTGGTGCCTTCGTAAAGGGTGTCGATCTTGGCGTCGCGGACGTACTGCTCCAGCGGGTACTCCTGCAGGAAGCCCGAACCGCCGAAGGTCTGCAGTGACTCGGTGCCCAGCAGCACCCACGAACGCTCCGAGCCGTAGCCCTTGACGATCGGCAGCAGCAGGTCGTTGATCGACTCTTCGAGCGAAGCGTCCTCGCCGGCGGCCTGCTTGAGGGTGATTTCGTCCTGGAAGCAAGCCGTGTAAAGCATGAGCGAGCGCATGCCTTCAGCGAACGACTTCTGCGTCAGCAGCGACCGGCGCACGTCCGGGTGGTGGGTGATGGTCACGCGCGGGGCGTCCTTGGCAGGGTTCGTCAGGTCGGCGCCTTGGACGCGCTCCTTGGCGTACTCGAGCGCGTTGAGGTAGCCGGTCGACAGGGTCGCGATCGCCTTCGAGCCAACCATCATGCGGGCGTTCTCGATGACGCGGAACATCTGGTTGATGCCGTCGTGAACTTCGCCGAGCAGCCAGCCGGTGGCCTGTCCGCCCAGTTGCGGGTCGCCGAAGGTGACTTCGCAAGTGGCCGAAACCTTGATGCCCATCTTCTTTTCGACGTTCGTGACGTAGACGCCGTTGCGTTCGCCGGTGAGTTCACCGGTCTCGAAGTCGAAGTGGTGCTCAGGCACGAGGAACAGCGACAGACCCTTGGTGCCTGGTCCGCCGACGCCTTCGACGCCAACGGGACGTGCCAACACCATGTGCATGGTGTTTTCGCTCATGTCGCTAACGGCTGAGGTGATGAAGCGCTTCACGCCCTCGATGCGCCAGCTGCCGTCTTCGTTCTGGAAGGCCTTGGTGCGGCCAGCGCCGACGTCAGAACCGGCATCGGGCTCAGTCAGGACCATCGTGGTCATCCACTTGCGCTCGATGACCTGACGGGCGATCAACTTGTCGCGGTCGGTGCCGTTCTCCCAGATGATGCGGCCGAAGGCCGGACCGGCGCCATACATCCAGATGGCCGGGTTCGCGCCGAGGACGAATTCGCCCAAAGCCCAGATCAGCGAGGACGGGGCCAACTGGCCGCCGAGTTCTTCGGGCAACTGCAGGCGCCACCATTCGGCGTCCGCCCAAGCCTTGTAGCTCTTGGCAAAGGCGGGGTTCTGCTTGAGGGTGTGGGTCGCGGGGTCGAAGACTGGCGGGTTGCGGTCAGCGTCAGCGAACGACTCGGCCAACTCTTCACGGGCGAGGCGCTCGACCTCGGCGATGATGCTCTTGGCGGTGTCGGTGTCGACTTCGCCGAAGGGGCCGGTTCCTAGGACGTTCTGACGCCCGAAGAGTTCGAAGAGGTTGAACTCGACGTCGCGCACGTTGCTCTTGTAATGGCTCATGGGCCGGATTCCTCCAAGAAAGGGGTTAAGTTACTGCCGAGTGCTACCGGTCAGTAACTAAATAGTAACCCACGAATGCCTTGGACCAAATGAAACTGGCGCAGAAAGAAAAAAAGCCCCATTCGCGGTGGCGAATGAGGCTTTTATGCTCGGGTCACGACTTACGGGTCGCGATCGGCGCCAGTCCGTCAGTGGTGACCAAGCGAACGGTGTGTGCAACGCCGATGGTCACGATGGCGATTGCTGAAATTGCTAGGAAGGTCATGTCCGGGTCTCCTTTCGTCTGCAACCAATCTTGCGCCGAAATTTCGTTTAGGTCTATCTAATAAAACTTAAGTGAACGTGTAGTGTTGCTACATGGATATGCGGCGCCTTGAAATGCTGCGCGAATTGGCCGATCGCGGCTCGGTTGGTGCGGTTGCCGACGAGATGCAGATCACACCGTCGGCGGTTTCGCAGCAACTCAAACTGCTCGAACGCGAAGCGGGAGCGCCGCTGATCGAACCGGCAGGCCGGGGCGTTCAACTGACGTCAGCCGGTCGAGAACTCGCGGCCACCGCTACCGACTTGGCCGTGGCGATGGCGCGCGCCGAAGCCCGCTGGCACGAATACATGGGCCGCCCGGCCGGCGACGTCAGCGTGGCGATGTTTCCCACCGCCGCCGAGATGCTTTTTGCCGGATTGTTGAAGCGCCTTGCCGCCGAACCGGAAATCATCGTTTCGGCAACCGATCGAGACCCGACCAAAAACTATGACGTGCTGGAGATGGTCGCCAATCACGACATCGTCGTCGCCGATTCGCCGACGGTGACCGAACAATGGCACGCCCGCGGGCTGAACCTCGTGCCGCTGATGCGCGAGCCACTGGATGTCGTACTGCCAAAGAATCATCGACTCGCGGACCGGCGAACCGTTTCACCCAAGGACGTCATCGGCGAAACGTGGATCGGAGCTCCACAAGGTTTCCCGTTCGATCGAGTGCTCCAAGACCTCGCAGCCTTCACCGGCGAGCCAGTCCAAATCGCCCAACGCTTTGACGACAACCGAGTGGTCGAGGCCTGCGTGGCCGCCGGGCTTGGCATCGCGATCCTGCCCAGGTTCACGACTCGAACGCACGCGAACGAACTAGTCACCAAACCACTGACCGGGATCGGCGCCACCCGTGAAATTACTGCGGTCATCCGTCCCGACCGGATGGAACGCCTTTCGGTGCGGTACGTCGTTGACGCGCTGACCGAGGAGGCCAGCGACGTCGCAGCCGCACATCAAGGCGTGTGACTGGCAGACCTCAGTCGTTGAATCGGGCCGCGAACGCCGCGAACTCGTTGCTGCCAAGTGATTCGGCTTGAGCCCACGACTCGAAATCCAAACTCGTCGCCAAGTCGGCGGTAGTCGCGATTTGCACGCTCTCCTTGATCTTGGCGAGCAGGTCCCGATTGCGTCCGGCATAGGTGGCGGCGAGTTCAAGCGCGCGTGCCCTTGGATCGTCGGCAATCTCTTGGGCGATCCCCAACCGGAGCGCGTCCTCGGCATTGATGACCTCGCCGCCAAATAAGGCAGCGATGGCGTTGGCCGACCCGATCCGCTGAGTCAACATCCAGGTGCAACCCCCGCCAGGGTGCAAGCCGATCTTGCTGAACGTCGGCCCAAATCCTGCCTTCGGTCCGGCGATGATCACGTCGCAAGCCAAGGCGATGTTCAAGCCGGCCCCGACGGCAGCACCCTGAACCGCGGCAATTGTCGGGATGGTCAACTCGCGGATACCAAGGAAGGAGGCGTAGACGTTCAACAGGTTTTCGCGCAACACCTCAACGGGCCGAGTCGTGTCGCCGAACAGGTTGGCCAAGTTGGCGCCGGCACAAAAAGCTTTCCCGGCACCAGACACGACAAGTGCGCGGGCCTGATTGTCTGCCGCCACCTGAGCGATCGCGGCCTTCAACTCGTCAAGTAGCGGCCAGTCGAGGGCGTTGAGCCGATCGGGCGCATTCAACGTGATGGTGCTGATGCCGTTTTTGCTTTCGAGTTCGACGAGGGTCATGGTTTTCACCCTACGATCAGCAGATGAGTACTCAATCTCTGCCTGTCGTCGCCGGAGTTGAGCATGACTGGGTTGACGTGGACGGCGTCACCCTTCACCTCGCGCAGGCCGGGATCGAACATCGGTCGCCCGATCGGCCGACGCTGGTTTTGATTCACGGGTGGCCGCAGCACTGGTTCTGTTGGCGGCACGTGATGGTCGAGCTCGCCCAAACTCACCACGTCATCGCCGTCGACCTGCGCGGGGCCGGCTGGAGTGACGCGCCTCGCGGCACGGCCGCCTACGACAAGCGGGTCATGACCGATGAGATCGCGCGGCTTTGTAAGGTGCTCGAACTGTCGCGCCCGGTGCTGCTCGGCCACGATTGGGGAGCCTGGGTTTCTTTGCTGGTGGCGAGTCGTCACCCCGAACTGCCGGCCGGGGTGGTGGCCGCGGCAATCGTCGCGCCGTGGACGAAAATCGGTTGGTCCGACTTGTGGCGATTCAGTTATCAGTTGATCGCAGGTGGGCCGGGGGGTTCGTGGCTGCATGCCCACGGCGGCCAGCTGCTGCTCAAGGCGGTCCTGCGGTTGGGGTCATCGCGAGGGTTCAGCTTCGACCCGGCCGACCGACAGGAATACCTAAACCGATTCGCCGAACCAGCTCGCGCCAAGGCCGGCCAATCGATGTACCGGCAGTTCCTGAGCGTCGAGATTGGTCAGACGCTGCGGCGAACCTACGCCGAAAAAGTGCGCGAGGTGCCGCTGCTTTTCCTGCCCGGCCGGCACGACGGAGTGCTCACGCCCCGGCTCGTGAGCGGCGCCGCCGGGCCAGCGAACGTGACTGTAAACGTGATCGAAAACTCCGGCCACTGGGTGCCCGAAGAGCAGCCCGCAGCGCTTGCCGAGCAGGTCCGCGGCTTCCTCGCCCGACTCGCCGGGTAGTTGGCCTGCGGTGCGGTCGCTGAATCTGCCGTGTGGCCGCGTGGCTAGTATCTGAGGTGCACACGCCGGTGTAGCTCAATGGCAGAGCGCTTGCTTCCCAAGCAAGATACGCGGGTTCGATTCCCGTCACCGGCTCCAAACCCAGAACGCTCAGTCTTTCTTTACGAAGGTTTTCGGGGCAAGCCGGGGGCTTCCCAGCAGCCGCGTAGTAGGTTCTTCTCGTGCTCCTTTCAGACCGCGACATCCTCGCCCAGATCGACGCCGGTCGGGTCGGCTTGGACCCGTACGAGAAGAACATGATCCAGCCGTCGAGCATCGACGTGCGCCTAGACAAGTTCTTTCGGGTCTTCGACAACCACAAGTACCCGCACATCGACCCGGCCGTTGATCAGCCGGAGTTGACCCGCGAGATCGAAGTCGGGCTAGATGAAGCGTTCGTCCTGCACCCGGGCGAGTTCGTCCTAGGGTCGACGTTCGAATACGTGACGTTGCCCGACGACATAGCGGCTCGGCTCGAGGGCAAGAGTTCGCTTGGCCGGCTCGGCCTGATGACGCACTCGACTGCCGGTTTCATCGACCCGGGCTTCCAAGGGCACATCACCCTCGAGTTGGCGAACGTGGCCACCTTGCCGATCAAGCTTTACCCGGGCATGAAGATCGGGCAGATGTGCTTCTTCCAGCTATCCAGCCCAGCCGAACACCCCTACGGTTCGGCGGCCTACGGTTCGCACTACCAAGGCCAGCGCGGCCCCACCGCCTCACGCAGCCACGCGAACTTTTACCGCACCCCGATCGAGTGACGTCGTAGCTGGCTGAGGCCGAGTGCTCGGCCCCGAGTGCTCGGCCCCGAGTCAGCCTTTGGTGTGGAAGTAGTCGAACAACCCCTGCTTGATCGGTTGGTCGAACTTCAGTGTCATCGCCACCACCGGAAGAGGCTTTTGGTCCGAGCCGGGCATGGTGGTTTTGACTGCGTCGTGCGCCGTTGCCCGCCCTAGGTAGTAGTGGTCGGGGCCTTCGCTGTCGTCCTTCTTCACGAACACGTGCAGGGCCACTTCGCCGGCCACGATCGGCGCGACATCTTTGCTTTTTAGTGTCCGGTTTGACTTGGAGAACCACCGCATATGCGAAGGGTCCAGCAGTGCGTCCTCGTAGGCGGTGCTGGCCTCGACCTCGTCACTCTTGTGCAACGTGACGAAGATTGTCGCGACCGCGTGCTTTGTGTCAGTTTTGTACCCGTAGACGGTTGAGGCGGACTTTCGGCCCCAGCCCACCACGCGGGCTGCATCGCGCCGCGAGTACTGCATCGCCGGCGTGAACACCGAACTGTTGTCATAGCGGGCGCTGGTGAGTGCCATTCCAGTCTTTAGGACGTCAGCGACGGCTTCGGCAAATTCAGCTGACGTATCGAGTTCGTTGCTTATCGGCCAAGCGAGCTTGATTTTGTCGCCGTCTTCGATGGCGATGGGGGACTGATAGCGATTTTCGTCAGTTTGGTTGTACCCACGCAAACAGAGGCTGTCGAGAGAAGTCGAAACGGCTAGTGCGTCACTTGGAAGTTCGCGACGTGCCAACTCCGAGATGAAGTCTTCGAGATTTACGCTGCGGCGTTCGACGAGAAGTTCAAGCAGGACGAGCTCGTGCAGTCGTTTGGCCGGCAGCACTTCATACGAGATGAAATGGAGCGCGCGACTGGCTTCAGTTGAAAGTCTCGATTCGATGCCAAGTAGCTTCTCGACCAAAGCTGGATAGTGCTCTCTCGACGTGGCAAGAAGTACCGGATCTACGGATTCAAACCGGTGGAAGTCCCAAAGCTGCGGCACTTTCCCAACCCGGTGCTGCATTGCGATGAGCGCACTCTTCAGTCGCGCAAAGCTATTGAGTTTGGTCGCATCAATTGATGCCAGGATCCGCTTGCGTGAGATCTCGTCGAAACTGACGCTGGACAAGCCAGGGAGGCTGGGCCCGTCGACAGTTTCATTGAGTTTTTCTCTGAGCGATTCGCGGTTCAGGGTCTCGTCACCGAACAGCGCGATCGGGATCAAGAAGTTGTTTGTGTAGTTGCCGATGAAGTCGATGACTACGAGGTGGTCTTTGTTTTCGGCAAGCCGCAGACCTCGACCGAGTTGCTGCACAAACACGATGGCCGACTGGGTTTGGCGCAGCATCACCACCTGGTTGACCGTGGGAATGTCGACGCCTTCGTTGAACACGTCGATCGTCAGGATGTAGTCGAGTTGTCCAGTCTCGAGTTCGCTCACACGACGTTCACGCTCTGCGATCGAGTCTTCTCCAGTTAGGGCGACCGTCCTGAGAGGTTTTCCTCGAAGCGAGTGCTGGTTTAGTTGGCGGGAAAGGTCTCGCGCTTCTTCTTTGCGGCTACAGAAGATCAGCCCCCGAGGTTCGGTCCCGGCCTGGCCGTAGCGATCGAGTGCCTCAATCAGGTGATTCACCCGATCGGGGGTGATCAACAGTTTGAGGTCGGTCTCATCTGCGGGAGTGGAGCCGTCTTCGTAGGTGACGTCGGCGATTCCGTAGTAGTGGAACGGCGAGAGCATGTCGGCCTCGAGCGCATGGTTCAGCCGGATCTCGTACGGCACGTTGTAGTCGAATAGTTCAAATACGTTGAAGCCGTCTGTGCGCTCGGGTGTTGCGGTCATCCCGAGCAGGAACTTCGGCGTCAGATGGTCGATGACAGACCGGTAGGTGTCTGCGCCGGCGCGGTGAGCCTCATCAATTAGCACGTAATCGAAGGCGTCTGGTTCGACTTGGCATAGCGTTTGGGGCCGCGAAAGCGACTGGACGGTAGCGAAAACATACTTTCGATCCAGCTGACTAACGCCCCCCGAAACCTTGCCAAAGTCGCTGCTCGGTCCACCGATTACCTGCTGAAAAGCCTCGATCGATTTGTCGAGAATTTGCTCGCGGTGGACGAGGAAGAGCATCCGGTTCGGTTTGAAATGGCGAACATCAAGAGCGGCCAGAATTGTCTTGCCGGTTCCGGTTGCCGAAACGACGATCGCCCTCGTTGCGCCCTGGGCCCGTTCCAGGTCAATCGCCAAGAGTGCGTCTTGTTGCATTTGGTTTGGTTCGATAGTTCGAAGTTGGCGCTCGGCCGGATCAGCCGCGACAACCTGCCGCTTCGGTGGAGCAACGTAGGCGGCGGCGTAGGCATCGATCCACTCTTGAGTAATCGGTTCGGAACTTTTGACCTGATCGTCAAGCAGGTCGCCGATCTGCTGGGCCAAGTCGCTGCCTCTTGCCGCCGAGACCCGCAGGTTCCACTCGTGATTCTTCGACAGCGCACTGCTAGTCAGGTTTGAACTGCCAATCATGGCGGTGACGCTCTGCGCGCGTTCGAAAATGTATCCCTTCGGGTGGAAGCCCTTTGCGGTGTGGCGGCGCACGGCCACGCCAGTCAACTCCTGAATCTTCAGCAGTTCAGCAAACGCTCGGGGTTGGTTGAAGCCCAGAAAGTCGGAGGTGACGATGAGGCCGCTGCCGTTGAAATCGAGCAGGCGTTGCTTCAGTTGCGCAATGGCGCCAGGTGAAACGAATGCGACTGAAAAGGTGAACCGTTCGCATTGGGAAAGCTCATCGAGCAGGGCATGTTCGACCGTGCTCCCGTGGCCATTCAAAACCAGGTCGGGACCATACCGGCGTGGCGGCTCGTCTCGGTCTGAAATGAAGTCAAGTTCGCCAACGAAGCCGTACTGAATATCTGGTTTGAAGCGTTGGGCCCAGTCGCTTGGTGCGCTCATCGGCTAGACGCGGCCATGATCTGTTCGACCGCCGGAATGTCGGCCGGAGCCCACTCGATCGAGTCCAACTGTTCGGGCGCGAGCCACTTGATAGCCGCATGTTCAGTCAGGGTTGGCTCGCCAGAAACGAGTTCGCAGTAGAAAGTCGTGAGCGTCACGACTCCGAAGTCATACTCGTGGGTTGTGGTCACGATTTGTGAGCCGACGTCTATCTGACAGTTGAGTTCCTCGTCGATTTCGCGGCGTAGGGCTTCTCGGGCTGATTCGCCTGGCTCGATTTTTCCGCCGGGGAACTCCCACAAGCCGGGTAGCGATCCGGCGGGTCCACGCTGTGCACAAAGAATTTTTCCGTCGCGAAGGACGACGGCCCCGACTACGTCAATTTGGCGTAACACCCGCCCAGGCTAGCTGAGTGTGAGTCGGCGCGAGCGCCGATTCGCCACACCGACCCACACCTCGTAGTGACGCAGGTCACACAAGCGATAGCCTGCGGTCATGTCTCGTTCTAAGCGCACTTGGCTGCGCCGGATTCTGTTGGCGCTACTCGGACTATTGGTGGTCGGCATGGTGGGGTTCTTCACCCTCGCGCCCGGCATCGTCGAGAACAGCCGAAACGTCGTGGAAAAGACGGATCTACCTGAACCTGACGCCGAAACGTTGGCGCTGCACGAGTCACTGTTTATCGCGGACATGCACGCTGACACGCTGCTTTGGAAACGGAACCTGTTGGAGTCGTCCAGTCGTGGGCAGGTAGACCTGCCGAGGCTGCAAAAGGGCAACGTAGGCCTGCAAGTTTTCTCCTCGGTCTCCAAAACGCCCAAGGGACAAAACTATGACTCGAACCCGGCCGACACCGACAACATCACCCTGTTGACCTTCGCTCAGTTGCAGCCGCCACGAACGTGGACGTCTCTGTTGCAGCGCTCGCTCTACCACGCCGAAAAGCTGCAGAAGGCAGTCGACGATTCAGACGGCGAACTGCGGTTCATCAAGACTCGCGGCGACCTAGCCGCACTGATCACCGACCGGGCCGCCGGCAAGAATGTGACCGGCGCACTCTTCTCGCTCGAAGGCTTACAAAACCTCGAAGGGGATGCGGCCAACCTTGAAGTCCTGTTTGACGCCGGCGCCCGAATGGCCGGCTTCACCCACTTCTTCGACAACGAGGTTGCCGGCTCAATGCACGGCGAAGAAAAGGGCGGACTGACCGACCTTGGTCGAAAAGTGTTCGCCGAGATGGAAGAGCGCGGCATGGTCGTCGACATCGCCCACGCAAGCCACCCGGCCATCGCCGAAATGCTCGAACTCGCCACCCAGCCGGTTGTCGCCAGTCACGGCGGCGTCCAAGCGACCTGCGACGTCAACCGCAATCTCACCGACGCTGAAATCAGGGGAGTTGCCAAGACCGGCGGCGTGATCGGCATCGGCTACTGGGACGCGGCCGTCTGCGAACTCACCCCCGCAGCAGTAGTCGACGCAATCGAACACGTCATCAAGATCGGCGGTGTTGAGACCGCCGCCCTCGGCAGCGACTTCGATGGCGCAGTCACCACAGCTTGGGACACCAGCCAGATCGCCGTAATCACACAGGAGCTGCGAGACCGCGGGCACAGCGACACCGATATCGCCGCCATCATGGGCGGGAACACCGCTCGGGTCTTGTCCTACGTCCTGCCCGACTGACGGTGCAACCGCGCCAAATGCCTCCGTACTAGATAGGCTCAACTGATGAAGATCGAAACCTCTGCAGAAGTCGCCGAAGCGCTAACCGAAGGTCGACCAGTCGTCGCCCTGGAGTCCACGATCATCAGTCACGGACTGCCGCGACCGGACAACCTCGCGGCCGCCCGAGAGTTCGAACAGATCCTGCGAGATCGTGGTGTCACCCCGGCCACCGTCGCCGTCTTGGACGGCGTGCTCAAAGCAGGCCTGACCGACGACGAAGTGCAGCGCATCGCCAACGAGGACATCGCCAAACTCAGCGTGCGCGATCTGCCGGTCGCCGCCGGCCTCGGGCTCAGTGGAGCAACTACCGTGGCGGCCACCTCGTGGATCGCTGACCGGGCCGGCATTCGGGTTTTCGCGACCGGCGGACTCGGCGGCGTGCACCAAGGCGCTTCCGACACGTTCGACGAATCAGCGGATTTGACGATCTTGGGCGAAGTGCCGATCACCGTCGTATCGGCGGGCGTCAAGTCGATCCTCGACATCGGCGCAACCCTCGAACGCCTCGAATCGCTTGGCGTAATCGTTCTCGGTTTCCAAACAAACGATTTCCCAAGCTTCTGGCTCACCTCTTCAGGATTTGAACTCGACTGGAGCGCCGACGACGCCGAGGCCGTGGCGAAGGTGATGGCCAGCCGCGACGATCTTGGCCTAGTTTCGGGAATCATCGTGGCCAACCCCCTGCCAGTCGAAAAGCAACTCGACCCGGCACTGCACGATGCGGTGCTCGCCCAAGCCATCGGCGAGGCCGCCGCGCAAGGGCTGAGCGGCAAGGAAGTCACCCCGTTCTTGCTGACCCGCATCGTTGAACTAACCGGCGGCGAAAGTCTGGCCGTGAACCTCGAGCTCGTCCGCAACAACATCGCGGTTGCTGCCGACATCGCCACCGCGGCGGCGGAGCGCAGGTGATCCTGCTTGCCGGTGACGTCGTTGACGACATCGGCGTGCTCCCGTTGGAGCCGGTGACGCCACACAGCGACACTCGCTCCCAGATTCGAATGACCGCCGGCGGGTCGGCGGCGAACTCGGCAGCCTGGCTGGGCTTCCTCGGAGCGAAGGCTCGGTTCTTCGGCAAGGTAGGTTCCGACGGTTTTGGCCGTCACGGTGAAGCCCTACGCGAGCATCACGTCGACCCACGGTTGGCGCTCGACCCGACCCTGCCCACCGCGACGATCGTGCTGACCTTGGACGAACAAGGCGACCGCACAATGTTCGTCGACCGCGCCGCCAACAGCACGTTGACCGTCGACGACATCAGCGAGGACCTGTTCGACGACGTCAACTGGTTGCACCTGACCGGCTACACCTTCTTCGACCCGGCGACTCGTCCGGTGGCGCTGGAGTTGATCGCGCGGGCGAAGAAACTCGGCATCTCGGTCAGTGTCGACCCCAGCACCACGGCGTTCCTGCGCGAGGTGACACCAGAAGTCTTCATCGAATGGACTCAAGGGGTCGACCTGCTGATGCCAAACCTTGAGGAGGCCAGGCTGCTGGTCGGCGCGACTGGTCCCTTTGTCGACTTCGAGGCGCTCGCCGAGCTTTATCCGCACGTTGTGGTCACCCTCGGCTCGATGGGCGCGGCCTATGTCAGCAAGACGGTGCGTGAACAAGTCGCCGCCGCACGAGTGCAAGTAGTTGATACCACCGGCGCTGGCGATGCTTTTACCGCTGGCTTTTTGGCGGCCTGGAC